>JBHHZD010000007.1:0-87217 GCA_046757885.1 Gemmatimonadota bacterium
GGCGGGGCCCGCGGGGGGGGCGGGGGCCCGGGGGGGCGGGCCGGGGCCCGCCGACGGCCCCACGGAGTCGCGGGAAGGCCGGGTCGGGATCGAGATCTACCGCAAGCTCGGTCTCGTCACGGGAGAGGACGCGTTTCCCGTCGTCGGACGGTTCGTGATGCTCCGCGGGCCGGCCGACAGCACCTACGTGGGCTTCGCGGCGTCCATGCCCCCCTCCGCGCTTCAGTTCGTCCGGGATGGGGACCTGTTCGCGGCCAGCTACCAGGTGCGGCTCACCGTGAAGGCGGGCTCCGACACCGCGCTGCGCATGAATCGGCGCGAGATCGTCCGCGTCGATCGCCTGGAAGAGACCCGGCGAACGGACGAGGCCATCTTCTTCCAGCGTTTCTTCAAGCTGCTTCCCGGACGCTACGAGGCGGACGTTCTCGTGAGGGAGCTCGCGACGCGCCGGGAGGCGGCGCTCACGCTCACGCTCGACGTTCCTCGCTTCGGACCCGGGGGGAGCCCGCTGTCCAGTCCGCTCGTGGCGTTCAAGGCCGCCGCCCGGGACGTCTACGCTCAGCCTCCACCGCTCATCGTAGCGCCGCGGTCGACGATCGAGCTCGGCGGCGCCCAGGTCCTGGTCGTGGAGGACTATTCGCCTCGCCCCTCCGGCTTCGACGTATCGCTGGAGATCGATGGGCGGAGCGTGTGGAGCGACACGCTGGGCTGGATGGTGACCGAGAACGGACCCGCCACCGGCATCTACTCGTACCCGCTGCGCCGGATGCCCCCCGGGCCGGCCCGCCTTCGGGTGGCCGCGCTGGACGGCGGGCCGACGATCTCGACCTCTGTTCTCGTCGCCCTGTCCGACGAGTGGGTGTTCGACAGCTTCGCGGAGGCTCTCGACCACCTGCGCTATGCCCTCGACGCGTCCGAGCTCGCGAGCCTGCGCGACGCCTCGCCGTCGGAGCGGGTGGGGCGGTGGAGCCGGTTCTGGCGGCAGACGGATCCCCGGCCGCAGACCCCGGAGAACGAGTTTCTCCAGGAGTACCTGAAGCGCATGACGACGGCCAACCGTCGCTTCGTGGAGTCCAGCGCTCCCGGCTGGCGCACCGATCGGGGGCGCGTGTTCGTCCAGCTCGGCAAGGCGGACAAGGAGGTCGTGAGGGCGGATCCGAGATCAGGGCGCACGGTGAGGATCGAATGGACGTACGAGAGCCTGCCTCCCTCCGGCGTGCGGATCGTGTTCCAGGACGAGACCGGCCTGGGCACGTTCGACCTCACCCAGCGCTCGCGTGCCGTGCTGGCGGCCACCGTCCGCAGACTTCGGGAGCGGAGAGGCGCCGGGGGCTCCACCCCGGGGACGGACGGATGATACGGCTCCTGCTGCCGCTGGTCCTCGGCGTCGCGCAGACCTCCCCCGCGGCGTCGGGCGCCGCCGACGCCGCCGGCGCCGCCATCCGGAGCATGGCGGCCGGCCTCCCCCTGCGGGCGGCGGGAGACCTGGCGCGGTGGTTGTCGACGGGCGCGCCGGATGACCCCGCGCTCCTGCTCCTCGCCGCGCGGGCGAACGGGCAGGCCCGCGCCTGGCCTGCCGTGCGACGGCTGCTCGTGAACCGTGCCTGGCTCGACAGTCTCGAGGCGGGTCGCGGGCGGGCCCTTCTCGGGACCGCCTATCTGGCGCTGGACAGCCTGGACGCCTCGCTGTCCGAGTTCGAAGCCCTGTTCGCGGCGCGAGGCGCCCCGGACGCCGCCGTGGAGACAGACTGGTGGGTGCCCGCCCGTCTCTCGTATGCCCGCGCCCTCTCGAGGAGCGGCCGCGGGTCGGAGGCGGCGCGGGTGCTCCTGCGCACGGTCGCGGACGTGCCCCGCGCGGCGCGGTGGCTCGAGCTGTCCGCCATGCAGCGTCTCGGCGAGGCCGGAGACACGGCGGCGGTGCGACCCGTGGCGGATCGGCTCGCGAGGGATCCGATCGTTCCGCGCGATTCGGTCCGGCGTACCGTCGCGATCGCGTTCATGCGCGCGGGAGATCCTGCGGCGGGACTCGCCGCCGCGGCCGGGCTGTCCCGCGGCGCCTTCGGGGAGATCGCCGGCCGATGGGTGGCGCCGGCGCGGCTCGCGACGGGAGATTCGGCCGGAGCCGTGGCTGCCCTTCTGACCGGGCTGGAATCGGGCGAGCCCTGGCCGGCGGCGGCCCCGCTCCTGGTCGCGATCACGTCGGACTGGCGAGCGCTTCGGGCCGCAGGGCTCTCGGACCTCCGTGCGGGCCGCGGACGCCGGGCCTCCGGCTGGCTTCGCCGGGCGCTGGAGGCCGCGCCGGACACGGCTCGGCCCCGTCTCGCGCTGGCCGCCGCGCGCGGGGCCTTCGAGGCGGGCGAGTACGAGGACGCCCTGGAGATCCTCAGACCCTGGCTCCGCGCGGACGGCGCTTCCCCTCGATCCGCGGCCGGCGTGACGTCCTCGATGTGGTTCCTGGCCGGACGGGCCCGGTACCGGCGGGGCGAGCGGCAGCGCGCGGCAGCTGCCTGGCGGCGCGTGCTGTCCGCCCCCGGCTCGCCAGACGGAGCCCAGGCCTCCTTCCTCCTGGCGGACATGGCGCACGACGCCGGCGACTTCGACGCGGCCCGCGACGGGTACGTCCGAACCGTCCAGAGCTTCCCGCGGTCGGCGTTCGGAGGGCTGTCGCTCATGCGTCTCGGGATGCTCGAGATACTCCGAGAGCGGCCCGAGCGGGCGCGGTCCGCGTTCGACGGCTACCGGCGAAGGTACCCGAGCGGGAGCTGGTCCCTCGCCGCCACGTTCTGGGCCGCCCGGGCCCGCGAGGCGCTGGGTGACACGGCGAGCGCGGCGGTCCTCTACCGCCAGACGCTCGGCGCCGACCCCCTGGGCTATTACGGCATCCGCTCGGCCCGCAGCCTCGGACGCGACGCGTGGGAGGAGCTGAAGCTCCGGCGGGAGCGCGTGCCGGATCTCAGCTCCGCGCAGAGGGAGCTCCTCGACCGGATGGACCTGCTGGCATCGCTCGGGTGGGCGGACAGGGGACGGGCCGAGCTGGACGCCTTCCGACGCCGGCAACGATTCTCGACCGGATCGCTTCTCGCGCTGGCGGGCGCGCTCGATGCGCGCGGATGGACGAAGGAGGGCACGGCCATCGCGTGGAGCGTCCTGCGCCTGCGGGGCGGGCGCTGGAGCGAGTCGCTTCTGCGCGCCGTCTACCCGCTGCCGTATCGCCCGCAGCTCGAAGCCGCGGGCGAACGGGCGGTGCTCGCGCCGTCCCTGCTCGCGAGCCTCGTCCGCCGCGAGTCGGCCTTCGACGCCTCGGTGGTGTCCTCCGCCGGCGCCGTGGGCCTCGCGCAGATCATCCCCCGCACCGCGTTCGAGATCGCGCGGCGCACCGGACTTCCCGAGTTCGACGAGGTCCAGCTCGGCGTGCCCGAGATCAACCTGCTCCTCGGAGGGCAATACCTTCGGGATCTCCTCGACCGATTCGGGGCGTCGATCACCGCGGCCCTGGCCGCTTACAACGCCGGCCCGCACCGCCTCGTCCGCTGGCGCCGGCTGCCGGAGTTCAGGGCGGACGAGGAGCTGTTCGTCGACAGGATCCCGTTCTCGGAAACCCGGCGGTACGTGAAAGCCGTCCTTGCCCACGCCTACGTCTACCGCCGCCTGTACGCGCTCGACGGGCCGGGGTCCCCGCCCGGTCGTCCGTTCCCCGCGGCCGCCCCGGCCCGCCAGGGGTCCTGATGGCGAATCCCCCGTCCCGCATGGCCGACTCGCAGGTAGCTCCGAGACTGTTCCTCATCGATGGCTACGCCCTCCTCTACCGGGCGTTCTTCGCCATGATCAGCCGGCCGCTCACGACCTCGCGCGGCGAGAACACGTCGGCGCCGTTCGGGCTCGCGCGGTTTCTCATGCGCCTCCTGACGACGTGGGATCCGGCGTACCTCGGCGTGGCGCTCGATGCGGGGGACAGCTTTCGGACCGAGGTGTTTCCGGCCTACAAGGCGACCCGCGAGAAGATGCCCGACGAGCTCGCGGCCTCCCTTCCTCGCTGTCGGAAGATCCTCGAGGGCTTCCGCATCCCGGTCATCGAGGTCGATGGCTGGGAGGCGGACGATGTCATCGGTTCCCTCGCGCACCGGGCCGCCTCGGCGGGCCTGCACACCGTGATCGTGTCCGGAGACAAGGACTTCTATCAGCTCATCGACGACCGGGTGTCCCTGCTCAACCCCGGCCGGCGCGGCCCGGCCGCCGTGGATGAGGAGCTGGTCACGACGGAGAACGCCCACGAGCGGTTCGGGGTGTCGCCCGAGCGCATCACCGACTATCTGGCGCTCATCGGCGACAGCTCGGACAACATCCCCGGGGTCCGCGGGATCGGGGCCAAGACCGCGCCGGGGCTCATCGGACGCTTCGGTTCGCTGGAGGACATCCTGGCCGCCGCAGACGGGATCGACAGCGGTCGCGTGCGGCGAGCCCTGCTGGAGGGAGCGGATGGGGCCCGGCTCTCCAAGCGGCTCGTCACGATTCGGACGGATGCCCCCGTGGAGCTCGATCTGGAGATGCTGCACCGGTCGGAGCCGGATCTTCCCGCCCTACGCGAGATCTTCCGGGAGCTGGAGTTCAGGGGCCTCGCGCGCGAGCTCGGCGCGCCGGCCGAGGCGCAGGGGACGGAGACGCCGGCCTCCCCGCCCGCGAGGATCGTGACGGAAGCCGCCGAGGTCGCCGCCGTGGCCGAGCGGCTCGCGTCGAGCCCGTCGCTCGGCGTCTGCGCGCTCGGCCGGACGCCGGACGGGGGGCTGGTGGGTCTCGGGCTGTCGGCCGGTCCCGGAGCGACGTGGTACGTGCCCCTGGGCCACCGACCGGGCGCCACGGCGTACGACGAGGCGGGAAACCCCACGCTCGCCCTGGACGCGACCGAGGCCGCGAATCTGCCCCGCCTCGACGCGGGCGAGATGGAGCCGCTCGCCGCCCTCCTCGCCGACCCCGCCGCACCCAAGGTGGGGCACGATCTCAAGACCGCGCTGACGCTGATCGAGCGAAGCGGCGGCACGCTCGAGGGCCTGGCCTTCGATACGGAGATCGCCTCCTACTGTCTCGACCCGGGCCGGCCCGAGCATTCCGCGGCCTCCCTGGCGTCGGAGCGCCTGAATCGCCGGCTCGCGAGTGGCGAAGAGCTGAGTGGCTCGGGCCGGTCGCGACTGCCGATGGCCGAAGTCGAACCGGAGAGGGCTTCGGTCTATGCGGGCGGCATCGCGGAAGCCGTCCTCGCGCTCCGCGAATCGCTCACCGAGGATCTCGATCGCCACGGGATGCTGGACCTGTATCGGAGGGTCGAGCTGCCGCTCATCCGGGTGCTGTCCGACATGGAGAAGGCGGGGGTGCGCATCGACCCCGAGTTCTTCGCCTCTCTGGAGACGCGCATCCGGAAGGAGCTGGAGCGGGTGCGCGAGGCGATCTTCGCGCGGGCCGGAGAGCCGGTGAATCTGCGCTCGGTGCCCCAGCTCCGAGCCCTCCTCTTCGAGCGCCTTGAGCTGCCCGTCCTGCGACGCACGAAGACCGGGCCCTCGACGGACGAGAGCGTGCTGGCGGAGCTGGCATCCCGGGGCCACGAGGTCCCGCGGCTCATCCTGGAGCACCGGGAGCTGGACAAGCTGAATTCCACGTACGTCACGAAGCTTCCGCGCCTCGTCGACCCGGCCACGGGTCGCCTCCACACGACGTTCAACCAGACCGTCACAGCCACGGGCCGGCTGTCCTCATCGGATCCCAACCTCCAGAACATCCCGATCCGCTCGGCCCTCGGACGCGAGATCCGGAAGGGCTTCCAGGCGGAGGACGGGTGCCTGCTTCTGTCGGCCGACTACTCGCAGATCGAGCTCCGCGTCCTCGCGCACCTCTCCGGGGATCCGGCGTTCCTCGACGCGTTCGGCGGCGATGGCGACATCCACCGCGAGACGGCGGCCCGGATCTTCGGAGTCCCGTCCGAGCAGGTGTCCGGCGACATGAGAGGCCGGGCGAAGACGATCAACTTTGCCACCATCTACGGGCAGGGGCCCGCGGCCCTCGCCGCCCAGCTGGACATCGAGAGGGCCGAGGCGGAGGCCTTCATCGAGCAGTACTTCGAGCGGTTCAGCGGCGTTCGTCGCTTCTTCGACGAGATGCGGGAGAGGGCTCGTGAGAGAGGCTACGTGGAGACCATCCTCGGGCGCCGCCGGTACGTTCCGGAGATCCGGTCCCGCAATCCGGGCGTGCGCGGATTCGGCGAGCGGACCGCTGCGAATTCGCCCATTCAGGGGAGCGCGGCGGATCTCATCAAGCTGGCCATGATCTCCCTGCACGCCAGGCTGCGGGGCGAGGAGGCCCGGATGCTCCTCCAGGTGCACGACGAGCTGCTGTTCGAGGTGCCCGAGCCGGACGTGGAGCGAGTGGGGGAGATCGTCCGCGCGGAGATGGAGGGGGCGATGAAGCTGTCCGTGCCCCTCCGGGTCGATCTGGGCTGGGGCCGGACCTGGTTCGACTGCAAGGACGCCGGCTAGAAGGGGGCCCGGAACGAGGGGTTCAACGAGACCATCCACTCCCATTCACCCGCGTCCAGCCCGCGCGCTGCCTCCACGCGCACGATGTCGTACAGCAGGCCGACGCCTCCACCCAGCGAAGCACGGATCCCGCTCGAGGTCGACGTGCCCAGGAGGCGGGCCGCCACGCGCGCGTGGTCCGACGCGTCCGACCAGCCGGCGGCCGCCATCCCGCGCACGCTGAGCCACGGTGCGCGCACGACCCGGGAGATCCCGATGCGGGCGAAGCCCGTCCGATCCCCACCCCAGGCACGGAACTCGTAACCGGGTACGGTGCCCCGGCCTCCGAGCAGGAACATGCGGTGTGCGGGGAGCGTCCCCGTCGCCGCCCCGACGACCAGGCGTCCGTCCCAGCGCCAGTCGCCCGCATCCGGACGTGGGTCCGCCCGCAGGTCGAGAGTCCAGCGCGTGTAGCCGAAATCCGCCACGCCCGCGATGTCCGCGCGGGCCCGCGCCGTCCAGCCGGCCCCCAGCCAGGGCCCGAGAAGCTGGTGGAGGGACAGCGCGAGCCGAAGCTCGTCTCCTTCCGCGATCGGCCGTACGGGCCGAAGCGAGGGTCCGGTGAACGGGTCCGCCACGAGGCGAGCCGCCTCCTGGCGCTCGAGCGAGAGCTCCGCCGAGCCCAGCCCGCCCAGCACACGGCCTTCGACGCGCACCGCCGCCCCGTCGCTGAAGTATGGGTCGACGAAGTCCTCTCCGTCCGACAGGAGCCCGAGCGTGCTCACGAGTCCCGAGGCGCCGGTGAACGGTCCGATGTCCGCCACCCGATCGATGAACCCCGTGATCCTGGTCCGCACCCCGCCCACCTCCCCGTCGAGCCGGGCCACGATCTCCGGCCGCCGTCTGCCGAACGCATACCCGCCCAGGACGGACGCCCGACTCGACCCGGAGATCTCGTACCGCAGCCCCGCGCCGGTGAACAGGCCCTCGGCCCTGCGGGTCCGCAAACCTGCGCTCAGGTCGGGGAGATAGAGGCCCAGACGGCTGTCGCCTCCGAGGTAGCGGTTCCGAAGCACCTCCTCGGCCCTCCGGCGAATCGACGCGATCGCGATGGAGTCGAGCCACTGCTGCCTCCGGGGCGCCGCGACGAGGCCGCTCTCCCAACCGGCGTACCGGCGCAGCTCCTCATCCGGAAGGGCGGCCACCCTGTGACCCGCCCGCAGGCTCATCCGCGTCGCGGGGTTGATGCGGTAGCCGTGCACCCGGTAGCGGGCGCGGATCGTGCTCCCGAAAGGCATGTCGAGCCAGCGCACATGGCGCTTCACCTCGAACCGCTGCTCCACTGGCAGCCAGAAGCGGCCGTTCTGGTACCCCGACTCGAGCTCGATGCCGATGGACTCGACGGTGGGGTCCGAGTAGGACTCGGGCGTGAAGGTCGCCGCGATCCGGGCGATCGTGCGGCTGTCGCGATCGATGTCGAGCGTGCCCACGAGCCCGGGTGACCGCGGCCGGGACGGCCGAACCTCCAGGCGATAGACGCGCGTGAGCTTTCCCTGCAGCCGGATCCCGAGGGAGTCCACGAGCCGATAGTCGTACGTGTCCAGGGCGCCTGGGGCCGCGGGGTGCATCACGCCACGGATCTCCTCGCCCTCGCCGACGCTGATCCGGTTCCCCAGGCCGTCGAGAACGAGGCTGAGATGGTCGATGTGATACCGGACGCGGATGGGAAAGCGGAGGACGTTCCGTCTCCCGACGATCGTCTGCAGGGTGTTGCCCGGCGTCTGCCAGAGGACGCGGAGCGCGATCTGGTCCGCGCGCAACAGTTGCTCGCCACCCTCTCCGAAGTCCGCGTAGAAGCCGATGTTCCCCTCGGCGTCGGCCTCGAACGACCTCAGGGACGGATAGCGGGCGAGCCGGCTCCTCGCATCGATGGCGGAGCGGGCGATCTCGAGCGCCCGGGCATCGTTCCAGGGCCCCGGAGCGCGGCCCCGGTTTACGGGGCGCTGGTCCCGGGCGGCTCCGCGCGGCGCCGCCTGCTGGGACGCGAAGAGCCCGTCGGGCGCCGCGGCGAGGAGGAGGATGAGGAACACGCCCGGCCGCCAGCCGTGGGCCCGCCGGCCTCGAGGCCGACCCGTGCACGTCGAGAAGCTCTCCACGCGCTAGAATACCGCCGGGCCGGAGACGCGTTCCGGGGCCGCGCGCGGACACCCCTCCTCAGCCGGAGAACAGGCTCTCCTGGCCTTCCTCGGATTCGGACTCCGGCCGCATGAACCGGCGCAGACGGTCGATCCACCCGTCCACGTCCAGGTCTCCCTCGTTCTTCAGCATCCTCCGCAGCACCGGGCTCAGCTCCGAGAGCTCCAGAAGGAGGTCCTCCACGACGGACCGGGCCTCCGCCGCGCGCGAAAGCTCGTCGGGGATGCCCGCCATGGCCTGAAGGATCGTCTGCTCGGAGCGTGAGGCGACGACCGGCTCATCGCGCGTTGCGACGTACACCTCGGTCCGCCGACCCGGCCCCCGGCCCTCCTCGATCGGCAGCAGGCCGACGATCTCATCGGAGCGCCAGTACTTGCCGTAGCCGAGGTAGACCATACGGTCGCCCTTGATCTCCACGCATCCTCCGCGGCAGGGGGTGAGAGGGGCAAGGTCCGGGCGGGGCCCTGACGTGTCAAGCGAGGGGCAGGTGCCTCCGGAAGACCGATTCGAGCCGCGGCGGTTTCGATGCTGTAGTATTAGCCCTCGTCCCCGCCTCGCGTTCGCGCGGGCGGCGGAAACACGCGATGCAGCCGGCGTGCAACGCCCATTCAGGAGACGAGAACCGTGGCCAGTATCCGCCGAGATCAGGCGCTAGAATACCATGCCCGTGGCAGGCCGGGAAAGATCCAGGTCGTGCCCACGAAGCCCACCGCGACGCAGCGTGACCTGTCGCTCGCCTACACGCCCGGCGTCGCCGAGGCGAGTCGCGCGATCGCGGCGGACGAGGAGGAGGCGTACCGATATACGGCGCGGGGCAACCTCGTGGCCGTCGTGTCCAACGGGACCGCCGTCCTGGGTCTCGGTGACATCGGGCCCGGGGGGGCCAAGCCCGTGATGGAAGGCAAGGGCGTCCTGTTCAAGCGCTTCGCGGACATCGACGTCTTCGATCTGGAGATCGACGCCTCGTCGCCGGCCGACGTGATCCGCTTCTGCGAGATGCTGGAGCCGACGGTGGGCGGGATCAATCTGGAGGACATCTCGGCCCCCGCGTGCTTCGAGATCGAGGAGACCCTCAAGGACCGCCTTGAGATCCCGGTCTTCCACGACGATCAGCACGGGACCGCGATCATCTCCGGCGCCGCCCTGCTGAACGCGCTTGAGATCGTCGACAAGCGGATCGATCGCGTGAAGATCGTGTTCTCGGGAGCGGGGTCCGCGGCAATCGCGACCGCCGATCACTACGTCCGCCTGGGCGCCGATCCCGCCAACATCTGGCTCGTGGACACGAAGGGAATCGTGACCACGAGCCGCGGGAGCCTCACCCCCCAGAAGGCCCGCTACGCGCAGGACGCGGAGCCGGGGGACCTGGCCGACGCCATGCGCGGGGCCGACGTCCTCGTCGGACTCTCCGTGGGCGGAATCGTGACGGGCGAGATGGTCGCCTCCATGGCGGACCGTCCGCTCGTGTTCGCGATGGCGAATCCGGACCCGGAGATCCTGCCGGAGGACGTCCACTCCGTGCGCGACGACGCGATCGTGGCCACCGGGAGATCGGACTATCCGAACCAGGTGAACAACGTCCTCGGCTTCCCCTTCATATTCCGTGGCGCCCTGGACGTCCGGGCCAAGAGCATCAACGACGAGATGAAGCTGGCGGCGACCCGGGCCCTCGCGGCCCTGGCCAAGGAAGACGTGCCGGACGCGGTCGCCGCGGCCTACGGGGGAAAGCGTCTCCATTTCGGGCCGGGGTACGTGATCCCCTCCCCGTTCGATTCCCGCGTCCTCCTGTGGGTGGCCTCCGCGGTCGCCCAGGCGGCCATGGACACTGGCGTTGCGCGCCTCCAGATCGACATCGAGGAGTACCGGACGCGGCTCGAGGCGCGGCTGGGGCCCGCGCGCGAGCTCATGCGCACGCTGATGAACAGGGCGAAGCTGACGCCGAAGCGGATCGTCCTTCCGGAGGGAGAGGAGGACACGGTCGTGCGCGCGAGCCACGCCATCCGCGAGGAGCGGCTGGGCACCCCCATCCTGCTGGGCGATCCGTCCCGCGTACGCGAGACGGCCGCGCGGCTCGAGATCGACCTCGAGGGCATAGAGATCATCGATCCGCGGACGTCGGACCGGGTCTCCGAGTACGCGGACCGATTCTTCGAGCTCCGCCAGCGGAAGGGAGCCACGCGCGGAGGGGCGCTGACGCGGATGCGCGAGGCGATCTACTACGGGGCCATGATGCTCGAGACGGGCGAGGCCGACACCCTCGTGGCCGGCGTGAACATGACGTACCCCGATGCCCTCCGGCCGGCCCTTCAGGTCGTGGGCATGGAGACCGGCGTTCGGCGCGTCGCGGGCCTGTACCTGATGGTCTTCCGCGACGAGCTCTACTTCTTCGCCGACACGACGGTGAACATCGACCCACCGGCCGAAGATCTGGCCGAGACGGCCATCGTGACGGCGGATTTTGCCCGGCGCCTCGGCGCGGAGCCTCGTGTCGCGATGCTCTCGTTCTCGAACTTCGGCTCCGCCGTGCACCCGGAGTCCGTGAAGGTGCGTGACGCCGTGCGCATCGTGAAGGAGCGGCGGCCGGACCTCGTGGTAGACGGAGAGATGCAGGCGGACACGGCCGTCGTGGACGACATCCTGCGCTCGTCCTTCCCCTTCTCGGACCTGAAGAAGCACGCGAACGTGCTGATCTTTCCGGCACTCTCCGCAGCGAACATCGCCTACAAGCTCCTGGACCGGCTCGGTGGGGCCGAGGCCATTGGACCCATCCTGCTCGGAATGGCGCGGCCCGTCCACATCCTGCAGCGGGGCGCCACGGTGGAGGACATCGCGAACCTGGCCGCGATCAGCGTCGTCGATGCGGAAGAGAGGAGCGCGACGGAACCCGGGAGCGGCTGATTTGCGGCTCCGCGGGTCGCCGGGCATCTTTTTTGCCCGCTGCGAGCGGCCCCGGGTGCCGCACATCGGCGAGCGCCCGGATTCGAGCCCCGTGGAGGAAACGTGAACATCGTCACCGAAGGACCGCCGACCTGCCGGCGTCTCATCGTGAACCCCGAGCTCGCCTCCCTCAGGGACATGGCGCGGCACGACGAGCGCACGACGGAATATGGGAGCCCGTCCTACGTGACGAAGTTCCGGTCGCGCGGTGCCGCGGACACCCGAAACACCGTGGACGGGGAGGTCACGCCCGAGGATCTCGCGACGATCGGTCGGGTGAAGGAGTACCTGGAGTCCCAGGAGCTCATCCAGATCGATCGGCAGATCGGGACGGAGGCCGGATTTGGCTCCCTTCACTGCCGTCTGTTCATCACGCGGCCGTTCGCACGCCTGGGCCTCATGTTCCACGAGAGTCTCGCACCGACGAGGGACCCGGGAAGCGATCCGGCGTTCGTGACGATCGACGTGCCCGAGTGGCCCGGCGGGCGCTCCATCATCGTGGATCCGGTCGAGGGAACCACGTACGTCCTCGGGACCGACTACTACGGCGAGATCAAGAAGTCCTTCCTTCGCCAGACGATGTACCGGGCCAAGCACCACGGGCAGCTCGGGCTGCACGCGGGGAGCAAGGTCGTGCGGTGCCGGAGCGCGCGGGATGGAGAGCTCAAGGAGAGCGGGATCCTGTTCTTCGGTCTCTCGGGAACCGGCAAGACGAGCCTCACCTGTCACTCCTACGACCTGGACCTGGCGGCCGGCGAGCTCGTGCGCGTGCGCCAGGATGACGTCGTCGTTCTCTCCCGGCGGGGCTTCTGCAAGGGAACGGAGGGCAAGGGCTTCTACATCAAGACGGACGGGCTGAACCCGAAGGATCAGGCGGCACTGTTCCAGGCGGCGATCAGCGCGCGGGCGATCTTCGAGAACGTGTGGGTGGACGAGCACGGTCGGGTCGATTTCGACAACGAGGAGCTGACGACGAACGGTCGGGCCGTCGTTCCCATCGAGGCCGTGCTGAACACGGACGACAAGATCGACGTGGACCACGTGACCCACGTCTTCTTCATCACGAGGAATCCGCTCGTGCCGGCCGTCTGTCGACTCGACGACCGGCAGGCTGCCGTCGCCTTCATGCTGGGCGAGTCGATCAAGACATCTGCGGCCGACCCGTCGGCCCGTGGAGAGCCCGTGCGCAGCGTGGGCACGAATCCGTTCATCGTGGGCTCCAGGGGCGAGGAGGGGCGGATCTTCCACGAGATCCTGAGCGCCAACCCCGACATGCACACCTTCCTCCTGAACACCGGGAAGATCGGCGAGGGGGCATCCGCCCGTAAGATCACGCTCGCGGAGACGGTCGCCATCATCCGGGCGATCCTGCGCGAGGCCGTGGACTGGGCACCGGATGCCGCGACGGGACTGGAGGTGCCGGCCGGGGCGCCGGATCTCGACGATGCGCTCTTCCGGCTGGCGGACCATTACGACGCCCCGACACTCGCCGAGCGCCTGGCGGAGCTCCGGGCGGCCCGGAAGGCGTGGCTCGAGGGGTTCCCGGACTTTCCCGCCGAGCTCGCGGCCGCCGTCTACTAGCCCCGGATCACGGCGCGCCGGAGGCGCCACCGCCACGGGAGGGCCGGACTCGATGACGCAGCGCGCTCGGACGGTGCGAGACCCGGTGTGGCAGAACATCCGCCTGGAGCCGCACGCCGCGGCGATCCTGGACACCCCGGAGTTCCAGCGCCTGCGCCGGGTCAAGCAGCTGGGGTTCGCCCACCTGGTCTACCCCGGCGCCGTGCACACCCGCTTCCTCCACGCGATCGGGGTCTATCACCTCAGCGGACGCGCGATCCGAGCGCTCGAGCGGAGCGGCACGCTCGGGGAGGCGGCCGTGACGACCGAATCCGCGGCGCTCGTCCGACTCTCCGCCCTCCTGCACGATGTCGGGCACTACGCGTTCTCGCACGCGATGGAGGAGCTCGAGCCGGCGTCGATTCCCGGCCACCACGAGCAGCTCGCGGCGCGGTTCCTGGAAGCGCCGTCCATCCGCTCCATCCTGGTCGGGATCGACCCCGAGGCCCCGCGGCTCATCGCGGATCTCATCCGCGGCGCCTCCGACCATCCGCTCCAGGGGCTCGTGTCCGGTTCCCTGGATCTGGACAAGATCGATTACCTGCGGCGAGACAGCCTCTTCTGCGGCGTTCCCTACGGCGCCGTGGACGTGGATCGGTTGTTGGACTCCCTGACGCTCGCGCGCGAGCGCGAGGAGGCGCGGCTCGAGGTCGCGGTGACGGAGAAGGGCATCAGTGCGCTCGAGTCGCTGCTGTTCTCGAAGTACCAGATGTTCAGGAACGTGTACTGGCACCACGCGGTCCGCTCGGCCACGGTCGTGTTCCGGCGGCTCGTCGGAGACGCGCTGGGGTCCGGGCTTTTCGTGGCCGAGGACCTGCCGGGGCGCACGGACGAGGAGCTTCTGAGCCTGCTGGCCGCCCGCTCGGAAGATCGGCCGGCGCCCCCCGTCTTCCCCGCGCTGCTTCGCGCCCTCAGGGACCGCCAGCTCCCGCGCCGCGTCGTCGAGGTGTTGGGCGACGAGCTGCCGTCCGGGGTCGCGTCCTGGGTTCAATCCCGCCGCGACCTGGTCGCGCGTCTCGAGGACCGCCTGGCCGACGAGTGGAGACGGCCGCGCGGCTCCATCTTCGTCGACTACCCGTCGAACCCGCGCATGCTGGAGCTCCGCCTCCTGTTCGCCCCCGGAAGAGGTCCGGTGCGGCGGCTCACCTCGGAGGGAGAGAAGGGCCTCATCGACCTTCCCCGCCTCAGCGCGTCCCTGCACCACACGACGCGCGTGCTCCGGGTGTTCTGCCTCGAGTCGCCCGGTCGGATGGACCCGGCGCCGATCCTGGAGCTCCTCGAGGCCTCCGACGAGGACGTCGCGGCCCGCCTGGATGAGGATCGGCCTCTCTACTGATCGCTATGCGCCCGCCTGCTCGCGGGACACGGCGACGAGAAGCACGCTCACGTTATCGCTCCCCCCGGCCCGGTTCGCCTCGTCCACGAGACTTCGCGCGGTCGCCTCCAGCGTGCCGGGGCGGGCCAGGGCCTCCTCGATCGCCGTCGGAGCGAGCATATCGCTGAGGCCGTCGGAGGCGAGGAGGAACACGTCTCCGTCCCGAAGCTCGCCCGCGTAGAGATCCGGTGAGACGTCCCGGTCGACGCCCAGGGCCCGGGTGATGAGGTTCGATTGGGGGTGCAGACGGGCCTGTTCCGGCGTCAGGACGCCGAGGTCCACCTGCTCCTGGACCCAGGAGTGGTCGCGCGTGAGCTGGTGGAGCTCCCCGGCCCGGTACACGTAAGCGCGGCTGTCGCCGATCTGACCGATGAGGTAGTCACCGCGAGCGTCCAGGAAGAGGACCGTGGCCGTGGTGCCCATGCCCCATCGCTCCGCGTGCCGCGCCGCCTCGGCGGCGATCTCCTTCCCCGCGGCATCGAAGGCGGCGAGAAAGGCGGCGCGCGCTTCCTCCACGGTCGCGGCATCGCACTCCCGGCACAGCAGGGCGCCGATGCGCTCCGCCGCGATGGCGCTCGCGACCTCCCCGGCCGCGTGCCCGCCCATTCCATCCGCGACGACGAACACGCCGGCGGCCTCGTCGGCGTACATCGAGTCCTCGTTCGTCTCCCGCACCCGCCCCACGTCACTCAGCCCCGCGCACGTCCAGCCGAACCGCTGCATCGCCGCCGCCGTCGTCAGATGTCAGGCGCCTTCGGGCGCTCACCCGCGCGTGCCTTGATGTACGCCCGGCCGCCCGACCCGACAAGCGATGCGGCCGCCGCGCCGGTTTGACACGATTTCCGGCCGATCCTATGTTCCCGGCGGACAGTGGCCTGGTTCTGCATCCGTCGGGTGGATCGGGACGCGGAGCCACCCCCCTTTTTTTCCGGCCCAATCAGACAGGCGATGGCTCGATACGGGCGAGTGTCTCCGGAAGCATCCCCGGAGCCCGGCCTCTCCAGTTCCGTCGATCTTTATCTCGACGATCTCGGGCGATATCCCCTCATGTCTCCCGAGCTGGAGGATGCCGTGGCCCGTCGGGCCCGTGCGGGGGATCCCTCGGCTCTGGAAACGCTGATCCAGGCCAACCTCCGCTTCGTCATCTCCGTCGCAAAGAGATATCAGAACCGGGGCGTCCCGTTCGCGGATCTCATCCAGGAGGGCAACGTCGGCCTCGTGACCGCGGCGAAGAAGTTCGATCCCGACCAGGGCGTGAAGTTCATCAGCTATGCCGTCTGGTGGATTCGCCAGGCGATCCTGGCCGCGCTCGCCCGCCAGAGCCGCCCGGTGCGCCTTCCGCTGAACCGGGCGACCGAGCTCGGGAGGATCCTGCGAGCGAGGGCGGACCTGAAGCAGCGCTTCGGCCGCGAGCCTACGGCACCCGAGATCTCCGCCGAGACGAGCCTCCGCCTGCCGACAGTCGAGATGCTACTGGCGCTGAACACCGCCGAAGTGAGGCTCGACGCGCCCATCGGCGGCTCGGAGGACAGCCAGCTGGCGGATCGATTCCTCGTGGACGAGCTGGATCTGGATCAGGGCCTCGACCGACGCCTGCTCCAGGAGCGGGTGGCCCTCGCCCTCCAGCGTATCCGTCCGCGGGACGCGAGGGTGCTGAGGCTCTACTACGGGCTTCAGGGAGAATCCGAGCACACCCTCGAGCAGATCGGCCAGCTCCTTGGCGTGACGCGCGAGCGGGTCCGTCAGCTGAGGGATCGGGCCCTGACCGATCTGAGGCGAGGCGAGACCGGTCGCGCGCTGGAGAGCTTCGCCGCCGCCTGATCCGCCCCGATGCTACGGGGCTTCCCTGCGCAGCAGGTCCAGCACAGGGCACCGTCCGTCCTCGACCCAGTCGATGCCCCGATTTCCCCCGTCGTCGCCCGCGTCGGCGCTGGCGGCCAGCCGTCGGGTGTTCCCATCGCTCAGGACGAGAAAATCGAGGCGACCGCGCGGCCCTGCCATCGCGGTTGCGTACGTGTAGATCTCCCGGGAGCCCGCCTCGTAGCGTCGGAGGATGGACCAGACCGGCACGTAGCCCCGCGCCGGCCGAAAGCGCGCGAGGAAGAAGAGCGAGACCGCCGGGCCGGCCGGCGGCGGACCGTCGAGCGCGTCGTTGATGAGATACGTCGCGGCCATGGCCGGCGCGGCATCGCCCTCGAATTCGAGGGCGGCGAGGCCCGCCCGCTGCGCGAGAAACGGCCGCGTCTCGCCGGCCGCGCGAAGAAGCTGCTCGGCGAGGATGGGGCCGAACGTCCGGATCCGCTGATCCAGAGCGGCCGGTCGCCCCGCGCTCGGGAGCGTGCTCGAGACGCGCGACGTCGTGGCGAGCATCAGCGGGAGCAGCGTCGCGCCGGTTGCGAGAAGCGCCCGGCCTCCCGCGGCGGTCGGGCAGGCGGCGCGGGGGATCGTCCGCACGGTGTCCAGCACGAGGGTCCCGATCCGCCTGCCCGCCGCGTGAAGCGGCAGCTCGGCCGCCGGCGGGAGGAACGCGGAGTCGAATCGGGCACGGAACGTCTCGTCGGTGGGCGCGGGAAACGCCAGAGGGGCGAGGCCGGAGCCCTCGAACCGGGCCATGGGCATCGCGCGCAGGGAATCTCCCGGCCCCGCTACGACGGCGAGTAGGATGGGGCCTGTCGGCAACGGCTCCCTCGGCGCGACCCCGCCTGAGTCCTCCGGGGCCGGACGTGGAGACGGGTCCTCCAGGGCGAGGCGCGCGCCCCCCCACTCCACGTCGCACGAGGCGAGCAAGGGCAAGCAGACGAGCGCGAGTCGTGCGCGGTGGCGATAGATTGCCGGACTCCCGGATCGGGTCGGGTACAGGGTGCCGAACGCCAACCTAGAACCAGGGACGGAGCGGATCAACGTGCGCCGGGTGGGATTGTTCTCCAGCGCCGCCTGCGGCCTTCACGACACGGGCTGGCGCCATCCGGAGCACCAGGGCCGCCTGCGCGCCCTCATGTCGAACCTGGCGGGCGCCCTGCCGCGGCTGGAGGGTCACGTGATTCCGGTGGAGGGGGAGCCCGCCGCGGAGGGCCGGCTCGCGTCTGTGCATTCCAGGGACCACGTGTCGCGGGTCCGGGGAGCCTGCCGGGCGGCGGCCGAATCGGGCGGGCTCGTCCACATCGACGCGGATACGGTCGCATCGCCCGGGTCCTGGGCCGCGGCGCTCGCCGCCGCCGGATGCGTGGCGGACGCGGTCGAGGGCGTGTTCGACGGCCGATTCGAGAGCGCGTTCTGTGCGGTTCGTCCACCCGGGCACCACGCCACGCGCGACCGGGCGATGGGCTTCTGCCTGTTCAACAACGTCGCGATCGGGGCCCGGCACGCCCTGGATCGGGGCTCGGCCGCACGGGTCCTGATCGTGGACTGGGACGTGCACCACGGCAACGGAACCCAGGCCATCTTCTGGCAGGACCCGGACGTCTTCTACCTCTCCATGCACATGGCGGACCACTATCCGGGCACGGGGGCCGTGCAGGAGCGCGGTGCGGGCCGGGGCGCGGGCACGGTGCGCAACCTGCCCCTCCCGCCCGGCCTTCCTCCCGAGCGGTACGTGGCGGAGCTCCTCGACGCGGTGGGGACGGCCGCCGCTGACTTCCGCCCCGATCTCGTGCTGATCTCGGCGGGGTTCGACTCTGCGGCCGGTGACCCGCTCGGCGGGTTCACGCTGCGCCCGGCGGATTTCCGACGGGTCACGGAGGGAATCCTCGCTTCCTCGGAGCGGACGGCCCGCGGCCGGGTCGTGTCCGTCCTCGAAGGAGGGTATGATTCAGAGGTGCTCGCGCGCTGCGCGCTCGCGCACGTCGAAGGCCTGGCCGGAATCAACGATTCTCGGGGAGAGAGGCCGTGAAGGCGACACTGGATGCGGGGTTCCTGGACGGGGCGCAACGTGAGATCGAGCGGGCGGGGGTCGACGGATGGCTCCTGTACGACCTCGAGGGGCGAAACCGGATCGCCGGCGAGATCCTGGGCCTGCCGGACGGAATCTCCCGCCGCTACTTCGTCCTCCTGCGACCGGGACGTGCCCCGCAGGCGCTCGCCCACGCGATCGAGCTCACGCACTGGACGGACTGGCCGGGCGAGGTGCGCTCCTACGTGGGGTGGGAGGATCTGGAGACGGCCCTGTCGGAGCTCCTCGAAGGCTGCGGCACGGTCGCGATGGAGACGTCGGAGCGCGACGCGGTCCCCTTCGTGGACAACGTGCCGGCCGGCGTCCTCGAGCTCATCACCGCGCTCGGCGTTCGCGTCGTGAGCTCGGCAGGCCTGCTCTCCCGCACCTACGCGCAGTGGGGAGAAGATGGCCTCATCCTGCACCGAAAGGCTGCCGCCATCCTGGCCGAGACCGCCGAGGCCGCCTATCGGCGGGGGCTGGAAGCGGTCCTCGGCGGAGTCCCGATGACGGAGTACGATCTGGCGTCCTGGATCGAGTCGGAGGTCGCGTCCCGGGGCCTCCTGAGCGACGGGGTCATCGTCGGCGTGGGACCGAACAGCGCGAACCCGCACTACTGGCCCCAGAAGGGCACCTCCGCCTCCCTCGAGGCGTCGGCCGTCCTCCTCATCGACCTGTGGGGTCGCGTGGAGGGAGAGCCACGCGCCGTGTTCGCCGACCAGACCTGGATGGGAGTGCTCGGCCCGGAGGCGCCGGAAGGCTTCGGCGCCGCCTGGGATGCCGTGCGGGACGCCCGGGACGGGGCGGTCGAGTTCATCGCCGGCGGCTACGCGAACGGGGCGGGCCCGACCGGAGCCGAGGTCGATGCGGAAGCCCGGCGGATTCTCTCGGAGCGCGGGTTCGGCGACCACATCCTCCACCGAACCGGGCACGCGATGGACCGGGTGAACCACGGATTCGGCCCCAACCTGGACTCGGTGGAGACGCGCGACGCGCGGCGGCTCGTGCGCGGCATCGGCTTCTCCGTCGAGCCCGGGATCTACCTGGCCGGCCGATGGGGCATCCGTTCCGAGATCAACGTGCATCTGGGTGAGGAAGGACCGGAGGTGTCACCTCCCGCGGCCCAGCGCGAGCCCTGGCTGGCCGATGGCTGACGAGCTCGCGGTCCACGCGATCGTTCGGAACCGCCGCACGGACCGGGCGCTGGACGCGATCCAGCTCCGCCGCCCGGCGCCGCCGTATCGACTCGTCGAATCCGGGGAGTTGGCGGCGGCCGTGACGGACCTGAGCCCGGACGGGCCCGCGGCTCCGGGTGGAGACGCCGACGGCGTGCGGGCCCACGCGGACATCGTCGCCCGGCTCCTGCGCCGGAGCACCCTGATCCCGGCCCCGTACGGGCTCCGCGCGCGCGACGATGCGGCGGTGCGCGTGCTCCTCGAGACCCAGCGCGTGGCCCTGCTCGACGCCCTCGACTTCTTCGAGGATGGGTACGAGCTCCGCCTGCACGCGAGCCCCCGGCCGGGCGAGGCGGCCGGCGAGTCCCTCGAGCGGGCGGCCCGCTTCGCCTACGAGAACCTGCGCCACCACGCGCGAGCGGCGCGCCTCCTTCCGGCCGGGGCGGAGAACCGGCTTCTGAGCGCCGCCTTCCTCATCGCGCGGAGTGACTGGATCCGCTTCGTCGAGCTCGTGGGCGACTGGGAATCGCGCAGCCCCGGTCTCCGCCTCGACGTGACCGGCCCGTGGGCGGCCTACGACTTCGTGGAGCTCGTCTCTTGAGGCTGGACTGGGACATCTTGCAGGTCGCGCCCGAGTTTCCCTTCCGGATCAGCCGCTCGGTCGAGGAGTCGGTCGAGGTCATCTGGGTCCGAGTCTCGTGGGACGGCGTCGAGGGGTGGGGCGAGGCGGATCCATCGCCCTACTACGCCGAGACGACCGCCACGGTGGAGGCGGCGCTCGAGGCCATGCGGCCCGTCCTGGAGGCGGCCCGGGACCCCGAGCGCCTCGAGGGCCTGGAGCGGGAGCTTCGAACGACGGTGGACGGAAACGCCTCGGCTCACGCGGCCGTGAGCGCCGCCCTGCACGACCTCGCGGGCAAGCGGCTTCGGCGACCCCTGTGGGCGCTGCTCGGGCTGGACCCCGAGGCCGCGCCGCCGAGCTCGTTCACGATCGGG
This sequence comes from Gemmatimonadota bacterium, assembly GCA_046757885.1. GTDB lineage: Bacteria > Gemmatimonadota > Gemmatimonadetes > Palauibacterales > Palauibacteraceae > JBHHZD01. The sequence goes on from JBHHZD010000007.1 coordinate 20,728, forward strand.
CTCGATGAGCCGGAGGTGATGGTGGACAAGATCCGGCGGGCCGGCGAGCGCCCGATCCTTAAGATCAAGGTCGGAACGGAGCGGGATGAGGAGATCCTGCACGCCGTGCGCGGGGCCGCGCCCGACCGGACCCTGCGGGTCGATGCGAACGCGGCGTGGACGGCCGACGAGGCCTTCGAGCGAATGGAGATGCTCTCCGCGTTCGGCGTCGAGTTCGTCGAGCAGCCCCTCCCTCCGACGGACGTCGAGGGCTATCGGCGGCTTCACGAGGCGGGCCGCCTTCCCGTCATCGTGGACGAGTCCTGCCTTGTGGCCGCGGACATCCCGGGCCTCGTCGGCCTCGCGGACGGGATCAACGTCAAGCTCGCCAAGTGCGGCGGGCCCCGCGAGGCCCTGCGCATGATCCACACGGCGCGCGCCTGCGGCCTGAAGGTCATGATGGGCTGCATGCTCGAGACCTCTCTCGGGATCGCGGCGGCGGCTCACCTCGCGCCGCTCCTCGACTTCGCGGACCTGGACGGCGCCGCGCTCCTGCGGGATGATCCGTTCGACGGCCCGCACCTGGAGGGCGGACGGATCGTCCTCTCCGACGCTCCGGGGCTCGGCGTGACCCGAAGGTAGGCGGGCCAAGAGACGCACTCTCGACGCGCATACAGGAACCGGTCGATGGCACGAGTCATGAGAGCGGGAGGCTACTTCGGAACCGTTTGCGGCAGCAGGAGTTCGGGTCCCCTGACGCTTGCGACGTTCATAGGAATGGCGGTCATGGCTCTGCCAACGCCGGCGTGGAACCTGGCGTCGGGCCTCACGCCCCACTTTCCGCTTCCCGCCAATGGAACATCTCAGCGATCCGGCCACGCCCCGCCCGACACCATCCCCACGGCCGTCGCGCGCGCCCTCTCTCCCTACGCCCTCGATCCGGACTCCGCTCGCGTGGCCCGCCTCCTCGAAGCGTTCGGCCCGGCCGGACCCCGCTCGGACGATGGGCGATTGGCGGCGGCCCGGCTGTGGCGGCGAGCCGGCCGGCGCGAACGGGCCCTGGGCGCGCTCGCGGGCATCGGTCGATCCTCTCCGCTCGCCCCGGTCGCGGACTTGGAGCGGGCCCGCGTCGAGCTGACCCTGGGGGAGGGCGACGCGAGTCCGGGCGAGCGAGGCGGGCGGATCGACCGGGGGGTCGCCGCGTTTCTGTCCGCCTGCGAGCACATGAACGGGGAGGTGAAACGGGAGCTGTGGCTGGACCTGCGGGGGCTCGCGACGCCCGAAGAGCAGGACGCGTGGGCCGAGATGCCCGCGGAGCCCGGGTCCTGCGCTCGAGTGCGGCGCTTCCTGGCCGAGCGGGCGTGGCGACTCGCGATGAGCCTGGAGGATCGTCTCGTCCTGCACTACGAGCGCCTGCGGCGCGCGCGTGACCTGTACCGGATTCCCCGGCCTCGCTTCACGCTGGATCTCGCGGACCTCGTGGGGCGGCCGGACAGCCTGGAGCTTGACGACCGCGGACTCGTATACCTGCGCATGGGCGAGCCGGCCGGTCGGGCGGCGAATCCGGCCGGCGGTGGGGCCGACCCCTCCGAGGCCTGGGCCTACTACCGTCCGGACGGTTACCGGCTCTATCATTTCGCCCCCGTCGCTCGCATCGGGACGCAGGCCGTGGCGGACTACCGCATGCAGGAGAACCTGGGCCCCGAAGCGAGGCCGGGGACCGCGTTCTTCCAGCGCTTCGTCACGCGCGCCGCGGACGGGCGGGTCCTCCAGCGAGACGTGTTCCCGCACGTCGCGTTCGGGCGTGATCTCGTCACCCGATCGCTCGACGCGGCGGAGCGGAGCATGCGCCGCCGCCAGGAGCAACTCCTCACGACCGACTACGCGCGCTTCGCGATCCAGCGCGTGGCGGACGCCCCGGAGGGCGAGCCGCGCCTCGGGCTCGCCACGGAGGTCCTTCGCTTCCGCGACGGTCCGGGCCGAGACCTCGCGTGGGTCCTGGCGAGTGGCCGGGCGGGAGACTTCGAGCCCGAGCGCACCCGCTCGGGATTCCGCTACGTGCTCGAAGGGGCGCTCGGCTTCCTGGCCGGTGACGACCCCCTCACCCGGACCACGCGGCGGACCGTGGAGACGGCTCGCGCGCTCGCCCCGGACGATGCGCTCACGCTCCGCCTTCCCCTGCACCTGCCGCCGGGGACGTACCCGTTCACGCTCGTCGCGCGCGACGGATCCGCCGCCGCGTCCCGTTCGGCGCCGGCGAGCTGGGTCCAGGATACGCTACGCCTCCCGGAGGCACAGCCGGATCTGCCGGAGCTCAGCGACATCGCCGTCGCTCCCGACTCCGGCGGCTCGTGGACCCGGGACGGCAGGACCTTCCTCGCGGTGAGCCCGATCCACGTGCCCGGACCGGACCGGATCGCCCACATCTGGTTCGAGGCCTACGGCCTGGCTCCGGGGTCCCCCTATCGGGTCGAGGTCCGCCTGGTCACGGAGGCGCGGGCGGGGCGGATGTACGAGCTGTCCCCCGCCGACGTCGCCGTCCGCCTGCGCTTCGGGGCCGAGCTTCCGCCCGGCGTAGGCGCGGTCGCGGCTCATCACCTCCGGCTCGACCTCACGGACACCGCGCCGGGCCGCTACTGGCTCGGCGTGCGCGTCACGGACCCGGCCACGGGCGCAAGCAGCCTGCCCGCCACGACGACCGTGCTCGTGCCGGACGGGAAGTAGCTCGGTCCGGGTCCCGCGGGATCGGACTCGCGGGGTCTCCCCTACAGCAGGCTCTCGGGGTCCCGGTCGATCTCCAGCCGAAGGCGGCTCGACGAGGGGACCGCCCGCCGGGAGAGCTCGCGGAGCAGGTGCCCGAGCTCCTTCGGTCGATCGCTCTTCACGAGAAGGTGCCAGCGCCAGCGGCCGCGCAGGCGGTCGATCGGACACGGCGCCGGGCCCAGGAGCTCGAGGCCCTCGAGGCCGAGCTGGTCGACGAGCGTTCGCGTGCGATCGGCCAGGGCCGCGCTGCCATCCGCCACGGCCGTTTCGGACGGGCCGCTCACGACGAGGTTCGCGAGTCTCCGGTGGGGCGGATAGCCGGGGCCCGCGCGGTCGTCCATCTCCCGCGCCGCGAACCCCTCGTAGTCGTGGCTCACGGCGGCCTGTAGCGCGAAGTGGCGGGGCCGCGCGGTCTGCACGAGCACCTCGCCGGGGCGCTCGCCCCGCCCGGCCCGCCCGGCGACCTGCGCCAGGAGCTGGAACGTCCGCTCGGAGGCCCGGAAGTCGGGCAGGTTCAGGCCCACGTCCGCATTGATCACGCCCACGAGCGTGACGCCGGGCAGGTCCAGGCCCTTCGCGATCATCTGCGTCCCGAGCAGGATATCGACCTCGCGGCGGCGGACCCGCTCGATGATCTCCATGTGGGCCCACTTCGCGCCCGTCGTGTCCACGTCCATGCGGGCGATCCGGGCGGCCGGGTACGCCTCGCCGAGCACGCGCTCGACCTGCTCGGTCCCGAGGCCGGAATACAGGAGCGCCTCGCGGCCGCAGCCGGGGCACAGGGACGGCGCCGACTCCTCGAATCCGCAGTGGTGGCACACGACCCGGGCGCGCCGCCGGTGGTACGTGAGTGAGACGTTGCAGCGACGGCAGCCCGCGACCCACCCGCAGTCCGCGCACTGGAGGAACGTGGAGTAGCCCCGGCGGTTCAGGAGGAGCACCGTCTGCTCACCGCGATCGAGGCGGTCGAGTATCGCGGCGTGCAGCGGGTTCGAGAGGACGAGAGGCCCGGTTCGCCCATCGTCGGGAGCGCCCTCGCCCGCCGCGTCGGGTCCCGATCTCTCCGCGCGCAGGTCCACGAGGTCCACGGCCGGCAGCGGGTGCGCCGTCACCCGATCGGGCAGCTCGACCAGCGCATAGCGCCCGCTCTTCGCGTTCGCCCAGCTCTCGAGCGACGGCGTGGCGGACCCGAGGACGCAGAGGGCGCCCTCGAGACGGGCCCGCACCGCCGCGGCCGCGCGGGCATGGTAGCGGGGGGTGTCCGACTGCTTGTAGCTGCCGTCGTGCTCCTCGTCCACGACGATGAGGCGGAGGTCCCGCACGGGGGCGAACACGGCCGAGCGGGTCCCGATCGCGACCTTCTTCGCTCCCGAGCGGAGCGCCCGCCATTCGTCGGCGCGCTCGCCCGCCGAGAGCCCGGAGTGAAGGACCGCGACGTCTCCCTCCGCCACGGCCCGGAACCGGCTCACGATCTGCGGCGTGAGCGCGATCTCCGGCACGAGGACGATCGCTCCTCCCCCGCGCTCCCGGATCGTCGCCAGCAGCTCGAGGTAGACGAGCGTCTTGCCGGAGCCGGTCACGCCCCGGAGCAGCGTCACGCCCGGTCGTCCGGCGTCCAGCCGCGATCGCAGGATCTCCAGCGCCCGGGCCTGGTCCGGCGTCGGTGAGCCGGGCAGCGGGGAGGCCGGCAGCTCCGCGAACGGATCCCGCCGCACGACCTCGTCCCGCGCGACGGCGAGGCCCCGCCGCACGAGCCCGTCCAGCACGGAGCGGCTGAAACCGAGGTGGCGCTCGAGGTGGGCCACGGCGGCCGTGCCGCCCATCGCCTCGAGCGTCTCGTAGGCCTCCTTCTGTCTTCGCGCCCGGCCGAACGCCCGCTCGCGCTCCAGCAGCGTCGGGAGATCGCGGGTGAGCACGAGGTGCCGGCGCCTGAGGGCGCCGGCACCGGCGGGCCGGTCGCCGGCCGTGAGCATTCCGGGCGGCAGCGCGCTCCGGACCACGAGCCCGACGGGCGCCGCGTAGTAGCTCGCGATCCACGAGCAGAGGTCGAGGACGGGGCGGGGGAGCGCCGGCTCCGCATCCAGCATGCGTTCGACATCGCGGACCTTCGGGCCTCTCTTCCCCTCCCGCCGCTCCAGGATGCAGCCCACGAGACGCCGCCGCCCGAACGGCACGAGCACCCGGCTCCCGGGGCGGGCGCCCGCCGCCTCCCCGGGCCGGACCGCGTACTCGAACGACCGGGCCACCGGGACCGGCAGGGCCACCCGGACGATCGTGTCGACGGGCTTCGCGTCGCCCTGCGGGCGCGCGCGGGCGGCCGTCATCGCTCACCCCGCGGCGGGCATCCGGATGGGCCTCGCCGTGCTTGACTCGATCCGCCGATCCCCTCTAGAATCCGCCCGAACACGGGAGGTGAAAGCAGATGGGGTGTCTGGCTCTGAATGCCTCTTTCGAGCCGCTCACGATCCTGCCGGTCCGGCGGGCGCTGCGGCTCGTGATCGACGAGAAAGCGGAGGCCCTGGAGGTCGATCCGGAGAGACCCTTCCGCTCCGAGTTCGCGGCGTATCCGGCGCCCGTCGTCATCCGCCTCGTCCGGTACATCCACGTGCCGCGCCGGTTCCGGCGCCAGGTGACGAACACCTTCCTGTTCGCGCGGGACGGGTATCGCTGCCAGTACTGTGGCCGTCCGCGCTCCGACCTCGGGTACCGGGAGTTCCTCACCCGGGACCACGTCGTCCCCCTGTCGCGCGGGGGGGACAGCGGCTGGGCGAACGTCGTGACGGCGTGCAGCCGCTGCAACCTCCGCAAGGGCGACCGGCTGCCGGCGGAGTGCGGAATGCGGCTCCGCTCGAAGCCCGCCGAGCCGAACGACGTCCAGCTCATCTGGGCCGTGCGGCGCGTGACGCCCATCCAGGCCCGGTACATCGGGATGTTCTACGGGGAGGAGGTCCTGCGGGCGCTCTCCCGATGATCCGCGTCCGCGGGACGCGGCCCGGCAGGACGATTCCGCGCGAGGATCGATAACCGCCATGGGATTCGGAAACCTCGGCTTCTCCGAGATGCTCGTCGTCGCGGTGATCATCCTCATCTTCTTCGGTCCGCGGCGCCTTCCCGAGATCGGCCAGTCGCTCGGGCGGGCGATGCGGGAATTCCGCCGGAGCCTGAACGAGATCAAGCGCGAGCTGGAGGACGTGAATCCCCGATCCGTCGTGGCCCGCGAGCTGGACCTGGACCCGACCCGTGCCCCGGAGCCGCCCCGAGCCACACCCCGTCCGCCGGAGCCCGCGCCCCCGGCCCCGCCACCTCCGGAGCCGCCGTCCGAGCCGGCGGGCGGCCAGCCCGACCTGTTCCCGAGGGGATCCGGCGACGGGTCCTGACGCGCCGCCTCAGCGCCCGGCGGCTCCGCACGTCAGGCGGCTCAGCTGCGGGCCGCGCCCCTCCGCCCCTTCGCTCGCGAGGAGGATGGACCGTCCGTCATCGGAGAACGTGAGCCCTTCCCCCTGGGCTTCGAGCGCCGGCAGGAGCGAAGCCGTTCGCGGCACGGCGGTCGTGTCGAAGCTCGCGGCCGAGGACCAGGCGAACAGGAACAGGGTCGTGTAGCTGCGCACGGCGAACGTGCGCCCGTCCGGAGACAGATCCGCCGCGGTGACGAACTGGCTCGAGTTGCTCCCGCTGGGCACCGGGAGGCGGCCCACGCGCGCCGGGATGATCACGTCCTCCGACTCCAGCTCCGGAAACGGGATCCGGTACAGGGCGACGACTCCGTCCCGGCCCTTCGTGACGATGAGGAGATCCTCTCCCGCCGGATCCGAGACGAGCGACTCGGCGTCGCGGGGGCCGCCCGCGTAGCGCAGTCGGATGATCCGTTCCACGTCGACCGTGTCCTCGACGGCCCCGGCCGCCCCGTGGCCCTCCACCGAACCGTCCGGCGCGAGGCCGGCCGGAAGCGGCGGGAGGGGCACGCGGTACAGGAAGACCTCGGGGCGCACCGCAAGGTTGTCCCCGATGTCCGCCACATAGAGGCATGGCCCATATGCACAGTGCCCGAGCGCGATGTCTTCCGCGTCCACGTTCGTCGCGCCGCGCAGGTGGACCGTGGCTCGCAGGGCGCCCCCGGCATCCACCCCGTACACGGCGAGTTCGTTGCCGCTGTCGTTGTGCAGCCAGAACAGGTCCGGCGAGCGCGGGTCCCGGACGATGCCCGAGGCCTCCACGAGGACCGCCGGCAGGTCGGCGGCCTTGCGCGGCGTCCCGCAGCTCAGGGCCACGTTCGAAGGCGTCCCCCGTCCGAGGCAGCCCGCCGCCCCCAGACACGCCGCGACCGCGATCGCCGGCTCGAAGCGTCCGCTCATCTCGCGCCTCCCGTTCCCTCAGGATCCATGATCCACGCGACCGGCGGGTGCTCCCACGTCTCCCTCTCCTTCGCGGTGAGCTCGAGGACCTCACCCTTGCGGCACGGAGCGCAGAGCACGAGACGATCGCCCTCTCCGGCCAGTGAAGCCGCACCGCGCCGATAGGCGGCGGGGGCGCCGTCCGGATCGATCGCGAGCGTGAATCCGTCGAGCTCGTCCGGCACCCGCCAGCGTCCGGAGCGCTCTCCTTCCGCCGTCGTCCCGGACCAGCCGCCCATCTCGATGGGACCTCGGAGCGCCTGCTCGACCTCGGCGGGATCGACGCGAAATCCGGTCGTCGTCTTCTCCTCGTCCCAGCGCGTCTCCAGCCGTCCCTCGCGACCTCTCGCCGCCTTCCCCAGCTTCTCGAGCGGCACCGGCAGGAGGATGGTCATCGGCCCGTCCGGGTCCAGCGCCCGCTCCGTGCGCGCATCGACGCCCGAGGCCCGGGCGCGCACCTCGACGCTGTCCGGCAGGCCGCGGCCCCAGGTCGTGAGCTCGATCGCGAGGAACCCCTCGAGGCGCTCGCCGAGCCACCGGAGCTGCGGGGCGACGTGGATTCCCGGCGAGACGCTGATCCAGGGCCGTGGGCCCGCACCGACCTCTCCCGGCGGTCGCGACGCCTGGACCCGGAGGTCGGCGAGCGACCCCGGGGCGGCGGGCAAGAGCGCCGCGAAGTAGTCGGCCTCGCAGCTTCCGCGCGGGATCGAGAGCAGGAGCGTGTTCCACCCCAGGCCGAGTCGCACGAGGACCGTGTCGGCCGTCGCCCGCCGCTCCCCAGCGGCCACGGGCGCGGCGCCTTCCGGCCCGCCCTCCTTCACCGCGCCGCCGGTGGGGCTCGGCCACGCCGGGCCCGCCGGGACGAGACGGCGGCCGTTCAGGCGCGCCTCGATCCGGCCACAGGCCATGCCTCCCCACGCGAGACGGACGTCGCGGTCCTCCGGCGCGCGGATGTAGGCGTGGGCCCAGGCGCTGTCGGGCGCGGCCGTCGCCTCCTCCGGAGCACGAATCGTGAACGTGGTCGCCGAGTCGCGGCGAACCAGCGTCCATCGGGCCGAGCCCATCTCGCCCCCGCGATCGGGGGCGGCCGAGGGGGTTCGCGACTCGGGTGACGACGGGGTCGCTACGAGCCAGCGGTCGACGGGCAGCCGCTCCTGCCCGCGGGCCGGCGCCGGCAGCGCGGCGCCCGCCGCCGTCCAGGCCGCGGCCACGAGTGCCGCGCTCCACCGCGCCCCGCCCCGCCCGGAAGCTTGCCTCTGCCTGCGCCCCACCCGCGTCTCCCTGTTTCCCGTCCGCTTTCGTTCTTGACCCATCGAGCGCGTTGAGTCTAACGTTCACGTGACTCGCGGGCACGCGCGTGGGTCCGCGCTCCGGATCCGCCGGCGCGCGCCCTCCGGATGCGAACCTGGGAACGATCGGGCTCATGAAGGAGATCATCAGGCTTCGCGTCAACGGCGACACGGTCGAGGCGGGCGTCCCGTCCCACTTCACCCTGGCCGAGACCCTCCGGTACGTGCTCGGCCTCACGGGGACGAAGCAGGGATGCGACAAGGGGGATTGCGGCGCCTGCACGGTCCTCATGGATGGAGAGGCGATCCTCTCGTGCATCCTGCCCGTCCACGAGGCCGTGGGCCGCGAGATCGTGACCGTCGAGGGACTGGCGGGCCCCGGCGGCCCCCACGCGCTCCAGGAGGCGTTCGACGTCGCGGGCGCGGCCCAGTGCGGCTTCTGCACGCCCGGCATCCTGTGCAGCGCGGCCGGTCTGCTCGCAGAGGAGCCGCAGGCGACGCGGGCGGAGATCGCCGCGGGTCTCTCGGGCAACCTCTGCCGGTGCACCGGCTATACGAAGATCCTCGACGCCGTCGAGCTCGCCCGGGACGCCCTCCTCTCCGGCACGAGCCCGGCGGCGCTCGCCGCGGGCTCCGACTGAGGCCGCCGTGCTTTCCGAAGAGCTCCTTCCGCTGCAGGCCGAGGAGGCCGACGACCCGGCGGCGCCGCCCGGGGAGGGCCCGCGGCTCATCGGCCGGCGCCTGCGGCGCGTGGACGGGTTGCAGAAGACGACCGGCGAGGAACGCTACACGGACGACCTGGCCCTTCCCGGCATGCTCCACGGCAAGATCCTCCGGAGTCCCCACGCCCACGCCCGCATCGTGTCGGTGGACGCGAGCCGGGCGGAGGCGCTCGACGGGGTCCACGCCGTCATCACGGGCGCCGACATGCCCATCCCCTACGGGATCATCCCGTGGACCCGGGACGAGCACGCGCTCGCCGTGGATCGGGTGCGGTTCGTGGGCGACGCCGTGGCGGCGGTCGCCGCGGTGGACGAGGACACGGCGAATGCTGCCCTGGAGCACATCGACGTCCAGTACGAGCCGCTCCCGGCCTTCCTCGATCCGGAGCAGGCCCTCGCCCACCCGGAGGCGCCGATCCACGTGCCGAGGAAGGCGGGAAAGAACGGCAACGTCACGAAGCACGTCGAGCTGGAGTTCGGGCCGGTGGACGAGCTCATGGCGGCGGCGGACGTGACGGTCGAGGGCGAGTACGTCTTCCACGGCACGACGCACGCCCCCATAGAGCCGCACTGTGCGATCGGGAACGTCGGCGGCGATGGCCTGCTCACGGTGTGGTCGGCCACCCAGGTCCCGCATTACCTGCACCGCGAGCTCGCGCGCGTCCTGGAGCTGGACGTTGCCCGTGTGCGTGTCGTCCAGCCCGCCGTCGGCGGCGCCTTCGGCGGAAAGTCCGAGCCCTTCGACCTCGAGTTCTGCGTCGCGCTCCTGGCCCTCCGGACGGGACGGCCCGTGAAGATCCTGTACACGCGGGAAGAGGTCTTCTATTCCCATCGGGGCCGGCACCCCATGAAGATGTGGTACCGGCTCGGCGCCTCCCGGGACGGCCGGCTGCGCGCCGTGGATGCGCGCACGATCCTGGACGGTGGCGCGTACGCGTCGTTCGGGCTCGTGACGACCTACTACAGCGGGCAGCTCCTCACCGCACCGTACGAGATCGAGTCCTACCGGTTCGAGTCCACCCGCGCGTACACGAACAAGCCCCCTTGCGGACCGAAGCGCGGACACGGCTCCGTGCAGCCCCGATTCGCCTTCGAGGTGTCGCTCGACAAGCTGGCCGAACAGCTGGATCTGGACCCGATCGAGTTCCGGCGGCGGATCTGCATGGGGACGGGACGGACCGTGAACGAGTTCCGGGTCCAGTCGAACGGCTTCCTCGAGTGCCTGGACGCAGTCGAGGCGGCGAGCGACTGGAAGCGGAAGTTCCGCCGGCTTCCGCGTGGCCGGGGCGTGGGCGTGGCGGGGAGCTGCTACATCTCGGGCACGAACTACCCCATCTATCCGAACCTGATGCCGCAGGCGGCGGTCCAGGTTCAGGTCGAGAGGTCCGGTCGGGTCGCCGTCCTGCACGGTGCCTCGGAGATCGGCCAGGGGTCGGACTCCACCATGGCCACGATCGCGGCCGAGGAGCTGGGCGTCCCCCTCACCTACGTTCGCGTGTTCTCGGCCGACACGGATCTCACGCCCGTCGATCTCGGGGCCTATTCCTCGCGCGAGACCCTGATGGTGGGGAACGCGTGCCTTCGCGCCTGCCGGGACCTCGGCGACCGCGTGCGGGGCTCCGTGGCGCGGGAGTGGGACGTGCCCGCCACCCGCGTTCGCCTGGCCGGGGGCTGGGCTCTCGACCGGCAGGACGCCTCCCGTCGCATCCCGATCGCGGCCGCCTTCCAGCTCGCCGAGGCGGAACACGGGACGCTGGGCGCGGTCGGCCACTACGACACGCCGAAAGAGGGTGTGCACGGCGACTACCGCGGCGGGACGATCGGGGCGTCGCCGGCGTACAGCTTCACGGCCCACGTGGCGGAGGTGGAGGTGGACGAGGCGACGGGCGAGGTGGACGTGAAGACGATCTGGGTCGGCCACGACTGCGGCCGGGCGCTGAATCCGGTCCTCGTCGAGGGCCAGATGGAGGGCTCCGCGTACATGGGCTACGCCGAAGCGATCATGGAGCACCACCGGATGATGGAGTCCGGCCTCCACGAGGCGCCCTCCCTTCTCGATTACCGGATTCCCACGTTCGTGGACTGCCCGGAGCTCGTGTCCCTCATCGTGGAGTCCGAGGACCCGGAGGGTCCGTACGGGGCGAAGGAGGCTGGCGAGGGGCCCCTCCACCCGTCGCTGCCCGCGATCGCGAACGCGATCTACGACGCGGTCGGGGTGCGCATGGACGCGCTTCCCTTCACGCCGCCTCGCGTGTGGCGGGCCCTGCGCGAGCAGGCCGAAGGGACCGCCGGCGCCGAGGCGGGCGCGGCGTGAGGCCGGCGTGAGGCAGCCCCCCTTCTTGATGGAGCGCTGGCAGTCGCTCCACGAGCATCGAGTGGACGTGAACCTGTCCGAGAGCGGGGTTCACCCGCTCACGCTGGGGGAGCTGCGCGAGCTCACGGGCGCGGAGATCGAGGACGTTCGGCTCGGATACACGCAATCCGACGGCACGGAGGAGCTGCGCGAGCGGATAGCGGCCATGTACGACGGGGCGAGCCGCGAGAACGTCGTCGTGACGACGGGGAGCGCGGAGGCGAATTTCGTCGCCCTGTGGAAGCTCGTCGAGCCCGGGGATCATGTCGTCGTCCTGCGGCCGGCGTATGCCCAGACGGAAGGACTCTGCGCCGGCCTGGGGGCGCGCGTGGAGAGCGTGTGGCTGGACCCGGAGCGCGGCTGGCAGCCGCCCCCGGGGGCGATGGCCGAGGCCATCGGCCCCGGCACGAAGCTCGTCATCGTGACCCATCCGAACAACCCGACCGGCGCCGCGCTCTCGGACGAGTCCGTACGAGAGATCGCCGGGGCGGTGGAAGCGGCGGGCGCCTGGCTCCTGGCCGACGAGGTGTACGCGGGCGCGGAGCTGAACGGCTCGCCCTCGCGAAGCTTCTGGGGCTCGGGAGAGCGGCTCATGATCAGCCACTCCCTCTCGAAGGCGTACGGACTTCCGGGCCTCCGGCTCGGCTGGCTCGTCCTCCCCGCCGGCGAGCGGGGGGGGCTGTGGGAGCGGAAGGACTACACGACCATCGCGCCCTCCGCTCTCTCGGACCATCTGGCGACCGCGGCCCTGGAGCCTGCCACGCGGGCCCGTCTGCTGGAGCGGACGCGCCGCATTCTGACCGGAAACCTCGGCTTCCTCGCGCGCTGGCTCGAGGAAAGGGCCGATCGTCTCTTCTTCCGCCCTCCCGACGCGGGAGCCATCTGCTTCGTCCGCTACGACCACGCGGTGGGCTCGACGGCCCTGGCCGAGCGGCTGCTGGCAGAGCGGAGCGTGCTCGTCGTTCCGGGAGATCACTTCGGCATCGACGGGTACCTGCGCATCGGGTACGGGATACCGCACGAGGAGCTGGAGGCCGGCCTGGAGGCGCTCGGCGCCTGTCTGGACGAGGTGGACCCGTGCTGAGGCTGCCCCCCTACACGTACCACCGGCCGGCGCGGCTCTCGACGGCGCTCCGGCTCCTGGCCGAGCACGGGGCGGATGCGATGCCGATCGCGGGCGGCACGGATCTCGTCCCGAACATGAAGCACCGCCTGTTCGAGCCGTCCCATCTCGTGTCTCTCCGGGCGGTGCAAGAGCTGAAGGGCTTCCGGGAAGAAGTCGACGGGCTGCGGATCGGCGCGGCGGAGACCCTGGACGCCATCGAGCGCCACCCCGTTGCCCGGAGCCGGCTTCCGGCCCTGTCCCGCGCCTGCGGGCTCGTGTCGGGGCCACAGCTCCGGCGCATGGGAACCATCGGAGGCAACATCTGCCTGGACACGCGGTGCACGTACTACAACCAGACGCTGTTCTGGCGGAAGGCCCTGGGCTACTGCCTGAAGAAGGATGGGGACGTCTGCCACGTCGTGCCGGGCGGAACGCGATGCGTGGCGGCCCATTCGGCGGACACGCCGCCCGTGCTCATCGTCCTCGGGGCGAGCCTCGAGATCGCGGGTCCCGGCGGGTCCCGCACCGTGCCGATCGCGGAGTTCTTCACGTCGGACGGGATCTGGAACCGCCGCATGGAGCCCGACGAGATCCTCGTCTCCGTGTTCGTTCCGTGGCCGGCCGACGGCGTCCGGGTCTCGTTTCAGAAGCTTCGGGCGCGTGACGCCATCGATTTTCCCCTCCTGAACCTCGCGATGCTCGCGGAGCTGGACGCGGATGGGCACGTGGCCCGCCTCGAGGCGGTCGGCTCGGCCATGGGTTCGTATCCGAGGCGCATCGGGAAGATCCAGGCGGCAGCCGCGGGCAACCGCCTCACGGACTCCGTCATCGACGCCGTGGCCCTGCAGGCGTACCGGCAGTCCCATCCCCTCGACAACATTCCCGTGGACGCCGAGTGGCGGCGGGCCATGGTCCCGGTGCTCGTGCGCCGGGCCCTCGAGGAGCTCGCGGCCTGATGCCGATGCACGACGGCGGCCGGACCCGTGGGGCCCGACCGCCACTTCGCGGCGCGCGTCCGTCCGGTGCGCGCTGATCCTACATGCCGTCGTCGAACGGCTCGAAGATCGCCTCGGCGAAGTCGAACACGTCGTCGAACAGGTTCTCCAGGTCGTCCAGAGCCGTCAGGTCGGACGGATCGACCGGGGTCCCGTCCGGGTTCGTGAACGTCGGCGCGTCCACCGTTCCGCCGATGATCACGGCCGTATTCCCGTTGAACGCGATCGTGCCCGCCAGCTGCGTGGCGTTCGTGATCTGGATCGAGATGACGAGCGTGTCCGCCCCGTTCACGACCGTGACCGTGGCCGTTGCCGCCGACGGATCCTCCGACGTGAGGTCGAAGGTGCCGTTCACGTCGAGCGACACCGACAACCCGGCCGCGGTGACGGAGATGTCGTGCATCGCGTCAAGGGTGAACGTCGTGGCGCCCTGGGTGAACGTCCCGGACTGGTTCAGGTCGAAGTCGATGCGCTGCGAGCTGTCCGTGAGAAAGCCCTGCCCCAGCAGCGTGACCGTGACGTCCTGGCCCGTCACGCTGAACGAGGCGTCGATGAAGTAATCGACGACCGTCGCCCCTCCGCTCACGGCCGTCACGCCGAGGCGGGTGGAGGACGGCGTGCTCTGGTCGACCAGGTCCACGTGGCCGATCTGGTTCAGCGGGGAGGCCGGCTTGCCCGTGAACGGATCGATCGCGTAGAGGAGGAAGCGCACGCCGTTCGCGGGCGCTCCGGTCAGCGTCGAGTCCACGACGTAGGCCGCCGTCGCCGTGTCCCACACGAACGTCTTGCCGAGCAGGTTGGCCGGGAAGATCGGGACGGCCGCCCCTCCGCCCGAGAGCACGAAGCTCTTCACGGCCAGCGAGGCGACCGCCAGCCGCGGCTGGTCCAGGTTCCCCGGCACGACGCTCGGCGTCCCGCCCGAAGCGGCTGCGAGCGCGGGTCCGATGAGGGAGAGCGTGGGCACCACGTTCCCGCCCGCCAGATCGCCCTGCACGCCGGACACGGTCTGGGCGGTCTGCTGCGGATTGAACGTGCCGCCCCCGGAGCCCCCACCGGCCGGCGCGGCCGGATTGTCGCCGCAGGCCGCGAAGCCCAGGGACAGGCCGGCGATGAGGAAGAGCGGCAGGTGACGTCGAGTCTTGCCGTAGCGCATGCTGAAGCCTCCGAATCTCACTCGAGTGACGGCGAAGTGCCACATGACCGTCCCTTCGCCCGCGTCGACGCCCTCCCGAGCAGCAATCCACGTGCCGGCGAGGGTGGGAGCCCGTAACCGACTTCCGGAATGCACGTTAGGGTCCGTGCGCCCGTCGGGGAGGCCCTTCCGGCCTCCTGCACGAAGTGCAGCCCGCGGCGACTCTGGCGCGATGCCTCGCGGCCCCGTCCCGGGGGGCGGGCCCGGCGGCGCTGCCGGCTACAGGCCCTGTACTCGCCGGTAGTCAGAAAGTGCCGCCTCGCGTACCTTGGAGTCGAGGACGCGCAGGAAGTCGCGACGGACGAACGACCGACCGAAGGAGAGCCTCCGATGGCCCGCTATGCCCTTCCGGACCTGCCCTACGACTACGCGGCTCTGGAGCCGTGGATCGATGAGCAGACGATGCGCCTTCACCACGACATCCATCACCAGGGGTACGTGAACGGGGCGAACGCGGCCCTGGAAAAGCTCGAACAGGCCCGGGAAGCCGGCGACTTCGCCGCCGTGAAGGCCGTGTCGCGGGACCTGGCGTTCAACGCGTCCGGCCACCTCCTGCACACGATCTTCTGGCCGAACATGGCCCCGGAAGGCCAGGGGGGAGAGCCGGCCGACGCCCTGGCGGACGAGCTCGCGCGGAGCTTCGGCGGCGTGGACGACTTCAAGGCGCACTTCTCCGCCGCGGCGAAGGGCGTCGAAGGGAGCGGATGGGGCATCCTCGCCTGGGAGCGGGAAGGCGGCCACCTCGTCGTGCTGCAGGCGGAGAAGCACCAGAACCTGACGGCCCAGGGGTGCGCGCCGATCCTCGTGCTCGACGTATGGGAGCACGCCTACTACCTGAAGTACCAGAACAAGCGCGCGGCCTACGTGGATGCGTGGTGGAACGTCGTGAACTGGAACGACGTGGCCGCCCGATTCGACGCCGTCCGCTGAGGCGGCGGGGACGGGCGTCTCCGGGGGGCCGGGGGTCGCCGTGAGCACGGAGAGGCCCCGGCTCGGCATCCTGGCCGGCGGCGGGCCGGCGCCGGGGATCAACAGCGCGATCAGCGCCGCCGCGATGAAGGCGATCGATGACGGCGTGGAGGTCGTCGGGATCTTCGACGGCTTCCTGCACCTGATGGCCGGCCGCACGGACATCTGCCGCCGCCTCACGATCCCCGAGGTGTCCCGCATCCACTTCCAGGGAGGATCCATCCTCCGGACGTCACGCGCGAACCCGACGCGCGACCCGGACGACCTCCGGCGCACCGTGCAGTCCCTGGAGGCGCTGGGCGTCCGCTACCTGGTGACGATCGGCGGCGACGACACGGCCTTTGGCGCGTTCGAAGTGGCGCGCGCTGCCGATGGGGCGCTACGCGTGGCGCACGTCCCGAAGACGATCGACAACGACCTTCCGCTGCCCGGGGGCATGCCGACGTTCGGGTACGAGACGGCCCGCCACGTCGGGAGCGAGCTCGTCCGAAACCTGATGGAGGATTCGCGGACCACGAATCGGTGGTTCTTCGCGGTCGCCATGGGGCGCAAGGCCGGCCACCTGGCGCTCGGCATCGGGAAGGCGGCGGGCGCGACGATCACGCTGATTCCGGAGGAATTCCCCGGAGAGCGGGTGAGCCTCGACCGCGTGTGCGGGGTCCTCGAAGGGGCGATCCTGAAGCGCCGCGCGCTCGGGCGCGAGGATGGGCTCGCCGTCATCGCCGAGGGGATCGCCGAGAAGCTGGATCCCGAAGAGCTGGCGCGCATCCCCGGCGTGGTCGTGGACCACGATCCGTACGGACATCTGCGCCTGTCGGAGATCCCCCTCGAGACGATCCTCAAGCGCGAGGTGCAGCGCCGTCTCGCGGCGCGCGGCCTGGACCTCGCGATCACCGACGCGACGCTGGGCTACGAACTTCGCTGCGCGCCGCCGATCCCGTTCGACATCGACTACACGCGGACGCTCGGATTCGGGGCCGCGGCCTTCCTCCTCTCGGAGCCGGAGGATCCACGGTTTCGCGCCGGCGGGCTCGTGTGCCTGGAGCGGGGCCACCTGAAGATCCTCGCGTTCGGCGATCTGCGCGATCCGGAGACCGGCCGCACCAGAGTGCGGCTCGTCGACGTGCGGTCCGAGCACTATCACGTGGCCCGCCAGTACATGATCCGCCTCGAGGCGCGGGACCTGGCGGATCCCACGATGTGCGCGACGCTGGCCGAGGCGGCCGGCATGGGCTGCTCGGAGTTCAGGGAGGCGTTCGGCCCGGTCGTGGCAGCCGACGCGTGACGGCGAGGCTCCGGACCGTCCTCTTCGACCTCGACGGCACGCTCGTCGATTCGCGCGACCTCATCCTGGGCTCGTACCGCCACGTGATGCGGGTGCACCGGGGGCGCGAGCTTGCCGACGAGCGCTGGCTCGCCACGATGGGCCGACCGCTCACGGCCCAACTGAGCGAGTTCGCCCGCGACGAGGACGAGGCGGCGGCCATGCTGGCCACGTATCTCACGCACAACCGGGCGACACACGAGGAGAGGATCCGGTCCTTCCCGGGTGTTCGCGAGGTCCTGGGCCGCCTCGCGGGCGACGGGTACGTGCTCGGGATCGTGAGCAGCAAGAGCTCCGACGGAATCCGCCTCGCCCTCCGCTCGTGCGCGCTGCCGACGGAGTGGTTCCGGGTCGTCATCGGATCGGACAACGTGGACCGCCACAAGCCCGATCCCCAGCCGATCCTCGCGGCCCTGGCGGCCGTGGCCGAGGTCGAGCCCGCGCGCGCCGTGTACGTGGGAGACAGCATCCACGATCTGCTGGCGGGAAGAGCCGCCGGGACACGCACGGCAGCCGCCCTCTGGGGTCCGTTCGACCGCTCGCAGCTCGAGCCCGGTGAGCCGGACTACTGGCTCGAGGGGATCGGGGAACTCGAAGCGATCCTGGACGGGAGCCGCTAGTCCGCCGCGTCCAGGGCCACGCCCATCACCTCGTCCAGCGTCGAGACGAGGAAGAACTCCGAGGCCTTCCGTGCGTGCTCCGGGAGGTCGTCCAGATCGCCCTCGTTCTCGGCCGGCAGCAGGATCCGCTCGATGCCCGCGCGCTGCGCGCCGAGGACCTTCTCCTTGACGCCGCCGATCGGGAGGACGCGCCCCGTGAGCGTGAGCTCGCCCGTCATCGCCACGTCGTGCTTCACCGGCCGGCCGCTCAGGGCGCTGATCAGGGACATGGCCATCGCGATCCCCGCCGACGGACCTTCCTTCGGCACCGCGCCGGCCGGGACATGCACGTGGATCTCGCGGTCCCGGAGGGCGTCCTCCGGGATCCCCAGCTCGCGGGCATGGGACCGGGCGTAGGTGAGGGCCGCACGGGCGCTCTCCTTCATGACGTCGCCCAGCTGGCCCGTGAGGACGAGGCCGTCCTTGCCCTCCATCACGCTGCACTCGACGAGCATGATGTCCCCGCCCGCCGGCGTGTAGTACATGCCCGTCGCGACCCCGACCGTGTCCACGGCGAGCTTCTTCTCGGGGTGGACCTTCGGCTGGCCGAGAAGATCCCGGAGATCCTTCTCCCCCACCTCGACGCGCTCGGCATCCTCGGAGGCGATGCGCCGGGCGGACTTGCGGGCTATGGCCCCGAGCTGCCGCTCCAGGTTCCGCACCCCGGCCTCGCGCGTGTAGCTCGCGATGATCTCCCGGATGCACCCATCCGCGACCTCGATCTCATCCGGGTCCAGGCCGTTCTGCTCCAGCTGCCTCGGCAGGAGGTAGCGGCGGGCGATCTCCAGCTTCTCCGCGGCGGTGTAGCCGCGGAACTCGATGGCCTCCATCCGGTCGCGAAGAGGTCCGGGGATCTCGTGCAGGACGTTCGCCGTCGCGATGAACAGGACCTCCGAGAGATCGAACGGCACGCCGATGTAGTGGTCCACGAACGAGTCGTTCTGGGCCGGGTCCAGGACCTCCATCAGGGCCGCGGACGGGTCTCCCTGAAACGACATGCCCAGCTTGTCCACCTCGTCCAGAAGGAACACGGGATTCTTCGTGCCCGCGCGCTTCAGGCCCTCCACGATCCGCCCGGGCATCGCCCCGACGTACGTGCGGCGGTGACCCCGGATGTCCGCCTCGTCGCGCGCACCGCCCAGCGAGACGCGCACGTACTTGCGTCCCATCGCGTCGGCGATCGACTTGGCGATCGACGTCTTGCCCACGCCGGGCGGCCCCACGAAGAGGATCGTCGAGCCGCTCCGATCGTCCGCCTGTCCCTGAACGTCCGCCGCCCCATCGTGATTCCGCCTCTCCTGGAGCTTCCGCACGGCGAGAAAGTCGAGCACGCGCTCCTTCACGTCGCCCAGCCCGTAATGGTCCCGCTCCAGGATCTCCTCGGCCCGCCGCAGGTCAAGCCGGTCCTCCGTGCGCTCCGCCCACGGCAGGTCCGCGATCGTCTCGAGATATGTGCGGACCACCTGCGCCTCCGCCGACTCCCGCGGCACGCGCTCCAGCCGCCGGAGCTCCCGCTCGACCTCCTTGCGCGCCTCCTCGGGGAGCTCGAGGGCCTCCACGCGCTCGCGGAGCTCGGCGATCTCCTCGGACTCCCGATCTTCCCCGAGCTCCTGCCGGATCGCCTTCATCTGCTCGCGCAGGAAGATTTCCCTCTGCCGCTCGCCGAGCTCCTCCTGGACCTTGGACTGGATCTGCGCCTGAGCCTCCAGCACGCCGATCTGTCGCTGGAGATGCAGGAGAAGCTTCCGCAGGCGGTCCTCCACGGACAGCGTCTCCAGGAGCTCCTGCTTCTCCTCCACTTCCAGCTCGCTGTAGAAGGTCACGAGGTCGGCCAGCTCGCCGGCCGAGGAGATCCCTCCCAGCAGGTGCTCGACGATCTCCTTCGGGACGCCCCGGAGCCGGCTCAACTGCGTGGCCCGCTCACGCACCTCCTTGTAGAGAGCCGCGAAGGCGGCGTCGTCCGGGTCGAGGGGGGGCATGTCCTCCATGCGCCGCACGACGGCCTCCAGATGATCCTCCCGCTCCTCGAACTCGAGGACGGCGCCGCGGCCCGTCCCCTGGATGACGAGTTGGATTCCACCGGGCACCCTCTGCATCTGAGCGATGTTGCAGATCGTTCCGACCTGGTACAGGCCCTCTGGCACGGGATCCTCCAGCTCAGCGTCGAGCTGGGACACGGCGATGATCTCCTTCGTCCCCTGGAGGGCGGTCTCGATCGCCGCCAGTGTCTTCTCACGGCCGGCCGCGATGGGCGCCGCGACGGCCGGAAACACGACTGTGCCCCGAAGGGGAAGGACGGGAAGACGGAGCCGCTTTTCCGGCGCCTCCCGGGGGTCGTCGGTCTGCGGGCTGTCGTCGAGGTTCATAGGTTCTATCCGCTGGAAGCTTCACGTCATCCGGGCCGCGCGGGTCGCGGCTCGCTCTCCCGCGGGCGGTTGCACGAACCGGGCCCGCGCGAGCGCCGAAAAGCCGCCGATCTGGCATGACGGCCGGACCACGCCCGCGAGACGTCCGCCATCGAGGCATAGGCGCTGCCCTCACCGCCATCCTCTGGAGGCAGAACCCCGGCCCGGCGGCTACGTTCCGGTCCCGAACGGTTGCGGGAGCGTGTACCTTTCCGGGGTCACCTTCCCGGCGGGAGCGGGGGGCGAGCGGCACGCGGTCGACTCGCTTCGCATCTGCGGAACCTGGAACGGGAGATGGACGACGCACGATGCGAGGGTTGACGCGTTGCCTGTCGGGAGTCGCAGGCGCGATCGCGCTGACGATCGCGGACCGTCCGGCCGCTCTCTCCGCCCAGGATGCGTCCCGGGTCGCGGCCCTCGCGCGGGCGGACTCGATCCGCGCGTCGCTCCGCCGCCCCCCACCCCGGCCGGCCTTCGACGGGCTGGACGCGGCCCAGCTCCCGCTCACCCTCATCGGGCTGCCCCTCGATCTCCTGTTCCGGGGCATCGGGGCGGCGACGGGCCTCGTGGAGATCCGCGGGCCGACCCCGTTCTACGTCGAGGGTCTGGGCCATTTACACGATGCGGGGATCCGGCCCGGGATTCGCGCCTCCATCGGGCCGCGTAGCGGCTTAGCCGGCACGGTCCGGATCGAGACCTTCGCGCCCTTCTTTCTCGAGACCGGGATCTCCCTTCGGGGATCGCAGCGCCACCGGGCGGGTCTGGCGCTCACCGGCGACCGGGTCTCGCTGAAGCTGGAGTACGGGTTTCACCGCGATGCGGAGGCGCACTTCTGGGGCCTCGGGAGCCGGAGCCCCCGATCGAGCCGATCGGACTTCCTGCGCGACCGTCAGGACGCGGAGGCGAGGGTCGACCTGCGGCTGGCCGACGTCGTGGAGCTGACGGGGGCACTCGGCTACGAGAGCGACCGGATCGATCGAGGATTCGACGGCTCACGACCCGATCTTCAGGACGCGTTCGCGGGCGTGCTCCCGTTCGGCGCGGCCGAACGACTCCGCTACCTGCGGTACGAGATCGGCTCGACGCTCGATCTCACCCACCGGGCCGGCTTCCAGACGCGCGGCGCGCGGTTTCGCGCCGCGGCCACGCTGTTCCGGGGAACGGGCGGCACGCGCTCGGACTTCCACCGGCTCGAGGCCGAGGCGAGCCTCTACCTTCCGCTGAACCCGCGGCAGCTGTTGGCCCTGCGCGCCCTCGCGCAGACCAACGATCCGGACGGCGGCGCCGGCGTTCCGTTCTACCACCTGGCGGCGCTCGGCGGCAGCCGCACGCTGCGGGCCTACGACACGGAGCGCTTCCGGGACCGCAACCTGGCCCTGTTGCAGACGGAGTGGCGGTACGAGGTGTGGCGGGATCTTCACGAGCGAAGCCGCCTGGAATTCTACCTCTTCCTCGAGGAAGGAGCCGTGAGCCGCCGGTTCTCCGATCTGCCCACGGCGGATTTCCGCCATGCCGCGGGCATCGGCACCCGCCTCGTCTCCCGGCGGAGCGTCGCGCTCGTGACCTGGCTCGGGTTCGGCGGGGAGGGAAGCCGCGCGGGCGTGAGGACGACGTGGCCTTTCTGAGCTTCGCGTGGCGTGGAGGCCGGATGGCGCTCGCCACGACGGGGGCTCTGGCGTTCGGGGCCTGCGCGAGCCCCGGCGGCGGGAAGATCGCTCTCGGCCCCGAGCCCGTGCCGTACGCGGACACGCTGCCGATCCCCGAGCCCCGCGCGCGGGAGGCACGGGAGATCCCGCGGCTCGTGAACGGCGCGGTGAACGGAGAGGTCGCGCGGGTGTTCCGGATCCGCAGCTGGGTCGGCGACCGGCGCGAGGCGCTGAACGTGACCCACCTGGACGACGTCGTGGGATCCGCGTGGTTCCAGCACCGGAACGGTCGCCGACGCCTGACGCCCCGCGAGATCGAGCGCGGCCCCACGACCACCACCGGGCCCGACACGAGCGGCGTGCTCACGATCGTCGCGGGCAAGGCGCAGGGGATCTCGCCCGGCTTCACGGTCCGGGACGCGCGCGGCCACCGCTACGTGTTCAAGTTCGATCCGAAGGGCTTCCTGCACCTCGGGAGCGCGGCCGGCGTCATCTCGAACCGGCTCTTCTGGGCGGCCGGCTACAACGTGCCCGAGGACTACGTCGTCGAGTTCGACCCGCGGCGGATCGAGGTCGGGCCCGAGGCCCGGATCACGACGTCCGACGGCCACGAGCGCCCGATGGGGCCGGAAGACGTTCGGGCCCTCCTCGCGCGGGTGGACACCCTGCCGAACGGACGCTTTCTCGCGGTCGCGAGCCGCTTCGTGCCCGGCGTGCCCAAGGGCCCGTTCTACTTCCGGGGTCGGCGCGCCGACGATCCGAACGACCACTACCACCACGAGTACCGACGCGATCTCCGGGGCCTGTACGTGGTGTCCGCCTGGCTGAACCACGTGGACATGCGCTTCGCGAATACGCTGGATGCGTTCGTGGCGCAGGGGTATCTGCGGCACTACCTGATCGACTTCGCGGCGACGCTCGGAAGCGGCACGATCCGGCCCCACAGCCCCCGGGAGGGCATGGAGTACAACTTCGACTTCTGGCCCACGGCGGCGCGGATCTTCACGGCCGGCTTCTTCCGCATGGGCTGGGAGGACCGGCCGTTCGAGGTCATCCATCCTTCCATCGGCTGGCTGCCCGCCGTGTCCTTCGATCCGGCGACCTGGAAGGCGAACTGGCCGAACGAGGCGTTCAGGGCCGTGACCCCGAGGGACGGATACTGGGGCGCCAAGCTGGTCGGGTCGTTCACGGACGAGCAGATCGAGGCGGCCGTGGCAGCCGGAAAGCTCCCGTCGGCCTTCGCGGCGGACACCCTGGCGAAGATCCTCGCCTGGCGCAGGGATCGGACGGTGGCGTACTGGTACGGCCTCGTGACCCCGATCGAGCAGGTCCGGGTGGACGCCGCGAGCGGCGAGATCCGGTTCGACGACCTCGGCATCCGGGACGGGGCGTGGAGCGCCGCCGACGTCCGATACGCCTGGTCGCTGGAGCGACCCGACGGCACACGGATCGCGGGCGGAGAGACCGCGGCGACGGGCGGCGTCCGCCAGCGTCTGGCCCTGCCGCGACTCGAGGCTCAGGCCGAGGGTTCGGCCGGGGGCGAAGGCGCGTCGCTCGTCCTTCGCGTGCGGGCCGTGCGCAGCGATGCGGCGGGGCGCGCCGCGGTCATCGCGCTCTTGCGGGGTCCGGACGGACGTCTCGAGGTCCGCGGACTCGTCCACTGACCCGAGTGGACCCGCGCCGGGGGTGGGGTTAGGATGGATCCATGCGTGAGAACCCCGCTCCGGAAGGCTATTACCGCCGCGGCCTCGGACTGAAGGCGCAGGTCCAGCCCGTGCTCGAGTCCGAGTACGGAAGCGCCCTCGTGCGGGCGATCAAGGAAGGCGGCTATGAGCTGTCCGCCGGGCGGATCCGGTTCCGCCTCGCAAGGAGCCTCGGGTTCTGCTACGGGGTGGACCGGGCCGTCGAGTACGCCTACGAGACCTGCGAGAAGTTCCCCGGGCGCCGCATCTACCTCGTCGGCGAGATCATCCACAACCCGCTCGTGAACCGACAGCTTCAGGACATCGGCGTCGAGTTCCTGTATCCCGATGGCGCGGGGAGGTTCGACTTCTCGGGCATCCGGCCCGACGACGTGGTGATCATCCCCGCGTTCGGCGTGAAGCTGGAGGACTTCCGAAGCCTGCGCGCGATCGGTTGCGTCCTCGTCGACACGACCTGCGGGTCCGTGCTCAACGTGTGGAAGCGAGTGGAGACTTACTCGCGGGACGGGTTCACCTCGATCATCCACGGCAAGTACGACCACGAGGAGACGCGGGCCACCAGCTCCCAGGTCCGCAAGCACGAGGGAGGCTGCTACCTGATCGTGCGAGACATGGACGAGGCAGAGCGGGTGTGCGCCTTCATCGAGGGGCGGCTCGGGGCGGACGAGCTCGGGCGAGCGTTCCGCGACCGGTGCTCCGAGGGGTTCGATCCGGAGAGGGATCTCGGTAAGATCGGCGTCGCGAATCAGACGACCATGCTGGCCAGCGAATCGCTGGCGATCGCGGACCGTCTCCGGGAGGCGGTGTCCCGGCGGTACGGGGAGGCCGATCTTCCGCGGCGGTTCCGGAGCTTCGACACGATCTGCTCCGCCACCCAGGATCGCCAGGATGCCGTGCTGGAGCTCATGCGCCGCCCGCCGGACCTGATGATCGTGGTCGGAGGGTACAATTCGAGCAACACGAGCCACCTCGCCCACCTGTGCGCCGCCCGGACGCGGACGTACCACATCGAGTCACCGGCGTGCATCGACCCGGAGGCGGGCACGATCTCGCACAAGCGAATCCCCGACGAGGCCATCGTGGTGGAGTCGGGCTGGCTGCCCGACGGTGACGTGCAGATCGGGCTCACGGCGGGCGCCTCCACCCCCGACAGCATGATCGGGCAGACGGTGGAGCGGATCTTTCGGATGATCGGCGCCGATCCGGCCGAGGTGCTGGCGGCTTCCTGATCTCCCGGCGGGCTCAGTCCACCCGCCCGCCCGGCGCCTCTCCGTCGAGCAGGCTCGCCGGCACGAGCGGCTCGCGGCCCGCGTATCCCGCGTCGAGCTCGTGCCAGTGCTGGACCGCCTCCTCGCCGTACTGCCAGCACAGGAACACGGGGCGCCCGTCCCGGCGCGCGTAGAAGTCGACCAGCCCCTGCGGCGCTCCCTTGAACAGGCAGCCGATCTGGTCGAGCTCGGCGAGATAGCCCTCCACGCCCGCCGAAGCCCGGGCCACGGCCTCGCGCACGGCCTCGAGCTCCGGCCCGCCCTGACGCCGCGCTTCCTGCAGACGCGGCAGGAGCTCCTCGAGCCGCTCGTTCTCCTCGAGGATGTCCGCCACGATCCGCCGCACGAGCGGCAGCGCCCGGTTGGCTTCCTCGACCGTGAAGAAGCGGACTTCATCCTCGATCATTCGCCGTCCTCTTCCTTTTCCCCCGGCCCGGTGTCACGATCCGGCCAGGCCGGCTGAACGTCCGGCACCTCCACGCGGACCCCCCCGACGACCGCGGCGGTCGCGTTGTACAGCGCGGCGGCCACGGCGGCGGTCAGGCCGCCGATGAGCCCGTACAGGATCGGAAAGGCCGCGATGGACCACAGCCCGAGCCGGCTGAGCAGGTTCGCCTCCGTGCCGGGCGGGACGTCGAGCCGCGCCACGACGGCGAGAATGACGCCCACGAGGAGGCCGACGATCCCGTAGAGCGTCGATGCGAGGAGGAACACCGAGCGTGTGCTGACTCTCCGGATCTGGACGAGCATCGGCATACCATAGCACGAGGCGGACGCGCCCGCACGAACGGCCGCTACGTTCGCTGGCGCCGGGCCGGATGGGCCCGCTATCGTTGCGCAGGCGACCGGGTGGGCGGCCCTCGCTCGCCCGGAGATACGCGCGGGGGAGCGATGGAATCTGAGCGGGGCGGACTTCTCGATCCCGAGGAAGCCGAGCAGCTGGAGGCGCGCGACCGGAAGAAGGCGATTCCGGGCGGGGAGCCGGATTGTCCGCGGTGCGGGGCGAAGATGACGCGACACGTCGAGCGGCACCCGGCCCCCGGTGGGGGTGGGTCTCCGTTTCGCGTGCGGCTCGTCTGCACGTCCGAGGCGTGCGGGAGCTGGACGGTCTACGACTGGTAGGTGGCCGCCGACGGGTGGTCAGAGGGTGCCCGGCAGATCCGGCGGGGGGAATTCCATGGCGCGGAGGCGAAGGCCGGTGACCTCACGGGCGCGGTCGGAGGCCAGGTATACGAACACGTCCGTCACCTCGTCGGGCGTGGGCAGCGTCGCGGGGTCCTCCTCCGGGTAGGCGGCGGCCCGCATCTCCGTCCGCATCTTGCCGGGATCCACCACGTGGACCCGCACGCCGTCCGCCTCCAGCTCGCCCGCCAGGATCTGACTCAGGGCCTCGACGCCGTTCTTCGAGACACTGTAGGCGCCCCACAGCGGACGGCCGTGGTCTCCGACCCCGGAGGAGACGTTGATCAGGCAGCCGCGCGTCTCCCGCAGGGCGGGGACGAGGGCCCGGGCGCACAGGAACGCCCCCGTGAGATTCACCTCCAGAACGCGCCGCCACTCGTCCGGTGGATAGGACTCGATGGACACCCGGAGTCCGAGGAGTGAGGCGTTGTTCACGAACACGTCCGGCGGGCCGAGCTCGGCCCGCGTTCTCTCGAGCCAGGCCTCGATGTCGACGGCCGACGTCACGTCGGCCCGCACGGCCAGGCACCGGTGCCCGTTCGCGCGGAGCCGCCGCGCGACGTCGTCGAGCTCCGCGGGCGAGCGGCCGCAGATGGAGACCTCGGCTCCCTCCCGGGCGAAGCGCCACGCGAGGGCCTCTCCGAGCCCCCTCGATCCTCCGGAGATCATCGCGATCCTTCCCTCGAGCTCCATGCCGCACCCGCTCCTCTCGTTCACACCGGCCCGCGTTGACTTCCGCCCACGGCCCCGGCTACCGTTTCGACCGCCGCCCGCTCCCGACGGCCCCATCAGGACTGTATGACGAAGACCGAACCCGGCAACCTGCCTCCGCGCATCGTCCGGCCGCCGCCCGGACCCCGCTCCCGGCGCCTCTCCGCGCGGCTCGCGGCGACGGAGTCGCGCAACGTCACGTTTCTCTCGCCGGACTTCCCCATCTTCTGGCGGCGGGCCCGGGGGAGCAACGTGTGGGATGCGGACGGGAATCGGTATGTGGACCTCTCCGCCGGTTTCGGCGTCGCGGCGGCCGGCCACAGAAGTCGGCGCGTCGTGGCCGCCCTCCGCGCCCAGGCCGGCCGACTCCCGCACGGCATGGGCGACGTCCATCCCCCCGAGATCAAGGTCCGCTTGCTCGAGCGCCTCGCCTCGATCGCGCCGGTGCCCGACCCGCGCATCGTGCTCGCCACGTCGGGCGCGGAGGCGGTCGAGATCGCGCTCAAGACCGCCCGCCTCGCCACAGGCCGTCCGGGCGTTCTCGCCTTCCGGGGCGCCTACCACGGACTCACGTACGGCGCCCTGTCCGTGACGGACCGAGCCCTGTTTCGCGAGCCGTTCGCGGATCAGCTGAATCCCCACGTCGTGCGAGTGGACTTTCCGAACCCGTTCCGCGTCCCGGACGGGGCGGACCGGGATGCGCTGGCACGCGAGGCCGCGGCCGCCGTCGCCGCGGCCCTCGACGATCCCGCCGCGCCCCCCGTGGGCGCCGTCATCGTGGAGCCGATCCAGGGCCGGGGCGGAGAGATCGTCCCTCCGCGGGGCTTCCTGCCCGCGCTGGCCGTTCTCTGCCGCGACCGGGGAGCCCTCCTCATCGCGGACGAGATCTTCACGGGGCTCGGCCGCACCGGCCGGCTCTTCGCGTGCGAGGAAGAGGGGATCGTTCCCGATCTCCTGTGCGTGGGGAAGTCGCTCTCCGGCGCGCTCCCGCTGTCCGCCTGCATCGGCACGAGCCGGCTGATGGATGCCTGGCCGACGTCGGAGGGCGAAGCGAAGCACACGTCCACATTTCTCGGCAACCCGCTGGCCTGCGCCGCCGCCCTCGCGTCGCTGACCGAGATCCAGCGGCTGGACCTGGCCGGGCGCGCACGGATCGAGGGAGAGCGCTGGCTCCGGGAGCTGACCCGTATGGCGGCCGGCCATCCCGGGGTGGCCGAGGTGCGAGGCCGTGGACTCATGATCGGAGTCGAGATCGTGCGCGCGGAGGGAGGGCGGGAGCGCCCGGACGGGCCGCGGACGGGACGAATCCTCGTCGAGGCGCTCCGCCGCGGATGGATCGTCCTCGCGGGCGGCGCGGCGTCCAACGTGGTGTCCCTGACCCCGCCCCTCACGATCTCGAGCTCCCTGCTCGCGGCGTCGGTCGACATTCTGGACGAGGTCCTCGCGGCGACCGCGTCCTGAAGCCCGGGAGGCCACGGCGGTCCAGCCGGCGCTGCGGCTTTCTGCCCCGGCCCCGCCCCCGTAGATTGGCCGCGAGGGCCTGCGATCCCGCTCGGCGAAGGAGGGGCGGATGTCCGAAATGCGCGTGTCGGTCCAGGGCACGCCGAATCCCAACGCCGCCAAGTTCGTCCTCGATCACGCCGCCTTCGGGGAGGCGAGCCGGTCCTACTTTCATCCCATCCAGAGCGGAGTGGACCCGCTGGCGGAGAAGCTGTTCGCCGTCCGCGGCGTCGTCGCCCTCCTGATGGCGGACAACTTCATCACCGTGACGAAATCGGAGAGCGTACAGTGGAGCGATATCGTGGAGTCGATCGAGGCGGTCATCCGGGCGGAGCTCGGGTCGCCGCCGTCCTGAAACGGGCCGCCGGCCCGCCGCGGAGTCCGCTCCGTTCCTGCGTTCTGCTTCTGCTCGCCGGCACCGCCGCCGCGTGTGGAGGAGGGACGGGCAGGGCGGACGGGTCCGCGGAGGCGGCCGGACCGGCGGACAGCCTGCTCGAGGCCTCCGAGACGCACCTGAGCAACCCGCGCCAGCTCACGTACGGGGGCGAGAACGCCGAGGCCTACTTCTCTGCGGACGACGAGTGGCTGATCTTCCAGGCCACGCCCCGCGGCGCGCAGTGCGACCAGCAATTCGTGATGCGGACGGATGGCTCGGAGCTACACCGGGTGAGCACGGGCCGGGGTCGCACGACGTGCGGCTATTTCTTCCCGTCCGGAGACAAGATCGTCTATTCATCCACCCACCTGGGCGGCGAGGCCTGCCCGCCGGAGCCGGACTTCTCGCAGGGCTACGTGTGGGCCCTGTACACCGACTACGACGTCTTCCTGGCCGACCGCGACGGGTCGAACCCGGTCCAGCTCACCGACCAGCCGGGCTACGATGCCGAAGCGACGATCTCGCGGGACGGCGAGTGGATCGTGTTCACGTCGTTGCGCGGGGGTGACCTCGACATCTACCGCATGCGGTCGGACGGCTCGGACCTGGAGCGACTCACCCGGGAGGTCGGATACGACGGCGGGCCGTTCTTCTCGTACGACGGGACGCAGATCGTCTACCGGGCCTTCCACCCGGCCGACGAGGAGGAGCTGGCCGACTACCGGGAGCTGCTGTCCCGCAACCTGATCCGGCCGAGCCGGCTCGACCTGTGGGTGATGAACGCGGACGGGACGGGAAAGCGGCGCCTCACGGACAACGGCGCCGCGAACTTCGCGCCCTACTTCTTCCCGGACGGCAAGCGCGTGATCTTCTCGTCCAACGCGGGAGATCCGGCGGGCCGCGAGTTCGACCTGTGGATGATCGGCGTGGACGGCGAGGGGCTGGAGCGGGTGACCACGCACGCCGAGTTCGACGGGTTTCCGATGTTCAACTCGGACGGCTCCCGTCTCGTGTTCGCCTCGAATCGCGGCCACGAGCTTCCGCACGAGACGAACATCTTCATCGCGGATTGGGTGGACTGACCGGAGAGGGAGACGGTCGCTCGAAGCGGTAGATCACGCCGGGATACGGCGCCTCTGTGGACTCGAACACCTTCTCGACCCGATCCGGGTGCCGCGCGGCGTAGGCCTCGATCGCGAGTGCCGGACGATTGTCACCGAGGATGACGGCCGCGTACGTGGGTCCGTAGGCGCTCAGAATCGCCTCGACCTGCCCCGCGAGGGTCGCCTGGTCCGCCCCGCCCGGGTTCGGGCGGTAATCGGAGGCCGCGAACTCCCAGGATGGAACGGAGCGCCGCCCGGTCTCCCAGTACACGTACGGATCCAGGCCCGACGCGATGACGTCGTCCGGGGACGAGTTCGCGCGGAGCCACTTCGTGAGGGGGGCGTACGCGGCCGCGGGAATGACCTGCGTGATGGTCCAGGCGCGGCGGCCATAGGCCCGCGCCTGGTACTGGACCGCGTTCAGGGCGAGGAGCCCGGAGGCGACGACGCCCGCGGGGATCCCCCATGACGGCAGCTCCGCCCGGAGCCGCCCCGCGGCCGCCCCCAATCCGTCCACTGCGAACAGCGTGAGGACAGGCAGGATCGTGTAGTAGAATCGATACGGCTCGTACGGCCACGCGAGGACGGCGAGCAGGTAGGCGATCGGAAACAGGGCCAGGGCGGGGTTCCGCGTCGCCGCCCGCCGAAGGCCAGCCACCGCCGCGGCGCCCAGGAGCAGCGCGACCGTGACCGCGGCCCAGTCGGGCGCCTCCGGGATCCACACGAGTCGCAGGCTCTCGAGCAGGACGCCCGCGTTGGCGCTCGCCGTGCGGACGAGACGGCCGCCGTCCCCTCCTCCCGCCGCGAGCCACGACAGGTATCCCCCGTACTGGCCCGTGAGCGCGTCGGGCACCGCGGCCGCGTGCGACAGGCTCCAGCCCAGCCAGGCGGCGACGGGGATGCCGGCGGCCGCGGCGGAGATGCCGGCTTCCCGGCCGGACCTGCGCTTCCAGGCGATGCCCGCCACGACCGCGACCACGACCGTGATCCCGATCGAGCGCGTGAGAAAGGCCGCACCGGCCGCGAGGCCCGCCGCGGCCGCCACGCCGAGCCCGGCACGTTCCCGTGATGCCCTGCCGGCGAGAAGAAGGGCGGCCCCGGCGAGGCAGAGGAAAAGGGGCTCCGACAGGAGCACGGTCGAGATCGTGAGGGTCGGGGCCGCCAGGAATCCGAACCCCGCGACGGCGGCCATGGCGAGAGTGCGCCGGCGGCCGGGTCCCGCGAAGGGAGCCAGGAAGAGCGCGGCCGCGGCGCCCGTGAGGAGCGCGTTCAGCGTCTTGAGGGGTCCGAGCACGGCCGGGTAGCCGCCGGCCGCCTTCCAGCCGACCGCGAGGAAGGCGGGATAAAGCGGCGGGTATTTCACGCCCGGCACGGACCCCGGAAGATTCGCGTACGCGTAGCCGTGGCCCTCGGCGAGCGCCCGCGCAAGCCCCAGATAGACACCGTCGTCGTAGTAGATGCCCGCCCCCACCCGGGCTCTCGCCCAGGAGGTGACGAGGGCCACGGCCACGGCCACCGCGAGCAGGACGGCCGGCCGCAGGCGGTCGGGGCCGTGCCCGCTCACGTCGTCCATCCGGGCGGCAGGTTCCGGATGATGGCCGCGAACTCCTCGATGATCGCCAGGGTGAGTCCCCAGATCACGTGGCCGTCGTGGACGATGGCCGGCCGGTCTCGCGGCGGGATTCCGGCCTGGCGGATCGTCTCCCGGGCCGCGGGCGCGACGAGGGTGCGAAGTGGCACCCAGAAATGTCCGGCCACCTCGTCGCTCTCCACGACGGCCCCGATCCGTTCCGGCCAGGCCACGAATGGGGTAATCCCGATGGACGGCAGGCGGCGCGTCCGCGGATGCCGCTCGTCGAGACGGCCCAGGAACTCGTCCTCCTTCACCCGGAGACCCGTCTCCTCCGCCAGCTCGCGCACGGCCGTCTCGCGCAGGGAGGCATCCCCGGGCTCCGCCCGCCCGCCGGGAAGCGCCACGTGGCCCGACCAGGGATCGCCGGCGACCCGGGCCCGGCGGATGAGCAGTAGCCGGGCCTCCGGCTGGTCGTACGCGGCGTCGAAGGCCGCGAGGACAAGGACGACCGCCGCCCGGGTCTCGCATTCGCCGTCCGGGAGCCGGGCCGGCACCCGGCTACGGAGCGCCCTCCGAACGGCTACCCGGAGCGCCGCGACCGTGGGGGCGCGGTCACCCACCGGCTGCGATCTCATCGAGCAGGGTCCGATACCGTTCGTAGCGCTCCGCGCTCACGTCGCCGCCCTCCGCCGCGGCCCGGACCGCGCAGTCCGGCTCCACGGCGTGCCGGCAGTTGTGGAAGCGGCAGTCGGCCGCGTGCGGCGCGAACTCCGGGAATGCGGCCGCGAGCTGGGCGGGGGAGAGGTCGCCCAGGCCGATGTACTGGATGCCCGGCGTGTCCGCGATGAAGCCGCCCCCCGGAAACCGGATGAGCCTGGCCGACACGGTCGTGTGGCGGCCGCGGCCGCTCCGTTCCCCGACGGCGCCGATGCGGAGGTTCAATCCGGGCACGAGCGCGTTGAGGAGACTGGACTTGCCGACGCCCGACGCCCCCGCGAGCACGGTCACCCGCCCTTCGAGCGCGCGGCGAAGCTCGTCCAGCCCGACGCCGGTCAGCGCGCTCGTGGCGATGACCGGATACCCGGCCTCGTGGTAGTTCCCGAACGCCTCGCGGCCCCCGCTCGCCCCCGACCCGTCCAGCAGATCCACCTTGTTCGCGATCACGAGGCAGGACAGATCGTTCACGTGGGCCAGGGCCAGGAGTCGGTCCAGGGTCCTGAGGTCGGGCGACGGCCTCGCGACCGAGACGACCACGGCGACCTGGTCGATGTTGGCCACGATGACCTGGCGCCGGCCCGACGGGGCGGCGCGAGCGAGCTGGCTGGCGCGGGGGAGCCGCTTCTCGATGCGCCACGTGCCGTCGGAGAGTCGCTCGACGGCCACCCGGTCGCCGACCGCCACGGAGTGATCGCCTCGCTTCGCCCGCCCGCGCAGGACGCACGGGACCGTCTCTCCGTCGAGCTCCACGCGATACACGCCCGCCACGATCTCCAGGACGTGACCGGTTCGCGTCTCCCTCGAGTCGATGGTTCCGGCGCCGCGCTCGGGGCCTTCAGCGGCGCCGCGCTCGGGGCGGCTCACGCATCGCCCGTCCCTTCCCCGGGGCCGACGAGCTCCTCGAGGCAGTTCCAGGCGAGGAGGGCGCACTTGATCCGGACGGGAAAGCGGGACACGCCGGCCAGGGCGCGAAGATCCCCGAGCGACCGGTCGGCCGCGGCCTCCTCGTCGCCGTGCAGCATGCGCGTGAAGCGGGCGTCGATCTCGAGCGCGTCCTCCACGGTCCGTCCCTCCAGGAGCCGGGTCATCATGGACGCCGAGGCCTGGCTGATCGAGCACCCCTTCCCGAGAAACCGGGCGGCCGCGATCCGCCCACCCTCCACTTTCAGGAGAAGGTCGATCACGTCTCCACACAGGGGGTTGTTCATCGTGATCCGGTGGGTCGCGTCCTCGAGCCCGGACTTGTTCCTCGGCCGCCGGTAATGGTCGAGAATGACTTCCTGATAGAGTTGGTTCAGGGAGGTCGGCAGGGATCGGTCGATGTCGCGCGGCATCCGCTCGCTGTCGCTCATCTCTGGCCGAAGGACCCCGCGATGCCGGGTGTCGTCACGCGATGCCGAACAGCTCGGCCGCGACGCCGAGCCCGTCCACGAGCGCGTCGATCTCTTCCATGGTGTTGTAAAGGTAGAGGCTTGCCCGCGCCGTCGCATCCACGCCCAGCCGGTCCATGAGCGGCTGATTGCAGTGATGGCCGGCGCGCACGGCGATCCCGCGCTGATCGAGGATCGTGGCGAGGTCGTGCGCGTGGATGTCCGCGTAGGTGAACGAGAGAACGCCGAGCCGGTCCCGGAGCGGGCCGTACAGCCGGAGCCCGTCGATCGCGGTCAGGCGCTCGATCGCGTAGCGCGTGAGCTGCTCCTCGTGCGCCCGGATTGCCTCGAGCCCCGTCCCGTGGAGGTAGTCCACCGCCGCCGCGAGCCCGACGGCGCCCGCGACGTTCGGGGTGCCGGCCTCGAACCGGTGCGGAACCTCGGCCCACGTCGACCCCTCCAGGCGGACCTCGGCGATCATCTCCCCGCCGCCCTGCCACGGCGACATCTTCTCCAGGAGCTCCCGCTTCGCCCACAGGGCGCCGATCCCCGTCGGTCCGCACATCTTGTGTCCACTGAACGCGAAGAAATCGCAGCCGAGCGCGCTCACGTCCAGCGACAGGTGAGGGGCCGCCTGGGCTCCGTCCACCACGCAGACGGCGCCGGCCTCGTGCGCCCGGCGGGCGATGTCCGCCACCGGGTTCACGACGCCGAGCGTGTTCGACACCTGCGTCACCCCCACGATCCGCGTTCGATCCGACAACAGCCGGTCGTAGTCCTCCAGCGCGAGCTCGCCATCGTCGGTGACGTCCACGAACCGGAGCGTCGCGCCGGTCCGGGCCGCGAGGAGCTGCCACGGAACGAGGTTCGAGTGGTGCTCCATGACCGTGAGGAGGATCTCGTCTCCGGGCTCGAGGCGGGGCGCGCCCCAGGCGCCGGCCACGAGGTTGATCGCCTCCGTCGCGCCCCGGACGAAGACGACCTCGGACGCGGTCGCCGCCCCGAGGTGCTCGGCCACGCGGGCGCGCGCGGCCTCGTACGCCTCCGTTGCCCGGACGCTCAGCTCGTGGGCGCCCCGGTGCACGTTCGCGTGCGACGTGCGGTAGTAGTCGTCGATGGCTCGCAGGACGGCCGTCGGCTTCTGGGAGCTCGCCGCGCTGTCGAGGTACACGAGGGGAAACCCGTTCACCTCGCGGCCGAGGATGGGAAAGTCGGCCCGGACCGCGCCGACGTCGAGCGGAGCGGGAGCGACCGTGGCGCCGGCGTCTCTCACGGCCGGAGATCCTCAGTCCAGGCGGACCTGAACTTCATCTCCCGCCACCCGGCACTCGTAGGTCCGCACGGGCCGGACGGCGGGGAGGGCCCTGGGCGCACCCGTCTCGAGGTCGAAACGCGCTCCGTGTAGGATGCAGGTGATCTGTCCTCCTCCGAGCTCTCCGTTCGAGAGCGCGAATTCTTCGTGCGAGCACTCGTCGTGCAGAGCGTACACCTTTCCGTCGTGATGCGCGAGCACGATCCGCGTCCCGTCCAGATCCACGCCGAGGAGGGAGCCCTCGGGGAGGTCCGAGAGGGGTGCCGCGGTGCGAAAGTCTCCCATGTCAGATCCCGATCTTGCGTTCGATCGACTCGCGGATCCGGTCCCGGACACCGGCGACCGGCACCCGCTCCAGCACCTCGTGGAAGAAGCCGAACACGAGGAGACGCTCGGCCTGGCGACGGCTGAGTCCGCGGCTCATCAGATAGAAGAGCTGGGTCTCGTCCACCTGGCCGACGGTCGCCCCGTGCGAGCAGCGCACGTCGTCCGCCTGGATCTCCAGGTTCGGGAGCGTCGTGGCGTTCGCGTCCCGGCTCAGCAGCAGATTGCGGTTCGTCTGATACGCATCCGTGAGCTGAGCCCCGGGCTCGACCCGGATGAGCCCCCGGAACACGCTGCTCGCCTTCCCCGTGAGCGCGCCCTTGTACAGGAGATCGCTGTGCGCGCTGGGTGCCGCGTGGTGCTGCACCGTCTGGTGGTCGAAGTGCTGGCTCCCGTCGCCGAACCACAGCGCGAGCATCTCGCTGTCGCTTCCGCTCCCCTCCAGGTGACTCGTGACGTCCGTCCGGGCCAGGTCGGCCCCGAGGGCCACGGTGCATCCGCTGAGGCTCGTGTCCCGCCGGGTCGTCGCGTGCTGCATCGCGAAGTGCCGGATCCCGGCGCCGTATCGCTGCAGCGAGAGGTAGCGGACCGTCGAGCTCTCCGCCCCGAAGATCTCGACGCCGGCCAGGCTCAGCGTCGGGTCCTCCAGGTCGGGCGAGACGTACTCGTCGATGACCGTGACCTCGGCCCCCACGCCGGCGAGGATGAGCGAGTGGCTGGAGACGAGAGCCCCGCCCCTCCCCACGTGGTGGAAGACGTGGACGGGATGGGGGACCTGCACGTCCCGCGGAACGTGCAGGACGTAGCCGTCCGACAGGAGCGCGACGTGAAGCGTCCACAGCTTCCGCTCCGCGTCCGACACGCCGCTCGCGAACAGGTGCTCGGCCAGGAGCTCGGGGCTCCGCGACGCGACCTCGCGGATCGGCGCGAAGATGACGCCCATCCCCTCGAGCTCGGGCTCGAGGGATCGGTAGCGGAAACCGCCGTCGAGCTGCACGGCCACGGCCGAGCGCTCCCGGTCCGCCGCGAGCGCCCCGCGCACCGACTCCGGAAGGTCCTCCAGCGCCACCGGGTCTTCGGTCTCCGGAACGAGCGCCTCGAAGTCCTCGGGATCCAGATCGCCGAGGTCCGTGTAGCGCCACTCCTCGTTCCGGCGCGTGGGCATCGGCGTGGCCCGATAGGCCTCCCAGGCCGACCGGCGGCGCTCCGCCAGCTCCCGCGGCTCGTTCTCCCGGCCCACCAACGAGATCTCCCCTTCCACGTCAGCCCACGCTCCCTTCCATCTCGAGCTCGATGAGCCGGTTCAGCTCGATCGCGTATTCGAGCGGGAGCTCCTTGGCGATCGGCTCGATGAATCCGCGGACGATCATCGCCATCGCCTCTTCCTCCGACAGGCCCCGGCTCGTGAGGTAGAAGAGCTGCTCCTCCCCGACCTTCGAGACGGTCGCCTCGTGTCCGATCGTGGCCTGGTTCTCGTCGATCTCGATGTAGGGGTACGTGTCCGTGCGGGACGTATCGTTCAGCAGGAGCGCGTCGCACTCCACGTTCGAGCGGGAACCGACCGCGCCCTCGTACACCTTGCACAGGCCCCGATAGGAAGCGCGCCCGGCGCCCTTGCTGATCGACTTCGAGGTGATCTGCGACGTCGTGTGCGGCGCCGCGTGCACGACCTTCCCCCCCGTGTCCTGATGCTGGCCGTCGCCGGCGTAGGCGATCGACAGGATGGACCCGTGCGCCCCCTCGCCGACCAGGTAGCAGGACGGGTACTTCATCGTGAGCTTCGAGCCCAGGTTCCCGTCCAGCCACTCCATCGTCGCCCCCTCGTGCACCATCGCCCGCTGGGTCACGAGGTTGTACATGTTGTTCGACCAGTTCTGGATGGTCGTGTAGCGGAAGCGGGCTCCCCTCTTCACGACGATCTCGATGACGCCGGAGTGGAACGACTCCGTCGAGTAGACGGGCGCCGTGCACCCCTCGATGTAGTGGGCCTGCGACCCCTCCTCGCAGATGATGAGCGTGCGCTCGAACTGGCCCATCTGCTCCGCGTTCACCCGGAAGTACGCCTGGAGCGGGATGTCCACCGCCACGTCCTTCGGGATGTACACGAAGGATCCGCCCGACCACACGGCGGAGTTCAGGGCGGCGAACTTGTTGTCGTGCGGGGGGATGACGGTCGCGAAATGCTCGCGGAACAACTCCGGATGGTTCCGGAGCCCGTCCTCGATCGAGTCGAAGATGATCCCCTGCTCCTCCCACTCCTCCTTCAGCGAGTGGTAGACCATCTCCGACTCGTACTGGGCGCCGACGCCCGCGAGGACCTTCCGCTCCGCCTCGGGGATCCCGAGCCGCTCGAACGTCTCCTTGATGTTCTCGGGGACGTCGTCCCAGGACCGCTCCATCCGGTCCTGCGGCCGCAGGTAGAAGTAGATCTCGTCGAGGTTCAGCTTCGAGAGGTCCCCGCCCCACTCCGGCATCGGCCGGGCGTAGAAGATCTCGAGCGCCTTGAGCCGGAAGTCGAGCATCCACGCCGGCTCTTCCTTGTGGCGGGAGATCTGCCGGACGACTTCCTCGCTCAGGCCCTTGCGGGCCTTGAAGATCGGCTCGTCCTCGGTGACGAAGTCGTACTTGTACTCGTCGAGCCCGAGATTCGCGACGGTGTCGTTGTGAGGCATCTCTTCCTCTCCCCTCAGGCGGACACGGGTTCCGGCTCATCCTCGTGGAGCCAGTCGTAGCCGGCCTCCTCGAGGCGCTCCGCCAGCTCCGGGCCTCCGCTCTGCACGATGCGGCCCTTCAGCATCACGTGGACGTGATCCGGATGCAGGTAGTTGAGGACCCGCTTGTAGTGCGTGATGAGAAGCACGCCCAGCTCGCCGTCCTGCTCCCGGAGCGTGTTGACGCCATCGGCCACGATCCGCAGCGCGTCGATGTCGAGACCGCTGTCCGTCTCGTCCAGCACCGCCATCGTGGGCTCGAGCATCGCCATCTGCAGGATCTCGTTTCGTTTCTTCTCGCCGCCGCTGAACCCCTCGTTCACGTACCGGCCGGCGAAGCTCGCATCCATCTTCAGCAGCGCGAGCTTCTCCTGGAGTCGCTCGTGGAATTCGAAGACGTCGACCTCCTCGTCACCCTCGAGTCGGGCGTTCAGGGCCGAGCGCAGGAAGTTGCCGATGGACACGCCCGGGATCTCGACCGGATACTGAAAGGCGAGGAAGAGGCCCGCCCGGCCCCGCTCGTCCGGCTCCATCGCCAGCACGTCGGTCCCGTCCAGCAGGATCTCGCCCGACGTCACCTCGTATCCCGGGTGCCCCGCGATCGCCTTGGCGAGCGTGCTCTTGCCGGAGCCGTTCGGCCCCATCAGGGCGTGCATTTCGCCCGACTCGACCGCGAGGTCGACGCCCCGCAGGATCTCGATCTCCTCGCCCGCCACCCGGGCGTGGAGGTCCCTGATCTCCAGAAGATGTCCTGCCATCCCCGCTGTTCTCCTTCTCCGCCGCGAATCGATAATGGTTATTGATAGATCGCGAATCTAGCCTGAATGAGAACCAGTTTCAAGTAGCGTACCCCGAGGGCCTGCGGGAGGGTCCCGGCGGGGGAAGGTGCCATCGATCGCCCGCCGCGGCTATGTTCGAGCGATTCGTGACGGGACGGCGGAACGGAGGCGACAGAGCGTGCGAGCGGCATTCTTCAGGAGACACGGCGATCCGGAGGTCATCGAGCTCGGCGAAGCGCCGGAGCCGGCGGTCGCGAGCGGAAGCGTCGTGGTCGAGGTCCGGGCGGCGGCGCTGAACCATCTGGACCTGTGGGTGCGAAGGGGGATCCCGGGGCTGGAGCTGCAGCTCCCGCACATCGGCGGCTCGGACGTCGCGGGCATCGTGGCCGAGGTCGGGCCGGACGCGGGGGCCTGGACGCCGGGGGACCGGGTGATCGTGAACCCGGGGCTTTCCTGCGGCGCGTGCGAGTGGTGCGGCCGCGGCGAGGAGAGCCTGTGCCGCGACTACCGCATCCTGGGCGAGCACGTCGCGGGGGGGTTCGCGGAGCGGGTCCGAGTTCCCGCCGGCAACCTGCTCCTCCTGCCGGAGGGGCTCGCGTTCGAGGAGGCGGCCGCCGTTCCCCTCGTGTTCCAGACGGCGTGGCGGGCTCTGAAGGGGCGCGCGCGGCTCGAGGAAGGTGAGACGGTGCTCGTGACGGGCGGATCGGGTGGAGTGTCCACGGCCGCGGTGCAGATCGGGAAGCTCCTCCGAGCGACCGTGATCGCGGTCACGAGCGGCGCGGAGAACGCGGCCCGCCTTCGGGCGCTCGGGGCCGATGAGGTCGTCGATCGCCAGACCGCGTCCTTCCCGGACGAAGTGTCGGCTATCACCGGGGGCAGGGGCGTGGACGTCGTGCTGGACAGCGTCGGCGAGGCCACGTGGAAGGACTGCCTGAGGAGCCTGGCCCGCGGCGGACGGCTCGTCACGTACGGCGCCACGACGGGCCCCGGGGCCGCGCTGGACCTCCGGCACGTGTTCTGGAAACAGCTCGCCGTCCTCGGATCCACCATGGCCTCCCGGGCCGAGTTCGAGGAGGTGATGGGCCACGTGTTCGAGGGCCGGCTCCGGGCCGTCGTGGCCGACGTCCTGGCGCTGGAGGAGGCGCGGACGGCCCACGAGCGCCTGGAGCGCGGAGACGCGTTCGGGAAACTGGTGCTGACGCCGTGAGGGAGAGACGCCGCCGGCGGCTCCGGTCGTCGCTCGTCGCGGCGGTGCCCATGGCCCTGCTCGCGTGCGGGCGCGGGGACGACGGCAAGCCGCTCGATCCCGCCGCCGGACCCGGTTCGCCCCCCGTCCCGTCCGCGGCGGCGAGCGCGGCGGACCCGGAGGTCCTCCGGGACGGGCCGACCGGGCCCGTGCGGAACCGGGTCATCCGCCTCCTGCTCGTGAACGCGGACTCGCAGGCCGTGCAGGTCCTCGCGAGCGCCGGGGCGGCGGAAGTCCCGATCGACAGCTTGCCTCCCCGGGATTCGTCGCGGGTGGATCTCCTCGTCCGGGCCGACTCCGCACGGCTCCGCGCCCTCGGCCCCGGAGGGAGGGAGCGCGCGCGCACGGTCGTACGGTTCGCCGCGGACTCCGTCCGGCGATGGGAGGTTCCCTGACGCCGCTCCGGCTCAGCCCCCTCCGCCGAACAGGCCGGCGGCCATGCGCACCGTGTCGCGGACGGATTCGACGAGAAGGATGAGCAGGACCGGCGCCGCCACGTAGCGGAGGAAGAACCGCCACCCCGGCAGCCACCGGGCTCCGCGGGCTCCCCGCCCGGCCTCCTCCATCGCTCCGGGCATCGCCCACCCCGCGAACAGGGCGAACACGAGCGCCCCCGTGACGAGCAGGACGTGCGCGGCCACCTGATCCGCGAGCGCCAGGATCCGTACGTCCAGGGCGGCGGGGATCCCGAGCAGGGCGATGAAGCCTCCGAGCACGGGCAGGACGGTGCGGCGCGGCCGCCCCAGCCCCTCCATGACGCCGGCTCCCACGACCTCCAGCATCACGATGGCGGACGTGAAGGCGCCGAACAGGAGAAGGACGAAGAACGCGGTGCCGACCGTGCGCCCGGCCGTCATCTGGCCGAACGCCTGCGGAAGGCCGATGAACAGGGCGCCGATCGAATCCTCTCCGATTCCGCTCGAGAGCCCGAGCGCGAACAGGAGCGGGAAGACGATGAGGCCGGCCACGAAGGCGACAAGAAAGTCCGATCCGGCCACGATGACCGATTCCCTGGGCAGATCTCCGCCATCGCCCATGTAGCTGGCGAGCGTGATGAGAGCGCCCATCCCGACGCTGAGACTGAAGAAGGCCTGGGCCGCCGCCGCGGCGAGGACGTCCAGCGACAGGAGGTCCCGAAAGCTCACGCGCAGGTAGAAGCCGTAGCCCGCCCCGGCGCCCGAGAGCGTGGCGGCGTAGGCCGCGAGGCCGATCAGGATGACGAACAGGGCGGGCATGAGCAGCGTGGCCGTGCGCTCGATGCCCCGACGGACGCCCGCCGATCCGATGGCGACGACGAGCGCGAGGAAGACGAGGTGCGAGACGACCGTCCCCGTGCCCGAGGAGATGCGGTCGAAGCGCGCGGCGGCGTCCACCCGGAAGCCCTCCGTCAGGCCCTCGAAGGTCGTTCGAAGTATCCAGCCTGCGACGACGCTGTAATAGGCGAGCACGAGGGTGCCGGTGGCCACGAACAGGTAGCCCAGGGGCCTCCAGCGGGCACCGCCGAAGTGGACGAGCGCTTCGACCGGGCCCTTGTGGGCTCCCCGGCCGACGGCGAGCTCGGCGAGCATGATCGGCAGGCCGATCGCCGCCGTCATCACGAGGTACAGGACGACGAAGGCGGCGCCGCCGTTTTCCGCCGTCAGATAGGGAAAACGCCACATGTTTCCCAGCCCGACCGCCGCCCCGACCGTGGCGAGGAGAAAGCCGGCCCGGCTTCTCCAGCGCTCCCGTTGTGTCGTCACGCGCCCTCCGGTCGTCTATGAGGTGAACCCTGTTTGGGACAGGCCCTTACGTCTGTCGCTGGCGCGCCACAGGCGGGCCGCCCGTCCCGCGTCGGGAGGCGCCGAAATGCCCCGTTCCGTGGCCGATTCCGGCCGCCTGCACGAATGGAGCACCGAACTTGCACTCGAGTCGTCAACGACACGGCATCGAACGGAGGAGTCCGATGAAGCTCGCATCGCCGATTCTCATCGTCCTGACCGCGGGGCTCGCCGCCTGGGCCCTCGTGACCCGGCGCGGGGCCGGGAAGCCCCGGCAGACGCTGAAGGACGCGGATCTCGACCCGTCGGGCTGGTTCATCTGAGTCCGCGAGCGGCCACCGATCTGCGCCGCGCTCCCGCGTCCGCGAACGCGGGAACCTAGGAGGCCGGGCGGCCGCCCGGCAAACGCCGAGGCGCGCCCCCTCGGACCGCCGCGACGAATCCGCGGCTCCCCCCGCGCCCGTCCCTCACGCCGAACGCCAGCCTTGTGATAGGTGTCGCGCAACACCCAACACACTACATATTCATGGCTCCAGCCGCCGCGTCCCCCTGGCCTCCCCCCGTGCGATGTTGACAAGTAACAAGTGACACGCTAAAGGTAGGTATGGATCCCGGTCCCCGCTTTCCCCGGAAGGTGTCACGCGCATGCGCATGCGAGAGCTCGCCGAGGCGTCTGGGCTTCCCCGATCGACGATTCACCACTATCTGCGCGAGGGACTGCTCCCGCCCCCGGTGAAGACCGCGCGCAACGCGGCCGTGTACGACGAGCGGCACCTCGAGCGGCTTCGCCTCATCGGGTCGCTGCGGGGGGGCGCGCTGGGGATGCACCCGCTGGAGACCGTCCGCGCCGTCTTGGCCCTCGTTGAGCGCGGGCTGAGCCCCGAGATGGCCCTGACCCTCCGTTCGCTGCCGGCGGACGCGGGCGCGCGGCGCCACGCCCGCCTGAGCGCGGCCGAGCTCTTCGCCGCGGCCGGAGTCGAGGCCGAAAGGGGTGGGGCTCTCCTGTCAGCGGGCCTTCTCGTGCCCGGCGACGCCTCGGCCACCCCATTCGGGCCGGAGGACGTGGCCATGGCCCGCGCGTACGCTGCGCTCTTCGAAGCGACCGGGCTCGCCCCCGCCGATCTGGCCCCGGTGGCGGACCTCCTGCGCGAGGTGTCGGGGTACGAGCGCGCCCTCGGCGAGCTCGTGGGGGCGCGGGAGACGGACCCGAACGGAGAGGCGCGGCGGTCGCTCGCGCGCACTCTCACCGCCATGCATACTTACCTCTTCGTACGCGGCGCCGGCGCCGAGTCGCCGCCGCCCGCATGAAACTTCGCCCGGGGTGCTGCCGTCAGGTCAGACGGCCGGAAAATTCGGACCGGGAGGTGCGGGGCGGGGACGCCCGGGCGAAATCCAAGGAGGACAGATGAGGCACAGGACGATGGCACGGCTGGGCCTGGGATGTGTGGCGCTGCTGACGGCCGTGCCCGCCGTGGCGCAGGAAACGGTGAGGCAGGTCTCGCTTTCCGAGGCCCTGGAGCTGGCGCGCCGGAACAATCCGACGCTGGATCAGTCGAGATCGAATCTCGAGATCGCGCAGTTCAACCGGCTCAGCTCGTGGGGCCAGTTCCTGCCGACGGTGAACCTCAGCTACAGCTTCTCGGACGCGAGCAGCGGACGGCTCGATCCGACGGGTCAGCGCATCGTGACCACGTCATACTCGACGCAGCTCCGGGCGAGCTACGAGCTGTTCGGCGGGCTCCGGAGGTTCTCCAGCCTCAAGGCCTCGGGCCTCGGCGTCTCCGCCCAGGAGGCGCGGCTGCGGGAGCAGGACTTCACGGTGTCGGAGCGCGTGAAGGTCGCGTTCTTCAACGCCGTCGCGAACCGCGACCTCGTGCGGGTCGAGCAGGACCGGGTGGCGCGGCAGGAGGATCAGCTCTCGTTCGTGCGGCAGCAGCTCGAACTCGGTCGGGCGACGCGATCGGACATCCTCCGATCGCAGGTGGATCTGAACAACGCGAAGGTCGCGCTCCTGAACGCCGAGAACTCGGCGCGGGCGAGCCTGTTCGACCTCGCGGAGGCCGTGGGCGTCACGGGTCCCGTC
Organism: Gemmatimonadota bacterium; assembly: GCA_046757885.1. GTDB lineage: Bacteria > Gemmatimonadota > Gemmatimonadetes > Palauibacterales > Palauibacteraceae > JBHHZD01. The sequence goes on from JBHHZD010000007.1 coordinate 64,238, forward strand.
GAGCCCGTGGAAACCGCGGAGCTGGAGACGAAGCCGCTCGAGTACGATCGGGCGGAGCTTCTCGCCATGGGGCTCCGGGGCGCCCCGTCGCTCGTGAGCGCGCAAGCCCAGGCGAACGCCGACGAGGCGAGCGTGGCGAGCGCCCGCTCCGCCTATCTCCCGACCTTGCTTTTCTCCGGCGGCTGGGCGTGGCAGAACTCCGAGTTTCCGCCCAAGAACCGGAGCTGGTCGCTGAGCCTGTCGGGGAACTACCCGCTGTTCAACGGCTTCACCCGCGAGAGCAACCTGTATCGCGCCCGCGCGACGGCCGACCAGTCCCGGGCCGCCGAGCGCGCGGCCGAGCTCTCGCTCCGCACGCAGCTCGACGCGGCCGCGAACACGATCGAGTCGGCGCTCGCGAGCGTGGGCCTGGCCGAGCAGACCGTCGAGCTGAGCCGTGAGGACCTGCGGGTCACGCAGGAGCGCTACCGGCTGGGGCTGGCGACGATCCTGGATCTCCAGGCGGCCCAGATCACGCTGCGGCAGGCGGAGGTGGACCTCATCCGTCGCCGCTTCGACTATCAACTCGGGCTCGCGCGGCTCGAGGCCCTGCTCGGCACGGAGCTCAGGACCTGATCGCGGCGGGGCGCCGTCGCGGGCTTCCGGTTTCGCGGCGGCGCCCACGGCGACCCCCGTCTTCCGCGCCTCACTCCGCCGCGGTCATCCCGGCGAGCGCGTCCTCGAGGGTGGGCGAGCCGGTCTCCCGCAGCTCGTACCGCACGTGCAGGGCCGGCTTGTCGAAGGCCACGAGGTGCCGCAGGTCGATGGGCGTGGCGACGAGCACGACGTCGGCCGGGGTGGCCCGGATCGTCTCCTCGAGCTCCCGCAGCTGATCGTCGCCGTAGCCCATGGCCGGGAGGACGGCGCCGGTCGTCGGATAGCGCTCGTACGTCTTCTCGATCGAGCCCACGGCGTACGGGCGCGGATCCACGATCTCGGCCGCGCCGTGCCGGCGCGCCGCGACCCAGCCGGCTCCGAAGGCCATCTCGCCGTGCGTGAGCGTGGGCCCGTCCTCGATGACGAGGACCCGCGCCCCCGTGACGCGCTCGGGCTCCTCGACCGAGATCGGGCTCTCGGCCTCGACGAGGGTCGCGGTCGGGCTCAGCTCGCGCGCCACGCGGCGACAGGTCTTCAGGTCCTCCGGGGCGGCCGTGTCCACCTTGTTCACCACGATGACGTCCGCCATGCGGACGTTCGCCTCGCCCGGATGGTAGCGCAGGGCGTGGTCGGGCCGGTGCGGGTCCACGACCACGATGTGCAGGTCCGGCGCGTAGAACGGCAGATCGTTGTTGCCGCCGTCCCACACGATGATCTCCGCCTCCTCCTCCGCCCGACGCAGGATCGCCTCGTAGTCCACACCGGCGTACACGACGCGGCCGGCCCGCAGGTGCGGCTCGTACTCTTCCCGTTCCTCGATCGTCACCTCGTGGGCGTCCAGGTCGGCGAAGTCCGCGAACCGCTGGACGGCCTGTCTCTCCAGGTCTCCGTACGGCATCGGGTGCCGGACGACCGCGATCGGCCGTCCCGCCTCTTCCAGGATGGCCGCCACGCGGCGGCTCGTCTGGCTCTTCCCGCACCCGGTGCGCGCCGCGCACACGGCGACGACCGGCCGCCGGGCGGCGAGCATCGTTCGGCGCGCGGACAGGAGCTCGAAGTCCGCGCCCGCGGCGAGACAGCGCGAGGCGACGTGCATGACCCGCTCATGCGACACGTCGCTGTAGCTGAACACGGCCGCGTCGACCCGGAGGCGGGCGATGAGGTCCTCGAGGTCCGCCTCCGCCTCGATCGGGATGCCGTCCGGGTACCGGTCGCCCGCGAGCGACGGAGGATACCTCCGGCCGTCGATGTTCGGGATCTGGGTCGCCGTGAACGCGACGACCTCGGTGTCCGGGTCCTCCCGATAGCAGACGTTGAAGTTGTGAAAGTCCCGTCCCGCCGCTCCGAGGATCAGCGCGCGACGCGCCATCTCTTCCTCCCATCGCTTTCGCCGTGTGAAGACGTCCCTTCGCCTCCTCAGTCCGGGCTGAACCGGTCCAGGAAGGCCCGCTCCCGTGCCGTGAGTCCCCCGATGCCCTCCGCTTCGAGCTTCGCCCGCACGCGCTCGTAGGCCTCCCGGTTCACCTCGTGCATCGTCGTCGGGTCGATCCGCGACCAGCGCTCCAGGGCCTGCCGGTCCGCCAGGGGGCCCCGCCGCGGCCGCCCCTCCGCCTTCGCCTTGAAGCGGGCCGCCGGAGACGTCTTCTCCCGCCATTTCAGGAAACCGAAGGCTCCGACGAACCCGCCGAGGTGGGCGTAATGCGCGATGCCGTCGCGGGCGCCGGTCGCGATCCCCCACACGGCCATGACCGTGAAGAAGGCGATGAGCCACCGGGCCTCGACCGGGATCACCGCCCAGATGTAGATGCGGTCGCGAGGCCAGAAGTACGCGAACGCGAGCGTCACGCCGTAGATCGCGCCCGATGCCCCTACGATGAGCGCGCGCGGGGTCGCGAACGAGAGCGCGGCGGCGGCCAGCCCGCTGATGACGTAGAGCTGCAGGAACGCCCTCCCTCCGAGCCGGTCCTCCACCCTGGGACCGAAGAAGAAGAGGACGATCATGTTGAACAGCAGATGCGTGGGGCTCGCGTGCAGGAACATGTAGGTCAGGGGGGTCCACGGACGGAGCGGGACGGTCGCCGGCTGGAGGAGGCCCGCGACCTGCAGGATGGGGAAGGCCCGGCTCAGGAAGTAGGCCGCGACGTTGGCGGCGAGCAGCCTTCCGACCCAGCGTGTCATGTCGCGGCGTACCGTCCTTTCCCGGGCGTGTGACCCCGTCCGAGCGACCGGCGCGCAACATAGGGAGGGACGGGCCGTCCGGGCTACCGCCGGACGGCCCCGCTCCGCCGGATCAGCACCAGCGCACGCGCACCCGGTACCGGATCTTGCGCGACCCGCGAGCCTGGATCGGGGCGACGAACCTGAACGTGTGCGCATCGACCTCGTGCACGGGAAGGCTGGAGGAGAGAATCTCCCAGTCCCCCCCCACGGGCTCGAACACCTCGACCTCGGTTGCCTCGTCCTTGTGGTTCCGAAGCTCGATCTCCCAGGCGCTCTCCGACAGGCAGGTCCCGAGGACATCGTAGTCGACCTGCCGCCTGTCGCCGACCACGTCGAACGACTCGCCCATGCGGATCCGCACCGTCTCGTCGCGCGGCGTGTGGTCGATCCGGTCCTCACCGATGAACTGCTGCGCGCCCGAGCCGTCGCGCTTGTACACGCGCACGATGCCCTTCGGCAGGGCCATGCCGAGCCCGTTGCGCTGGCTGTTCTCGAAGTCCAGGTACACGCCGACCTTCCGGTTCGACTCCACCTGGCCGTAGGTGCCCCGGTAGTACCGCGCGGCCCCGTAGTAGATGAGCCGCTTGCGGATCCCGAACTCCGGCGCCTCGAGCAGGGTGACCTGCTTCTGCTCGTTGTTCCGCAGCGTCGTCGGCCGCCCGAGGGTGTAGAGGTGGTACTCGAAGAACCCCTCTTCGGTGAACCCCGCGTCCGCCGCCTCCGCCATGGCCATCTTGCGGGCCATCTCGTACCGCTGCTGGCTCGACACGCGCTGGACGTCGCCGGCCACGAGCTTCAGCCGAGCGTGGTCGTAGGACGCGCCGCTCTGGTTCGTGAGCGTGACCCATCCCGTGAGACCTGCCGTCCGATCGCGCTCGCCGACGACCATCACGTAGTCGGCCTTCCAGTTCAGCTGGTTCGCCAGGTAGGACACCTCGACTCGCGGGCGCGGGGCCCGGCTGTCCAGAGTCCAGACGAGCGATGGGCTCGCGATGAGATCATCGGGAACCTCGGGAAAGGCCATGCGGCCGCCGTAGTTGAACGTGATCTCGTCGCCGATGCGCAGGATCGTGCCCCCGTTCACGGCCAGGACCTCCGCTTCTCTGGCCTCCTCGCGCTCCGTCTCGGGGTTCCAGCGATACACGGTCACCGTGCGGCCGATGTACGTCTCGAGAAGCTTCTGCGGGCTCAGGAGGTCGTAGCGGTAGTTCTGCTCCAGGACGTCGAGCCGGCCGCCGTCCAGCGCCCGGATGTGGACCGTCTCGGGCTGGATGGCCGACGCGACGTCACCGTACTCCAGCTCCACGCGGCCGCGGGCGATGTCGAGCCCGCGGATCTCCCGCACGAGCCCGAAGTTCTGGTTGTACACCGTGATCGTCACGGCCTCGCGGCCGTCGGCCGTCGAGCGGTAGCCCGGGCCCGTCGTGTCCTGCGGCGCGGGCATCGCCGTGGCCGGCGGCGCTCCGCAGGCCGTAGACAGAACGCCCGCCAGGATCGTCATCTTTCGCCACATCGTCTTCTCCTCGCGTCCTCGCCGGGGCTTCATTGCCCCGCGCTCGAGGAGGACGACGCGCGACGTGCCGGATCCTGCACACGTTCCGTCGCGACGGCGCGCGGTCAGCGGCTCCGGCCCGGCGGCTCCAGGCGCCCCAGGGCCCGGAGGTTGCCGCCAGCACGGACGAGGAGGACGCCGGTCATGGCCGCCGCGCCCGCGAGGCCGGCGACGTCGAAGATGGTGGCGGGGATCCCCGCGATCCGGAACGGGAGGGGTCCCACGAGGAGGGCGGTCGTGTTGAGACCGATGAGAAGGAGCCGGGTCTCGGTCGGGCCGAGGACGCCGTGTCCGAGGCGGAACTCCCCGAACACGTGCGTCTCCAGGTAGACGTTCAGAGAAAGGAGGAGGTAGCCGATCGCGATCGCGAGCCCGACGGAGAGGAGCATGTACGGCGAGAGCCCGAGGCCGAGCCCGATCGCGAGCGTCGAGTAGGCGTCCGTGAGATGGTCCAGGTAGTACCCGTATCGCGGACGCTCGATGCGCCGCACGCGGGCGAGCGTCCCGTCCAGGCTGTCCCCGAGCCACTGTACGACGAGCGCCGCGCTCGCGGCCCACAGCCAGCCCGCGCCCCGGTTCGACAGCACGTACGCGGCGGCGACGGCCGTCGAGGCCGCGAGGCCTAGGATCGTCAGGTGGTCGGGCAGGACCCATCGCGGGAGGGCGCCGGCCATGCGCGGGAGGGCCCACGTCTCGAAGCGGGCGAGCGCGAAGCCGGTCCGTCTCTCGTGGCGCCCCGCCTCTCCGGTCACGCTTCCGGCCCCTCCCGGTCCAGCACGTAGACGTTGCGCTGGGCGGTGGGCACGATGACGAGATCCGCCACGTTCACGTGGGGCGGGGCGTTCACGACGTACCGAATCGCGTCCGCCACGTCGTCCGGCGACAGTGGTTGGAATCCCTCGTACACGGCGTCGGCCCGCTCGCGGTTCCCGTGGAAGCGGACGAGGGAGAACTCCGTCTCCACGAAGCCCGGATCCACGCTGGACACGCGGATCGGCGTGCCGGCGACGTCCAGGTTCATCGCCTCCGTGAGGGCGCGGACCGCGTACTTGGTCGCGTTGTAGACGTTCCCCCTCGGATAGACCATGTGACCGGCCGTGCTGCCCACGTTCACCACGTGGCCGCGTCCGAGCCGGATCATGTGCGGCAGGATGGCGCGCGTGACGTTCAGGAGCCCCTTCACGTTCGTGTCTATCATCCGGTCCCAGTCGTCCGGATCGCCCTCCTGGACCGGGTCGAGACCGCTCGCCAGGCCCGCGTTGTTCACGAGGACGTCGGGAACGATGCCGGCCGCGACGAGCGTCTCGGCCGCCTGATGGACCCGCTCGCGGTCCCGCACGTCCACCTCCGCCGTGCGCACGGCCACGTCCCCTCCGGACAGGTCCGCCGCGAGGTCCGCGAGCCGGGCACCGCGCCGCGCCCAGAGGACGAGGCCGGCCCCGTCCTCCACTAGCGCCCGCGCGCAGGCGGCCCCGATGCCGGAGCTCGCGCCGGTGATGAGGATCCAGCGTCCTTCGAGTCGGCTCATGTGTCCACCCTCCGCCGATTCGGCCTCGCCGCTCGCCGCGGATGATACGGCCCGCCATTCGGAGGGCGCCACTTCCGGGCGAGGACTGCCCCGCCGGGAACCCCTGTCGCACGGAATCGCCTTATGTATGGCACGGGCCCGCACGACGGCGGCCGGATCGGGGTCCCGCAGCGGGACCGTGCCGCATAGATTCGCTCAAAGGAGACAAGCGCAATGAACACGAACGCAATGGAGCGGAGCGGGCCATCCGGCCTTCGCTCGCGAGCCCCGTGGGTCATCACCGCCGGCCTCGGCGGTGCCCTGATCTTCGCGGTCGCGCAGAAGGTCGCCGGTTACTCCCCCACGATCCCGGAGTTCATGGGCTCGCAGATCGTTGCCCGTGGCGGGTACTCGCAGGGCCTTTCCGGGCTCATCGGCTGGGGAGTGCACTTCGGCGTCGCGCTCGCCTACGCGACCCTGTACGCGCTCGTGGCGAACGAGCGGCTGCTTCCCGCGAGCCGTGGCGCCCGCTGGGGCGTCGGCCTCGGCATCGCCGCGGCCTTCGCCTGGGTGAGCACGCTCCTCACGGCTCCGGCGATCGGGGTCACGATCAGCCTGCTGTCCGGGAACGGCTTCCCCGGCGAGCTCGCGGCCCTGAACCGGACGTTCGGGTTCGTGTTCTGGAACCACGTGGCGTTCTTCGCCGTCGTGTTCCTCGTGACCGTCGTGATCTCGGATCTCGTCCGGCGCCCCTCGGGGGCTCCGGACGTTGCCCCGCGGGCCGCATCAGAAGAAGTCTGAATCGAAGCGCGGGTTCACGATGTCGTTGTAGATGGAGCCGAAGCGGTAGCTGAGGCTCAGGTTCAGCCTGTACTGGAAGTTCGTCCCCAGCTCCCGCCGCCGCAGCAGGATCTCCTCGTCCGTCGCGCCCTCCGCGGGCAGGGAGAGCTGGTCCTTCACGCGGGCGATGTTCCCGAACAGCTGGAAGTCGAGTCCCCGCACGATCCGGAAGTTCGCGCTCGCCAGCAGATCGATCCTGTGCTTCGCGGGATCGTGCAGGAACTGCGATGCCTCGAGGCCGAGGCTCGTCGCGCCCCACGGCTGCTGGACGGAGAAGGCGGCCTGAATGCGATGGAACGGGTGCGTCTCCGCCGTCCGCCCGAAGATCGTCACGGACTCGAAGTCGAAGTGCTCTACCCCGGCGGCGTACAGGATCGACAGCCGGCGCCGGGTGGACTCCGAATACGGAAACACGTTGAACTCGATCGCCGGCGCCAGGGTCAGGTCCAGGTCCTCGTTCGCGAACGTGGAGGCGCTCACCTCGCCCTGGCCGCCGGCCGACCAGTGCTCGCCGAGGCTCCAAACGACCTGCGTGCTCGAGGACCATCCGCTCACCACGTTCTTGAAGGTCGTCGAGTCGTTGAGCTCGAAGCGGCTCTCGCGATAGGAAGCTCCCACCCGCAGGTCGATCTTCACCGCGTCCGTCGTCCGGTTTGCCGAGATGGACCCGAACGCGGAGAACGCCCGCGTGCGGTCCTCGCCGTCCAGGGATCCGCCGACCCGCGTTCGCAGGATCCACAGCTTCCACGGATCGGGGCCCGCGCGCGCGGCCGCGGCCGGTTCCCCTCCGGCGAGCGCGACCTGGAGACGATCCGCGAGGTCCGTTCTCGCCGCGTAGCGGACGACGCCGAGACGGAGGGTCTGCGTGATGACGTCCCGCACCTCATCGCTCGTGTCCGTGGGGCCGGTCGTGCGGATGAGCGTGTCGCCCACCCCCTCGAACCGGCGCAGGCCGAGGAAGGCGAACGTGAACTCGCGGCCTCCGGGTCCCGTGCGGCGAGACGTCACGAGCACGTGCACGTCCGCGTCCTTCCGATCCCGCATCCAGCGCACGAACGGGATCTCGCGGCGCAGGTGGTCGAAGTCGCAGAAGGCCCTGCAGTCCAGGAACACCCGGAGCTCGGAAGCCGCGGCGACCGTGTCGGCCGGCGGGAATGGGACGTCCTGTCCCGAGGCGGAGGGAAGGGGGACGAGAAACGCCGCAGCCGCGATGCCGGCCGCGGAGCGCCCGAGGCACCTGCGGCGTCCCGGGCCCGCGCTCAGGCCTGCGCGAACAGGACGACGCTCCACAGGAACGTCCTGGCCTCGTAGCACGGCTCGAGGCCGCTCTCGCGGGCCGTTCGCTCGATGGCCTCTGGGGAGTGGACGAACGTCCGGAAGTCGCTTCGGGCGAGTCGATTGCGGAGGTTGATCAGCACGATCGCGAGCCGCACGATCCAGCGGGGCCGCGGAAACACGAGCCCGAGCAGGGCCCGACTCTTCGCCGCCGACGCGCGCACGAGCGAGACCATGTCGGGATAGCAGCACACGACCCGATCCAGCGTGACGATGTCCGCTTCCGCAAGCTCCGGCGCGAGATCCAGGAAATCTCCTACGTGCGACTCGATGCAATCCGCATACCCCCTGCGGGCCGCCTCCGCCTCCAGCGTCTTCACGTAGCCCGGGGACGCGTCCACGCCGACGATCCGGCGCACGCCCCGCCCGGCCAGCTCGTGCTGGATCGTCCCGACCCCGCCGCCGATGTCCATCAGCGAGCGTCCGCTCACGTCCTCCCGGAGGACCCCATCGAGGAGGAGGCGGGTGGAGGCGGCCGGGCCCTTCCGCCGGTACCGCGACAGCTCCTTTCGCGCCCGCCGCTCGTCGAAGAAGTCCTGCGCGTCGAGGCAATGGCTGCAGGTCATGCTTCCGCCCTCCGGCCGGGCCGCAGCTCCTCCGGCCGCATCTCCTCGTCGATCCGCGCCCCGAGCCGCGAGGTCACCTCCAGCAGCGCGTCCATGTCCTCGGCCTCCGTGCGGAAGTTCACGATGCAGGCCCGGAGGACGAAACGGCCGTCGAGCACGGCGTTCGACGGATACACCCGTCCGTCCATCTGCACGGCGGCCATGAGGCGCTCGTTGAGCGCGTCCATGTACGCCTGCACGACCTCGTTGCCTCGATCCTTCGCGTCCGTCCGCAGGTCGGGCGGCACGTAGCGGAAGCAGGCGATGGACAGCGATTGGGGCGCCACGACCTCGAAGTCGGGGTGTGCCGCCGCCCGCTCGTGCAGGTAGGCCGCGAGGCGGGCGTCGTGGGCGATGCGACGCGCGTACGCGTTCCAGCCGTGGGCGAGGAGCGAGACCCAGACCTTCAGGGCCTGAAAGCCGCGCGAAAACTGGGGTCCGTGGTTCAGAAAGTCCTCTCCCCGACCCGTGAGCTCCTTGTCCTCGCGCACGTAGGATGGATGTACGGAGAACGCATCGGAAAGGTGGCGCGCGTCCCGTACCACAAGCGCGCCGCCCGAATGGGGCGTGTACAGCCACTTGTGGGGGTCGAAGGCGATGGAGTCCGCGCGCTCGATCCCCCGGAACAGGGGACGCAGGTCGTCCACCCAGCTCGCGACCGCACCGTACGCTCCGTCCAGGTGGAGCCACAGCCCGTGCTCCGCGCAGACGTCCGCCAAGTCGTCCAGCGGGTCGATGGCCCCCGTGGCGACCGTCCCCGCCGAGCCGACGACGGCCACGGGGCGGGCCCCGGAAGCGAGGTCCCGCTCGATCGCCTCCCGCAGGAGATCCACCCGCATCCGGTAGTCGCCATCCGTCGGGATCTGGCGAAAGGCGCTCGTCCCGAGGCCGAGCATGTCCGCGGCGCGCGCGTTCACCGTGTGGACCTCGGTCGAGCCGTACATGGTGAGCGGCGGTCCCCCTCGGATGCCCTCCCGCCGGACGTCCCCACCCGCCGTGAGGTCCCGCGCCGCCTTGAGCGCCGCGAAGCTCGCCATCGCCCCGCCCGAGGTCATCAGGCCGCCGGCCGTGTCCGGGAACCCGAACCGGTCCGCGAACCAGCGCGTGAGCCGGCGCTCGATCTCCGTGGCGCCCGGCGAAAGGCGCCAGCCGCCGACGTTCTGGTTCAGGCCCGCCGCCAGGAGGTCCGCCGCCGCGCCGGGCACGGTGCCCGCGCCGCTCACGTAGGCCACGAAGCCCGGATGTCCGGGGTACATGGAGTGCTCGAACGTGAGTCGCCTCAGGTAGCCCAGGAGGTCCGCCGTCGGCAGGGGCTCGTCCGGGATGTCGATGGCGACCCCGGCGCCGACCTCGCCGGCGGTGTCCGTCCGCGCGACGGGCAGGTCCCGCAGACGGCCCAGCCACTCCGTCCACACGTCGAGAACGCCCTCGCCGAGCTCGCGCGCCCGCTCCGGGCTCCAGTCCAGATCCGGGACCGTCTCCGGCCGCTCCGTCGTCATCGATTCCCCGTGAAGAAGTCCATGATGATTCGGCTCGCGTCGATCCCGCTCGGATTCAGCGTCGGCCGCGGCCACTCGTGGCCGAGCCCCTCGAGGACCTCGAGCCGGAGACGGGAACCGGGCGCGCAGCCGCCGAAGGCCTCGCTCCTCACCCGGGGCGAGGTGGAGGAATCCGGCTCGAACGTGATGACGGGCGTGGGTCCGCACCCATCCACGCTCCGCCACACGGCCACGGCCGAGTCCAGGGACACGGCCCCCGTCGGGCCGCTCCCCCGGCCGCCGGCCGGGAGCGTGTTGTCCAGCGTGCCGTGCATGAGAAGAACGGAAAGCGGCCGCGGCCGAAAGGCCCCCTGACCGCAGACGGCCGCCGTGGCGGCCCGCAGCGTCGCACCGACCGACGCGATCCCCGCCACGGGCGTGCCGGGCTCGCAGGCGAGCCGCTGGATGAACATCGCCCCCTGCGAGAAGCCGGTCGCGAACACGCGGGCGGGATCGATGGCCCAGTTCGCCGTCAGCGTGTCCACGAGGGCCCGCACGAACCCGAGGTCGTCGATCCCGAGCGCGTCGCCCGCCGAGCACCCGGCGCAATCTTCCGCCCACGCCCGTACGGCGTTCGCATAGACGATGCCGAAGCCCTCCGCGTCGCCGAAGGCATCGAGGCCGGAGTGGGTCTGCATGCCCTGCGCGTTGCCGCCCGAGCCGTGGAAGACGAGCACGACCGGCTTGCGGGCGACGTGGTCGTAGCCAACGGGAAGATGCACGATGAAGTCGCGCGAGAGGCCGTCGAATCGGATCGAGTCCGTGAACGCCCGCCGGCCGTCCCAGGGCGGCAGGCCCCTCGGCGCCTGGGGCGGCGCCGTGGCGGTCTTTCCCTGTCCGCAGGCGAGGAGGCCCGCGGCGGCGACGATCTTCAGGGCTTTCATGGTCACGGCTTCGTACTCCGGAGGGCCCGGCGGAGTGCCGCCCGGGCGTCGGCCGCCGCCGGCGCTCCGCGGCCGGGGACGGGTCGCCGCCGTGCGCGTCAGCCCGGGATCCAGCCCCAGCCCGGCGGCAGGGACGGCCCAGGAACACGCCCCGGGCGTCGAAGCGGAGTGGCACCTCACGAAAGCTGTTGAACGTGATCCAGTAGACGCCGGTCCGGTCCCGGGCCACGGACTCGACATCTCCGGGGAGGATCGCCGGACCCTCCGTTGCGCCGATCGTGACGACGGGCGTCAGCGTGAGGCGGCAGGTCGCGCAGGAGACCCGCGAGTCCGCCTCGATCCGCGTCTGCGCGGCCAGACCGCGTGCATGGAGGGCGAGTGAGCCGTCTCGTGACCGGCGCCCGCCCCCCGTCGTCTAGAGAACAGGAGGCCGCAGGACGGCCCACACGATACTCGCCGCCCCCGGCGCGGGACGCCGCGGAGGCCGGGAAGGGAGGAAGACCATGAGACGCCTGTTCAGAATCGGAGCGCCACTGCTCGCCGCGCTCGCCATCTTCGGATGGAGCGCCGCGACCGCCTCGGCGCAGGAAGGACGGCAGAAGGCCGGAGAGGCCGCGGTTGCCAGGGCCGGAGCCCGGAGCGACGCCGGCCCCCGCGTGCGCAGGGCGCGTCGCGTCCGCCGGGCGCGCATCGCCCGGGCCCGCGTGCGCCACGCGCGGAGACACCGCGTGGCCCGGATCCATCACGCGCGGCGCCATCGGGCTCGGCTGTGGCACCGCCGGCACGACCGGATCCGGCACCACCGCCGGGTGGATCGGGTCCGGAGAGCCCGTCCGGTCTCCGTGAGGGCGCGGATCCGTTACCGGTCGCGCGTCTGAGCGCCTGAACGGGCGTCAGTCTCCTTCGGGGCGCTTCACGACCTCGCCGCCGATCATCACGAAGCGGACGTCCGCCATGACGTCGATGTCCTCGAGCGGGTTGCCCGGCACGGCGACGAGGTCGGCGAGGCGCCCCGGCTCGATGATTCCCCGGTCCTCCACCCCCAGGAGGTCCGCGGCGGCGACCGTGGCGCTCCGGATCGCGGCGAGCGGGCTCATCCCGCGCCTCACGAGCGCCGCGAACTCCCGGCCGTTGTCGCCGTGGGGATACACGGCCGCGTCCGTGCCGAAGGCGAGCTTCACCCCGGCGGCGATCGCCCGCCTGTGGCTCTCGATCGCGAGCGGGATCACGCTCTCCGCCTTCGCGCGGATCAGGGGCGGCAGGATGTCCAGGTCGATGACATCCATCAGGTAGGTCGTGGGGACGAGGTAGGTGCCGTGCTCCTTCATGAGCCGGATCGCCTCGTCCGACAGGATCGATCCGTGCTCGATCGAGGCGACGCCGGCTCGCACGGCCGCCATGATCCCCTCCGTTCCGTGGGCGTGCGCGGCGACCTTCACCCCGTGCCGGGCGGCCTCCTGAACGATCGCGCGCATCTCGGCCTCGGAGTACTGCTGTGCGCCCACCGAACCCTCGAACGAGAGGACGCCCGCCGTCGCGCAGATCTTGATGACCTCCGCTCCGTGCTTGATCTGGTACCGCACCGCCCTCACGACCTCGTCCACCCCGTCGGCCACCCCCTGCTCGGGCCCGAGCTCGAGGATGCCGGGCGCGAAGCCGGTGACGTCGCAGTGTCCGCCGGTGATCCCGAGGGCGTAGCCGGCCGGGACGATCCGGGGACCACGGATGAGGCCGTCCTCGACCGCGTGCTCGAGCGCCACGTCCACGAAGTCCGTCGAGCCCACGTCGCGCACGGTCGTGAAGCCGGCGAGCAGCGTCCGGCGCGCGTTGCGGGTCCCCCGGATCGCGTAGTCCGCCGCCGTGCGCCGAACCGGGGCCGAGAAATCGCCGTCCAGGTCGTAGGCCAGGTGGGTGTGGAGGTCCATGAGGCCGGGGAGGAGCGTCATGTCTCCGAGGTCGATGACGCGCGCCTGCTCGGGGGGCGCTCCGTGCCCCACGCTCACGATGCGGCCGTCCTGCACGACGACGACCGCGTCGCGGACGATCTCGCCGCGGACGACGTCGAGCATCCGGCTCGCCCGCAGCGCGATGGGCGGGGATTGGGCCGTCGCCGGCAGCGGCGACAGGAGGAGGCAGGCGAGCGAGGCGGTGGCGCGGATCGAGACCTTCAAGGCTTCCCTCCCTGGCGTTCGGTCAGTTGATTCCGACGAGCCGGCCGATGACGACCATGACGAGCAGGCCCGTCATGAACGCGATGGCCGAGATGTTGCGGCCGACTCCACTGTAGGCGTCGGGCAGCAGCTCGTCCACGACGAGGTACATCATGGCGCCGGCCGCGAACCCGAGACCGGCCGGGAGGAGGGGCTGGAACATCCACACCGCCGCCGCCGCCGGCGGGGCCCCGACGGTTTGCGGAACGCTGGACAGGACGGCCCAGCCCATGCACGCCCAGGTGGACACGCCCTTGCTCCGGAGGGCGACCGTGATCGCCACGCCTTCCGGGATGTTGTGTACCGCGAGGGCGATGGCCACGCTGAGTCCGAACGCCGTGCTCCCCGTGTCTCCGGCGGTCCCGTACGCGACGCCGATCGCGGCCCCTTCGGGGACGGAATGCAGGGTCATCGCCGCCACGATGAGCAGGGCCGCGGCGCCGCCCGTCCTCCGGAGGCCGCCGACGTCGAAGCCGTGGTTCTCCCGTACCCAGCGGGCGCTGACCATGAAGAACAGGGCCCCCGCGAACAGCCCGGCGCCGACCTGCCAGATCGAGTAGCCCGGCGTGCGGCGCGCCGCCTCCCCCACGATCTGAAGCACGCTCGCGGTCGTCATCATCCCCGCGGCCGCGGCGAGGAAGGCCGCCCGGTAGCGCTCCGACAGGCGGGGCACGAAGAAGAACGGCACCGCGCCGAGACCCGTGGCCAGGGTCGTGGCGAGGCCCGCGGCGAGCGTTTCGAGCAGGAGCCGGGGGAGGGGCATGCGGCAATCTCCGTGTTGGATGTGAAAAAGTCCACTCCTGCAAGGGTAAACGAGGTAAACAATAATCATTATCGCTACCCGGCGCGGCGGGCTCCGCGATGCGATATGTTCGTGCCGTGACGCGTGGATCCGCCCCACCGGAAGAAAGGATGGCCGCCGATGTACCGATACATGAGAGCCGTCGCATCTCTCGCGCCCCTCGCGCTCGTGGCGTGCGGGGGGGCCGAGGGTGGCGCCCGCTGGGCCGGCAGCGTGACGGACAGCGCCGGCGTCCGGATCGTGTCGAACACCGATGAGGCGATGTGGTCCGCCGACGGCGGGTGGACCGTGAACGAGGAGCTGCGAATCGGCACGGCCGCGGGCGAGGCCGAATACCAGTTCGGACAGATCTCCGGGATCGGGATCCTGTCAGACGGCCGGATCGCGGTGCTGGACCAGCAAGGGCAGCACGTGAAGCTGTTCTCGCCCGAGGGGACGTATCTCTCGACGCTCGGCGGGCCCGGGTCCGGACCCGGGGAGATCGGCCGCGGCGCGGGTCCGCTCGTCGTGGGGGCGGCGGACACGCTGGTCGTGCCGGACCTCGGCAACCAGCGGGTGAGCCTTCTGACCCCGGACGGAGAGAGCGCGGGGAGCTATCCCATCGACTTCCGCGAGGGCATTCCGACGCGGTGGCAGGCCCGGCCGTCGGGACGGATCGTGAGCCAGATCCGCCCGATCGGCCTGCCGAACATGCCGGCGCCGGACACGATGGACGCGATCGTGACCCGCGCCTCCGACGGCTCCGCCCTGGACACGCTGCTCCGCGTGCGCTCGGGCAGGACCTTCTCCTTCGCGGGGGACGCGCCGGAGTTCAACTTCTTCGTGGCCGAGCCGTTCTGGACCCTGGCCGGCGAGGACGGCCTCGTGTTCGGCGTGAACGACGAGTACCGTCTCCGGGTGTTCGATGCGGCCGGCAGCGAGATCCGGCAGATCCGGAAGCCGTTCGAGCCCTCTCCCGTCACGGACGCGGACCGGTCGATGTTCACGGACCTGCTCGTGAAGACCTGGGAGGATGCCGGCGTCCCACCGCCGCAGCTCGAGTTGCTCAAGGGCGCGATCCACTTCGCCGACGCCTTTCCCGCGTACGCCCAGTTTCTGGCCGGCCCGGACGGCAGCCTGTGGGTCCAGCGTCTCCAGACGCCGAGCTCGCTACCGGAGGAAGAGAAGGAGAACTTCAACCCCGGGACGAGCCTCGGATCGCCGGCTTGGGACGTGTTCGACGCCGAAGGCCGATACCTGGGCGTGGTGACGATGCCGCCGCGCTTCCAGCCGCTCGGCTTCGCGGGAGATCGAATGTACGGCGTGTGGCGGGACGAGTTCGACGTGCAGTACGTGATGATCGTGCGCGTTGCCGGTCCGGATTCGGAGCCGGCGGCCTCCTGACGGGGCGGCAGGGGCCGCGCGCGCGACGCGCGGCCCCGACTCCACCGCCGGGGTCGGGCTAGCGGCCTCCGTCCTCGTCCGGCGCGTCCGCGCTGTCCGGCCCGTCGTGGTCTCCCATCCGATGCCGCATCCGCTCCATCCTCTCCCGTCCCTCCATGGAGCGACCGGCCCTCGGGCTCATCATCATGCGCGCGTCGATCCAGCCCTGCACGCGCCCCCGCTGTTCGGGCGTCAGGATCCCCCGCGCCTCGGCCGCGGCCCGGAGGAGCGCCACGTGCGCGTCCTGCTGAGCGCTCATCGCGGCCCGCGCGTGGGCCTCCAGCGCGTCCGGGTCAGGCCGCTCCGCCTTCCAGGCCTGCATGAGCTGCTCGTGGTGGGCGCGCGCCTGCGCCTCCGCGGTCTCGTGCGCCGAGCCGAGAGCCTCGGCCAGCCCCTTCAGCCGCTGCACCTGCTTGTCGCTGAGCCCAAGCACCTCTCCCCTCTGCAGGAGATGGGGCGGTGCGAACGCCTCGACCCCCATCATCGGATCGGCGTGCTGCATGCGCTGCTTCGCCTGCATCTCCCGCTCCTGCTGCATCGCCTGCATCCGATGCATGTGCTGCTTCGCCTGCATCTCCCTCTTCTGCGCGGCGACCTCCGCGTCGGCGCCGGGGGTGTCCTGCGCCGTCGCCGTCCCGGCCGAGAGCAGGGCGATGAGGGCCAGGGCGCCCAGCGATCTTCCTGAAGTCTTCACGGCCATGCCTCCTGTGGGTTCGAGCCTCGTGCCGACCCGATGAAGCTCGGCACCGCTCGTCGTCCCGGCAACCACGCCTGTCGCCGCGCGCACGTCCGCTCTAGCTTCGGCTTCCATGTGCGGCATCGCGGGGATCATCGGCCCGGACGGATCACGGGCCATCGAGCCCATGATCCGGGCGCTCGTGCACAGGGGCCCGGATGGGGAAGGGCGGTTCTGCGACGCTCTCGCGACCCTCGGACAGACCCGCCTCTCCATCATCGACATCGAGGGCGGCCGCCAGCCGATCGCGAACGAGACGGGCGCGATCCAGCTCGTCTGCAACGGCGAGATCTACAACAGCCCCGAGCTCCGCGATCGTCTCGAGGCGGATGGCCACGTCTTCCGCACGCGGACGGACGTGGAGGTCATCCTTCACCTGTACGAGGAGCGGGGCGACGCGTGCGTGCGGGAGCTCCGGGGGATGTTCGCCTTCGCCCTGTGGGACGCGCCGCGGCGACGCCTCCTCCTGGCCCGCGACCCGCTGGGGCAGAAACCTCTCTTCTTCGTCGAGGCCGACGGGCGGCTCGTCTTCGCGTCCGAGATTCGGGCGCTGCTCGCTTCCGGGCTCGTCGAGCCGCGCCCGGACCTGAACGGGCTCTGGCACTACGTCTCGCTCCGCTTCCTCCCGGACGAGTACACGCTGTTTCGCGGCGTCCGGAGCCTGCCCGCGGCCAGCACGCTCGTGTGGGAGGATGGCCGGCTCACCCTGGATCGCTATTGGGAGCTCCAGTTCCGGCCCAAGCTCGCAGGGGACGAACGCGAGATCACGGACGCTCTCGAGGCCTGCCTGCTCGAGGCCGTGAGGGCCCACCTGCTCAGCGACGTGCGCGTGGGCGCGTACGTGAGCGGCGGGATCGACTCGAGCACGATCGCGGCGATGATGGCGACCGTCTCCGGCGAGACGGTCCCGAGCTTCTCCATCGGCGTCCGGGAGCAGTCGTTCGACGAGCTTCCCTACGCCCGCCTCGTGTCCCGGCGCTACGGGATGGAGGCCCACGAGCGGGTCGTGCGGGCGGACCTCGTCTACCTCGTGCCGTCGATGATCCACCACCTGGACGAGCCCGCGGATCCGTTCGGCGTCGGCGTGTATCTGGCCGCCGGGCTCGCGAGCGAGCGCGTGAAGGTCGTCCTGTCGGGTGACGGAGGCGACGAGAACTTCGCCGGCTACGACCGCTTCGCCGGCCAGCGGCTGGCCGAGATCTACGGCGCCCTGCCGCTGTGGCTCCGGAGGCAGGTCCTGGGGCGGCTCGTGCGGCGGCTTCCGGAGTCCTTCGGGTACAAGAGCTTCGCGCAGAAGGTCTCCTGGCTGCACGCGATGTCGTTCCACTCCGCCGGCGAGAGGTACGCCCAGAGCATGAGCTTCCTCCGCTTCACGCCCGAGGCGAAGCGCGAGCTCTTCACGCCGTCCGCACGCGCGAGCCTGGAGGACCCGGACTCCGTGGCGAAGATCCTCCGCCACTTCGACGCCGGGAACGCGGACGACCTCGTGGACCGGATGCTCTACACGGACCTGATGACCCGCATCCCGGGCAACGTCCTGTCCATCGTGGACCGCATGTCCATGGCCCACTCCGTCGAGACCCGCCCGCCCCTGATGGACGTGCGCGTGGTGGAGTTCGCGGCCTCGATTCCCGCCGACCTCAAGCTCCGGGGACGCCGCCTCAAGCACATCCTCCGGAGCGTGGCCTCGCGCTACCTCCCGCGTGAGCTCGTGGACCGTCCTAAGCAGGGGTTCGGCTTCCCGCTCGGTCCGTGGATGCGGAACGAGCTCGCAGGCTTCCTGCGCCGGCTGTTCGCCGAGTCCCGCTTCGTCGAGGAAGGGATCTTCGAGCCCGCCTGCCTGGACCGACTGTGCGAGGAGCACATCGGCGGACTCGCAGACCACTCCTATCGGCTCTGGGTTCTCCTGAACCTGGAGCTCTGGTACCGCCTCTACTTCGAGGGCGAGACGGTCGATGGGATGCGTGCGTTCACCGACCGGCTCATGGCGTCCTGACGCCGGCCGTGTGGATCACGCCGGAGGAGCGGACGGGGGCGGCTGACGCCCGGGCGGCGGGTCCGTACATTGGTGCGCGGGAGGGGTGGCCGCCGATCCGGGGAGGTGTGCGTGAAGGCCCGCAGAGTCTCGCAGCGATCCTGCGTGAACAACGACGTGACGGTGGAGCTCGTCGCGAAGGCGGGCGGCCGCGTCGTGGCGCAGGTGTTCGTGGATGCGCCCGACGCGCAGGACATGGCCGCCCTTCTCGAGGCGTGGCTCGACAAGCGCTACCCGCCCCCCGACGATCCCTCCGGCCGTCCCGACCTGCGCATCGTGAGGGATTCCCCGGCCGAGTAGGACCCCGTTCCTTCGGGACCGCGAGACACTGAAACTCCGGCCCGCAAGCGGCCGTAGGGCTCCCGGAGCTCGATTCGAACGCCTCTCGGACACCCGGGGTCGCCTTGTACCCGAATCCTTTCGCTCATCGAGGGCGCCCGCTTCTGGCGGCGGGACTGCTCGGCATCGCGCTCGTGCCTTCACGCGCGGCCGCTCGATCCGGCGACGAGCCTGCCGTCACGGACACGATTCCCGCCGACGCGTACGCCGACTACGGCGCACGGGACCTCATGGAGAGGGCGCGGGCCGCGCGGGGCACGGAGGCCCGGGGCCTGGACAGCTACGAGGCGACGATGTCCCAGCGGATCTACGTCGGCTTCTCGGCCTTCCGCTTCCGTCGCGAGCGGGGGCTCTTCCGCAGCGAGCAGATCGCCCGGGTGCGCTGGTCCGCCGACGGCACCGAGACCTACCGCTGGCTCGGCAGCCGTCAGGCGGTGCCGGTGCTGGGCGGGGACGCCGTCTCCGGGGATGAGGACGACGGCACGGACCCCGACGATCTCATCCCCCTGGATCCGGCCGGAGACCGGCTCATGTTCGGGGGCGAGGACTTCCTCCACCCGCTCGCCGACTCCGCCGGCCGGCACTACCGGTTCGCCTCCGGCGACACGATCCGGATCCGACTGCCCTCCAGCGGCCGCGAGGTCACGCTCGTCCAGGTCCTGGTCACGCCCCGGAGGGCGGACTTCGGGCTTCTCGCGGGGGCCCTCTGGTTCGACCTCGGGAGCGCCGCCCTCGTGCGCGGGGTCTTCCGGCCGGCCCGCGACTTCGACCTCCAGCTGGACGAGCCGGAGGATGCGGCCGAGGTGCCGGGGTTCCTGAAGCCCGTCACGGTCACGGTGCGCCACATGATCGTGGAGTACGCCCTGCATGACCTCCGCTGGTGGCTTCCGTGGCGCGTTCGTCTGGAGGGCGAAGGGAAGGCGGGACGGCTCCTGCGGGTCCCAGCCGCCGTCGAGCTCACGGTGTCCGACTTCGCCCTGAACCAGGCCGACACCCTCGACATCCCCGACGACGAGCTGCCACCGGGATGGGTGCGGCGGACGACCGAGCGCACCGAGGATGACGGCCGCATCGTGCACGAGGTTAGCATCGTGCCTCCCCGGGCCGATCTCCGCGGGTCCCCGCTGCTGTCGCACGAGTTCTTCGCTGGTGAGTCCGTCGCCTTCAGCGACGCGGAGCTCTCCCGCATGCGGGCCGACCTGGCCCGCGTGAGCGTGCCGCGCCGGCCCGTCTCGCCCGCGCTGTCGCGGCTCGGAAACTTCCGCTTCAATCGCGTCGAGGGACTCAGCGGCGGCATCCGGCGGGAGGGCCCCGTTCTCGGGTCTCTCGCCGGATGGGCCTCCGCCCGCATCGGGATCGCCGACCGGGTCCCGAACGCGGAGGCGGGCCTGCGTCGCGATCTCGCGTCGGGCGCGCTGGAGGCGAGCGCGTACTATCGCCTCCAGGCCGCGAACGACTGGGGGAATCCGCTGGACCTGGAAGGCTCGATCAACGCCCTCCTGCTCGGGTACGACTACGGCGAGTACTACCGGGCCGGCGGCGGCGCGATCGAGTGGCGCGAGGAGTCGGGCCGGGTGCGGCACGAGCTCCGGGCGTTCGCGGAGACGCATCGCGCCGAGGACAAGGGGACGGACGCGTCGCTCGCGAGCGCGCTCGGCCGCGACGACCCCGCCCCGAACATCCGGGCGGATCGGATCGACGCGTACGGGCTCGCGGCCCGCCTGCGCTTTCAGGGCGGCGTGGATCCGGAGGGCTGGCTCGCGACCGCGACCGCGTGGGGGGAAGCGGCGACGGGCGACATGGAGTACGCCCGGCTCGGGGCAGGATTCACGGCATCGCATCCCCTGGCGGAGCGGTGGACGGCGAGTCTCGGGCTGTCGGGCGGCACGACGTGGGGCGCCGTTCCCGTGCAGCGGCTCTACTACCTGGGCGGCCCGCAGACCGTGCGGGCCTACGACCCCGGCCCTCTGGCGGGGACCTCGTTCTGGCTCTCTCGCGCCGAGCTGGCCTACGGCGCCCCCGGCGTGCGCGGGGTGGCCTTCGTGGACCTCGGGTGGGTGGGCGATCGGGCCGCGTTCGGGTTCTCGGATCCGGCCGCGAGCGTCGGAATCGGGGCGTCGGGGTTGGACGGGCTCGTCCGAATCGACCTCGCGCGCTCGGTCAGCGGTCCCGGTCCCCGCCGCTGGCAGCTCCACCTGTACCTCGACGGATTGCTGTAGGCGCGCCCGGCCGGGTCTTCGGCACGGTCCGCGCGTCCAGGCTCGCCCTCAGAGCGGCCCGGCGGCCCGGTAGCTCCCGGGCGAGCACCGCCTCCTTCCAGCGGGCCACGTCCGCCTCGCCGATGGAGAGATCCGCGGAGGGGATGCGGAGGATCCGCTCCAGGGCGCCGTCGATCGTGTACTCGCCGATCTCGAACGCGGCCTGGTCTCCGACGACGAGACGGTCGCCCCTGAGCGCCTGGCTGCTGGAGCGGCCGAACGGCGGCGGTCCCATCGTCACCCGTCCGTCCTCGGAGGCGAGGTAGAGCTCCCGGCCGGGGAACGGACCGATCTCGTCCCCGGCCCCGCCCTCCCGTCTTCCGATCTCGAGAAGGGGGCGCTCCGACAGGCGCCACCCGGAGTGTTCGGTCCAGGCCGGCACCCGGCTCTCGACGATCCGCACGCCCGCGCTGTCCCGCACGGTGACGGCCGGCGCCTCCCCGGACCCGTCGCAGCCGGCCAGGAGCGCGAGGAGCGCGGACAGAGCCACCGGGCCCCACGCGATACGGAGGCGGGGCGGAGGGTCGCGATCGGGCCGCGAGGGAGAAGTCAGTCCGCGACGTCCAGCTGGACGTAGTCGTCGTCCACGCTCGAGCACGGGCAGAGCTCGACGCGATAGCGAATCTCCGCCCGGAGCAGCTCGAGCGCGCTCGCTCGGCTGAGGCCGCGCACGCTCACCTCGGGGTCGGAGCAGCTGGCGAAGACCTCGCCGTCCTCCGTCGTCTCGACCCGGACATGAAAGTCCACGGGGGCCTCATGCAAGCTCGGGCGTGGCGCCCTCGAGTATGGCCTGCGAGGCCTCGGCCGTCGTCCAGACGGCATTCGCGAGAAAGCGGAAGTTCACGAGGGCCGCCTCGTATCCGTTCCCTTCCTCGACGATCGCCGCCGCCGTCGCGTCCGTGACTACAGCTACCTCGAACCCTTGTTCGAGGAATTCGCGCAAATGCGCCTCGGTGCACAGGTTGGCTGACATGCCAGCCAGAATCACCTTGTCGATGCCCCGCTTGCGCAGCTGGAGCACGAGATCGCTGTTCTCGGGTCCATACATCTTGTGGGGACTCGCGATCACGGTCCGCCCGTCCTCGATGTACGGCTTGTAGCGCTCGAGCCAGTCAGCTCCCGAGCCCTCGAAGTTATCCAGGCTGAGCGCATCGGCGCGGTCGAACATTCCGATGTTATGCATGAGAACTTCAAGGGTACCTCCGAATAGCCAACTGTGATCATGTGGGTAGTAGTAGTGTGGGGAGATGAACACGGGCAAGTCCATCTCTTTGGCCAACTTGAAGAGCGCTTCGAGGTTTTCGACGGTGTTGTTCCGGGTCACACTCTCGCCGACAACACCCCACGCCACACCGTCAGGGCTGAGGAAATCGTTCTGGGGGTCGGTGACGACGAGGGCTGTCCGAGTCGGGTCAATCGTCATTCCGGGGTTCGGAAGGGCCATGGGTGCCTCCTGTGGTTGGGACCGTAGCCTCGCGAGCGATTCAGTGCATGACGATTCGATTCAAGAAGCGAGCCTGACCCGGCGACATCGATTCCGACCGGCGAAAGTCGTTACAAAACAAACCCCTTGCGCGAGAATGGCGAAAGGCCAGTGGCCCGTCGAGACCGGGCCGCGCCTACCGTATGTCGTGGAGCTACGAAGCCTCGTGGGAGAGGAACGGACCCGTCCTGCCCCCGGCAGGCTAGTGACCGTCTACGCTTCCGCCCGGATTCGACGGTGCCCCCTCCCATGCGCGGAGGAACTCCCTCGCGCTCTCCGACGAGTGCAAGTAAGCGAACCGGGCGACCTGCCGTCCGACTTCGGCCACTCTCTCACGGGCGGCATCATCCAGCAGGTTCGCCGACTCGTCGAAGCTCGTCGGCCCTTCTGCGATCGAGGCCTGCTCAGGGATCACCCACGCGTGGAGCGCTCTCCCGACGACTCTCAAGCCGTTGAGCGCGTTGAGTGCACCCAGCTTGCCCCCGGACACCCCTACGAGGCCAACCATCTTTCCCTCGATCTCGTCGAAGCCCATGAGATCGAGCGCGTTCTTCAGCACGCCGCTGAAACTGCCGTGA
>JBHHZD010000008.1:0-86017 GCA_046757885.1 Gemmatimonadota bacterium
CAGACCTCGGCCGCGGTCGGCGCGGAGAGGATCGACAGCGGAAGCCCGATCTGGTTGTTGAGGTTGCCCCGGGTCCGGTGGACCCGGACGTCCGGGAGGGCGGCGGCGATCATCTCCTTGACGGTGGTCTTCCCCGACGTGCCCGTGACCCCGACGACCCGGGCCGCGCTCGACGCCCGCCGCTCCGCGGCGAGCGCCCCGAGCGCCACGAGCGGGTCCGGGACGGGAAACCACTCGAGGTCCGCCGACGGCCGGGGCCGATCCTCCGGCACGACGGCGCCGAGCGCGCCCGCGGCGGCCGCCTCGCCGACGAACTCCGAGCCGTCGAAGCGCGGCCCGCGGAGGGCCACGAAGAGGGCGCCCGGCTCCGTCTTCCGGGAGTCCGTGCTCACCGACCCGTACGCCCGATCCTCGTCCGACCCGGGAAGGCCCAGGATGGCCCGGATCTCGGACGATCGGAACAGGGGCGGGCTCACGGGGCCGCCTCCCCGAGCCACCGCGCAACCACGGCCGCTTCGTCGAACGGATGCCGCTCGTCCCCGACTTCCTGGTACGCCTCGTGGCCCTTGCCGGCGAGCAGCACGACATCTCCGACCCCGGCGTCCGCGAGAACGCGCTCGATCGCCGCCTCGCGGTCGAGCTCGACCTCCGCTCGCCGGGGGGGCAGGTCCGCCAGGACCTCCGCGGCGATGTGAGCGGGGTCCTCGGACCGCGGGTTGTCCGAGGTGACGACGACGACGTCCGCTCCCTCCGAGGCGATGCAACCCATCAACGGGCGCTTGCCCCGGTCGCGGTCTCCGCCGCACCCGAACACGAGGAACAGGCGGCCCGAGGCGAGCGGCCGGAGTGCGGAGAGGGCGCGCTCCAGCGCATCCGGCGTGTGCGCGTAGTCCCGCACGACGAGGGCGGGTTCTCGGCCGAGGATCTCCATCCGCCCGGGCACCTGCGGGAGCGACTCGAGGGCCGCGGCGATCTCGCCGACCTCGAGGCCGAGCGCCCTCGCGGCCGCCGCAGCAGCGAGGGCGTTCACGACGTTGAAGGCGCCGGGCAGGGGGAGGCGGCGGACCTCCGCCTCGCCCTCCGGCGTGACGAGTCGCCATGCGGAGCCTGCGGCGACGGACCGCATGTCCTCGGCGCGTACGTCGGCCGAGGGGTCCGTGCCGTACGTGACGGCCCCGTCCCGGTGCCGGAGCTCCGTCCAGGCGGGCTCTTCGCCGAGGACGAGGAGCGCGCCCGCCGGCCGGACGAGCTCGGCCAGACGGAGCTTGGCCGCCCGGTACGCGGCCATGTCCGCGTGGTAGTCCAGGTGCTCACGCGTGAGGTTCGTGAACACGGCGCACCGGAACCCGATCCCGTCGATCCGATGCTGGTCGAGCGCGTGCGAGGACACCTCCATGGCGACGACCTCGCACCCGGCATCCCGGAGCTCCGCGAGCGCCTCCATCGCCTCCAGGGGTCCGGGGGTCGTGAGCCGCCCGGGCCGAATCGAGCCGCCCGGATCCATGATTCCCAGGGTCCCGACGGCTCCCGCCGGACCGCGGGAGGCGAGAAGATGCCGGAGGATCCAGGCGGTCGTGGTCTTTCCGTTCGTGCCCGTCACACCGACGACGGACAGGTGGTCGGCGGGATCGCCGAGGGCGAGGGAGGCCAGATGCGTGGCCGCGACACGGGAATCGGACACGACGAGCTGCGGGAGCTCGAGCCCGGGGGCTTCGGCCTGGACGACCGCGCCCGTCGCGCCCGCCGCGCTCGCGGCCGCGAGGTGGTCGTGCCCGTCAGCGGTGACCCCGCGAACGGCGCAGAACAGATCCCCCTCTCCCACCTTCCTCGAATCCAGCGCCAGGTGGACGAACGCGGCGGGAGGCGCACCCCGCCAACGGGGCGCCAGACCTCTCGCCTCCAGCCGTTCCGTGATGCTCAGAGTTGCGAGCACCTGACCAGGTCCTCCCTGACTTCCGGCCGCCCACCGCGCCGACTCCTCCCGAAGCGCCCGCAAGCCGACGCGCCGCTTCCCTAGCGCAGCCGCACGACCGCGCCGGACCTCACGCGGGTGCCGGCCGGTGGCTCCTGTCTGCGGACCCGCTCCCCGCACTCCAGCGCGACGTGCAGGCCGAGCGCGTGCAGCCGGGCCACGGCCTTCCGGGCCGTGAGCCCGGTCACGTCCGGGAGAACGGGAGCCGCCGGCGCCGACTGCACCTCGTCGGGACGGCTCCGTGCGCCGGGCGGCCCGTCCGCCGCGAACCACACTGTCGGCTCCCCGGCCTCGCGGCGGGCGGGCCCGGCGGTCCCATCCGGGCCTCCGCCCGGCACGAGGCGCACGCCGCGGCTCGCGAGGGCCGCCTCCAGGATCTCCCGACTCACGGGCGCGGCCGTGCCGCCTCCATAGACGTCCCCTCGCGGGTCCTCCAGCTTCGTGAGGATCACGAGACGCGGGTCCTCCGCGGGTGCGTACCCCACGAAGGACGCCACGTATCGCCGAGCGCTGTACCCGCTCCCCGACGCGATGCGGGCCGTTCCCGTCTTACCGGCGAGCCGCAGGGAAGAAAGCGCCGCCGCCGCCCCCGTCCCCCCTTCGTCCACCACCGAGTTCAGCACGCGCGTGACGGTGCGGGCGATGGAGCCGTTCACGAGGCGGCGAATGCGGGTTACGGGACGGCGCCACTCGCGCGAGCCCGCGACGGGATCACGGATCTCCCTCACGATCCCGGGACGCAGGAGAACCCCGTCGTTCGCGAGCGCGCCGTACGCGGACGCGAGCTGGACGGATGTGACGAGGAGCTCGTAGCCGATGGCGAGGGAAACCTGGCTGTAGCCCGACCACTCGGACGGGCGCGGGAGGCGACCCGCCGACTCGCCGGGAAGCCGGAGGCCGGTGGGCATGCCGAAGCCGAAGTCACGCAGGTATCGGTAGTGGACCCCGGGCGCGAGCCTCCGGGACAGCTTCGCGGCGCCGATGTTCGACGAGAAGCGCAGGACGTCCGCCACGGTGAGCGTGTCGTAGGGATGGACGTCTCGAATCCGGCGGTCCCCGATCCACAGCTCTCCATGGTGGACGTCCACCGGCTCATCGAGCCGCGCGGCCCGCTCGGCGAGCAGTGCGGCGAGAAGGAACGGCTTCACGGTCGACCCGGGCTCGTAGGGATCCGACAGGGCGGGAATCCGTCCGACGCCGCCCGGGCGCCGGCTCGCGAGCGCCAGCAGGTCCCCCGTGCGGGGGTCCAGCATGAGCACGTCCCCACCCGACGCGCCCGTCCGCTCCAGGGCCCGGTCCAGTGCGTGCTCCGCCACGGCCTGCAGGTCCGCGTCGAGCGTGAGGAAGACGTCTCGGCCCGGGCGCGGGGGCGTCACGGGCCCATCGGACGAGCCGACGATGTCCCCGTTCGCGTCCCGCCGGGCGAGCAGCGAGCCTGGGCGCCCGGAGAGCACGCTGTCGAGCTCGAGCTCGATGCCCGACCGACCCGTCCCGTCCGCGTTCAGGCTCCCGATGATCGACCGCGCGAGTCCTCCCTCCGGATAGGCGCGAGCCGCGATCGGCTCGAAGTGCAATCCGCGGGAGAGCCGGCTCGCGAGCGTGGCTCGCATCTCGCTAGAGATTCGGCGCGGGATGAGTCGCCAGGCCCGCGTCGAGGACAGGAGGCGCTGTCGCTCCTCCGGCGTGAGGGCCAGTAGGCGTCCGACTCGCTCGACGGCGTCGCGGGCGTCGATGTCCGGCGGGAGCTCCTGTGGCGCCAGGTAGCCGCGGTACTCCCGGTTCGAGATCGCGAGGGGGCGTCCGTTCCGGTCGTAGATGCCGCCCCGGGCCGCGGCGACGGAGAGACGCTGGGTCCCCTGCCGCTCCGCCCGCTCCCGCCACAGGTCTTCCTGCGACAGCTGAAGCTGGACGAGACGGGCCACGGTGCCCGCCGCCACGAGAACGAACCCGATGGACAGGAGCCGGTGGCGGGTCCGTCCGCGGCGGGCCGTGCCGCGGGACTCCTGGCGCGCCGTCATCGCACGACTCCCGAGCCGGCGGCCCTCTCGGGCTCCCCGACGTCGCGGAGGAACACGATCTCCTTCTCGCGGGGAAGCCGCAGGCCGAGCGGCGCGGCCGCGGCCAGGATGCGCTCCCGCGAGCCCAGGGAATCCACACGAACCATCGCGCGCGCGACCCGGGCCCGGACGAGGGCCTGCTCCCGTCCCAGCTCGTCGAGGGACATCGACAGGCGCCTCGCCTCGTTTCCGCGGCGCACGGATACGATCATCGAGGCACCGAGCCCGAGGACGGACGCGCCGATCGCGAGGCGGCGCCGAACGTCCCCGGGCCGTGACCGCCGAAGCCCGCGCCGGGCGCTCAACGTGCCTCCCAGGCCCGGAGGCGGGCGCTCCGCGCCCGGACGTTGGAGGCGGCTTCCTCCGCCGTCGGCCGAACGGGACGCTTCGTGAGGGTCGTCCCGAGCGCGGCGCCGCGACACCGGCACTCGGGGAGCTCCGGTGGGCAGATGCAGGAGCGGCTCCAATCCCGGAAGGTCCGCTTCACGATTCGATCCTCGAGCGAGTGGTACGCGATCACCACGATTCGGCCTCCGGGCGCGAGCCCCTCCCGAATCGCGTCGAGCCCTTCCTCCAGGGCCGTGAGCTCGTCGTTCACGGCGATCCGAACGGCCTGGAAGAGGCGTGCCTTGTCCCGCATCGTGAGCCCGGTCCCGAGCGCAGCCTCCAGAGCTCCGACGAGATCGTCGGAGGTGCGCAGGGGGCGTCGCGAGCGCCGTCGAACGATCGATCGCGCGACGCGCCGCCAGGCCCGCTCCTCTCCGTAGTCCCGGAAGATCCGTCCGAGCTCCTCCTCCGAGGCCTCGGCCAGAAGATCGGCCGCGGTCCTCCTTCCGCCGGTTGTCCCGCCCATCCGCATGTCTAACGGAGTGCTCCGGCGGAAGGAGAACCCGCGTGCCGTCCGGTCGATCTGGTGCGACGACACTCCGAGGTCGAGGAGGGCTCCTTCCAGTCCCTCCCCGCCCGCAACGTCCTCGAGCGCGCGGCCGGCCTCGCGAAAGTCCCCCGCGCAGATCCTCACCCGGTCGCCGAAGACGGCGAGCCTTCGACCGGCCGCCGCCCTCGCCTCCGGATCCCGGTCCATGCCCAGGACCCTGACCGAAGGGTGCGCCGCCAGCAGCGCGGCCGCGTGGCCTCCGCCGCCGAGCGTTCCGTCGAAGAAGAGCCCCCCGCACCGACTGGGCCGCAGCCAAGCCAGCACCTCGGTCAGGAGGACCGGTTCGTGCTCGTATGTCTCCCCGCTCACCGGGCTCGCTCTACACGCCTGTCGGCTCGGAGGGCCCGGCCCGGATCAGGCGAAGATCGAAGAGGCGAGGTCGTCGAAGCTGCTCGCTTCTCCGCCGACTGTCTCCCCGAACCGCTCCGGTTCCCAGATCTCTATCTTGTCCATCGCTCCGACGATGAGCGCCTGATGACCGATTCCGACGCCCTTGCGATGGCGGTCAGGCAGCAGGATGCGTCCCTGTTTGTCCGGCGTGACTTCGCGAGCGTTCGACGTGATCCCGAGGACGTAGTGCCTCGCCTCCGGATTTCGCTTCAGGAGCTCCCTCAGCTCGTCCTGGACCCGCGCCCAAGCTTCGACCGGGTACAGCGTCAGCGCATCGGGATGGACCCGGATCAGGACGAAGGACGGCGACTCGGCGCCACGCCGAAAGGGCGCGGGGAGGCTGACCCGCCCCTTCTCGTCGACCTGGTAGAGGTAATTTCCCAGGAAGCGGCCCACGGTCCCCCGCAATGGCGATCCGGAGTGTTTTCCCCACGGTTACCCATTTTTCCCCACTGCGCCCCATTCTAATGGAGCTCCATCGCTCTCGCAACCCCCGGCGTGCCCGAGGGATGGCCGTGGCATCGGAAGACCGTCGAAAGGGCCGGGGGATGACGAAGGGCCCGAGGACGGGTGGTCCTCGGGCCCTGGAGCGCGCGGTGGCGGCGACGCCCGGCTCCCGGGTGGAGCCGGCGGCCCGCCGACCGGGGTCAGCTCACTTGCAGGCCTTCTTGATGATCTGCTCCTGGCGGAACAGATACACGTCCGTGCTCTCCGCGATCTGCTGCTGGCTGCGCGGCTGCGTCCTTCCGGCTTTGCGCAGATTCGGCATCACCTGCTGGAACTTGGCCAGCGCCCGGCGGGCGGGCTCGCAGGCCTCGGCCGCCTCGTTGCGCTTGTCGAGGGCCACGCCCTGCTGGAAGTACCCGTACGCCGTGAAGAAGTAGAGCTGGTCGCGGATCTCCGGCTTCGTCGCGAAGTCCATACCCGTCCTGAACATCGAGATCGCGCGAGCGTAATCGCCTTTCGCGAAGTAGCTCGCGTGCCCGACGGCCAGCAGCTGGCCCGCCACGACGTTCGCATCGGTGCCGGCGTCCACCGCGGCCCGGAGGTCCCCGACGGCCGCCTGCCCCTCACCGGTGCGCAGCCGGTACAGGCCGCGCCTCAGGTGCGCGTTCGGATAGCTCGCATCCAGTTCCAGCACGCGATCCAGGGCCCCGATCGCATCCCGAAGACGCCCCATCTTGTTGTAGACGTCCGAGGTGATGGACCACAGGGCCGGGTCGTCCGGCATCATCGTCTGCGCCCTGCGGGCGAAGTCGAGCGCCGCCTGCAGGTCCCCCAGGGCCAGGTTCGCGGCGATGACCTGCCGGAGGATCTTCGGATCGATGTCGTCGCCCCGCAGGGTGAGAACCCGGTTGTAGGCGTCGACCGCGAGACGCACGGATGCCTCGTCCGTCACACCGGCCTCGGACGATCCCGAGCCCTCGGCGGCCGTGCCCTTGCTGAGCGCCACGTTGCCGAGGAACTCCCACAGGTCCGCGTTCGTCGAGTCACGCGCGAGGCCCTCCTGCAGAAGCTGGATCGCCTCGTCGTGCCCCCCCGCGTTCGCCAGGTTGAAGGCGACGTTGAGCCGCACGCTGGCGTCGTCGGGATTGAAGTTCAGGTATTCCCGGTACAGCTCCGTCGCCCGCTCCATGTTCCCGAGCTGCGCGTTCGTGTACGCGAGAGACTGGAGCGCGAGCGTCTCGGCCGGATTCTTGTCGACGACGGCGGCCAGGTCCTGCCGGGCCGAGGGCCAGTCCTCCTGGCCCATGTAGACGCGGCCCCGCGTGTACAGCGCCGTCGAGCTGTTCGGATTGATCTCCAGCGCCCGGTCGCAGTTCCGAAGCGCGTCGTCGTACTGGCTCGCGCTCAGGTAGTCCTGGCAAAACAGCAGGGCCTGGTTGTACTCGATGTGCGTCTCGAAGGCCTGCGTGATGAGACCCGCGGCGCGCTTCACGTCGTCTCCGCGATCGCCCGGAACCGTGAATTCGGGCACCGTGAGCTCGTCACCCGTCTTCGCGTCCACGAAGCTCACGTTCACCACGTTGCCGCCCGAGGCGGGCTCGACCGTGCCGAAGATTACGACCTGCGCATCCATGCGACCCGCCAGCTGCCGCCACTGGATGAGGCCGAGGTCCTTCTCATCGAGCTTCAGCCGCTTGAGCTCTCCGCTGAGCTCCTTGCTGTCGATGGAGGTGAGGCTCGGGAACTCCCTCAGGTCCTTGCGTACGTCCTCGGCCACCTTGCGGCCGAAGTTCCGGTTGATGCCGTCGGTGGTGCGCAGCGGCGCGACGAGCACGCGCGCGCGTCCGCCGCTGCCGCCGTTCGCCTGTTCCTGCGCGACGACATCCCCCGAGGCCAGGACGAGCGCAGCCAGCGCGCACGAGCCCACGACCCACTGTTTCCGGATTCCGACCGCTCGCTTCATGCGTCTCATCCTCAAGCTTGAATCCCGGCCTCCCCGCCGCCATTCCCTACGACACTCGCCGTCGACCGTTTGTTCCCGCCGCGGCGCCGACAGCGGCGTCCCGCTCCTCGACCGCCGGCCCCATGGGCGAAGCTGGATTCGAACCAGCGACCTCCTGCTTGTAAGGCAGGCGCTCTCGGCCAGGCTGAGCTATTCGCCCGCGTGTCCGCGCCCTCCGCGTCCGAGCCCGTAGAGCAGACCCGCGGGCACGAGGACGGCGTAACCCATGACGAGCAGCAGAGGCGCCGCCACGGTCGAGCCCCGGGCGAGAGACAGGTATCCGGCCGCGATCGAGATCGCGGCCGCGGTGAACAGGCCCCAGTTCACGGGTCCGAGCCGCGCGCGCGACCGGGCGGGGGCGGTCTCGAGCCCCATCTGGCTCCTATTCATCCGTGAAGCATAGGGCGCCGGATATCTGTCGTCAAACTTCGTCTTCGTCATCCCACAGCCAGTCGCCGGAGTCCGTCCACGGCTCGGCGGAGACCTCGTCCAGGGCGGCGAGCCGACGGCGGTCCCGTCTCCTGCGGAGCGACACCACGGCCACGAGGAAGAGCCCGGCCAGGAGCCAGAAAGCCGACGCGCGGGAGAGCACGAACAACCAGCCGTAACGGGCCCGGACGTCCTCGCGCCATTGCCTCTCGAACCGGGCCTCCGTCGTTCGGAGGGCGATCCTCAGGGCCGCATCGAGGGACTCTCCCCGACCGAGCGCCGACAGAAGCTTCGCGACGCCCTTCTCGCCACCCCGTTCGAACAGGGAATGCACGGCCGTGTATGATAGCAGGTAGGCGACCCTCGCCTCCGCCTCTCCCCGGCGGAAGCCCAGCGCCACCCGCCGCAGGCCGATCCGCTCACCCCGGAGGAGGAGCAGTCGCAGCGTCCACGCGTCCCCGTACCCCCAGCTTCCCGAGGCGTATTGGGCATAGCCCTCGTCCAGCCAGGCCGGCGCGCGTCCGCCCGTGACGGCGGCGAGAGCGACGTGCGCCAGCTCGTGGCGGAGCACGGGCCCCAGCTCGCCGGCACTCCCGACGCCCCTCGCCGCGCGCAGTCCGATCCGGTTCGTTGATGGGTCCGCCACTCCGGCGACCCAGTCTTCCGCGGGTCCGAGTCCGAGGTCGGCGAGCGTGGCGAGATCTCGCACGATCCACACATCCACCGGGTCCATCCCCTCGGGAAACGCCGGCATGGCGGGCAGGGCCGTACGCAGGCCGGGGCCGGACGCGAGCCGTTCCGCGACCGGCTCCAGACCTGCCTCCGCGTGGAACCGCACCGGCGGGAGGCTCGCCGCGCCCTGCCCGAATGCCCGGGGCGTCTCCGCGAGCCCGGTCAGGCCCAGGAGCAGGCACGAGGCGACGCGTGGGCTCATCGGGGAGCCCGGGCCCATTTCACGGCGGACGCCAGGGGTTCGGGAAGAGGCGACGTGAGCACGAGCCGCTCCCCGGTGTCCGGGTGGGAGAACGAGAGCCGGGCCGCGTGCAGGAACATGCGCCCACAACGCGTCACGAGCTCCGCCGCCCAGCGTCCACCCGCACCGCCCATCCCCCGCTCCCATTGCGGCGCGTACACCGGATCGCCGACGACCGGATGCCCGATCGCCCTCAGATGGACCCGGATCTGGTGCGTGCGGCCCGTCTGGAGCCGGACGGCGAGGAGATCCGCGGATCGCCAGCATTCGAGCCGGCGGACGTGCGTGACGGCGGACCGTCCTCCGGTCACGACGGCCATCCGCTTCCGGTGCGCGGGGTCCCGACCGATGGGAAGGCTCACCGTGAGGTCGGGCTCGGGCAGCTCGCCCCAGGCGCAGGCGAGGTAGTGGCGGTGGATCCGTCGTCTCGCCAGCGCCTCGGAGAGCCGGCGGTGGGCCGCGTCCGTCTTCGCGACGAGGAGCAGGCCGCTCGTGTCCCGGTCGAGGCGGTGCACGATGCCTGGCCTCAGGGGGGCACCGAGGCTCGAGAGGCGCGGGATGTGGTGCAGAAGCGCGTTCACGAGCGTGCCCGAGACATGGCCGGGCGCCGGGTGGACGACCTGCCCGGCCGGCTTGTCCACGACGACGATGCTCGCGTCCTCGTGCACGACCCGCAGCGGAAGGTTCTCCGGCTCCACGGCCAGCGGGGGCGGCGCAGGAATCCGCACCCGGATCTCGTCTCCGGCGCGCGGTCGATCCCGCTTCCGGGGCGCCGCGCCGTTCACCCGCACGTGGCCGTCCGTGATGAGGGCGATCGCGCGCGTGCGGCTGATGTGCAAGCGATCGGCGAGGAACGTGTCCAGCCGATCGCTCGAATCCTCTTCGACGCGGATTCGCCGGATCCTATCCTTCCGGCTCTGGGCCGTCTTTCTCTTCCCTTCCTTCCAGGTAGAAGGACGCCAGCAGGAGAATGGCGCCGATGCTGACGGCCGAGTCGGCGACGTTGAACACCGGGAACCGGTGCGAGCCGATGCCCACATCCACGAAATCCACGACGCCGGCCGAGTATCGGAGACGATCTAGGATGTTTCCGACCGCGCCGCCGCTCACGAGTGCCACCGCCAGGAGTCTGAGCCGATCCGTCGGCGACGTGCTCCGGTAGACGAGGCCGAGGACCACGAGTGCGACGAGGGACAGGCTCAGGAAGAAGAGGCGCGAGTGCTCGCCGACGTGGATGCCGAACGCGGCCCCTGGATTGTGCGTGTACGTCAGGCGCAGGACGTCACCGAGGATGGATTCCGAGTGATAGAGTGGAAACGTCTGCACGATCCACTGCTTCGTGAGCACGTCGAGCAGGACGACGCCCCCCGCCACCCACAGGAGGAGGGCCGTCTTGTCCGACGCCCGCCCCGGCAGGTCCAGCGGAACCTCGGACTCAACGTGAGACACCGGTCTCCTCGCGCTCCTTGCACTTGATGCAGAGACGCGTGTGGGGAAGCGCATCCAGTCGCTCGAACCCGATCTCCTCGCCACACTCCTGACACCGGCCGAACTCCTTGGGCGTGCGATACAGCCTCCGGAGGGCCTCGTCGATGTGATAGAGGAAGCGGCCTTCCTTGCTCGCGAACAGGAACGCCTTCTCGCGCTCCATGGCGTCGGTTCCCTGATCGGCCATGTGGAAGCTGTAGGCGGAGAGGTCTCCGTCCGATGCGTGCGGCGTGCTCGAGAAGGACTCGCCGTAATGGCCCAGGTCCTTCAGGGCGCGCGCACGCTCCTGGAGGAGTCTTTCCTCGAAGTGCTTGAGGTCCTTCTTCTTCATCCGGCTATCTCCCGCCTGCCCGGCCCTCGGCGTTCATCGTCCACGTCACGGATCCAGCCGACGGAATCCGATGACCACGCGACGGCCATCGATCTCCACGTCGGCCGAGTGCTCGAACTCCGACGCTCCCGTCGCGCCGGTCGTGTACTCGCGGGCCAGCGTCTCGCCCTGGATGAAGGGCGCGTGCTCGCGGGCCGCTTCCTCCACCTCGACCGCGCCCCCGACGGCGAGCGCGATCCGATCGCTGACCTCGAGGCCCGCCTCCCGACGGAGCCGCTGCACGCGATTCACGATCTCGCGCGCCAGGCCCTCACGCAGGAGGTCCGCATCCAGGTCCGCATCGAGGGCTACCAGATAACCGTCTGCGGCCTGGACCGCCAGACCGGCCCGCGACTCCTGGACCACGGTCACGGCGTCAGGCTCCACCTCGACCGGCTCTCCATCGACCTCGACTCGGACCGCGATGCCATCCCTCAGATCGGCCAGAGCCTTCTCATCCAGTCCCCGGATCGCGCGCACGACCGCCGGCGTGCGGGCGCCGAACCTCGGCCCGAGCCGCCCGAACTCGGGCTTGACGGATAGCCGTATAATATCGTTGCCGCGCGACGGGAATACAACCTCCCGCACGTTGAGTTCCTCGGCGAGGATGGCTCGTAAGTCCTCGCGAAGCGTGACGCCCCCCGGCAGGATGGCCTGCATCGACCGCAGGGGTTGCCGGACCCGCACCCCGGCCTCTTCCCGGGCCGCTCGCCCGAGGGCCACGAGCCGGCGCACCGCCTCCATCTCCGCCTCGAGGTCCCGATCCGCCCGGCCGCGCGAGACCGGATAGTCGCGGAGGTGCACGGACTCGCCTGCGAGCTCGCGGCCCAGCCAGTCGGCCATGAACGGGGCGAATGGGGCGAGCAGGCCGGCGCTCGCGAGCAGCGCCTCGTGCAGGGTCGCGAACGCATCCGCCGTTCTCGACGCGGCGGACGCCTCGCCGCGTGTCCCCCAGAAGCGGTCCCGGCTGCGGCGCACGTACCAGTTCGAGACATCGTCCACGACGAAGTCGGAGAGCCGCCGCGCCGCCCGCGTGAGATCGTAGCCCTCCAGATCGTCGCGCACGGCAGCGACGATCGAGTCGAGGCGGCTCAGGAGCCACCGGTCGAGCGCCGGCCGCGAGGCCGGATCCGAGATCACGGCCGTCTCGTGCGACCATCCCTCCAGGCGAGCGTACATGACGAAGAACCGATAGGTGCTGCGCAGCGTGTCGAACAGCTTCCGCCGCGTCTCGCGCAGGGCCTGCGGATCCCAGCGCTTCGGAAGCCAGGGCTGGCTGGACGAGAGCAAGTAGAAGCGGATCGCGTCCGCTCCGTGGTCCGCGATCTCCGCCCACGGATCCACGACGTTGCCTCTCGACTTCGACATCTTCTGCCCGTCCTCGTCCAAGATCAGGTCGTTCACGACCACGGCCCGGTAGGCGGGGGTCTCGAACAGGATCGTGGAGAGGGCGAGGAGGGAGTAGAACCAGCCGCGCGTCTGATCGACACCTTCCGCGATGAAATGGGCCGGAAAGTGCCGCTCGAACTCCTCCCGGTGCTCGAACGGGTAGTGCCACTGGGCATAGGGCATCGAGCCGGAGTCGAACCACGCATCCATGACCTCGGGCACGCGGCGCATCGCGCCGCCGCAGCCGTCCTCGGAACACGGCCAGGTGACCTCGTCGATGCCGGGCCGATGCGGATCGAAGTCCTCCGGCAGCCCCCGCGCTCGGCCGGCGAGCTCATGATAGGAGCCGATGACCTCGCGGTGCTCGTCGTCGCGGTCGCAGCTCCAGATCGGGAGCGGCGTCCCCCAGTAGCGGTCCCGCGAGATCGCCCAGTCGACGTTGTTCTCCAGCCACTCGCCCATGCGTCCGCGGCCGATCTCGGCCGGGTGCCAGCTCACGGCCGCGTTGTTCGCGAGCAGGGCCTCCCGGACGGCCGTCGTGCGCACGTACCAGGAGTCGCGGGCCACGTACAGCAGAGGGCTGTCGCAACGCCAGCAGTGGGGGTAGCTGTGCGTGACGGTCTCCTCGCGCAGAAGGAGGCCCGCCTCGCGCAGGCGCTCGAGGATGCGGCCATCGGCGTCCTTCACGAACTCCCCCCCCACCTCTCGTACGTCCGGCTCGAACCGACCCGCGTCGTCCACCGGCCGTACGACCGGGAGCCCGAGATCGCGACCCAGGCCGAAATCGTCGGCGCCGAAGGCGGGCGCGATGTGCACGAGGCCCGTCCCCTCGTCGTCGCTCACGAAATCGGCCGGCGCGACCCCACCCTCCCGCTCGGCGTACGCGGGCGTCCAGTCCAGGGGCCGCCGGTAGCGGATCTCCGCCAGCTCTCCGGCCGGCACCGGGCGCAGAACCTCCAGCCGCTCGCCGAACAGCGCCTCCGCTCGAGCCCGGCTCAGGATGAGGCTCCCGGAGCCGCGCGGGTCAGAGACCTCCACGTAGTCGAGGCGCGGGCCGAACGCCACCGCGACGTTCGAGACGAGGGTCCAAGGCGTAGTCGTCCACACGAGCAGCGCCCGCTCCTCCTCTCCGACGATCGGGAATCGAACGTGGGCCGAGGGATCGGACCGGTCCGCGTACCCCAGCGCCACCTCGTGGCTCGACAGGCCGGTGCCACAGCGCGGGCAGTAGGGCACGACCTTGTGCCCCCGGTACAGCAGGCCCCGGCGATCGATCTCCGCCAGCGCCCACCACACCGACTCGACGTACTCGTTCGAGCACGTGATGTACGGATTCGCGTAGTCCAGCCAGTAGCCGATGCGCAGGGAGAGGCGCTCCCACTCCTCCTTGTAGGTGAACAGGTTCTCGCGGCAGATCCGGTTGAACGCCTCGATTCCGATCTTCTCGATCTCGGGCTTCCCGGAGATCCCCAGACGCCTCTCCGCCTCGATCTCGACGGGGAGGCCGTGCGTGTCCCAGCCGGCGATCCGCGTGACGTGCCAGCCCGTCATCGACCGGTATCGGGCGATGGCGTCCTTGATCGTGCGGGAGATGATGTGGTGCACGCCCGGTCGGCCGTTGGCCGTCGGCGGCCCCTCGTAGAACACGAACTCGGGGTCGCGGCTGCGACGCTCCAGGCTGCGGGCGAAGGTGTCCTCCCGCTGCCAGAGGGCGAGGGTCTCTTCCTCGAGAGCGCCCTCGCCTTCCGGGAGGTCCCGGTACGTCATCGGTCGCCGGCCAGCGCGCGGAGCACCCCGGTCAGGAGCCGCAGGAGGCCTTCGGCGGCGGTCGATTCCGTCCCGCCGGAGCCCGACGAGCCCGGCGCGGCGAGACGCTCGACGATCATGAGACCGAGCACGCGCAGACCGGCGTGCCGCGCCGTGATCACCTCCCAGACCCCGAACGTGCCCATCACGTCCGCCCCGAGCTCCGCCTCGATTCCGGACCGGCCCTCGCCAGGACGCGCCGCCAGGAGGACGGCCTCACGCAGCGGGATGGACAGCTGGGCCGCCGTGCGCAGGGCGAGGCGGCGAAGCTCCGGGTCGTAGGCCTCCGAGAGGTCGGGAAAGCGCGGGCCGTGCTCGTCCACGTTCGGACCGACGAGCGGGTTTCCGCCCAGGAGGTTGATGTGGTCGGAGAGCACCGCGAGCTCGCCCGGCGTCCACTCCGCGCTCAGAGCGACCGCGCGTCCCCCCACGATCAGCGCCTCCGCTCCGAGCTCACGGAACACGCGCACGGGCCACGCGGATCGGGCGGGGTCGGCGGCGCCTTCCGGCGCGCCTCGCTCCAGGACGGCCACGGACACGCCGGCCAGCTCACCGAGCAAGAGCGCAGCGGCGTCGCCGGCCCACGGCACAGAGACCTCGTGGGGGACGGGGACGCACTTCGACAGGCTCCTCGCGAGACCCGGAGGCGTGCCCTCCAGGACGATCGCGACGCGCGGAGCGTCGGCCCCCAGGCGGCGCATCGTCTCCATCGCTTCCTTCGCGCCGGCGCCCGTGGCCAGCGCCTCCCTCATGCGCCCTCCGCTCCCGGCCGCTCCTCGCCGGCCTCCTCGACCCCTTCGAGCCGTTTCTCCTCCTCGTCCAGCTCGTCCTGGAAGCGCGCGATCGTGGCCCGCAGGTCCTGGAGGATCCGGCGCCGCTTGCCCTGCAGGTCCACCAGGCGCTCCTCGGCTCTCCGCAGCTCGAGCTCCGCCTCGCGCGCGATCGTCTCCGCCTCCGATTCCGCCTCCCGGATCTTGAGAGCCGCCGAGCGCTCCGCCTGCGCACGTGCCTCCTC
This sequence comes from Gemmatimonadota bacterium, assembly GCA_046757885.1. Taxonomy (GTDB): domain Bacteria; phylum Gemmatimonadota; class Gemmatimonadetes; order Palauibacterales; family Palauibacteraceae; genus JBHHZD01. The sequence goes on from JBHHZD010000008.1 coordinate 15,276, forward strand.
CCGCAGCTCCTGCGCGGAGAGCAGAGCCTCGTTCAGCGCCCGTTCTCGCTCCCGGTACGCCTCGAGCTCATCGTTGAGCCGGCCGACCTCCCTGGACAGGCTCGTCTCCTTCTGCACGAGGCCCTCGAGCCGCTCGGCCACGAGATCCAGGAACGCGTCGACCTGTCCCGTCTCGTAGCCGCGGACCGTCCTCCGGAAGTCCTCTTTCTTCTTGCGGACGTCGAGTGGCGTCAGATCCATCATCTCGGCCTCTCCCCAAACAGTATCGTTCCGAGCCGGACGCGCGTGCTTCCCTCTTCGACCGCGATCTCGAAGTCGTTGCTCATCCCCATCGAGAGGGTCCGGCCCGGCAAGTCCGGAACCTCCGTGGCGCAGGCCTCGAGCAGCTCGCGGGCTCGCGTGAAGACGGCCCGCAGCACCGTCTCGTCGCCCGTGAGGGGCGCCATCGTCATCAGGCCGTCGACCCGCAGCCCCTGGAGCGCGCAGATACGGGCGATGGCCGGCAGCGCCTCCGCCGCCGGCAGCCCTCCCTTGGAGGCCTCTCCCGAACAGTTCACCTCGACGAGCACGGGCAGTCGGGGCCGCCCCGCCTCTCGCGCGAGCCGGTCCAGGCGCTCCGCGAGTCGAAGCGAGTCGACGGACTCGATGACGTCGAAGGCGCGAATCGCGCGTGCGGCCTTGTTGCGCTGAAGATGGCCGACGAGGTGCCAGCGGAGGCCCAGCGATCCGACCGACTCGCGCTTCGCCTCCGCCTCCGCCACCCGGTTCTCGCCGACTGAGACCAGGCCCGCGTCCCGAACCAGGGTGACCGCGCGGGCGGCGTGACCCTTCGTCACCGGCAGGATCTCGACCGCGTCCGGCGGCCTGCCGCTCCGCGCGGCGGCCGCGGAAATCCGCTCGCGCACCCGGTCGATTCTGCGCCGCAGCTCCGCCTCGTTCACGGTCCGGCAAGTCTACAGGCCCGCCACAGACGGGGCAACGGCGGGCCGCCGCCGGCCGCCGCGCGCGCAAACAAAGAAGCCGCCCGCGGGACGCGGGCGGCTTCTGATCCTTCGCCTGCGCGGCGCGCCGGGATGACTCTAGTTGTTGACGCTGAAGGCGACCTGCTGCTGGACCCAGACACCGACCGGCTTGTCGCGGTTCATGGCCGGAGAGAACTTCATCTTCTCCACCACCTGGGCGGCGGCGTTGTCCAGCGCCGGGTACCCGCTGCTCTTGTTGACCTGAGACTTCTCGGGACGGCCCTGTTCGTCCACGAACACCCAGAGCAACACGGTACCGCCGATTCCGGCCTCCTTGAGGAAGGACGGGTACAATCGCTTGAGAATCCTCGTAATCTCCGAGCGGTTCTTGAGCCGCGGCTCGATGTCGCGCGCGATGTAGGACGGCTGGTCCGACGGCTTCGCGCCTTCCGGCGGCGGGGGCAGGTTCTCGACCGGATTGTCCTCGAACGTCGTCGGCGCGATCGTGATGTCCTCGTCGATCTCCGCCGCGGCGACGCGAGGCGTGGCGGGGCGCGCGATCTGCTCCGGCGGCGGCGGGATCTTCACCTCGGGCGGGAGCTCGATCGCCTCGAACTCCTCGGTGACGGACCCGAGGTCCGCGGCCTGAAGCTTCGGGAAGAAGGCGAAGAGAACGAAGTGGACGACCGTCGCCGCAATGACGCTCATGTACGTCCACTTCCCGTACGCGGTCTTGAAGCGGTCGTTGGCCGTGTCCCGGCCGGCCTGCCGCCCCGTGGCGGTGTCGGTCATGGTCACCTCCTCGCTCTCGCGACCCGCTGCTCGATCCGGGTCGCGAACGTCACCCGTACGGCGCCAGACGCCTGCAGCTGCTTCGTGATCGCGTTGATCTCGCTGTACGGCACTTCCCGGTCCCCGCGGATCGCGACGACGAGCTCGCGGTTCTGGGCGTAGATCGGCCGGACGACATCCGCGATGTTCTCGTTCGGCACGAGCTGGTCGTTGATGTAGACCCGGCCGTCCCGCTCGACCCAGATGTGGAGCACGTTCTTGCGCTTCTCATCGATCTTCTGGGTGGCCTCGGCCGTCGTCCACTCGATGTCCCGCTTCTTCTCCTTCCGGAACACGGTCGTGACCATGAAGAAGATGAGGAGCAGGAACGCGATGTCCGCCATGGATGACGACGGGATCTCGCTGCTGGCCCCCGACTTCCGCTTGAAACCGCCCCGCTTGGCCATCCCTATTCACCGAGCATCTGGAGGGAGATCCTCTCCGCGCCCGCGAGCTTCACCTCATCGAGCACGTTCACCATGTGGCGATACGGGGCGTCCGGATCCGTCTTGACGGCCGCGATCAGCTTCGGATTCGCGGCGAGCTCCTGGCGCAGGATCCCCTCGACCTGTCGGTACGCCACGACCTGCTCCTGCTCGCTCTCGCCCCGCTTCACGACGACGGAGCCGTCGGACCGCACGAGCAGAAACAGCAGGTTCTTGGCCGACACGTCCTGCTCCTCGCTCGGCTCGGGAAGCACGATGGGCAGGCCCTTCTCCTCGTTGAACACCGTCGTGGTCAGGAAGAAGATGAGCAGGAGGAAGGCGATGTCGGCCATCGAGGCCGTCGGAATCTCGTCCGACACCCGCTCCTTGCGATTCAGAATCGGCATCGTGTCCGTATGCTCCGTCGAGGGTTCGCGGCGCCCGGGGAACGGGGATCCCGCTCCTCAGGCGGCCATCTCGCTCCGCCAGATGAGGTCCAGCACGGCCTGCGCGCCTTTCTCCATGTCCGCGATCAGCGTGTCCACCCGCGTGACGAAGAAGTTGTAGAACACGTTCACGGGGATCGCGATCGTCAGACCCGCGGCGGTCGTGATGAGCGCCACCTTGATCCCGGAGGCCACGAGCGCCGGCTCCACCTGTCCGGCCGCCTCGATCGCGGCGAACGCCGAGATCATCCCGATGACCGTACCCAGGAACCCCAGCATGGGTGCCACGTTCGCGATCGTCGCCAGGACCACCAGCCCCCGCTCCAGGAAATCGAGCTCGATCGAGCCGGTCGTCGAGATCGCCTTCTCGATGTCCTTGCCCGTGTGCCGGCCCTGGACGCGCATGAGGCCGGCGAGCAGGATGGCAGCCACGGGCCCGCGCGTCTCCTCGGCCTTCTGGATCGCCGCGCCGATGTGCCCTCCGGTACCCAGGGACCGGATGTCCTCGAGGAGGCGCTGCGACTCCCGGTGGGCGACGACGAGCGTCCACATCTTGGCGATGATCACGCCGAGCGCGATGAGCGAGCACAGCACCAGGGGCAGCATCATGAAGCCCCCGTCGCGGAAGATCGTCAGCAGCTCGTAGCTCGTGTCCGGTTGCACGCCACACTCCCTCTCAGGCTCTCGATGGCGGCGCCACCCGTGCGGCCGGGAGCGCATCTCCGAAACTCAAGATGTTACGCGGCCCCCCGAAGCTCGTCAAACGAAGGCGGAGCCCGCGCGGATCAGCGATTCCTCCCGGTCGCCGGCGCCGCGGCCGACGCTTCCTTCATGTCTCCGGGCGGAGGCCCCTGGACCGGGACGGACTCGGGCAGGGCGCCGGGCTCTCCGCCCGTCGCCAGGCGGTCGCCGAGCTCCTCGGGCCGCAGGCCCCGCACGAGCTGCCCCCGGTGCGCTAGCGACAGCTGCCCCGTCTCCTCCGAGACCACGACGACCAGCGCGTCGGTCTCTTCCGACAGGCCCAACGCGGCGCGGTGGCGCGTGCCCAGGGAGCGGTCCACGACCGGCGACTCGGAGAGCCGGAGGACGATGGATCCCGCGTACAGGATCTGCTTGCGCTTCACGATCACCGCGCCGTCGTGAAGCGGCGAGTACGGCGTGAAGATCGTGGCCAGGAGCTCGGCCGACACCTCGGCGTTGATCGGCGTCCCCTGATCCACGAAGTCCGCGAGCTCGACTTCCCGCTCGATCGCGATGATGCCCCCGATCTTCGCCCTCGCGAGCCGGTCCGCGGCCTTCACGATCTCGTCCACGACCTCCTTTTCCTCCAGCCGGGTGAAGGCCCGGAACCACCGGGTGCGTCCGAGCTGCGCGAGGGCGGTTCGCAACTCGGGCTGGAAGACGACGATGAGGGCGAATGCGCCGTACGTGAACACCTGCGACAGGATGTACGTGATGAGGCCCAGCTGCAGCGTCTGCGCGAGCGCGTACACCGTGACCAGGAGCACGAACCCGAACATGATCTGGAACGCGCGGGTCCCCGAGTAGATGAGCAGGATCCGATAGATCAGGTAGGCGACGAGAACGATCTCGATGAGATCCTTCAGGTCCATCCGAAACACGTTCAGGTAGTCCAGCAAGGGCTCCGGCTCCCGTTCTATGCGTCTGTGCGGGCCGTCTCGAGCGCGGCCGTCAGGTCGAGGGCCCGGCGGACCTCGGCGACGTCGTGCACGCGGAAGAGACGGGCGCCACGCACATACGCCGCCACGCAGGCGGCGACCGTGCCTTCCACCCGCTCGTCGAGGGGGAGGCCGAGCGTCTCGCCGATGAAGGACTTGCGCGAGGGTCCCACGAGCACCGGGTATCCCAGCTCCGCGATCGCGTCGATCTTCCCCAGGAGCTCCAGGCTCCCCCGGGCGGATTTCCCGAAGCCGATCCCCGGGTCGATGACGAGCTGGCCGGGCTCGCATCCGCGCCGGATCGCTTCGTCCGTCGCCGCCCGCAGGGCCTCCGCGACCTCGCCGACGAGGTCCGCGTAGGCCACGTCGGACTGCATCGTCCGCGGGTTTCCGCGCATGTGCATGAGCACGAGACCGGCTCCGCTCGCCCCGGCGAGATCCCCGATCGCCGGATCGGCCCGCAGGCCCGACACGTCGTTCAGGATGCAGGCGCCCGCCTCCAGCGCGCGCCGCGCGACCTCCGACTTCGACGTGTCCACCGAGACGCGGGATCCCCCCACCGCCAGGGCCTCCACGACGGGACCGATCCGGCACCACTCTTCCGCCGCACCCACTTCTGGAGCGCCGGGCCGCGTGGATTCACCACCCACGTCGATGACGTCGGCCCCCTCCGCCTCCATCTCGGCCGCCCGCGCGAGGGCCGCGTCCGGGGCGAGGTATCGGCCCCCGTCCGAAAACGAATCCGGCGTGCAGTTGAGGATCCCGATCAGGAGCGGGCGGGCGAGCGAGAGCGACCCTTCGCGGACGTGCCACCGCTGCGCGCCGACCCCCCCCCCGGCGGCGATCGCGGCCCGCACGGCCGCCTCAGGCAAGGGCCGGCGACGGCTCGCCGCCGCCCGTCTCCTCCGCGGGCCGGTCGGCCGGAGCCCGCTTCGGGGCCGTCGCCGGGGACTCGGCCTCGCTCGCCCGTTCGGCCTCCAGGACGAGTGGCTTGAGCGGCTCGCCCTTCTCCAGCCGCTTGATGTCCTCCGCATCGAGCGTCTCGCGCTCCAGAAGCGCGTCGGCGATTCGGTCCAGGAGCTCCCGGTTTTCCTTCAGCACGGACTCGGCGGAGGCGTATGTGCCGTCGAGGATGCGCCTGATCTCCGAGTCTACGAGACGGGCCGTCTGCTCGCTGACCTCCCGCCTCTGGCTCAGCTCGCGACCCAGGAAGATCTCGTGCTCCTGATCTCCGACCGCCATCGGGCCGACCGCCTCGGACATGCCGAACTGGGTCACCATGCGCCGGGCGATGGTCGTGGCTCGCTCGATGTCGTTGCCCGCGCCCGTCGTGATCCTCTCGCTGCCGAAGATCAATTCTTCCGCGACCCGCCCGCCGAACAGCATCGTGAGCTGGCCCTCGAGCCAGACCCGCGTGTAGTTGTGGCGGTCCTCCTCCGGCAGGGAGGCGGTGATCCCGAGAGCCCGCCCGCGCGGCACGATCGTCACCTTGTGCAGGGGGTCCAGCCCCGGCACGCGCAGCGCGATGACGGCGTGTCCGGCCTCGTGGAAGGCCGTCACCCGCCGCTCCTCGTCCGAGATCACGAGGCTTCGCCGCTCCGCCCCGAGCATCACCTTGTCCTTCGCCGCCTCGAAGTCCTCCATGTACACCCGGTCCTTGTCGAGCCGGGCGGCGAGGAGGGCGGCCTCGTTCACGATGTTCTCCAGGTCGGCGCCGGAGAGCCCGGGCGTGCCCTTGGCGAGGACCCCGAGATCCACGTCCTCCGCCACCGGAATCTCCATCGTGTGGACGCGGAGGATGCCCTCGCGTCCGTTCACATCCGGGCTGTCCACGACGATCTGGCGGTCGAACCGCCCCGGGCGCAGGAGGGCCGGATCGAGCACGTCGGGCCGGTTCGTCGCGGCGAGAAGAATGACGCCCTCGTTCGATTCGAACCCGTCCATCTCGACCAGGAGCTGGTTCAGCGTCTGCTCCCGCTCGTCGTGGCCGCCGCCGAGGCCCGCACCGCGATGGCGGCCCACGGCGTCGATCTCGTCGATGAAGATGATGCAGGGCGCGTGAGCCTTGCCCTGCTCGAACAGGTCCCGCACGCGGCTCGCGCCCACCCCCACGAACATCTCGACGAAATCGGAGCCCGACATCGAGAAGAAGGGCCGGCCCGCCTCCCCCGCGACGGCGCGGGCGAGGAGCGTCTTCCCGGTCCCCGGCGGTCCCACGAGCAGGGCTCCCTTCGGAAGCCGCCCTCCGAGCCGACGGAACTTCGCGGGATCCTTCAGGAACTCGATGATCTCCTTGAGGTCCTCCTTCGCCTCCTCCGCCCCCGCGACGTCCGCGAACGTCACCTGGGGCGTGTCGCCCGTGAGCAGCTTGGCCTTGGACTTCCCGAAGCTGAACGCGCGAGAGCCGCCGGCCTGCATCTGCCGGAAGAGAAAGAACCACAGGCCGATGATGAGGATCCACGGCACGATGGAGATCAGGTAGCTCACCCAGTTCGCGCCGGACTCCCGCGCCGTCGTCTCGACGGAGGCCGCGTCGAGCCGGTCCAGCAGCTCCTGCGTGGCCTCCATCGGGAGGAGGACGTGAAAGCGCGTGACCGCGGCACCGTTGCGCTGGATCGGGCTCTTCAGCTCTCCATCGACCTTCCGGCCCTCCACGATCGTCACGCGAACGATGTTCCCGGCCTCGAGCTGTCCCCGGAACTCCGTGTACGACAGCTCGGCCGCCGCCTGCCGGCTGCTGTCCATGACCTGGAAGATCGCGATCGGGATGAGCGCCATCAGGGCCCAGAATGACGCCGTGCGCATCAGGCGCCGCCGTCTCGCGTTCTCGTTCGTCTCGTCGGGTTGGTTCATCCTGTCGTCACTTCACGTGTCGCCTGCCCGTCACGAGCGCTCAGATGCTCGCGACGTACGGCAGGTGTCGGAAGTCCTCCGCGTGGTCGAGGCCGTACCCGACGAGGAACTCGGTGGGGGCATCGAATCCGACCCAGCGCGGCTCGAGCTCGAGCGCCGGGGCGACATGCTTGTGGAGGAGTGCGCACACCTCGAGGGAAGCGGGTCGCCTCTCGCGCAGTGCCTCCGCGAGCCGGTTGATCGTGTTTCCGCTGTCCACGATGTCCTCCACGAGAACCAGGTGCCGTCCCTCGATCGGCGCCGTCGGATTGTAGAGGAGGCGCACGTCCCCGGAGCTCGTCGTGCCCGCGCCATAGCTCGACGCGACGACGAAGTCGATGTGCAGCGGCCGCTCGATCCAGCGCACGAGGTCGCTGAGAAAGATGAACGAGCCCTTGAGCAGCCCGAGGACGAGGAGACTCTCGTCCGCCGGATAGTGGCCCGTGATCTCCTCGCCCATCTCCCGCACCCGGGCCGCGATCTCCTCCTGCGTGAACACGATCCGCTTCAACGACCGTCCGCCCGTCCGGCCCGGGTTCAGGTCGGTCGCCTGGCCCGAATCAGCCACGCGCTGTGAGGCCGAGCTCGACAACGATGCGGTCTCCATGATCCTCCCGTGTCTCCAGCTCGCGATCCCTGGCCATCCCGGCGACCCACAGCACGCGACCCGTTCCGTCCGCCAGCACCGGCACCTCGGATCTGGCCGACCTCGGCACGCGCCGATCGCCGAAGAGCTTCTTCAGCTTACGAGACCCGGCCGCGAGCCGGATGCGGTCCCCCGGCCGCCAGCCGCGGATCTCGTAGGGATAATGACCGCCGCGCACGGGGACGGCAATCCGGCGCTCGCCCACGTCCACCCAGCTTCCGACGGACCACCGCACGCGATAGGTCGCCGCGCCGAGCCGGAGCCGCGCCGATCCCTCCCCCGGCATCCGGATCAGGACGGATTCCTCCGCCCCGTCCGCGGTCCCGTCTCCGAGCAGGAGCACGTCGTATTCGCGCCCCAGCCACAGCCCACCTCCGATGTCCACGGAGGACCCGCTGCGGCCCCGCGTGATAAACGCCTCTCCGACCCGGGTTCCGCCGCGGGTCAGGCGCACCCCCATTCGCCGGGCCGCGATCCGGAGCGCGCGGGCCCTCAGCTCCGGATGCGCGTCGGTCAGGCGATGCCGGTCGAGCCGCAGGGGCGGGGCCTTCGATTCTCGCGGTGTTCCGACGGCCCGGACGGCGAGGTCGAGCGTCCGCGCGGCCGCTCTGTCGAGCCGACGGTCCAAGGCTCGGGCCCTGTCGGCGAGCTCGAGGATGCGCGCATGGATGCCCGGGCCGTGCGCGTCGACGAGAGCCGGAAGCACGCGAGTTCGCACTCGACCTCTCGCCCACCGGGGATCGCGGTTCGAGGGATCGTCGAGACACTCGATGCCTTCCGCCGACAGGAACTCGCGGAGCGCCGCCCGGCGGAAGCTCAGAAGCGGGCGCACGATCCGGCCGCGCCGCTCCGGGATGCCCGCGAGGCCCCGCAGCCCGGTGCCGCGGGCGGCGCGCAGAAGCACGGTCTCCACCTGATCGTCTGCGTGATGGCCGGTCGCGATCCGCCTCGCCCCCTGCCGTTCGGCGACCCGACTCAGGAAGTCGTAGCGCGCCGCCCGGAACGCCGCCTGGGTGGCCGGCAGACGGTCGGCGGGGGCACCGATCTCGCAGGCCACTCCGAGGTCTGCCGCCCAAGCACGGACCCGTTCGGCGTCCGCCGCGCTCTCCGGCTGGGCCCGGTGGTCGAAGTGCGCCGCCACGATCCGCAGGCCCCTTCGATCCGTCTCACCGAGGAGCAGGTGCAGCAGAGCCATCGAGTCGCCCCCCCCGGAGAGCGCCACGAGAACACATCGGTTCGGGGGCAGGAGGTCGGGTCGGCGATCGAGCCGCCGCGAGAATCGCTCTCTCAGATTCGCCTGCACGGCGGTCCTTCCCGCGGACGGAACCCGGTCTCTCGGCCGCTCTGCGACGCGATCAGGGGGAGCGGCGGACGTCCCCGATCTTCGTCCGCCAGATCCCCGCGCTACGATGGAAGTCGAGCCGATCAGGGACGGCGATGGCTCTCCGGAGGAGGGGCCCTGCGCCGGCCGTGCCCTCTCCCGTTCCGGCGGGATGCTCCCGGGCTCCCGCCTCCGGCTCCGGAGGTCCGGCGGCGTGCCGACCCTCGACGTAGTCCCGCAGGGCCTGTCTCCAGTCCATCTAGACCTCCATCACCTCGGCTTCCTTCTTCGCCAGCAGCTCGTCGACGCGGCCGATGTGGTCGTCCGTCAGCTTCTGCAGATCCTCGAACTGCTTGTGCAGGTCGTCCTCCCCGAACTCCCCTTCTTTCTGCCTCTTCTGGAGCGTGGAGCGGGCCTGGTGGCGGGCGTGCCGGACGGCCACCCGCACCTCCTCGGCGAGGCGGTGGAGCACCTTCACGAGCTCGCGGCGTCGCTCCTCGGTCAGCGGCGGGATCGCCACGCGGATGAGGTTTCCGTCGACGCTAGGGTTCAGACCCAGGTCGGAGGACTGCACCGCCTTCGCGATGGCGGAGGCCATCTGCGGATCGTACGGCTGGATGAGCAGCAGCTGGGGCTCCGGTGCCGTGATGTTGGAGAGCTGATTCAACGGCATGGTGGATCCGTACGCTTCCACCCGAACGGCGTCGAGGATGGCCGGCGAGGCCTTGCCGGTCCGCACGGCGCTGAACTCCCTGCCGAGCGCCTCCAGGCTCCGGGCCATCTGGCGGGCGGCCTCCCGCAGCGTCTCGTTGGGCATTCGTTCAACCCTCAGGTCACGAGCGTTCCGATGCGATCGCCGGACAGAGCGGCCAGGATCGCTCCCGGCTCCCGGATGTTCAGCACGAGCACGGGCAGCTGGTTCTCCTTGCACAGGGAGATCGCGGCCGCATCCATGACGTCGAGCTCGCGCGTCATCACGTCGAGGTACGAGATCTCCGGGATGAACTCGGCGTTCGGGTCCGTCTCCGGATCCGACGAGAACACGCCGTCGACCTTCGTGGCCTTCAGGATGACGTCCGCCTCCATCTCGATCGCCCGGAGCACGGCCGCCGTATCCGTCGAAAAATACGGATTCCCCGTGCCTCCGGCGAACAGCACGACCCGGCCCTTTTCCAGGTGGCGCAGCGCGCGGCGACGGATGTAGGGCTCGGCCAGCTCTTCCATGCGGATAGCCGTGAGCACGCGCGTCTCGATGTCGTGGCGCTCGAGCATGTCCTGCAGGGCGAGCGCGTTGATCACCGTCGCGAGCATTCCCATGTAGTCCGCCGACACCCGGTCCATCCCCTGCTCGCTCGCGACGGCGCCGCGCACGATGTTCCCGCCCCCGATGACGAGTCCCAGCTTCACGCCCGCGTCGTGGACCTCTCCGATCTCCTTCGTGAGCTGCGCCACGACCGGCGGGGCGATTCCGAACCCCTGATCGCCGGCCAGCGACTCGCCGGAGATCTTCACGAGCGCCCGGGGATACTTGAGATCCTTCACGACGTCTCCTCCTAGGTCCCGATCTCGAAGCGGACGAACCGGCTGACCGTAAGATCGTCTCCCTGGCGCGCGAGAAGGTCCGCGATCGTCACGTCCGGGTCCTTCACGAAGCTCTGCATGAGGAGCGTGCTCTGCTCGTAGAACTTCCGCATGCGGCCCTCGACGATCCTCTCCACGATCGGCTCGGGCTTGCCCTCCGCGCGCGTTTGCTCGGTGAGGACCGAGCGCTCTCTCTCCCGCTCCTCCTCCGGGATGTCATCCGGCGACACCCCGACCGGATTCGCGGCGGCGACGTGCATCGCGACCTCTCGCGCCAGGTCAGCGTCGGGCGACGCGTCAGCGGGTCCCGCCAGTTCGACGATGACCCCGATCCGGTTACCGAAGTGGACGTAGGAGCCCAGCGTCCGGCCGGCCGCCCCGGCGTACCGGACGCACCGGCGGAGCTCGACGTTCTCTCCGATCCGAGACCGCAGATCCTCGAGCTCCGTCCGAAGACCCTCCGCGCCGGCAGCCCCGAGCAGGGCTTCGCCGTCCACGATCTCTCCGTCGGCAAGATCGGCCGCGACCGCGAACGCCGCCAGCCTGTCGCCAAGATCCAGGAACTCCTGGTTCCGGGCGACGAAATCCGTCTCGCTCGAGAGCTCCACGAGCGCGGCTCCTCCCTCACCGGCCGCCAGGCGAACGGCTCCCTCCGTGGCCGAGCGCCCCGCCCGCTTCGCCGCCTTGGCCGCTCCTCGCTGCCGCAGCAGATCGATCGCACGCTCTTCGTCACCCCCGACCTCGAGAAGGGCGCGCTTGCAGTCCATCATGCCCGCGCCCGTCCGGTCCCGCAAAGACTTCACCGCCGCCGCCGTGATCTCCACCATCGATCCTCCGTGCCTTTCCGCACCCGGGACATCCGCCGTCTCCGCAACGGCGCACATCAGTCAAAAAAAAAGGCCACCGAAGTGGCCTTTCGCGCTCACGTCGTCTCGGAGCCGTCGGCCTCCTCCGTCTCCTCGCCCGGCCCATCCACAGCCGCCGCCACGACCTCCTCGTCCTGCCGCTCCGCATCGCCGCCCTCCGGCTCGACGGCCGTCGCCTCCACGTCCGAGGCCGCCTCCGCCTCGGGCTCGGGCTCCGCGTCGGCCGGCGCCTCGGGAGATTCCTTCGGCTCCTCCTCCGAGGGATGGCGGCGCCGCGCGATGACCTCCGGCTTCGGTCGGCGCCGCGGCCGGCTCTTCTTCCGATGCGGGGCAATCTCCTCGGACTCGCCCACGTCCGAGGAATAGGTGTACGCCTGCTCGTCCTCGCCCTCGCGCGCCTCGGGGGCCTCCCGCAGGGCGACCTCGATGACGTCGGCGATGGAGCGCGTGATGAGCGACACGGATCGGATGGCGTCGTCGTTGCCCGCGATCGGGATCGTGAGCTGATCCGGATCCGCATTCGTGTCCGCGATTGCGACGACGGGGACGCCCAGCCGGTTCGCCTCGCGAACGGCGATCTCCTCCTTCTTCGCGTCCACGACGAACACGAGGCCGGGCACCCTGACCATGTCCTTGATCCCGGAGAGGTAGCGCTCGAGCTTCTGCCGCTCACGCTCCAGGAGCAGGCGCTCCTTCTTCGTATAGAACTCGAACACGCCCTCCTCGACGCCCCTCTCCAGCTCCTTGAGACGCCGGATGTTCTTCTTGATCGTCTGGAAGTTCGTCAGCATGCCGCCGAGCCAGCGCTCGGTGACGTAGAAGGCCCCGCAGCGCTCCGCCTCCGTGCGAACGATGTCCGCGAGCTGCGGCTTCGTGCAGACGAACAGGACCCGCTGGCCGCCGCCGACGATCTCCCGCACGAGCTCCCGCGCACGGTTCAGCTCGCGGAGCGTCTTCTTCAGATCGATGAGGTAGATGCCGCCCCGCTCGGCGAAGATGTACTTGCGCATCTTCGGGTTCCAGCGATGCGTCTGATGGCCGAAGTGCACTCCAGCCTGCAGGAGATCCTTGAGTCCGACGTCCGCCATGCGTTGCCTTTCCGCTGTGTGGAGCCCTGACCGGGCGCGCGTCCTTACCGCTTCGAGAACTGGAACCGCTTGCGAGCCTTCGGCCGACCGGGCTTCTTTCGCTCCACGACACGGGGATCGCGGGTGAGCAGGTCGTGCGACCGCAGGAGGCCGCGGCGTTCCTCGTCGTCGGCCAGCAGGGCCCGAGCGACGGCGAGTCGGACGGCCTCCGCCTGCCCCGTCGGCCCACCACCCCGCACGCGTACGCGGACGTCGAACGCCGCCTCGGTATCCGTCACGACCAGGGGCTTCGTGATCTCCGACCTGTGTCTCATCAAGGGGAAGTAGTCGTCCAGCTCGCGCCCGTTGATCTTCCAGGACCCTCCGCCCTGCCTCAACGAGACGCGGGCCACGGCGGACTTTCTCCGTCCGACCGCCTGTACCGGCTTCGCTTCCGTCATCTCCCTCCCTCGATCTCGAATCGGCTCCGGCGCCGGGCGCCTAGAGCTCGAGAGCCCTCGGCGACTGGGGCCCGTGCGGATGCTCCGGACCCGCGTACACGCGGAGCTTCTTCGCCATCTGCCTTCCGAGCTTGTTCTTCGGAAGCATGCCCTTGACCGCCCGCTCGATGATGCGCTCCGGGTGCGTGGCCCGGAGCTTCTCGAACGGCACGAACCGCTCGCCGCCCATGTACCCGCTGTGGCGGAAGTACTTCTTCTGCATCGCCTTGCGACCCGTGAGCCGGACGTCCCGGGCGTTGATGACCACGACGTAGTCCCCCACATCCAGGTGAGGGCTGAACGTGGGCTTGTGCTTGCCCCGCAGGATCGATGCGATGCCGCTCGCGAGCCGGCCGAGCGTTCGATCGCGAGCATCGACCAGGAACCACTCCCGCTCGATCTCGCCCGCCTTTACCGTGTACGTCTTCATTCCACGCCCATCGCAATCCCCGCGGGAGCCCTGCGGGATCCCGTCACGCACTTCGTGTAGGGGGGTAAAAAACGAACCGCCCGACCGGGATGCCGGGGGGCGGCGGATCCGATCCACTAGCAGCCAAGAAAGCTAGTGGTCACCTTCCGGGGTGTCAAGCTACATGCGGCGATCTCGCGCATCGGGCGCCGGGACGAGTTCCTCGTCCGCGCGGCCCCGGCTCAGTCTCCGAGGAAGCTCGCGAGCGCGGCTCCCGAGGCGCCCAGGCGAAGCCGGGTCAGCGCCCGATCCTTGATCTGCCGCACGCGCTCCCGACTCACGCCGAGCTGCGTCCCGATGGCCTCCAGCGTCTTCGGCTCCCCCTCCTCGAGCCCGAAGTAGAGCCGCAGGATCATCGCCTCCCGCTCCGGCAGGTGCGTGAGGCTCGCCTCCAGGGCGTCGCGCAGGGCGGCCCTCTCGGCGTCCTCGTCCGGATCGACTTCCGTGTCGTCGGGAATCACGTCAAGCATGCGCGTGTCCGAGCTCGTCTCCACGGGAGCGTCCAGCGACAGGTAGCCCCCGCGGGAGGCCAGAGCTTCGCGCACCTGATCCGTCGGCAGATCCAGCTCCGCCGCGATCTCCCCGACGGACGCGGGGCGGCCGAGCCGCTGCGTGAGCGCCCGGGATTCACGGAGGATGCGGTTCGTCCGGTCGATGCGTCCGGCCGGCACGCGTACGATCCGGGACTGCTCGGCGATGGCCTGGAGAATGGCCTGCCGGATCCACCATACGGCGTAGCTGATGAACCGTACGCCGCGCGTCTCGTCGAACTTCTCGGCCGCCCGGATGAGTCCGAGGTTCCCCTCGTTCACGAGGTCGGCCAGAGCGACGCCGTGGTTCCGATACCGCTTCGCGACGGCGACGACGAACCGCAGGTTCGCGGCCACGAGCTCGCGCAGCGCCTCCCGGTCACCCTCGCGGATCCGGCGCGCGAGCCGCGCCTCGGCGTCCCGATCGAGCAGCGGGTGCGCACCGATCTCGCGGAGGTAGAGATCCAGCGACTCGGAGGCAGGATCCGGTCGTCTCTCGGTCATCACCTCGCCCGCGTCGTGAGCCTCGCCCGGCGGCCGGGCTCACCGAATCGTGTTCAGCAGCCGTCCCCAGCGAATCTCGGTGAGCCAGGGAAAAGGCGCCATCATTCCCCGGTCGTAGGAAAAATAAATGATGAGCGGCCGACCCCTGATGGCGTCGGCGGGAACGAATCCCCAGTATCGGGAGTCTTCCGAGTTGTCCCGGTTGTCCCCCATGGCGAAGTAGCTGCCGTCGGCGACGACGATGGGTCCCCAGTTGTCCCGCGTCGGGCGATACTCCTGCGCCCGCCGGCCATCCTCCACGAGGTAGCGCCGCTGCCAGTCGAACTTGGCGTCGTGCGGATCCTCGAAGCTCCTCGTGTGCCGCACGTAGGGCTCCCTCACCTTCTCGCCGTTCCGGTACAGGACGCCGTTCGCCATGTAGAGGGTGTCACCGGGGATGCCGACGATCCTCTTCACGTAGTTGGTGTGCGGGCGCTGTCCCGCCGCCGGCGGTGGCTCGAAGACGACGATGTCGCCCCTCGCGGGCTCGTCGAGCGCCGGGAGGCGGACGTCCGTGCCCGGGATCTCCGCTCCGTACACCATCTTGTTCACGAGCAGGAAGTCGCCCACGAGAAGCGTGTTCTCCATGGAGCCCGTCGGGATCTGGAACGCCTCGACGACGAACGTGCGCACGAGGAGGAAGAGGACGAACGCGACCGCGATGGACTTCGTCCACTCCCACAGCCATCGTCCCACCGATCCGGATTCCGTGCCGCCCGTAGCCGGCGCCGCCTTCTCCTCCACCTTCTTCTTCCCGGGTCCCTTCATGTCCCTCCCTGCTCTTTCGAAGTGCGAGCCTCCCTACCCCCTGCCCGCAGGGTGCGTTCCTCGCGCATCGCCCGGCAATGCCGGCCGCCCACCCCGGCGGGCACGAACCTGGCTCTTTCCATCATCCCCACGTCAACGGCGCCCGGCGGTCCCTCGCGCCCGGTCGCCTCACCAGTCCACGTCGATCTGCGCCCGCTGGAGACGGCCGCTGTAGTCGACGTACGCGACCTTGGTCTCGGAGTAGAACTCGTAGACCTCCCAGCCCCCCTCACGGTGCCCGTTGCCGGTTTGTTTCACGCCCCCGAACGGAAGATGGGCCTCGGCCCCGATGGTGGGCGCGTTCACGTACGTGATCCCGTTGTCCAGCTCCTCGATCGCCCGAAACGCCGCCCCCACGTCGCTCGTGTAGATGGCCGACGAGAGACCGTACGCGACGTCGTTGTTGATCTCGATCGCCTCCTCGAGCTCGTCGAAGGTGAGGACGCTGAGCACCGGACCGAAGATCTCCTCCTGCTCGACCCGCGACCCGGCGGCGACGCCCGTGAGCACGGTCGGCTCGAAGAACACGCCATCATCCAGGCCGGCCCCCGCGGCCGGCTTCCCACCGCACGCGATCTCCGCCCCCTCCGAGGTGCCGACCGCGACGTACTCGGCCACCGTGTCGCGGGCCGATTCGTGAATCAGGGGCCCTACGTCGGTCGCCTCGTCCAGGCCGTCGCCGAGAACGAGGCCGCTCGCCTCGCCGACGAGGCGCTCGACGAACTCGTCGTGGATGGATCGGTGAAGCAGCAGGCGGCTCGTGGCCGTGCAGCGCTGCCCCGTCGTCCCGAACGCGCCCCAGAGCACGCCCTCCATCGCCAGGTCCATCGAGGCATCCGGCATCACGATCTGGGCGTTCTTCCCACCCATCTCGAGGGAGAGGCGCTTGTGCATGCGCCCCGCCACTTCACCGATGAGCGAGCCCGTGGCCGTGGAGCCGGTGAACGAGAGCCCCGGAATCCCGGGATGCTCGACGATCGCCTTCCCGACCGTGCTGCCGTGGCCGTGCACGAGCTGAAGGCAGCTCGGCGGCACGCCCGCCTCGAGCAGGGCCTCCACGAACAGGTGCGCCGAGTGCGGCACGTCGCCCGACGGCTTGAAGACGACCGCGTTCCCGCACAGCAGGGCGGGCAGGATCTTCCAGCTCGGGATCGCGGTCGGAAAGTTGAACGGCGTGATGATCCCGAAGACTCCGATGGGCCGCCGATAGGACATGGCCCATTTCTGGCGCAGCTCCGACGGCACGGTGTAGCCGAACAGCTTCCGGCCCTCGAGGCCCGCGTAGTACGCCGTGTCGATCGCCTCCTGCACGTCTCCTCGGGTCTCCTCCAGGACCTTGCCCATCTCCCGCGTCGCGGCCCTCGCCAGCTCCTCCTTCCGGGCGCTCAGGATGTCTCCGGCACGCTTCAGGACGAGTCCCCGCTCCGGCGCCGGCACCCGGCTCCAGGCCCGAAAGCCCTCCGCCGCCGAGGCCGCCGCCGCCTCGACGTCGGCCGCGCCGCTCTCGGGAAACCTCCCGATGACGTCCGAGCGCCGGGCCGGATTCCGGTTCTCGAAGTAGTCGCCCGTCGTCGGCTCGACCCACCGTCCGCCGATATGGTTCAGGAACGTCTCCGCCATGTCACTCCTCTCGTTTCCTCGGGCCGTCCTCCACCTCACCCCCCGCGGCCGGGCGGAGGGCGAAGGGCCTCAGGGTATCACCGGCGCCGTGGAGAACTCAAGCGCTCCGTCGCTCACCCCCATCGACGTGATCTCGGGCCGGATCGCGAACGTGAGCCGCCGTCCCTCCGCCTTCACCCCCGCGACGTCGATCTCGGCCAGGATCCAGGGGACGATCATCGACGGGACCACGACCCCTCCGGCCTGAAGCGTCTCGACCTCCAGCTCTCCTTCCCCGCGATGCGCAACGCGAGCCGCGAGCTCCGTCAGGACGCGGGTCGAGTCCGAAAGGAAGCTCCGGAGCCGTTGCACCGCGCCGGACCCCGGCAGGCTGTGCGTCACGAGCCGGGCGGAGAGCACCGCGGTCGAGTCGCGCAGATCCACGTCCAGATCCTGAATCCCGGCCGGCAGCAGGGGAGCGATCCGAAAGCGCAGCAGGCTCCTCACCTCGGGCTCCGAGAGCCGAAGCCGCGACGGCGCGTCGGATGAGGCGAGCTCACCGATCTTCGCTTCGGCGCCGCCCGCCAGACGCTCGCTGACCTCGCCGCCAGTCGATCCGATGTCCAGCCGTTTCCAGGCGCCGGAGAGGTCGTCCCTGAACCACCACACGGCCAGCGCGAGAAGCGCGAGCACGGTCAGGCAGCCGATTCGCGCGAGACAACCCTTGACCATCCCGGCTCCTCCTAGCGGTTCCGCGCGCCGAGGCGGGCGGCCTTGAGCAGCGTGTACGTGGCGCCGGCCGGACTCAGCCGGCTGCGCATCAGGTCGATGTGCGTGACCCGGTACTCCAGCGGCAGGAATGACTCGCGCGCCATGCCTTCCAGGGCCCGGAAGGTGCCCGCCTCGCCGCTGCGCAGCGCCCGGCCCAGAGTCACGTGGGGTTGATACGGCCGCTGCTCCGGTCGGATCCCGAACTCGCCGAACGCTCTCTCCAGATCCTGCTTCAGGAAGCGGATCTCCGGCGTCGGCTCGGCGCCCAGCCAGATGACGCGCGGGTGACGCAGGGAGGGAAAGGCCCCGATGCGCTCGAATCGAAGCGGAAACGGCCGAAACGACACCGCCACGCCGGCGAGGGTCTCCTCGAGGGCGTCCACGGTGGCCGAGCGCACCTCCCCCAGGAACTTCAGGGTCAGGTGGAGGCCGTCCCGGCCGACCCATCGCATCGGCAGGTCACTCGCCCGGAGCGAGCGCGTCATGCGGAGGATCCGGTCGCGAAGCCGGAGGGGGAAATTGACGGCGATGAAGAGGCGCATGCGCTGCTGGCTTCCCGACGTCGTAGACGGCGACGCCATCGAAACGAAGATCGACATCCGGCGCTCGGATTCCGTAAGCTCGTCCGGCGCGGCGGCGGCGGCAAGCATCCCGGGCGGGGTCCGCGAATGCGGGATCCAACCGCGATCGGTAGGATGTGCCTCACCCGACTCGAGACGGAGACCGACAACGAACCGGAGCACGGATGCGTTGCACGGGAAGGGACGACTCGTGAGCGGACTCGCGGAGACCCCGGCGACCCGCCCGGTCGTGCAGGAGCTCGTCCCCGCGCCGGACCCGGACATCTGCGTGCGTCGCGCGGGAGCCCTCCCGTGGACGATCTGGATGGACAGCCAGGTCGTCCGTCCCGGAACCGCCCGCTGGTCCTTCCTCGCCCTGGATCCGTTCGCCGTCCTTCGGGCGCACAGAGGCCGGGTGGAGTGGATGGACGCGGGCGGGACGACGACCCTGCGCGAGGACGCGCTCGCGGCTCTCCGGAGGGCCGTGGGCGCGTGCCCGGTGGAGACGGTCACGGGAGCGCCTCCCTTCCCCGGCGGGGCCGCCGGGTACTTCGGCTACGAGCTCGGGACCGCGATCGAGGCGATCCCGTCCGCGCGCCACCGGGACCTCGACCTGCCGGACATGGAGCTCGGCTTCTACGACGTGGTGCTCGCCTGGGACCGGTCTTCCGGCCGATGCTGGATCACGTCCACGGGGTGCCCGGAGCGGGGCGACCGGTCCCGCGTCCGCGCGGAGCGGCGGCTCGAGCGGATGGAGGCCTGGGCGGCGGGCGGGGATGTGCCCCTTCCGACGCTCGGCCCCGGGGCCCATCGGCCGGAGACCCCCCGGCCCGACGCTCAACCGCCGACCCCGGGGGGCGGTCCGGAGCTGCGGCCGGTGGACGCGGCGGAAGGCCTCCGCTCCACGTTCTCCGCGGACGAGTACGTGAGGGCCGTTCGGACGTGCGTGGCCTACATCCGGGCCGGCGACGTGTATCAGGTGAACCTCTCCCAGCGATTCCAGGCCCCGCTGCGCGTCTCTCCCCTCGGCCTGCGCGAGCGCCTCGCGGCCCGGAATCCGGCGCCGTTCGCCACGTACTTCGCCGGGAGTCGGTGCGTTCTCGTCGGCTCCTCCCCGGAGCGATTCCTGCGGTTGGACCCGGACGGAAGCGTCGAGACGAGGCCGATCAAGGGAACGAGGCCGCGGGGCCCCTCGCCCCGACGCGATGCGGCCCTCGCGCGGGAGCTCGAGAGCAGCCCGAAGGACAGGGCCGAGAACCTGATGATCACCGACCTGCTTCGAAACGACCTCTCGCGCACGTGCCGCCCGCGGTCGGTGACCGTGGAGGCGCTGTGCCGCCGCGAGACGTTTCCCAGCGTCCACCATCTGGTCTCCGTCGTGCGCGGACGGCTGGAGAGAGGCCGGGACGCCGTCGATCTCCTGCGGGCCTGTTTCCCGGGGGGATCGGTGACGGGCGCCCCCAGGATCAGGTCCATGGAGATCATCGCCGAGCTGGAGCCCGTGACCCGGGGACCGTACTGCGGCGCGACGGGATACCTCGGCTTCGACGGCTCCATGGACACGAGCATCGTGATCCGCTCGTTCGTCGTCGCGGGGCGAACCGCGTACTTTCACGCGGGCGGCGCCGTCGTCGCCGACTCGGACCCGGTCGCGGAGTACCGGGAGACGCTGGACAAGGCCGCGAGCCTCGTGGAGGCGATTCGGGACCCGGAATGATCCTCCTCATCGACAACTACGACTCGTTCGTGTACAACCTCGCCCGCTACCTGCGCGAGCTGGGAGAGGAGGTCGACGTCGTCCGAAACGACGCGATGGACCCGGAGGCGGCGATTCGGACCGGATCTTCCCATCTCGTCGTGTCGCCGGGACCGTGCACGCCGAGCGAAGCCGGCGAATCCAACGCGATCATCGGCCGTCTCGCGGGCGAGATCCCGATTCTGGGGGTGTGCCTGGGACACCAGTGCATCGGGGCCGTGTGGGGGGCGCGCGTCGTGCGCGCCCGGCGACCCATGCACGGAAAGATCTCCTCCGTCCACCACGACGGATCGGACCTCTTCGAGGGCATCCCCACCCCGTTCGCGGCGACCCGCTACCACTCGCTCGTCCTCGATCGGGGGTCGCTGCCGCCCGACTTCGACGTGACGGCGTGGACGGACGACGACGAGATCATGGCCGTGCGCCACCGCTCGTTGCCCGTGTGGGGCGTGCAGTTTCACCCGGAGGCCGTGCTCACGGAGCACGGGCACGTGCTGCTCAACAACTTCCTCGCTCTCGGCCGGGGCGAAGCGCCTCCGGGCCGCGGAGACGACCTGCCCCTGCGCGAGCTCGCCCTCGCGCAGGGCGGCGAGAGGCGGGACTCCGCCGGCTAGACGGGCGAGTCGACCCCTCGATAGCGGAGAGCCTCCGCCACGTGCTCGTCACGGATGTCCCGGGAGTCGGCGAGATCGGCCACCGTGCGGGAGACCCGGAGCACCCGGTGGACCGCCCGGGCGCTGAGACCCAGACTCGGCACCGCCTCACCGAGCAGACGCTCCGCCGCGCTCCCGAGGCGGCAGACCTCATCCAGGCTCGAGGCCGACAGCGCCGCGTTCGGACCGCCCTGACGGGTTCTCGCCCGCTTCCGGACCCACTCGACCCTCCCCCTCACGGCCTCGCTCGTCTCTCCCGAGTCCGTCCCCCGGAGCTCTTCCCATCCCACGCCTCCGAGGTCCACCCGAAGGTCGATGCGATCCAGGAGCGGACCGCTGATGCGACCGGAGTACCGCCGTACGAGGGCCGGATCGCAGGTGCACCGGTCGTCTCCGCTCGTCCGGTATCCGCAGGGACACGGATTCATGGCGGCCACGAGCAGGAAGCGACTCGGGAACCGGATCGCCGCGCCCGCGCGGACGACCGTGGCCCACCCCTCCTCCAGCGGCTGACGCAGGGCCTCGAGAACCGGGAGCGGGTACTCTCCCAGCTCGTCGAGGAACAGGACGCCCCGGTGCGCCAGGGAGATCTCCCCCGGGCGGGGGCGCGCGCCGCCGCCGACGAGGCCCGCGGCGCTGATCGTATGGTGGGGCGCACGGAAGGGCGGCGCCACGAGGGGCCCACCCCCGGGCTCGAGGCGACCGGCGGCGCTGTAGATCGCCGTGACCTCCAGGCATTCCTCCGGCGTGAGCGGAGGCAGAAGTCCGGGCAGTCGGCGGGCGAGCATCGTCTTCCCGGCGCCCGGCTCTCCCCGCAGGAGGAGGTTGTGTGCGCCGGCCGCCGCGACCTCCAGCGCCCTCTTGGCCACGTCCTGGCCCCGGACGTCGCGGAGATCGACGGCGGGTGAGGAGGGCGGATCGGGTGACTCCGCCCGAGCCCGTGCGAGGGGCCGTCCGTCCCGGAGGAAGGCCACGACCTCGCCGAGATCCGCAGCTCCCAGGACGGGGAAGTCTGCGACGGCCGCCGTCTCCGGCAGGTTCCCCCGCGGCACGATGAGACCGTCGACCAGGTCCCGGCAGCGTCGGAAGTGCAGGGCGAAAGGAAGGGCGCCGGGCACCGGACGGAGGGAGCCGTCGAGTCCGAGCTCGCCGACCATCGCGAACCGGCGGGCCCGGACGGGAGGCATCTGGCCGGCCGCCGAGAGGATACCGACCGTGATGGGAAGGTCGAAGGCCGACCCTTCCTTGCGGATGTGGGCCGGCGCGAGGTTGACCGTGATCCGGAGCCCGGGGACGCGGAGACCGAGCCGCGCGACCGCCGCGCGAATCCTCTCCCGCCCCTCGCGTACGGCGTTCGCGGCCAGACCCACGACCTGAATCGTGGGCGTTCCCCGCCGGATCCCGACCTCCACACGAATCCCCAGGGCCTCGATGCCCACGAGGGCGGCCGAGTGGATCGTCTCGAGCATGACCCAGGGTGGACGAGGCGCATCAACGACGGATCAAGCGGCGCGGGTCCGTGGTGGTGATTCACGTGAGGCGGGGCGAAACTCCCCTCCGCCCGGCTTCGGATCCCCTGGAGCGGGTGCGACACGTGTGACTTAATGCATTGTCTGTAAAGATTTTATCGTATCCGAAACATCATGGCACCAACATTGCTGTTCCGGAGGGCGTGTCGGCCCGAGCCCCGCACGCAACAAGGAGAGACTCGTGCACAGATTGGCCGCGAACAACCGTGGATTCACGCTCGTCGAGATGCTCGTCGTGCTCGCCGTCCTCGGAATCCTGGCCGCGATCGCGGTCGTGAAGCTCGGCGCGAGCTCCGACAAGGCGTACGTCGCCGCTATGCGGTCGGACCTGCACAACGTGATGGTGGCCGAGATGGCGTACGCGGAAGAGAGCCTCGCGGCGAACCGTCGCAATCCCTACACGACCCGGATCAATCAGCTCGACGTGAACCTGAGCAACGGCGTCCGCGTTCGGCTGCGGGCAAATCGGACGGGTTGGAGCGGCCAGGCGACCCACACGCGTCTTCCGGGCGCCCGGTGTGCCGTCTACCAGGGCACGATCCGGAGCTTTCCACCGGCGACGCGAGAAGGCTCGATCGCCTGCGACTGAGCCGTCGGCCTCGCTCCGACCGGCCCCGTCGGGATGCGATCGTGGGCCGCTACGGCCGCCCCGAGTCCACCGCCGCCGCCGCGCGGGCGAGCGCGAGCACGCCCGCGCGCGCCCTGGCCAGGACGTCTGCGCAGTCGTCCAGATCGTGATTTCTCGTCAGCGCCGCCGGGTCCGTCACGGTCAGCCATACCCCGCCCTCCGCGTCCTTCCACGCGAGGGCCTTCATCGGAAGATCGAGGCCGACTTCCCGGTCGCAACGCATGAGGGGGGCGCCCACGCGGGGAGAGCCGAAGATCAGCAGCTGCGTCGGGGGCAGCTCCACCCCCACGGTCGCCGCGCCCCCGGCGTGGTCGATCCGCGCGAACACCTTGAGGCCCTTCTCCTTCGCCAGGCTCTCCAGTCGATCCAGCGTCTCGGCCACCGACCGGTCGCTTCGTAGCCGGATGCTCCCCACGCCCCAACCCGCCTCCTGCGCGGCCGCGGGTTTCGCGACCCAGACCGCCGCGGCCGCTACCCACAGCGGCCACGTCCGTCCGGGCCGGGAGGTCGTCGGTCGACGGGTCACGAGACGCCCTCCTCGGCCTCGGGATCCGAGCCTTCCCTCAACTCTCGCCACAGGCGCGGGTGCGCCCGCACGAGGTACGCGCCCATCGCCGCGCCCGCTGCAGCGTTTGCCCCGAGCACGGCCCACAGTGACAGCTCTCCCGAACGAATCTCCGAGATGGCCGTGAACGCGGCCACGTTCGCGAAGGCGCCCCCGAGGGCGATGAACAGGAAGATCGGGAAGAAGTCCGGGTGCTTCTCCGTCTCGAACACGAGCCACGCGGCCACGAACCCGATGACGAGAAAGGCGAGAAGGTGGACGCCGTTGTACGCGAACACGGGCCCAGGCAGCACGGCCGTGTCCGCGGCGCCGGGCGCCGCTCCCGTGAGGCCGCTGCCGAGCCGCGCGGCCGTGTAGAAGAAGTTCCTGCCGCCGATCAGGTTCACGACGCCGAAGAACAGGGCGACCGCCGCGTATCCGAGGAGACCGGCGACGAGACCTTCCATCATCACGCGAGCTCGATCCGGACGCATGCCCACCTCCCGCGAGAACCGGTCCGCTCGTCCGGCCCGGGCCCGGGTATCCGGCCCCGGTCAGGACACACTACGCCAGGAGGCGCGAGGGATCAACGATCCATCCGCCCGGTTCTCTCTCACGGCTCCTCGACCTCGATCTCCGGATGGTGACGAGGCACGGCGACCCGGAACCAGATGAATGGAAGAAGCGGGTTCGGGAGCCAGTACATCCAGGCCAGGTTGCGGGAGCGTCCTCCCGCCGGGTCGTGGAAGTCCAGCCACACGTACAGGAACTTGTAGGGACAGAGCCCGGGCATCCAGTTCGGACGAAACCCCTTTGTGCGAAGGTATTTCCGCCGGATGTAGAGGTTCCCCTCGAATGGCGTGATCCCCCAGCCGAGCGGACCCTCGGCGATGAGCGCGCCCGTGCTCGCGTGCCTGATGCGTATGGTCCGTCCCGCCATTCCGTGCCCTCCCTGTTTCGTTCGGGCCGGTAACCGGGCTCGGAGGCGGACGGTTCCCGGACCTCAAACGAACGTCGCGATCTCGTCGAGCGGCTTTCGCCGGATATCCGGCACGACGGCGTCCGGGGCCGGATGCCCGACGACGAGAACGAGAAACGGCCTCTCGTTGGAGGGGCGGTCCAGGATCTCGTTCAGAAAGCCCATCGGGCTCGGCGTGTGCGTGAGCGTCGCGAGACCGGCCGTGTGGAGGGCCGTGAGCAGGATGCCGGTCGCGATCCCAACGGATTCGCGCACGTAGTACTGCTTGGCTCGCCCGCCGTCCGGCCGCGCGGCCCAGCTCCGCGCGAATACGACGATGAGGTGCGACGCGATCTCCAGGAACGGCTTGTGCTCGTCCGTTCCGAGCGGAGCGAGGGCCCGAAGCCATTCCTCCGGTGCCCGCCGGCCGTAGAACTCCGCCTCCTCTCTCTCCGCCGCCTCGCGGATCCGCCGCTTCACCTCCGGATCGGACACGGCGACGAAGTGCCACGGCTGCTGGTTCGCGCCGCTCGGCGCGCTTCCCGCCGCCCGGATGCACTCCTCGATCACGGCCCGGGGGACCGGGCGGGACGAGAACTGTCGCACGGAGCGCCGGCGCTCCACCCCGGCCCGGAAGGCGGCGGCCCGCCCCAGCATTTCCTCCGGCGTCGGCTCCTCCCGGGACGGAAGCGGGACGAAGCGGGGACCGGCCATGGAGTCCTCCTTGTCGTTGCGGGCTCGGACACGGGCGACCGGAATGACAGCTTCGCCGGAACCCGCCCGACCGGCAACGGCGCGCCGAAGGACGGCCGCGCCCCGACGACCCGACCTTTGACGGTCGGCCGCGACGTCCGGTACCTTCCGCGCTCCCGCGCCGAGGGCGGCGCGGGCTTCGCGAGTGCCGATGGAGGAAGCCGAATCGTGGAGTCGTCGAATCGCGCGCCCGGGCGGCTCGCCGGTTATCTGTTCGCCCTGGGGGCGGGCAGCCTGTGGGGCACGACGGGTCCCCTGAGCACGGCGCTGTACGCCAGGGGAGCCGAGCTCACCGGCGTCGGCTTCTGGCGGATCGCGATCGCGACGGCCGGATTCCTGGTCTACGGGCTTGTCCGGCCCGGCCTCTTCCGCGTCGACCGCAAGGCCCTCCTTCTCGTGGGGCTGGCCGGCGGCGCCTTCGTGGCCCTGTTCGAGGTCTCCTACCAGTACGCGATCGCCGGCGTCGGGGTCGCCGGAGCGGCCGCCCTCCTGTACACAGCCCCCGTGATGGTCGCCGTCCTCGCGGCTCCCTTCTTGGGCGAGCGGTTGACCGTCGCCCGGCTCGGACTCGCCATCGGCGTGATGATCGGCGCGGGCCTGACCGTGGGGGGCGGGACGGGGGCGCTCGACGTGTCGCTCGGAGGCGTCTCCGCCGCGGGCGTCGGCGTCATCGGGGGATTGCTCGCCGCGGCCGCGTACGCCGCCACCACCCTCATCGCGCGTTTCGCCGTCCCGCGCTACGGCTCCGTGAAGGTCCTGTTCCTGGAGATCGGCGGCGGGACCCTCATCCTGTCCGTGGCGCTCCCCCTCGCCGGCCGGGCGCCCACGGCGCCGGCGACGGCGGCCGACTGGATCTTCGCGCTCCTCCTCGCGCTCGGGGCCATCCTGGCCGCGAACTTCCTGTTCTTCGGCGGGGTACGCCGGATCGAGGCGGCGCCGACCGCCGTTGCGGCCACGATCGAGCCGGTCGTGGCGGCGCTCCTGGCCCTCATGCTGTTCGGCCAGCGGCTCACGGCCGCCGGATGGGTCGGCCTCCTCCTCGTCGTCGGGAGCGTGGCCTCGAGCTACGCCTGGGAAGCCGCCGCCGGCAGGCGGCGCGCGAGCGCGGAGCCGGAGCTCGCGAGAACATCATCACGGGGGCCCGCGAGTTGAGCATGACACGATCCCGGCGCGCCGCGATCCTCGCGGCCGCCACGCTGGTCGGAATGCCGGCGGCCATGACCGGCCAACAGGCCATCGAGCTCGACGCGGGGACGTTCGAGCTACAGCTCGAGGGACACAGGATCGGCAGCGAGGTCTTCGCGCTCCGGCGTCGGGGAGATCGGCTGATGGCCGTCGGACGGGTCACCTACGACGCGGCCGGAGCCCCCGGGCCGTCGTTCGAGACGGGACTGCGTCTCGGACCGGGATTCCGCATCGAGCGCTACGAGCTCCGGACGCTCGACGGTCCCCCGTCCCGGATCCTCGCCACCCGGTCGGGCGGCCGTTTGCGGGTCACGACGTCCGGGCCCGAGGGCGAGCGGTTCAAGGAGTTTCTCTCCTCCCCCGGCATGCTCATCCTGGAGCGGGACGTCGCTCACCACTACGCCCTCCTCGCCCGGCGCTTGCTCACGCGGGACGCCGGACGCTCCCGCCCCGTGACGGCGGTCATCCCGCGGCTCGGCGAGAAGCGCGCTCTATTGATCGGGGAGACGGCGCGGGATACGATCGTGATCGGAAAGGAGCGACGTCCCGCGCTTCGGATCCGGATCTCGCTCGCCGGAGAGACACGGGACCTGTGGGTCGAGCCGGAGACGGGGCGGGTCCTGCGTGTGCGGATTCCCGCCCGGGCCTGGGTCGCCACCCGCCAACCCTAGGAGCGACCGATGGACAACGAGGCTTTCGTACCGGTCACCGACACGCCGGACGCCGGGCCGCCCCCGCTGCCGAATCTCGCCGTCCGCATCGCCCAGGTGTTCACGGCTCCGGGCAAGCTCTTCGACGCCCTGCGCGAGAAGCCGGCGTGGCTCGGCGCCCTGCTCTTCATCACGGTCGTCGGGCTCGTGGCTCAGTTCCTCGTGCCCGGGGAGATGATCCGCGACCTCATCCGCTCGCAGGTGGGGCCCGACGCCACGGCCCAGCAGGTGGACGCGGCCGTGCGCATCGGCGCGATCACGCGCTACGTGGGCGCCGTGATCGGGCCCGTCATCGTGTTCGTCATCATCGCCGGGATCCTGCTGCTCATTTACAACGTGATGCTGGGCGGCGAGGGGTCCTTCCGGCAGGTGTTCAGCGCCACCATCCACGCGAATCTCGTGGGGACGATCGGCGGCGTCGCGATCCTGCCGCTCGCCATCGCGAGGGGAGACCTGCGAACGGCGCTCGCCCTGGATCTTCTCGTCCCGGGCCTCGAGCCGTCCGGCTTCGCCTTTCGCTTCCTTCACGGACTGAACGTGTTCGGGATCTGGACGATCGTCGTGCTCGGGATCGCGCTGAGCCGGATCTACCCGAAGGTGACGGCGGGTGGCGCCATCGGCGTGCTCATGGCGCTGTACCTAGTGCTCAAGCTCATCCTCGCCGCGGTCGGAGCCGGCTGACCACCCGCTCCCGCCGCCCCACGGGTCGGGGGAAGTCGCCGGACCCGAGTGCCGTCCGGAGCGCAGGCGAACCGCCGCTCCGGACCGCCAGCCGTGAAACCTCGGCGGGGCGGGCGACGTATATCGCGCGGGCTTCCGAACTCGCACGGATCTTGGGAGAAAGTGCATGTCTCGTCGCAATAAAATCCTGATCGGGCTGGGCGTCGTCGTCCTGCTCGGCCTCCTGGCCGCGCTGTCCCTGCGGGGCGCAAACCGCGAGGGAATCGAAGTTCGCACGGAGAAGGTCGGGCGGCGGGACCTCGTGTCCCGCGTGACCGCGACCGGGTACATCGAGCCCCGTACCTCCGTGGACATCAGCGCGGACGTCTCCGGCCGAATCGTGGAGCTGAACGTGGAGGAAGGCCAGGACGTTCAGGAGGGGGACCTTCTGCTGGTCATCGATCCGGCCCGCTTCGAGGCTGCGCTCGAGCGGAGCCAGGCCGCCCTGGCGGAGGCCGAGGCGCGCGAGGTCCAGGCGCGGGCGAACTACGAGCAGGCCCAACGCGACTGGGATCGGATCCGGCAGCTCAAGGACGTCGGCGGCAACCTGATCACGGACTCGGAGTACGAGCAGTCGAGGACGCAGGCCGATGTTCAGAAGGCGCTCTGGGAGTCCGCGAAGCACAACGTGGAGATCGCCAGGGCGAGCGTGGCGGAGGCGGAGGACCAGCTGTCCAAGACGGTGATCGAAGCCCCGATGAGCGGACGGGTCACGCGCCTGAACGTGGAGAAGGGGGAGACGGCCGTCGTCGGCACGATGAACAACCCGGGCAGCCTCCTCCTGACCGTTGCCGACCTCTCCGTGATGGAGGCGGTCATCGAGGTAGACGAGACGGACGTCCCCGACATCGAGGTTGGGGACTCGACCGTCGTGCACATCGACGCGTTTCAGGACGAGGAGTTCCAGGGCGTGGTGACGAAGATCGGAAACAGCTCGATCCGGCCTCGAACCTCGCTGCAGGCGGGAGGGAGCGACCAGGCGATCGATTTCGAGGTTCGGATCACGCTCAAGGACCCGGACCGGCGGCTGAGGACGGATCTCAGCGCCACGGCCGACGTGATCACCGCCGTGCGCGAGAACGCCGTCGCGATCCCGATCATCTCGCTCACGCTCATGGAGCCGGACGAGTTCGAGCGGCTCCCGAACGAGAACGAGGCCCCCGACAGCGCATCGGCGACCGGGCCGAAGGAAGCCATCGAGGGGGTCTTCGTGGTCGACGGCGACCACGTCCGATTCCGCCCCGTCGAGATCGGGGTGGCGGGCGATGACTACTTCGAGGTCCTGAGCGGACTCGAGGAGGGCGAAACCGTGGTGTCGGGCTCGTACCAGGCAATCCGGGACCTGGAAGACGGCTCTCCCATCCGGGTCATCGCGGCCGACTCCGCGAGCGGATCCATCGAGGCGAGCTGAGGAGGCCGGGGTGAACGTGGAGTTGATGCCGGGGGGAAACGGGGGGCCGCCGCTCATCCTGACTCGGGGCCTCACGAAGGAGTATCAGATGGGGACCGAGACCGTCCATGCGCTGCGGGGCGTGGACCTCGATATCCGGGCGAACGAGTACATCGCGATCATGGGACCCTCGGGCTCGGGCAAGTCCACGCTGATGAACCTCATCGGCTGCCTGGACACGCCCACGGCCGGCTCCTACGTCCTGAACGAGCAGGCCGTGCAGGACCTGGACGACGATGAGCTCGCCCGGATCCGCAATCGCGAGATCGGCTTCGTCTTCCAGACGTTCAACCTTCTCCCGCGCGCGAGCGCCCTCCACAACGTCGAGTTGCCGCTCATCTACGCCGGCGTCGCCGCCCGCGAGCGCGTGGAGCGCGCGACGGAGGCGCTGACGCGGGTGGACCTCGCGGATCGGCTGGATCACAAGCCGACCGAGCTCTCGGGCGGACAGCGCCAGCGCGTCGCGATCGCGCGCGCGCTCGTGAATCGGCCGTCGATCCTGCTGGCCGACGAGCCGACGGGCAACCTCGACTCCGTGACCTCAGAGGAGATCATGCAGGTGTTCGAGGAGCTGTACCGGCAGGGCCAGACGATCATCATGGTCACGCACGAGCACGACATCTCCGAGCGCGCCGAGCGGGTCATCACGCTGCGGGACGGACGGATCGAGTCTCTCGACGCCACCCGCGAGCCCCGGCCGCCGAGGGCCTGAGGGCGCGATCGTGGAGTTTCTCGAGGGGATCCGCATCGCGCTTCAGCAGATCCGCGCGAACAAGCTCAAGTCGTTCTTCACGCTCGTCGGCGTCATCATCGGCATCATGTTCCTCATCGCGGTCATCACCGTCGTGGAGGGCATGAACCGGTACGTGCAGGACGACTTCGCGGGCTCGATCTTCGGCGTGAACACGTTCACGGTCGTCCGCCGAAGCCAGATCCAGACCGGAGCCGAGACGGAGGAGCGCCGCCGTCGGCAGGCCCGGAACCCGTTCCTGACCCTGGCGGACGTGAAGGTCGTCCGCGAGGCGGTACCGACGGCCTGGAGGCTGGCGTACTCCCAGGACCGGTTCTTCAATCAGGTCTCCTACCGGGAGCGGCGGCGCCGCAACATCCGCGTGATCGGCGGCTCGGAGGAGTACGAGGCCCTCCAGGGCTGGAACGTAGCGGTGGGGAGGGGGCTGTCGCCGCTGGACGAGCGGCGGGCGCTGAAGGTCGCGGTCATCGGGGGAGAGATCGCGGAGAAGCTCTTTCCGGACGTCACGCCGATCGGCAAGCGGATCCGGCTCGGCTCCCAGCGCTACGAGGTCGTGGGCGTGTGGGAGAAACAGGGAGGATTGCTCGGGAACATCCGGGACGCCTCGATCCTCGTGCCGTTCTCCGTCTACCGCCAGTCGCTCGCGACCTCGCGGGACCGGGTCGAGGAGATCCAGGTGAAGATGCGCTCGGCCGAGGAGATGGAGGCCGCCATGCTCCAGGTCGAGGCCGCGCTCCGCCGCGAGCGGAAGCTGCGGCCCGGCGCGGAGAACAACTTCTGGCTCCAGACATCCAACGAGCTGTTGAGCGCGTGGGAGAAGATCAACACGATCCTGTTCGCCGCGATCCCGGGCCTCGTCGGCGTCTCGCTCGTCGTCGGTGGCATCGTGATCATGAACATCATGTTGCTGTCCGTGGCGGGAAGGACGCGCGAGATCGGGGTTCGCAAGGCGCTCGGCGCGCGCCGGCGCGACATCCTCCTCCAGTTCCTCGCGGAGTCGTCCACGCTCTCGATCCTCGGCGCGGCGATCGGCGTCGCCCTCGGGATCGGCCTCGGGATGGCGGTGGACGCGTTCACGCCCCTGCCGGCGTCCGTCCCCGCCTGGGCGCTCGGCCTCTCGTTGACGCTCGGGCTCGCCGTCGGCATCGGGTCGGGTCTCTACCCGGCCTACCGGGCCGCGAAGCTGGACCCCATCGTGGCGCTCCGGTATGAGTAGCCGGCGGCGGAGGGGCGGGATGGGCTTCGCGGCCACGCTGCGGGAAGGCATCCGGGTCGCGCTCGATTCGTTGCGCGCGAACAAGGTGCGCAGCGGCCTCACGATCCTCGGCGTGACGATCGGGGTCATGGTCGTGATGATCATGGCGGCCATGGTCCAGGGACTGAACTCGAGCTTCAAGGACGCGATCGCGGCCGCCGGGCCCACGACGTTCTACGTGTTCCACGCTCCGGTCGGTGGGGGGGGCGGGGTGCAGACGGGCCTGGAGGAGGAGGAGAACGAGTTCATGAAGAACCCGCCTCTCGACCCGCGTTGGACTCGGGAGCTCGCGCGGCTGCCCGGGATTCGGAGCGTGGCGGCGGGGGCGGATCTGTCGCAGATGGGCTACCACGCCGACACGTCGGATCAGGACGTCCGCATCACCCTCTACGGCGTGGACGCCGACTACATGGAGATCGACGGCGGCGACCTGGTGGACGGCCGGTTCTTCACCCGGACGGAGGAGCAGCGGCGGCGCCCCGTGGCCGTCATCGACTCGGCGACGGCCCTCGACCTGTACTCCGGGCTGGATCCGCTCGCGAAGACGATGAACATCGGGCGGCCGGGACGACGTCGGTCCCCGTTCCGCTCCATCGGGATCTACCGCCCGCCCACGAACCTGTTCGCCGCGCTCACCACCCACTACGTGTTCGTCCCGTTCGGCGCGGCCCTGAAGTATCTCGGCGTGTGGAACCGCATGGTGTGGTTCACGGTCAAGCCCGCCGACGGCGTCCCGCTGGAGACGGCGCTCGACGTGGTGCGGACCCGCATGCGGCAGCTGCGGGGCCTTCGGCCCGATCAGGACGACGATTTCCACCTCATCACACAGGACCAGGTCCTGGACTTCTGGAACCGGCTCACCGGGGTCTTCTTCACCGTCATGGTCGCGCTCTCGGGCGTGGGCCTGCTCGTGGGCGGCATCGGCGTCGTGGGGATCATGATGATCTCGGTCACCGAGCGGACGCGGGAGATCGGCCTCCGCAAGGCCCTCGGGGCGCGCCGCCGCGATCTCATGTGGCAGTTTCTCGTGGAGGCCGCGACGCTCACGTTGCTCGGCGGGGCCATCGGCATGCTGCTCGGGGGGCTGTTCGTCGGCATGATCGCGAGCCTCACACCGGTCCCGGCTTCCGTTCCCGCGTGGTCCGTCGTGGCGGCGCTGCTCGCCTCCATCCTCACGGGCGTCGGCTTCGGCCTCTACCCCGCGGCCCGCGGGGCGCAGCTCGACCCCGTCGACGCCCTGCGCTACGAGTGAGACCGGACGGGCGCGCGTCGTGAGCGGGGTGCCGTGCGATCCCACGCCGGTCGATGTCCTAGCCGTCGCCGCGCACCGCGACGACGCGGAGCTGTTGTGCGGAGGCACGCTGATTCGCTGCGCCGATCAGGGGGCCCGCACGGGCGTGCTCGACCTCACGGCGGGCGAGGCGGGCTCCCGGGGATCTGCGGACCTGCGGGCGGAGGAATCGGCCCGGGCCGCCGAGGTTCTCGGCCTGACCGTGCGCCTGAACGCGGGATTCCCCGATGCCGAACTGTTCAACACCCCGGAGAACCGGGAGTCCCTCGTGTCCACGCTCCGGCGTCTCACGCCGAGAGTCGTGATCCTGCCCTTCTTCCGGGGCCGGCACCCGGACCACCGGGTCGCGGCCGAGCTGGCCCGCGACGCCTGCTTCCTCGCCGGTCTCCGTCGGTACGGCGACGGCGAGCCCCATCGCCCGCTCAAGGTGCTCTACGCGATGAGCTTTCGGGAGGACCCGATCAAGCCGACCTTCGTCGTGCCGATCGAGGACCAGTTCGGCCGGAAGATGGAGGCGATTCGGTGCTATGCGTCGCAGTTCGAGGGCGCGACGAGCGCGGGCGAGGCGTTTCCGACGGGGCAGACCCTCACGGACCTCGTCGAGACCCAGAACCGGCACTACGGATCCCTCATCCGGGCGGGCTACGGCGAGCCGTTCTACACCGAGGAGACGATGCGGGTCGACGACCTGCTCTCGCTGTCCGTGAGGTCCCTCTGATTCGGAAGCCGGGACCGGAGGGGAGATGAGCCCGACCCGCCCTGGCCCGGGGATCTACCTGGACCACGCCGCGACCTCCCCCATCCGGGTCGAGGTGTGGGAGGCGATGGCGAGCGCCGTCGGGACGGCCGACTTCAACGCCGCGAGTCAGCACGCGTTCGGCCGGGCGGCCCGGGTCCGGCTCGAGGACGCGCGAGAAGAGCTCGCGAGCGCGCTCGGCGCGACGCGGCACGAGATCGTGCTCACCGGGGGCGGGACCCAGTCCGACAACCTGGCGATTCTCGGCTTCGCCCGGGCCCGCATGCCGGAGCGGCCCCGTCTGCTCGTGTCGAGGATCGAGCACAAGGCGGTCCTCGAGCCCGCCGAGCGGGCGGGCTCGGAGGGAGCGGAGGTCGTTCCGCTGGACGTGGATCGGAACGGAGAGCTCGAGCTCCAGGCGCTGGAGCGGGAGCTGGAGGCGAGCGCCGGGCGTCCCACGCTCGTGTCCGTCATGTGGGCGAACAACGAGATCGGCGTGGTGCAGCCCCTGGATCGGATCACCGAGCTCGCCCACCGACACGGGGCGTCCATCCACACGGACGCCGTCCAGGCGGTCGGAAAGCTGGACGTCTCCGTGCGGAACGTTCCGGTCGATCTCCTCACGATGACCGCGCACAAGCTCGGGGGGCCGGTGGGCGTGGGTCTGCTCTACGTGCGTCGGGGAGCGAAGCTGGAGCCCCTGGCGTACGGTGGCGGCCAGGAGGGATCTCTGTGGCCCGGCACGCAGAACCCGGTGGGCGCGGTCGGCCTCGCGGCGGCGGTTCGACTCGCGACAGGCGAGCCGGAGGCCGTCCGGTCCCGGTGGAGCGCGATGCGCGATCGGCTCGAGCTTCGGCTCCGCGAAGGCATCCCCGACCTTCGGGTGCACGCCGGAGCGGCGGAGACGCGGATGCCGAATCTGCTCAGCGTCGGGATCCCCGGCGTGGACCAGGCTGCCCTCCTCGTCGCCGTGGACCTGGCCGGCGTCGCCGTGTCGGGCGGCTCGGCCTGCAGCAGCGGCTCCGCGCGCCCGTCCCACGTCCTCGAGGCCATCGGCGTACACCCCGAGGAGGGCGGCTACGGGGTCCTTCGATTCAGCTTCGGGCCGCAGACGACGCCCGAGGAGGTCGAGAGGGCGGCGACCGTCGTGCTCGCGGTCGTGGAGCGCCTCCGGGAGTCGGGAGCCGGAGCGGGGGGAGGATCGTGAGCGGCTCGCGCACGGCCGGACGCGTCCTCGTCGCGATGTCCGGTGGGGTCGACTCCAGCGTGGCCGCGGCCCTGCTCGGGGAGAGGGGCCACGAGGTCGTGGGCGTGACGATGAAGACGTTCTGCTATGCCGAGGCGCCGGCGGGAAGCCGGACCTGCTGTGGCCTCGAGGGCATCGCGGACGCGCGGGCCGTCGCGGCGAGACTGGGGTTCCCGCATGTGGTGTGCGACGTGGAGAAGACGTTCACGGCCGACGTCATCGCCGACTTCGTCCAGGAGTACGCGGCCGGGCGGACCCCGATCCCGTGCGTGCGCTGCAACAGTTTCACGAAGTTCCGGGACCTGGTCCGGCGGGCGGACGAGCTCGGATGCGATCTCGTCGCGACGGGACACTACGCGCGCGTCATCCCGACCGCGGACGGCCCGCGCCTCGCGCGCCCCGCGGACGCGCGGAAGGATCAGACGTATTTCCTCTGGGGCATCCCGGCCGGCGTGCTGAGGCGGCTTCGTCTTCCCCTCGGGGACCTCCGGAAGCCCGAGGTCCGCCGGCGCGCCCGTGAGCTGAACCTCGTGACGGCCGACAAGCCCGAGTCCTTCGAGATCTGCTTCGTGCCGGACGGCGACTACGCGGGCGTCCTCGGACGGCATCTCGGTCCCGACCATCCCGCCCTGCTCCCGGGGCCCGTCGTCCGCCGGGACGGCCGGGAGGTCGGCGAGCACGCCGGCTACGCCCGGTTCACGGTGGGCCAGCGGAAGCGCCTCCCGGGCGGAGCGGCGGAGCCCCTGTACGTGCTCGAGATCCGGCCGGAGAGTCGCACGGTCGTGGTGGGGCCGCGGAACGAGCTCGCGAGAGCGGATCTGCTCGCGGAGCGGGCGAACTGGCTCGCGGACCCGCCAGCGCCCGGCGAGGAGATCGGAGTCCGGATCCGGCACGGCGCTCCGATCGTCGAGGCGAGGACCCTGGAGGTCGCGCCGTCCCGCTTCCGGCTCGAGCTCCTGGCAGCGCAGCACGCAGTGACGCCCGGCCAGAGCGCCGTCCTCTACCGCGGTGACATGGTGCTCGGCGGCGGGGTCATCCACTGACCCCGCGACGACGGGCCCTCAGCGCTTGAGGCCCTCCGCCTCCGCCAGGGTCCGGGCCGCGCGACGGCCGTCCTCCGACAGGTCCTCGGGCAGGCGCACGAGGATGCGCACCAGCTGATCGCCCGTCTGCCCTCCCTTCTCCACGCCCTGGCCCTTGATCCGGAACACGGTTCCGCTCTGGGTTCCCGGGGGGATGCGGAGGACGACCTTCCGGTTGTCGACCGTCCGGACCTTCACGCGCGAGCCGAGGAGGGCCTGCGCGAGGTTGATCGGAACCTCGCACACGAGGTTCAGCCCCTCGCGCCGGAAGAACGCATCGTCTCGCACCTTGAACCGGACGACGAGGTCGCCCGGCTTCCCGCCGCCGGGCCCGCGCTCGCCCTGGGCCGGGATGCGGAGCCGCGAGCCGTCCTCTGAGCCTGGCGGCACCGTGACGCTGATGCGCCGGCGCGCGCCGACCTCTCCCCGACCCTTGCACGCGGGGCACGGCGCCGAGGGAATGCGGCCCCGCCCCAGGCACGCGGGGCACGGTCTCGGCACGGAGAACGTGCCCTGGCCAAACGTCACTGTCCCTCTCCCGTGGCACTCCGAGCACGTGTCGAGGCTCGACCCCGGCGCCGCTCCCGAGCCGTCGCACGTCGCGCATTCCTCCGTGAGCGGAACGCTGAGCCGGACCTTCCCTCCCCGCACCGCCGTACGGAACGAGACCTCCACGAGGTACTCGATGTCGCGGCCGCGCTCGGGCCCCTTCCGGCGCGCCTCGCCCCGCTTGCCGAAGTCGAAGATGGAGCTGAAGATGTCGCCCAGACCCCCGAGGTCCTCGAACCGGAAGCCCCGCCCCCCGGACCCCGCGCCGGTTGTCGCCCCCGGGGCCCGGTAGCCCCCCATGGCCCCGAAGCGGCGGAGCTGGTCGTACTTGCGCCGCTTCTCCGGGTCGGACAGGATCGAGTAGGCCTCCGAGATCTCCTTGAAGCGCTCCCCCGCCTTCGGATCGTCACGATTCGCGTCGGGGTGGTGCGTCTTCGCGAGCTTCCGATACGCCTTCTTGATCGCGTCCGGCGAGGCGTTCTCGGCGACGCCGAGAATCTGGTAGTAATTCTTCGAACGGGCGGTCATCGGCCGTCGCCGGCCTCCCCGGAGTCGAGGGTGGGCTCGTCGGCATCCGGCGGCCGCGCGTCCTCGACTTCCCTCGCCTCTCCGCCCTCCTCGCGATCCCCACCCCAGCGCAGGACCTCCACCTGCGCGGGTCGAACGAGCCGCTGCCCGAACAGGTACCCATCCACGAGTACCCGGCCCACGGTCTCGTCCTCTTCCTCACGGGGCGCCGCCGCCACGGTCAGGCCCTCGTGCAGGTTCGGATCGAACGGCGATCCCTCGGCCTCGATGCGGCGCAGACCCGCGTCCTCGAGCTGCTTCCGCAGGTTGCGCTCGATGATCTGGATCCCCTCTTCCAGCGCCTGCACGGTCGTGGTCTCGCTCGGGATCGTCGCCACGCGGGCCAGATCGTCCAGGGTCCCCAGGATCATGCGGGCGAGGTCTGCCTGCGCCTGCTCGCGGGTCTCCCCCAGCTCGCGCCGCGTGCGCTTGCGGTAGTTCTCGAACTCGGCCGCCAGCCGCAGATGCCGGTCCCGCAGGGCCACCAGCTCGGCCGTCGCATCGGCGACCTCCGTCGCCGGGTCTCCCGCCTCCGCGGCCGCCCGCTCGTCCTCCGCCTCCGCCCCCGAAACCTCCGGTGGAGCTTCCGACGCCTCCGCCGTCTCCTCCTGCCCTTCTCCCTCACCTCCGGCCGGGGGCGCGCCCTCCCCGGTCGGGTTTCCGGGCCGCCGCCGCTTCCACGGATTGCCTCGTCCCGTCACTCCAGCCTCCATGCCGTTGCCAGGTCCGCGCGAACGCGGAACCGTGCCGCCCTCCATCGGCCTCCGCTCACGCGGCGGCCGACGCCTCCGATCGATCCGCGATCCACGCCGCCGCGTCCCTCAAAGCGCTCTCGCGGAGCGGATCATGATACAGGTCGTGGTAGGCCTCCGGATACTCCCGCACCTCGGAGCCCTCGCCCAGCTCGGACGCCAGCGCCAGCGCGGCGCGTGAGTTCACGATCCGGTCGTCGCCGGGAACCTGGAACAGGAGGTGCGCCTCTCCGGTATCCGGGCCGCGGAGCGCCTCCGCGGCCCGACGCATCTCCGCCCACAGCCGGGCGCTGATCCGGCGGTGCACGAGCGGATCCGTGCGATACGCCTCGCGCTCGTCCTCCTCGCGGAACAGCTTCTCGCGCCGGAGCCCGTTGTCGAGCGTGAGGGCGGGCACGAACCGGTCCGCAAGCCGGCCCAGCGCGAGCTTCCAGCCCGGCACGGGCATCCGGATCTCGACGAACGGGGCCACGATCACGGCCCCGCACAGCGACCGGCACGCGAACTCCCGCATGTAACGCAGCGCCACGAGCCCGCCCAGCGAGTGACCGAGGAGGAAGACGGGATCGCCGCAGGGCTTCGCGCCGCACACCCGGCGCCGGAGACGGTCGACATCCTGGAGGAGGTGCTCGAAGCGGCGGACGTGGCCCCGCCGGCCCTGAGAGCGGCCGTGACCTCGCAGGTCGAGCCCGTAGACGTTGAACCCGGCCCCGTTCAGGACGCTCGCCACCTGTCGATAGCGTCCGGAGTGCTCCCCGAGACCGTGAACGAGGAGGATCTTCCCTCTGGCGTCGGTGATCTCCCAGGCCCGGTAGAACAGACGCAGGCCTCCCACGCCGTCCAGGTATCCGTGTGCGCCCTCAACCATCGATCCCTCCCGGTTGAAGCCGGTTCAGCTCTCGCAGCGCCTCCCACACCGCCTGGCGGCGGACGTCGTCCCGATCCCCTCCGAATCTCTGCGTCCACACGGCGCGGGCAGGCCCGTCGACCGCGAACCACACCGTCCCCACGGGCTTCCCGGCGCGGCCGCCTCCCGGCCCCGCGACGCCCGTGATCGCAACACCCCACGTGGCGCTCGAGACGGCGCGCACCTCGCGCGCCATCACGCGCGCGACCTCGGCCGACACGGCGCCGTACTCGCTCACGAGAGGGGCGGGCACTCCGAGCAGGGTCGCCTTCGCCCGATCCGAGTACACGATGACCCCGCCCCAGAACACGTCCGACGCGCCGGGCACGGCCGTGATCTCGCGCCCGAGCCAGCCGCCCGTGCAGCTCTCCGCCACCGCCAGCGTCGCCCCCTCGGCGCGCAGGCGCTCCACGACCTCGCGCGCGAGGCTCCGATCCGTCATCGTCCGCGAGCCGCTCACGCGCGCCCCGCGGGCCCGACCC
Source organism: Gemmatimonadota bacterium (assembly GCA_046757885.1). GTDB lineage: Bacteria > Gemmatimonadota > Gemmatimonadetes > Palauibacterales > Palauibacteraceae > JBHHZD01. The sequence continues at coordinate 54,275 of JBHHZD010000008.1, forward strand.
CGTTACCGCACGAGCCGTCCATAGGCGCGCACATATACGAGGAGTGAGACGACGGTCAAGAGGAGAGCCACGGCCAGGGCGGTGGCCGCGAAGATCCCGTGAAACGTCGCCCAGGCCGCGACGAGCGGTCCCGACCACTCGTGGGAGCGCTCCGCCCCCCGAAAGGCGAGCCACAGGAGCGTCGATCCGATGAAGACGTTCTGGGCCAGGGCCTTGCGCTTTCCGGACGTGCGGGCCGCGATCACGGTGCCCCGGCGGGCGGCTCGCATGCGCAGGGCCGTCACGAGGAGCTCCCGCCCGAAGAACACGACGAGAATCCACAGCGAGACCCCCCCGAACACCGGGAGGTTCCACAGCTCGGGCGACCGTCTCGTCAGCACGTGGAACGGCACGAGCGTGGCAAAAAGCAGGAGCTTGTCCGCGATGGGATCCACGAGCTTCCCGAAGTCCGTGACCTGGCCCCGCCGTCTCGCGAGCTCTCCGTCCCAGAGATCCGAGAGCGCCGCGAGCAGGAAGACGAGGAACGCCAGCAGACGTGCCGATCCTCCCGGCTTCAGCACGAGGACGAAGACGACGGGCGTGAGGAAGACGCGGAGCGTCGTGATCGCGTTCGGGAGGTTCACGGGACGGCCCGGTCTCAGCCGAGCGACGCGATGACCCGCTTCGAGACCGCCGTGAGCGACTCGAACACTCCATCACCCTCGATGGCCACCGCCTCGAACGACTCCTGATCCGTCTGGCGCAGCGCCTCGCGCACGTCTTCCACGGCGAGCGCGTCGGGCAGATCCCGCTTGTTGATCTGGAGAATGCGCGGGATGTCCTCGAGCCGGCGGTCGTGGGAGGCGAGGTTCTCGTTCAGGTTCGCGAGGGACTCGATGTTGTCCTCCATCCGGTCCCCGCCGCTGTCGGCGACGAACACGAGCCCGTCCACGCCCTTGAGCACGAGCCGCCGGCTCTGGTTGTACCGGACCTGGCCGGGCACCGTGTAGAGGTGGAACCGCGTCCGGAAGCCGCGGACCGTCCCGAGGTCGACGGACAGGAAATCGAAGAACAGGGTCCGGTCACTCTCTGTGGACGGCGCGATGAGCTTGCCGCGGGTCGCCGGGTCCAGCTTGCTGTGGATGTAGCGGAGATTCGTGGTCTTGCCGCTGGAAGCCGGGCCGTAGTACACGACCTTGCAGTTGATTTCCCGTGCGGCGTGGTTAGTGGTCGGCATGCAACTCCTCGGACCGGGTCGATCCCGCCGCGGCGGGCGGGGAAACCCCCTGCCTCACGCCTCTTCCACGGTCTCGGACGACTCGAGGTAGCTCTCCATGTTCACCAGAATGCCCGCGGCCTTCTTCCGCAGGAGCGGTCTCGCCTCCCAGGCCAGATAGTCCCGAAGCAGAAGCACGTTGTCGATGCCGGGCCGGGACCGCAAGTATCCCAGGGCCGCGAGACGCCTCAGCGGGTGCGGGCTGAACAACTCGTTCTGATGACGCGTCATCTGGTCCCGGGCCAGGAGGAGTCCGAGTCCCGCCACGACCCCCACCCCGAGAAGCGCCAGGCCCGCTATGCGTAGCACCCGCTCGGTGGCGCCGTCCGAGTCCGAGCGAACGACGATGACTTTCTTTCCCATTCCCTACATCTCCCGTCTGCCGGATAGTGCCTGTGCGATCGTCACGCCATCCGCGTACTCGAGGTCGCCGCCCACGGGCAGGCCCCGTGCGAGCCGGGTCACGCGGAGCGCCCCGACCTCCGACACGATCTTGTGCAAGTATGTTGCCGTGGCCTCTCCCTCGACGCTCGGATTCGTCGCGATGATGAGCTCCCGTACGCCCTCGCGGACGCGTGTCACGAGCGAGGCGATGTTCAGGTCGTCCGGACCGACCCCGTCCAGGGGCGACAGTCGGCCGCCGAGCACGTGGTAGCGGCCGCGGTACTCGCCGGACTTCTCGATGGCCGCGATGTCCGAGGCCTCCTCGACGACACACAAGCGCGTCGCATCCCTCCGCGGGCTCGCGCAGAGCTCGCAGGGATCGGCGTCGCTCAGGTTGCCGCAGATCGCGCACGGCCTGACTTCCTCGACCACGCGATCGATGGCCCGGGCGAGACGTCTCGCGTTCTCCGGAGACTCCCGCAGGAGGAAGTAGGTGAGCCGTTGCGCGGTCTTCCTCCCGATGCCCGGCAGGCGGCCCAACTCGGCGATCAATCCCTCGATGGCGGACACGTCCGCTACGCCTCGCTCTCCAAGCGCCCGGTCAGCCTCCGAGGAGGGAGCCCAGGCCCGGGATCGGCATGCCGCCGGCGGCCTGCTTCATCTCGCTCGCGAGCGACTCTCTCGCCTTCCTCTGCGCCTCCGAGACGGCCGCCATGATCAGGTCTTCGAGCATCTCGATGTCCTCGGGATCCACGGCGGACGCGTCGATCCTGAGCGACCGGAGCGCTCCCTTTCCGTCCACGGAAGCCTCGACGAGGCCGCCTCCGCTGTTCGCTGCGAACAGCTCCTTCTCGAGCCGTGCCTGCACGTCCGCCAGGCGCGCCTGAACCTGCTGGCCCAGCTGGAAGAGCTGCTGTATCTGATTCAGGTTCTCCACCGTGCGACCGACCTTTCTAGGTTTCCGCCAATCCGAGATCAAGTTCTCTTACCGCCTCCCCGAGGCGGGGGTCCCGCTCGACGAGGCTCGCGAGCTTCTGATCCCGTGCGCCTTCCGCCGTGAGGCGACCACTCCGCCCGCCGTCGCCGACGCGAAACGTCAGGTCCCCTTCCTCCAGCTCCAGCCGTCGGGCCAGCTCCGCCCGAAGACCGGCGGATCGACGGGGGTCATCCAGCCACCGCTGGAGGTCGGCCGTGAGGCCGGATGGGACCTGCAGCCGAATCTCCGAGCCGACGCGAGACTCGACCCGCACGCCGTTGAGCACGACGGCCTGGCCGCCGAGGCCTTCCGCGGCGTCGAGCGCGGCGCGCCAGGCCGCTCGCAGCCTTCCCTCCTCCGACGCCGGCTCCTCTTCCTTTTCCCTGCTCTCCGCCACCACGGGGGAGGGCGAGCCTCGCGCCCCGGGCACCTCCCTGTCGGGGATGGCCGGCGCGTCCCGCCGGGACGGCGGCCCCGCTCCCTCCCCGTTCCCCCCCATCGCGTCCAGCAGCTCGGCCAGCTTCACGGAGGAATCGAGGCTCGCGAGCCGCAGCAGCAGCACCTCGAGCTGGATCCTCGGCTGGGAGCTGCGTCGAAACCGTCCCGTCGCCTCGTAGTCGGCCAGCACCGCGAGCATGCGCAGCAGGTCGCCCTCCTGGAACGATTCGGCCACCTGGCGGAAACGGTCGCGCGATGCCTGCGTGAGCTCCTCGCCCTGCTCTCCCCCGAGAGCGAGGCCGGCGAGAATCCGGATCGCCTCGCCCAGGCCGCGAACGAATTCGCTCAGGTCCGTCCCCGCATCCACCAGACGCTCGACGAACGGGAACACGGCCCCGCGGTCGCCGTCCCGGACGATCTCGAACACCTCCAGGTACGTCTCCTCCGCCACGAGGCCCAGCATCTCCCGCACGTCTTCCAGGTCGATCCGGTCTCCCGAGAAGGACAGGACCTGATCCAGGAGAGACAGGGCATCCCGAACCCCACCGTCCGCCCGACGGGCGATCTGCAGCAGCGCGCCTTCCTCGGTCTCCACCCCCTCGGCCCGGAGCACCTCGCGCATGCGGGCTACGAGGTCCGGCACGGAGACGCGGCGGAAGTCGAACCGCTGGCACCGGGACAGGACCGGCGCCGCGCTCTGTCGGATCTTGTGGGGCTCTGTGGTCGCGAACGCGAACACGACGCGCGGCGGCGGCTCCTCGATGATCTTCAGCAGGGCGTTCCACGCGTCACGGGTCAGCATGTGCGCCTCGTCGATGATGTACACCTTGTACCGGTGCTCATCGGACGGGGCATACATGGCACGCTCCCGCAGATCCCGTGCGTCGTCGACGCCCCGGTTGCTCGCGGCGTCGATCTCCACGACGTCGAGTGAGGTCTTGCCGGCCCAGATGCGGTCGCAGGAATCACATGTACCGCAGGGCTCGCCCTCGCTCCGCTCGGGGCAATTCAGGGCCATCGCGAGCACGCGCGCCGCCGTCGTCTTCCCGATCCCGCGCGGTCCGCAGAGCAGGTAGGCGTTCGCCAGCCGGCCCGATTCGACCGCCGCGCGCAGGGTGCGCGCCACGTGATCCTGGCCCACGAGCTCCCCGAATCGGCGGGGACGATGGCGACGCGCGAGAGCGGTTCGAAGCATGGGACGAAGCTACGCGCGGGGGCAGCGGCCCGAAAGCGGATGCATCGGAAACCCCAGGCGAACCGTGGCGACCTTCACGCACTTACCGCTGCTACCTTCACGGTCCTGACGGGATTCGCGCGCTCCGGCCCCACGGGCCTGGGGCACCCGGATTCTAGGCGGGCGCCCGCCGGGGGTCAATCGTGTCGAGGCGCGGCCGGAGCCCTCACGCGTCGTCTCCGGTGAACGCGTCCCGCACGTGCTCCGCCACGCGGAGTCCCCCGGATTCGCTCACACCGACCACATCGAACCGGAACTCCTCGCCGACGCCGGGATGGGTGCGGATCCAGCGTTCCGCCGCCCTCCGCACCCTGCAACGCTTGCTCCACGTGACGGCCTCCAGGGGAGCCTGGGGACCGGGACCCCGCGTCTTGACCTCGACGAACGCTACGACGGGCCCGTCCTGGGCCACGATGTCGAGCTCCAGACGCCCCGCCCGCCAGTTGCGGTCCAGGATCCGGAGGCCGCAACGGATCAGGTGGGCAGCGGCCAGATCCTCCCCGGCCCGTCCGGGCCTCCGCGCCGTCAGGTCGTCTCGTGCGCGGTCGCGAGCGGCGCCGGCAATCCGCGCCCGATCGCGGTCGCGATCGCGCCGAGCTCCGACACCAGCGGGGCGAACTGTTCCGGTCTCAAGGACTGGGCACCGTCCGAGGCCGCGAGCTCCGGGTTCGGGTGCACCTCGACCATGACGCCGTCGGCCCCGGCGGCGATCGCGGCCCTCGCCATCGGTGCGACCTTGCTCCGGTGGCCGGTTCCGTGGCTGGGATCCGCGATGATCGGCAGGTGCGACAGCTCCTTCACGGTCGCGATCGCGGTGAGGTCGAGGAGATTGCGGGCATGATCGTCGAAGCTGCGCACGCCGCGCTCGCACAGGATGACCCGCGGCTCTCCCGCCAGGACGATGTACTCCGCGGCGAGGAGAAGCTCGCGGATCGTGGCCGACATGCCCCGCTTGAGGAGGACCGGCCGCCCCGCTCGCCCGGCCGCCTTGAGCAGGGAGTAGTTCTGCATGTTCCGGGCGCCGATCTGGATGATGTCGGCGGTCTCCGCGACGAGATCCACGGACCCGGTGTCCAGCGCCTCCGTCACGATGGCGAGGCCCGTTTCCTCGCGAGCGAGCGCGAGCAGCCGGAGACCCTCGGCTCCGAGGCCCTGGAACGAGTAGGGCGAAGTTCGCGGCTTGAAGGCGCCGCCGCGCAGGATCGTGCCCCCGCCCCGCCGGACGAGGCGCGCGCTCTCCAGAATCTGCTCCTCCGACTCGACCGCGCACGGACCCGCCATGACCACGATCTCGAGGCCGCCGATGCGCACCCCGCAATCCAGCTCGACGACCGTGTCGTCGGGACGCCACTCCCGGCTCACCTGCTTGTAGGGCTGGGACACGTGGATGACGCGCAGCACGCCCGGCAGACCCACGAGCCGGTCCGCATCCACGCGCCCGTCGTTTCCGACCAGGCCGATGGCCGTGCGCTGGCGCCCGGGAATCGGCTCCGCCCGGTACCCGCTCTCGGTGATGGTTCGAACCACGCGGTCGATCTCGGCCTGAGACGCCCCGTGCTTCATCACGATCAGCATGCTGTGCGAACGCTCCCCTCGTCTGACGTCGGTGCCGGACGGTCCGAATCCCGCCCATAGTATGGCGGTGGGCTCAAGACAGGATCAACTTCCAGGTCGGGCCGCGGGTTCCTCATCCGGCGGCCGGGTTCCGTCCGGGGGTCGGATCGGCGGACGCGCGTCCCAGATCCCACGACCATCCGTCGTGCACGACCGAGACCGTCCCATCGAAGCCCGCCGTCCGCACGAGCGCCGACAGGTCCCCCAGCGCCCGGGTCTCCGGGTACACGTGGGTGAGCGCCAGCACGGCCGGCTCCGCCGCGGCCCCCAGCCGGGCCACCGAGCCGGGCGACAGGTGGTTGTCTCCCACCCGATCGTCGGGCAGCGAGCACTCGGCGACGAGCACGCTCACCTCGTGGAAGAACGGCCCCAGCTCGGGAATCGCCCCCGCTCCCGTGTCACCGGTGAAGCCGAGCGACCCGGTCGGCGAGTCGAGCCGTATCGCCTGGCTCTCGTCCGTGTGCGCCGTCTTGCAGGTGGCGAGCCGAACGCGCGCTCCGAGCGCACCGCCTCCGCCGAACTTCACCTCCGTGATCCGCAGAGGAAACCCGGGCCGCACGAAGAAATCGCCCAGCGCCGCCGCCAGCGACTCGAACAGCCGCCGGGTCCCGGGAGGGCCCCAGACCTCCAGACCCTCGCCCGTGCGCGGGGGCTGGACCCCGTGGCGGAGCGCGAAGAACAGCCCCGGAAGTCCGCCCACGTGGTCGGCGTGAAAGTGCGTGAGGATCAGGTCCGTGATCTCCGCCCAGGGAAGGCCCAGGCGCTCGAGGCTCCGGGCGGCTCCGGGACCCGCGTCGATCAGGATCCTCCGGTCGGCCATCCGGGCGTACAGGCACGTTCCGCCGCGCTCCGCTTCCGGGATGACGGTCCCGCTGCCGACGACGAAGACGCGGTCCGCCCTCAAGCCACCTGTCCGGAGGGAAGGTCCCGGATCTCCATGCTCACGAGCGACGTGACGCCGGGCTCCTGCATCGTGACTCCGTAGATCCAGTCGGCCGCCTCGATCGTGCGGGCGTTGTGGGTGATCACGATGAACTGGGTCTCGGGCTTGAATCGCTCGAGCATCGCCGTGAACCGCCCCACGTTCGACTCGTCCAGCGGAGCGTCCACCTCGTCGAGGACACAGAACGGGCTCGGCTTCGCGAGATAGATGGCGAACAGGAGCGCGAGCGCGGTGAGCGCCCGTTCTCCTCCCGACAGGAGGTGGATCCGCTGGATCCGCTTCCCCCTCGGACTCGCGGCGATCTCGATCGGCGAGTCCAGCTCGTCCTCGGGATCCTCGAGGCGAAGATCGCACTCTCCACCCTCGAACAGCGTCTCGAAGATGCGCTGGAAGTTGTCGCGGACCTGTCCGAACACATCCCGGAACGCTTCCGAGGCGGCCTCGTTGATGCGCCGAATCGAGTCGTGGAGGTCGTCGCGGGCCGCCACGAGGTCCGACTTCTGTGCCTCGAGGAAGTCGAGGCGCTCCTTCTCCTCGTCGTATTCCTCCGCCGCGAGGAGATTCACAGGACCCATCCGCAGCAGACTCGTGCGCACGCCCTCGAGCTCCTCGGCCCACTCGGCGGGCCCTCCCTCGCCCGGTGGCTCCACGCGCTCGCGAAGGGCCTGCAGGGATTCGTCCCACTCGCCTTCCAGGCGCTCCCGGATCGTCGCGCGGCGACCCCGGAGCTCCGTGATCTCCAGCTCCAGGACGTGCCTGCCCTCGGTCTCCTCCTTCTCGATCCTCCGCGCCGCGCGGAGCGCCTCTTCCCGCTCGCTCAGTTCCCGCTTCCGGGCCTCGAGGCGCTCTTCCACGGCGCGCAACGCGGCCTCCGCCCCTTCCCGACCCTCCAGCAGACGCCCGAGCTCCCGCTCGCCCTCCTCCGCCTGCGTCCCGGCATCCCGGATCGCCGCCTCCAGCTCGGCCAGCTCCCGGTCGAGGCGCGCCTCGCGCTCCGCCGCCTCGCGCTCGCTCACCGCCGCGCGGCGTCGCTTCTCCTCGAGCGCCTCGCGCTCCGACTCCGTGCGGGCGATCTGAATCTGCAGCTCGTGCAGGGCCGCGTTCTCCGTCTCCCACTGCGTCGTCGCCTCGAGGGCGCTCTCCCTGTGCTCGGCGAGACGGCCTTCGGCTGCCTCGCGCTCTCGCTCCAGCGCCTCGGCTCTCCCGTCGTCGCCCTCCATCGGGGAGTCTGCGTCGCGCAGCGCGGCCTCGAGGGTCCGGATCCGGGAGGCCAGCTCCCCCCTCCGCGCCCGGGCTCTCTCGAGTCGCTCCGCCACGATCTCGACTCTGAGCTCGGCTTCCCGCACGCCGCGCTCCGCGGCCGCGACCTCCACCTCGGCCGCCTCGTGCGCCTCGCGGGCCTCCGTGACGGCCCGCTCGGCCTCCTCCAGCCCCGCCTGCGCTCCCGCCCGCTCCGCCTCGAGATCCGCCGCACGGCGCTCGAGGTCGGCGAGCTCGGACCGCAGAGTGAGAACGCCGCCACCCCCCTCCGGCCGTCCCACGCGCACGACGCCCCAGCGATCCTGGCCGCTGCCGTCGGACGCGACCCAGGCTCCGGACGCGGGCTCGAAGGTCGCATCGTCCCGATGGCGGACGCCGCCGAGCAGAGCGTCCAGCCACTCCCGGCCGGGCCCGTCCACCTCGACGCGGCCGAGGAGCGAGCCCGCGCCCGCGGCCCCGGCCTCTCCCCGGATCCGCGGACCCGGATCCAGCGGCAGCAGCAGCAGGGATCCGGTCTCCTTGCGGCCCCGCAGCCAATCCCGGACCTCCCGCACGGCGTTCCAGTCCCGTGCGAGCACGGCGTGCAGGAAGACGCCGAGACAGGCCTCGACGGCCGGGGCGTGCGCCTTGGGCACGCGAAGCGAGTCGGCCAGCGTGCCGAGGACTCCGGCCACCGCGCCGCGCTCCTCGAGGAGGGCGGAGACGATCGCGGGCCGCGCCCGCCCGGAGGCGAGGATCCCGCTCAGGCCCCCTGCCCGGGCCGTACAGCGCGACAGCTCGCCCTCCATGTCCGACAGGGCCTGCCTGGCCTCATGCACGGCCTCCCGGAGCCGGGTCCACTCCTCGTGGCGTGACGCGAGGAGCTCGCGAGCGTCCGCCAGCACGCCTCGTGCCGCCTCCGCCTCCTCCTCCGCGGCCCCGAGGACGGACTCGAGCTCGGCCTCCGACGCCTCCGTCTCCGAGGCCTCGGCCCTTCGCCTCTCCAGCTCCTCGACCCGCTCCGCCGAGAGCTCGCGCCGCGCCTGGTCCTCGGCCTCGCGTGCCCCGAGGCGCCGCACGATCTCCGCCAGCTCCCCGAGGGCCCGCTCCTCCTCGCGCTTGCTCTCCGCACGCAGCTCCCGGAGCTCCGCCACCGCATCGCGCCGCTCGGTCAGGCGCGCGTTCGTCTCCGCGAGTCGCGCCGCGACCTCCTCTTGCTCACGAGCGAGGCCGGCGAGCTCCTCCTGGATCGCCGCCCGCCGGCCCGCGAGGCCCGCGCGCTCCTCCCGGACCTGCTCGAGCCGCGCGGCCGCGGCGGCGACCCTCTCCTCCCGTACGAGCCGGGCCCGTTCGAGCTCCTCCAGGCGCCTCCGGTCCGCCTCGAGTCGCGAAGCCGCGTCCGACCGCTCCCGCTCGGTCTCGGCGATGCGGAGTCGCAGGGCTTCGGCTTCCGTCTCGCGGCGGCTCAGGTCCGTCTCGCGCTCGGGACGCCCTTCCGCCCGCCGCGCGAGCTCGGCCTCCGCCTCCGCCAGGCGGGCCTCGATGTCCCGGAGGCGAGCGTCGGCGACCGCGATCTCGAGCACGAGCCGGCGCTCGCGGAGCTCGGCGTAGCGCCGGGCCCGCCCTCGCTGGCGGCCCAGCGAGCGCACCTTGGACCCCACCTCGCCCAGGAGGTCCTCGAGCCGCTTCAGATCGACCTCCGCCTGATCCAGCCGCCGAAGCGCCGTCCGCCGACGGTCCTTGTATCGACCGATCCCGGCCGCCTCCTCGAACAGGGCTCGCCGCTCCTCGGCGCGATCGCTCAGGATCGCGTCGATCATCCGCCCCTCGATGATCGAGTAGGCGTTCGCTCCGAGCCCCGTGTCCCGACACAGATCCTGCACGTCTCGCAGTCGGCAGGTGCGTCCGTTGAGCGAATAGACATTCTCACCGCCCCGATGGACCGTGCGCCCGATCAGGACCTCGTCGTGCGGAAGGGCGAGGCGGCGATCTTCGTTGGAGAGCGCCATGGCCACTTCCGCCCGGTGAATGGGCTTCCGTTCCGCGGTCCCCTCGAAGATCGCCTCTTCCATCCGGGCTCCGCGGATCGCCGTCGGGCGCTGCTCCCCGAGCACCCAGCGCAGCGCATCGGATATGTTCGACTTTCCGCAGCCGTTGGGCCCGACGATGGCCGTGATCCCTTCGTGAAAGTCGATGCGGGTCCGGTCGGCGAACGACTTGAATCCGTGGAGGGTGAGCGACTTCAGCTTCACTGTTTCTCGCCTCGTCTCGTCACCAGGGTTGCGTCCACGCCGGCCCGGGCGAGCAGCAGGCCCAGAGGCTCGGCCGCCGCGGCCGTCTCGTAGGCCCCCGAGTACAGATGGTATCGACGTGCCCCGTCCACCCGGATGGGCAGGACGTAGGCCGGCACGCCCGCGCTCCGAAGCCGGTCACGCTCCGCGGCCGCATCCCCGGGCGACGATTGCGAGCCGAGCGAATAGGCCAGCCGGACCGGCCGCATGTCCCATGCGCTGGATTCCTCCTTGCGCCCCGTGGACACGAGCTCCTCCATGAGATCCACCGCCCCCTTCCCGTCCTCCTGGGCGCCGGCGAACACCCGGTAGTACAGCTTGCCGCCGACGGGCGTCGGCGCGACGAAGTACACCGAGCCGCCGCTCGCCTCCAGGCGCCGCGTGCGATCCAGGGCATCGTCCCAATCCACGTAGCTGTCGATGAGCACGGAGTATGGAACGGCCGCGGAGGCCACGGCGCCCGGAAGCGATCGCACGTTCTCGAGATCCGTCGTGTCGGCGGGAGACCCGGCCGACGCCTCGGGCGCCCCCGTCGCCACGGCGCGGGGGAGGGTCGCATCGGAGCCTCCCCCCAGCAACCTCCAGCCGAGCCAGACGAGCAGCGCGACCGTGCCCGTGGCTCCGACACCCCGGACCGCGCGCGCAAAGCGCGCGCTCGAGCGCCGCCGCCGGCCCCGCGCGCGCTTCGCGAGCCGGGGCTCCGCCGGTCTCGGGATCTGCCCGAGGACGGGAACCGGCTCGACTCCCCCGGGGAGCGGCCCGTGCGGTCCGATGAGGATCCAGCCATCCAGGAGGTCCGCCGGGGGACCCGGGCCGAGATCCTCCACGGGAACGTACAGCAGGGCCGTGCCGCCGCCCGTGCGCACCCTGGTGACCAGAGCGCGGAGCCCGGGCGACGCCAGCGTCCGCTCCGCCGGGTCCGCGTCGCGACCGGCCGGAAGGAAGCTGAACGCCTGCCCCTCGCCCGAGACGGCCGTGTCGCTCACACGCGCCTCGCCGCGCAGGACGGCGCCCAGGCCTTCTCCCCGGGCGCCGCCGAGAATGCCGTCCAGCTCCGACGGCGAGGCCTCGAGCGAGCACAGCAGCGTGCGGCCCCGCCGTCGACCGATCTCTTCCGCCAGGGCGAGAGCCGTGCGGGCCGACCACGCGAACGCATGCGGCCAGCGCAGGAGGCCGATGATGGTCGACGTGCCCTCGAGCTCATCGGCCAGCCGCACGAGCGGCGCCGGCAGGACGTCCACGATTCGGGTCACGGGGCCCCTCCGGCTCCCTGCAGGTCCGTGATCTCCGTCACCCACGTCTGGAGGCGGCGCTCGCGCTCCAGCTGTCGGGCCGCCGCCTCGGCCGCCCCGCGGGACGGGTACGGACCCACGAGACCCCGGTGCCAGACCTGACCCGCGTCGTCGGGGAATCGCTGGACGGCCGTCCGGTAGCCGGCGAGATCCAGAGATCGCACGAGAGCCCCGATGCCCGCCGCAGATCGGGCGGATCCCACGATCGCGTAGAAGCCGGGCGCGACCTCCCCGGTTCGCCCCGGAGCCGGCCCCGGGGGCGCATCCGCGGCCCCGGCCCGGGCCGGTCGCCCGGGCGGACCCGGCGCGGAATCCACGGGCGCGGTCTCCGCTCCTCCGGCCGCACCCGGAACCTGCGCCACCCTCTCGCCGCGAAGCCGGTCGGCGACGACCCCCTCCGACGCGGGACGCCAGCGCACGGGCATCCACCAGTCCGCGGCTCCGTCTCCCAGCTCCACTCCCTCTCCGTTCGTATCCAACAGCACGAGTCGTCCATCCCGCTCGCCCAGGGTGCGCCCTCCCGGAAGCCCGATGGGCAGATCGGGCCCCCATTCGAGACCGAGGCGGGCAGGCTCGCCCCCGCTCACGGGAACGCGAACGACCGAGCCGCCCGAGGCGGCGAGGAGCGACTCGCCGAACAGGCTGACGCGCAGGCCATCGAGGGGCGCGGACATCGTGATCAGGGGTCGGATCGAGCCCGTGAACCGGCTGACGGCGACGATCGTCGGCGGTGAGCCGACGGCCGCGTAGATCTCGTGCGAGGACGGAGACGCGAGCAGCGTCCCACTCTCGCCCCCCAAGGGGATCTCCGTGCCCGCGCCGAGGGGCCCCACGGTGAGCACCCGCAGCCGGCCGTCGTGTGCGCCCGTCCCGGCGAACACGAGCCGGCGTCCCCACGCCGTCACGAGCCCCGGTGGGCTCACGTCGATGGAGAGTCGCTCGGCGGGCTGGGACTCGCCTTCCCGCAGGATCCACAGTTCGCGTCCGGCGTCCGACCCGACGAGGAGCGCGATGGCGTCTCGCTCGACCGGCGCCGCCCACAGCACGGAATCGCGGACCGCATACCGCCAGTTGCCCCCGGTGGAGATCTGGAGGACGGCTTTCGCCTCCGGGTCGAGAAACAGCCCCGATCCGCCACCGGAGACCCAGCTCGCGTTGCCGCCGACCCGGTCCACGCGCACGACCTCGTCGGCCCGCGGGTCGAATCGGTACACGGCCCCGTCGGCGGCCCGCAGGACGGCGATCCCGTCCTCGAGGGCGTGGGCCTCGACCGAGGCCGGCACCGCCTGCGTGCCGGCCCAGACCTCCTCACGCGGGGCGCGCAGGGACCGCAGGCTCACGAGCCCTCCCTCGCGGGGGACGACGAGCAGCCCCCACTCATCCCGCGAGGTGCCCACGACGAGCGCCGCGCCGCGCGGCTCCGCATCCGTGGCCGGCGCCGGGGGTCGCCGTCCACACGCGGCGAGCAGGGACAGGAGGAGCAGGCCAGTCAGCTCGAGACGAGCGCGAATCTTCGGCCGCAAGGGAATTCCGTCGGGCTCCGTTGTAGCGGGACGCCGGCAACCGACATGCCGATCCAGACTTGCACACGGCAACATAGCCGGCCCTCGAAACGGGCCGCAAGAAAGGCGCGCCGGCCCTGCCGGGCCGCACGGCGGGGTCTTCGAACGGCGCGTCCGGAGGCCTCGCGGGTCAGAACATCTCGCCGACCGCCAGCGACCAGATTCCGTCTCCGAGGCCGGAGCGGCGTGAGGGCGCGACCGTGTAGTCCAGGCGGATGATGGCGAAGAAGATGTTCACCCGCAGGCCGACGCCGTACGAGGCCAGGGGCTCCCGGACCGTGACGATGTCCTGGCCCGGCTTGCGGTTCCAGACGAGCCGGTTCACGCCCGGCGTGAAGGCAACGCCGAGGTCGTAGAAGATCGCCCCGTCGATGGGCGGGAAGTTCAGCGGCAGCCAGCTCGCGTTCAGGGGGTTGAGGAGCGGAAACCGGATCTCCGAGTTCAGGAGGAGGAGGCTGGAGCCGATGAGCTGCTCCTGCGCCGGGCAGAACTCGCCCGACCGGCTGCGGGTCTGCGACGCGAGACACTCCTCGATGCCGAACGAGCCGAAATCGAAACCGCGCAGAAAGTACGGCCCGCCCCACGCGAACTCGAACTCGCGGGCATCATCGCCGCCGTCGAGGCTCACGCGGGTGAAGCTCAGGAGGCGGTTCGCGAGCGAGAACGGGCCGATGAGCGGCACGTAGCTCCGCAGGTCGGCCGTGAAGTCACCGAGGTTCAGGTCTCCGACGGACGGCGAGGCCTCCAGGCGGAAGCGACGGCCTCCGATCGGCCCCGTGAAGCCCGGCAGGGAGTTGTCGTACACGAACGCCAGGCTGGGCTGGATGAAGGCCCGCGTGCGGCCGTTCAGGTCGGACGTGAAGCCGCGGAGGCTCGTGCGCGAGATCCCCTGGACGACGATATCCGTCTGGATGCTCGAGGCGCTCAGGCCCATCTCGAGCCGGGAAAACCCGCTGAACGGGTACTCCGCGTTCAGGGACACCGAGCGGAACTGGTCGCGCTGGAAGACGTTGAAGTCCCCGATCTCGTTCTCCTTGCCCGGAATGGGGCCGAACTGTCGGCCGAGGAACCTGAAGAACGGGAACTGGACGAAGCTGATCCCGAAGTTCGTTCGGTGCTTCAGGTACGTGTAGGACGTGAACAGCCGGGCGTTGTCGAAGGACCCCTGGATGTCCCCGGCCACGACCATGTTGTGGTTGCCCAGCATGTCGGACAGGACGAGGGAGGAGCCTCCGTAGACGCCGTTTCCGAAGAACCCGCCGACCTCCGCGCCCACCTGCGGACGGCCGACGAGATCCGGCGTGAGCCGGACGCTGTAGTCCCGGAGCCGGAAGGAGGCCGTGTCCGGGAGGGCGAGCGTCGCGCTGTCCATGAGGGCAGCGACGGAGAGCTGTCCCTCCGCCGCGCGCTCCGCCCGCTGGGCCGCCAGGTCGGCCGGGTCGAAGTCGCTGCGCCGGAACCCCTCCGGGGTCAGGTAGAACGAGGAGGGGGTCTCCCCTTCTGTCGGGAGCCGGACGTCGCCGCCGTGCCGGCCCTCCACGAGTCGCGGGCGACCGATCTCGGACGCCGCGGTCCGAACCGGGCCGGGCGGATCGGGCGGACGCGCGAGCGAGCGGGGGTCGTCGATCGTGTAGATGTTGTGGCCCGCCTCCTCGAACACGGAGAAGGCGATCCGGTCCGCCCGCCGGGCCCACGTGAGCGCCGGGCTCGTGATCAGGGCTCCGTCGCCCATCGCCCCCGTCAGGACATCGGTGAGCTGACGGAGGCGTCCACCGTCCAGGTCGTACAGGTAGACGTTGAACGTGCCGGTCCGCGTGGACAGGAACGCGATCGTGCGTCCGTCGGGAGACCAGGCCGGATTGATGTTCTCGCCGTCTCCCTGCCCGGGCAGGACCTCGATGCGCCCCGTGTCCAGATCCAGCAGGCCGATCCGGAACGGCGCGAAGATGAGACGATCGAAATCCGCCTCCGGGCCTTCATCGGTCGTGAACGCGACCGTGCGGCCGTCCGGGGACCACGCGGGGTGCAGACGCGCGAACCGGTCCGCCGTGAGCCGGGTGAGCCGATCCGTCGCCAGGTCCCACACGTAGAGGTCGCTGATCCCTCCGAGCAGCCCCGTGAACACGATGCGAGACCCGTCGGGAGCCCACGAGGGACTCTGGAGGCCGTTGAGGTCCGGCGTGAACTTCTTCTCGATCTTCCCCGTGCGGACGTCGATCACGTAGAGGGCATCCCGCCCTCCGGCCTTCGCCACGAAGGCCACGCGGTTCCCGTCCGGCGCGAACTCGGCCGATGAGGTCAGGTAGCGGAGACTCTCGAATCCGGCACCCCGTGCGGACTTCACGAGCCTTCGCCGTGGCTCGCCCGTCCGGGCGTCGGCCAGGTACAGGTCCATGAAGCTGTACAGGTCGTACCCCAGGTCGGACAGGTACACGAGCTCGGAGCCGTCCGGCGAGAGCGCCGGCGCCACGTAGGAGGCGGATTTTCCCCGTCCCCGCGCGAACCGGTGCTGCGTGATGCGGCGCGCGATCCGCTCCAGGCTGCGGGCTCTCCGGACCTGGGGCAGCACCGCCGCCCGGACCGCCTCGTGCCACTGGTCCGACAGCTCCTGAAGCGAGATCCCGAGCGTGCGCCGGAATCCGCGCTCGATGCCCATCGAGGCCGAGCGCTTGAGCAGGACGCCGATCGTCTCGTCGCCCCACCGTTTGCCGATGTAGTTCCACAGCGACTGCCCGAACCGGTAGCTCAGGAAGTCGTTGAAACGGTCCATCTCGGGAATCGTGCGCAGGTATCCGTCGAGCGCCGCGTCGCGTACCCACGCGGCCGTCTTCGCGTCGATCTTCCCGACCGACAGGTACTCCGCCATCCCCTCCATGAACCACAGGCTGGGGAAGAAGGCGAACGGAGAGGCGCTCGTCTCGACCGCGCTCCGCCGGAGGATGTCGAACTGGAAGGAGTGGACGAGCTCGTGCGCCAGCACGTGCTGGAGCTCGGCGTAGGAGCCCGTCAGCGGGAGGATCACCCGATCCTTGAGCGACTCCGTGACGCCGCCCGTCGATTCGCCGATCTGGCCGGCGAGGACGTTCGTCTGCTGGAAGTCCGTCTGCGAGGCGTAGAGGATGATGGGCTTTCGATCCCGAAAGTCGTGATCCAGGATCCGGCTCAGCCGGCCGTAGATCCTCTCGGCCATGCGCGCGGCGTCGATCGCCGCCTCCCGCTCCTCGTCGTAGTAGTAGAGGTCGAAGTGGAGCGTCTCGATGATGCGGAAGTCTCGCGGCTCGTACTGGACCTTGTTCCTTCCGAACTGGGCGTCCGCGCGCCCGGGCAGGAAGAGCCCGCCGGCGACGAGCACGCCGAGTATCCGCACCCCTCGCCTCCCCGCGACGCGCGGGGCGCGGCGGGCGGTCATTCCAGCGCCCGCGCCGGAGCGTCTCCCCAGAGGCTCTCCAGCTGATAGAACTCCCGGTAGCGCGGGAGGAAGATGTGGACGATGACGCCGATGTAGTCCAGCAGGATCCAGCCGGCCGCGCTCCGCCCCTCGACCCCGGCCGGGCGCACGCCGAGCGACTTCATCCGCTCGACGACGTGATCCGCGATCGCCCTCGTATGCGTGTCGGAATCACCGGTCGCGATGAGGAAGTAGTCGGTCGCGTCTGAGATCCCTCGCAGATCCAGCAGAACGGGCTCGCGAGCCTTGCGCTCCAGGACGGCGTCCGTGAGCGTCCCGAGCTCCCTGTCCGTGAGCGCGGCGACGTCCTCGCTCGAGCGGGTCCGGATGGGCAAGCGCTCCTGCCTTTCCGAGGGTGCGCGCGACGTGTCTCCCTTCATGGTAGAACCGGCCGGTCCATGCAGTGTTCCCCTCAATCCTCGATCTGGTACGCGACGGCCCAGGCACAGGGACCCGTGTGCACGGCGAGCGCCGCCGTCACGGGTCCAACGTGGATCTCCACCGGATCGTAGCGCTCCGCGAGCGACCGCCGGACCTGCTCGGCCGCGTCCGCCGCGCCGAAATGCGCGATGCCGAAGCGATACCTCTGCACGCCTTCCAGCACCTCGTCGAGAAGCGAGAGGATCCTCGGGACGAGTCCGTCGCTACCGCGCACGGTCGCCATGGACACGACGTGGCCCTCCGAATCGAGGCCGAGGATCGGCTTCAGGTCCAGCAGTCCGCCGAGCCACGCCTTCAGCCTCCCGACCCGCCCGGATCGCAACAGATGGTCCAGGCGGTCCACCGTGAACAGGAGGTTCGAGCGTGTTCGAACGCGCGCGAGCTCGGCCGCCACCTCCGGAACGGACAGGCCCTCGTCCAGAAGCTCCACGGCCCGCGCCACGAGCAGCCCGAGACCGAGCGAGCTCGTGCGGGAGTCCACGATCTCCCACGGGCAGTCCAGCTCCCGCATCGCGGCCGTCGCCGTCCCCAGGGTTCCGGACAGCGAGGAGCCCACGAACACGCCCAGCATCTCCTCGGCCCCTCGATCCAGCGCCTCCTGATAGACGGCCGTGAAGTCGGCGAGGGCCGGCTGGGATGTCGTCGGGAGCGGCGCCTCCGGATCGGACAGGATCTCCCCCAGGTGGCCCGACGTGAGATCGACCCCGTCGCGGTACGTCTCGTCCCCCACGAGCACGAGAAGCGGCACGACATCGACGCCGTGGCTCTCGACCCACTCGCGCGACAGGTCGGCCGATGAGTCCGTGACCACGGCCACCCGCCTCTGGACCTTCACCTGGCGCGTGTCCTCGAAACGCTCCGAGATGATCTCCCCCAGCCCGGCGAGCAGGCTCCGCACCGCGTCCGGATCATCGCTGTGGATGTGGATCTTGGCTACCGTGCCGGCGCGGAGCACGATCGTCGATGTCCCGTGTCCCGCCAGGGCCCGCCGGATCTCACGGTCCTCAGGCAGGGCTTCGCCCCGCAGGGCGATCTGGGTGCACCACCGACCCTCGCTGCCGCCGATCCCGGCCTCCCGTGCCCGCCGGAGCCAGTCCGCCTCCAACCCCTCCGACCCGGCTGCGTCATCGTCGGTCCCCACCCCGTCCGCGGGCACCCGCTCCCGGCCCTCGACGTAGCGGAGGATGCCCTCCAGGAAGCTGACGAATCCCTTGGCACCCGCATCGACGACCCCCGCCTCCCGCAGGGCCGGAAGGATCAGCCGGGTTCGCTGAAGCGAGCTCTCTGCGACGCCCAGCAGATCCCGGAGCCACTCGTGGAAATCCCGCCGGGAGGGCGCCCGCCGCCGCCCCTCGTCGGCCACGTCGCGCGCCACCGTGATGATCGTTCCCTCTTGGGGGCTCTCGAGGACCTCGCGGAGGGAGCCCGACCCGGCGGAGAGCGCCTCCGCGACCTCCCGGGTGCCCGCCCTCACCTTCTGCCCGAGGCTGCGCGCGAAGCCCAGCACGAAGCGGGAGAAGAGCATCCCCGAGTTCCCACGCGCCCCGAGGACGCAGGCTTCCGCGGCCACGCCGGCGACCTCCGACACGGAGCCGCTCTCGAGGGGCTCGAGCGCCTCCGACATCGACCGGAGCGTCAGGGTCAGATTCGTCCCCGTGTCTCCATCCGGGACCGGGAACACGTTGATGCGGTTCAGCTCGCGACGATCGGCCGACACGTGCTCGATCGCGGCGAGGAGAGTACGGCGGAGCCGATGCCCATCCAGATACGCGATGCGAGCCCGCGCTCGTTCGGTCGGCATGCGCAGACCTCCACTCGGGGAACCGCGTGGGCGGCGAGGGCTACTCCTCCTTCGCCACCACCCAGACGGTGATCTCCGGCCGCACCTCGGAATGCAGGCGGACCGGCACCTTGTACGCGCCGAGCTCCTTGATCGGCTCGGTGAGCTCGATGCGGCGACGATCCACCTCAAGCCCTTCCTCCGCCAGCGCCCCCGCGATGTCCGCGGCCGTCACGGACCCGAAGAGTCGCCCTTCGTCGCCGGCCCGGACGCTGAAGCTCACGGACTGTCCCTCGAGCCGTCCGCCCAGCTCCTGGGCTGTCTCGAGCGTGCGCCGCGAACGCTCCTCGGCCATCACCCGCTCGTCCTCCCAGCGACGGAGGTTCGCTTCGGTGGCCTCGTACGCCATGCCCTGCGGCAGCAGATAGTTGCGGGCGTACCCCGGCTTGACGTTGACGAGGTCCCCCGCCCGTCCCAGCTCCGCGATGTCGCGGCGCAGAATCACCTGAACCATCCTAAGACTCTCTTCCCTCGGACTCCAGTCCGTTCGTGTCCTGCCCCGCCGTCACGGAGCACCATCCTCGGCTTCCGACCGCCGCATCCGTCCCCTCAGGTCCAGCCACGTGTCGCTCAGCCCGACGACCAGCGCCGTGCCGGCGACGACTGGGTACAGGAGCATCGCCAGCAGCGCGAGGAGGACGCCCGTGCCGGCGGACGTGACCACGGAGGCCGCGATCCACCACAGGACGGCCCCGCCGCGGACGAGATACAGCACGCCCATGAACAGCGTCGCATTCTCACCCACCCGGGCCGCCGAGCGGCCCAGCGGGAGGACGAGGAGCGCGAGTCCCGCGACGAGGATCCACACGAGCTGGTCGCTGAACCGGAAGTCGCGGATCCTCCCCGGGGCCACCCTGCGCCGCGGCCCTTCTCCGAGCAAGCCGGCCACCCCGAGCGCCGCCAGAGAGCCGAGCGCCAGGAAGGCCGGATACACGGCCTCCTGGAACGCGACCCAGTCCAGCATGGCGGCGCCGAAGCGCTCGACCCACGCCCCGCCGTTGGCGGCGAGCCACGTGTAGGCCGCCGCCGCGGTCTGCCGGATCTCGGCTCCCTTCGCCCAGTCGAGTCCGGACACGAGGCCGGGCCGAAGCAGGCCGATGACCAGGACGACGCCCCCGGCCCCGCCGACGGCGATCAGGGTCCTGTCCATCAGGGTCCGTCCCGTCCCCGACGCGCTCGCCGCCACGAACGCTCCGCCCACGAGCAGGCACCAGCCGAGCTCGGCGAACCGCAGGGGCGCGTCCCCTCCTCCGACGAGGGCGACGGCGAGGGCGTACAGGCTCGCGCTCCCGAGCAGCACGCCCGCTCCCGCCGTCGGCCACCGCTCGCCCCAGCGGAGCGCGACGAGAGCCAGCCCCAGGGGCACGCTCACGAGCCACAGGACGCCGATCGGGGACACGAGCGACGCGGCCAGGGCAAGGAGCGCCGCCCGCGCCACGGCCCGGTTCCTCTTCATCCCCGCGCGCCCGCCCGGCGTCCGTACGCGGACGGCGCCGCCCCGGGCTCCGTTCCTACGAGTAGTAGCCGTGGATGTACGGCACGAGCGCCAGGAAGCGCGCCCGCTTCACCGCCGTGTCGAGCTGGCGCTGGTGGCGGGCGCACGTCCCCGTCGCCCGTCGCGGGAGGATCTTGCCTCGATCCGTGAGGAACGACCGGAGGAGGCGCTCGTCCTTGTAGTCGATGTGCCGGATTCCGCGCTCGCAGAACTTGCAGACCTTCTTGAACCTCATCTCGCTACTCCCCGCTCTCGGTGACGTCGCCATCGGACGCCGTCGCCGCGGTCTCGGTCTCGGCCTCGGCCGCCAGGGGCGCCGGCGTCTTCTCCTCCGCCTCCTCCGCCGTCCCCTCCTCCGCCTCCTCCGCCGCGGCCGGAGTCGCGTCCACCTCGGAGCCCGCCGGGGCCGCTGCCCCCTCCTCCGCCGTCACCTCCGCGGGCGCTTCCGCCGGCGCTTCTGCGGATTCCCCGGCTCCCTCGTCCGACGCCCCGAGCGGCGCGAACTCGCCTTCCGAGAGCACGACGAGGTGCCTCAGGAGCTCGTCATCCAGCTTCAGCAGGCGCTCGAACTCGGGGAGGGCGGCCGGAATCGTGCGGAACTGGGCCACGACATAGTAGCCGTTGTCGTTCCCGGCGATCGGGTAGGCCAGCTGGCGCTTGCCCCAGTGCTCGATCGCGGTGATCTCGCTGCCGGGATGGGAGAGAAGCTTCTCGTGATACCGCTCGAGCCGGCCCTCGATCTCGTCGTTCGAGAGAACCGAGCGGAAGATGTAGACGATCTCGTACTCGCGCACACGCGTCTCCTTCGGTCTTTCGCGGCTCCGGATCGTGCCTCCGGAGCAGGAGGTTTCCTTTTCGGGCGCCCGAAACTACGGGCTCCGGCCGTTTTCTTCAAGCCGCACGCCGGCGCCTCTACCCCAGAAACGGGAGCCAGGACACGATCCGGGCGAGCGCATCCGAAAGCCCGGATCCCGCCGTCGTGATCCCGTGCACGCTGGAGATCCACGGCGCGAGCACGAGCGACACGACGCTGATGAGCTTGATCACGATGTTCATCGAGGGGCCCGAAGTGTCCTTGAACGGATCCCCGACCGTGTCCCCGACGACGGCCGCCTTGTGCGGGTCCGATCCCTTGCCTCCGTGGGCTCCACCTTCGATGAACTTCTTCGCGTTGTCCCACGCGCCCCCGGCGTTCGCCATGAAGAGGGCGAGGAGCACCCCGCTCACCGTCGCCCCCGCGAGCACGCCACCCAGCGCCTCCACACCCAGGAAGTAGCCCACGAGGATCGGGACGAGGATCGCGGTGAGGCCGGGGACGATCATCTCCTTCAGCGCGGCCCGCGTCGAGATGTCCACGCACCGGGCGGAGTCCGGCTTCGCCGTGCCTTCCATGAGGCCCGCGATCTCCCGGAACTGCCGCCGCACCTCCGCGACCATCCCGGCCGCGGCCCGGCCCACGGCCGTCATCGTCAGGGAGGCGATGAAGAACGGCGTGACGCCCCCGATGAAGAGCCCGATGACGACGAGCGGATTCACGATGTTGATCCCCCGGTCCGCGAGGCCGACCGCGTTCGCGTAGGCCGAGAAGAGGGCGAGCGCCGTGAGCGCCGCCGACCCGATCGCGAAGCCCTTGCCGATCGCCGCCGTCGTGTTGCCGAGCGCGTCGAGCCCATCCGTGATCTTCCGCACGGACGGCCCGAGGCCGCTCATCTCGCTGATCCCGCCGGCGTTGTCCGCGATGGGCCCGTACGCGTCCACGGACATCGTGACGCCGACCGTGGCGAGCATCCCCACGGCGGCGATGCCGATCCCGTACAGGCCGGCGAACTGGAAGGCGAGGAAGATCGAGAGCGAGATGAGCAGCATCGGAACGGCGACCGACTCCATGCCGACGGCGAGGCCCGTTATGATGTTCGTCGCGGCCCCCGTCTCCGACGCGTCCGCGATCTTCCGGATCGGCTTCGCGGCCGTGTAGTACTCCGTCGCGAGTCCGATCGCGATCCCGACGAGCGAGCCGAACAGCATCGCCCAGAAGGGGCCCGCAGCCGGATGGATCCAGCTCCAGTACTCCCCGTGCGAGCCCGCGAGCACATCGAGGCGGACCGTGACGAAATAGCTGAGCACCCAGAAGAGGATCGCCGCCACGAAGGTCGTGTTCCGGAGCGCAGCCGCCGGGTTCATCCTCTCGAGCACGCGCATCGAGAGCACGCCGATGACGCTGGACACGAGTCCGATCATCACGAACAGCACCGGGAGGCTCATGGCCGCCAACCTCCGGTCCTGCATGATGAACGCGCTCGTCGCCCCGAGCACGATCGTCGCCACGACCGACCCCACGTAGGACTCGAAGATGTCGGCTCCCATCCCGGCGACGTCGCCCACGTTGTCGCCCACGTTGTCGGCGATCGTCGCCGGATTCCTGGGATCATCCTCGGGAATCCCGGCCTCCACCTTCCCCACCAGGTCGGCGCCGACGTCGGCCGCCTTCGTGTAGATTCCCCCGCCGATGCGGGCGAACAGGGCGATCGAGGACGCGCCCATCGCGAAGCCGCTCACGATCTCCCCGAACGGGCGGAACCCGACCTCCGCGGGCGGAAAGATGAGGAGGACGGCCCCGAGGCCGGCGAGGCCGAGGCCCGCGACCGCCAGGCCCATGACGGCTCCGCCGCTGAACGCGACCCGCAGCGCCTTCCCCTGCCCCGACTCCCGGGCGGCCTCCGTCGTGCGCACGTTCGCCCGCGTCGCGGCCTGCATCCCGAACAGTCCGGCCATGATCGAACAGGAAGCCCCGAACACGTAGGCCGCCGCGGTGCGGGCGCCGATGAGCCAGGCGAGCGTTGCGGCGACCACGATGACGAACGGGATGAGCACGGAGTACTCTCGGCGCAGGAACGCCATCGCGCCCGCGTGAATCGCTTCCGCGAGGTCCCCCATCGCGTCGCTCCCGACCGGCTGGCGCTTCACGTACACGTAGAGCCCCCACGCGAAGAGCAGGCCTCCGAGTCCGATCCACAGAGCCCAATCGACGGATAGATCCACCTTCGTCTCCTTGTTCGCGTCCCCGCCGGCCGCCGCGCGGCAGGCTAGGACCGGTTGAAACGATTCATCGCCGACGCCATCCCCTCGGCGATCCAGCAGCCGACGGCTTCGGTCATCGACCCGAACCGACTCAGGATCTCTTCTTCCTCCGGCGGCGAGGGAGACGCGAGCACCCAGTCCGCCAGATCGATCTCCGGCGACGGCGGTGCACCCACGCCGATCCGGAGCCGGCCGTACTCCTTCTTCCCCAGAGCGCTCTCGACGGAGGCGAGGCCGTTGTGGCCGCCCGCCGAGCCGCGGGCCCGGAGCCGGAAGGCTCCCGGCGGGAGCGAGACATCGTCGACGAGGACGAGGAGCTCGTCGGGCCGGAAGTCGGGCTCGTGCACGAGCCCGGCGATCGCCTGCCCGCTCCGGTTCACGTATGTCAGTGGCTTCAGGATCCGCACCGCGTGGCCCGCGGCGCTCCCCCGCGTCCGGACGCTTCGGCCTTCGCGGCGAAAGGGCGGCCAGCCCCACGCCGCGCGAAGGTGGTCGGCCAACCACCATCCCGCGTTGTGACGGGTGTCTCTGTACCGGTCCCCGGGATTGCCGAGCGCGAGAATCGTCCTCACGCCGTCACCCGGGCCGGCGGGACGGCGGTCGATGCTATTCCGACTCTTCCTCCGACTCTTCCTCCGCTCCTCCCTTGCCGATGACCTCGGGCTCCAACTCCTCTTCCTCGAGGCCTTCGATCTCCTCTTCCTCTTCCTCCTCCACGGCGACGACCGTCGGCGCGAGCACCGTGCACACCGTGAGGTTCGGCTCCTCGAGGGGAGGCACGCCGCCCGTGTCCACGTCCTCGACATGGATCGAGTCGCCGATCGCGAGCTCGGACACGTCCACCTCGAACTGCTCCGGGATCTCCCGCGGCAGGCACTCCACCTCCAGCTCGTACCGGTTCTGCTGGAGGATCCCTCCCTCGTTCCGCACGCCCATGGGCGTGCCCACGAGGCGGACCGGAACCCCGACCCTCAGCTTCACGTCCTTCTGGATCTGGAGGAAATCCACGTGCAGGACCTCCGCCTTCCAGGGATGCTTCTGGATCTCACGGATGAGGACGCGCCGGGGATCCCTGCCTTCCATCTCGAGATCGATGAGCGTGTTCTCGACGCTGATCCGGCCCAGCAGGAGCTCGAGCTCCCTCCGGTCGATCTGAACGGACACCGGCGCCTCACCGCGGCCGTAGATGTTGCCGGGCACGAGTCCCTGCCGGCGCAGCCGTCGCGCGGCGCCCTTTCCAGCCCCCTCCCTCCCCGTCACCCGCAACGTCACCTGTTTATTCATCTCCAACCCTTTCAGCCCGCGGTCCGGCGTCCGCGCCCCCTGCGCTCAGTCGAACAGACTGCTCACGGACTGGTTGTAATGAGTGCTCTCGATCGCCCGGGCCAGGAGGCCTGCGACCGACAGGATGCGAAGGTTTCCGAGCGCCGCCCGCTTCTCCTCGGGCACGGCGATCGTGTCGGTGAC
The DNA here is from genome assembly GCA_046757885.1 of Gemmatimonadota bacterium. Classification (GTDB taxonomy): domain Bacteria; phylum Gemmatimonadota; class Gemmatimonadetes; order Palauibacterales; family Palauibacteraceae; genus JBHHZD01. The sequence goes on from JBHHZD010000008.1 coordinate 79,272, forward strand.
CGCGATCTCCGCGATGTCCGCGCACGCGAGCTTCTCCACGGCGGGGCCGGAGAGGAGCGCGTGGGTCGCGATGCAGTAGATCTCTCGGGCTCCCCGCTCACGCAGCGCCTGCACGGCGTTCACCATGGTCCCCGCCGTGTCGATCATGTCGTCGGGGATCAGGCATCGCCGGCCCTCTACATCCCCCACGATGTTCACGACCTCCGCCACGTTGGGTCCCGGGCGACGCTTATCCACGATCGCCAGGCCGGCGCCGAGCCGCTTCGCGTAGCCGCGCGCCATCTTCGCGGCCCCCACGTCCGTCGCCACGACCGCGAGCTCGTCCGGAGCCAGCGAGCGGAAGTGCTCCATGAACACGGGCGCCGCGTAGAGATGGTCGACCGGGATGTCGAAGAAGCCCTGCAGCTGGTGCTGGTGGAAGTCGATGGACAGGATCCAGTCCGCCCCCGCCGCCACGATGAGGTTGCTTATGAGCTTCGCGGCGATGGACACCCGCGGCTGGTCCTTCCGGTCCTGCCGCGCGTAGCCGAAGTAGGGGATCACCGCCGTGACCCGCGCGGCCGACGCCCTCTTCGCCGCGTCGATGAGGAGCAGGAGCTCGAGGACGTTCTCGGCGGGCGGGTTCGTGGGCTGGATGACGAACACGTCCCGCCCGCGGACATTCTCATCGATGCGCACGAAGATCTCGCCGTCGGCGAAGCGGCGGATCGTGACGCCGCACAGCGGCTGCCCGAGCTCGCTCGCGATGCGCTCCGCCAATCCGGGGTTCGCGGTCCCGGCGAGAACCATCATCGGGCTGCCGGTGGCCGAGAGTTCCGACATCATCTCCTCGCGTGGAGGGCCGTTTTTAGTTTGTGATACAGCCCAGAAACATACGGAATGGCCGATTTCACGTCAACGAGCGGAGCCGTCCGGCGGGGGGGACTCCACGTGGATCGTGCGGGTCGGAAACGCGAACTCGATGCCCTCGTCGGCGAACCTCCGCAGCAGGTCCAGATTGATCTGCTGCTGGATGTCCATGTACGTGGCGTAGTCCGGGACCGTCACGTAGTAGACGGTCTCGACATCGAGGGACGAGGGCCCGAAGGTCCGGAAGTGGGACCGGTCGAACCGCGTGTTCTCCCTCGACTCGATCGCCTCCCGGATCATCCCCGGGATCCGGGCCACCTTCTCCGGCGGCGTGTCGTACGTGACGCCGATCGTGAACAGGATGCGCCGCTCGTACATGCGGCCGTAGTTGCGAATCCGGCTCGTGAGCAGGTCCGCGTTCGAGAACACGAGCTGCTCGCCCGAGATGCTTCGCACGCGGGTCGTCTTGAGTCCGATGTGCTCGACGCTGCCCAGGTAGTCGTCCACCGCCAGGAAGTCGCCCGGGACGAACGGTCGATCCAGCATGATCGACAGCGACGCGAACAGGTCGCCCAGGACGTTCTGCACCGCGAGGGCGATCGCGACACCGCCCACGCCGAGGCCGGCCACGAGGGCGGTGATGTCGATGCCGAGATTCTCCAGCACGAGCAGGACGACGACGCCCCAGATGAGGAGCCGCCCGACGAAGCCCAGGGCCGCCATCGTCGCGGCGGCCGACCCGTCCGCCTCCGAGCGGCGCTCGCGGTAGAGCTCGATCCCCTTCCCCAGGGCGGCCGCGGCCCACAGCCCTCCCTGGATCGCGAGCAGGACGAGCACGGCCCGCGCGAGGATCGCCCGCACGCCGTCGTCCAGGCTCAGCACCCGGGCGCCGGCCAGGGCCGCGACGGCCGCGAGGAACGCCCCGTGCGTGCGCTTGAGCGCCGCCGCGATCACGTCGTCGAGCGCGTTCTTCGTGACGCGGCTGAGCCCGGACACGTACCGGACGAGGATCCGGCGCACGACACGCAGCAGCAGGAAGGCGACCGCCGCGATCCCGAGGCCGAGAAGCCAAGTCGAGACCGGATTCCCGAGGAACATGCGATCCAGGGCGCTCACGCCTCCCCTCCTTCGGCTGCCGGTGCGCGGCCGCCCAGGGCGGCCGGGATGTCGAGGGTGCGGATCGGGAACGGGATGTCGATTCCCGCGTCACGGTATCGGCGGTGCAGGCGCTTGACGAACTCGTGGCGGACCTCGAACTGCCGCGCGAAATTCTCGACCGGGATGCGGACCTGAAAGTCGATGCTCGAGTCGCCGAAGCCCTGATAGCGAACCGTCGGCTCGAGCTCGCCGATTCGGCCCGCCAGCTCCTGCGCCACGTCGCGCGCCACCTCCAGCGTGATCGCCTCCACGGCCTCGAGGTCGCTCTCGTAGCTCACGCCGACCTCGATCCGCATCCACAGGACCGGCCGCGGGAGCGAGTAGTTCGTGAGGATCGCGTCCGCGAGCTTGCTGTTCGGCACGACGATCTGGTGGTCTTCGTAGAGGGACTTGATCGTCGTGTTCCTCCACTTGATGTCGAGGACGTAACCCTCGTCGCCGGTGTCGAGCCGGATGTAGTCGCCGGGCGAGACCTGCCGCGCCGCGATGATCTGAAATCCCGAGAACACGTTGGCCAGCGTCGGCTGGAGCGCAAGGGCAACCGCGAGCCCGCTCAGGCCGAGCCCCGTGACGAGCGGCGTGATCGACACGTCCAGGTTCTGGAGTATGATCACGACCCCGAGGAGGATGACGAGGAACTTCGTGAGGTTCGTGATGAGCGAGCTCGCGGGCAGCCCGTTCTGCGATCGTTCGGCGAGGAGCGAGACGAGTCCCGCCGACATCCGGGCCGCCACGAGGGTGACCGCCGCGATGACGAGGACCGCGAGGACGCGCTCGAGAACCTCACGGACGTCGGCGGCCAGGGGCGCGCTCACGAGCGCCGCGTACGCCCCCGCCGCGGTCAGGAGCGCGACCGGAGCGTGTCCGAGCGTCCCCACGAGGAAGTCGTCCCACCTCCAGGCCGTCGCGCGGGCCGCCCGGCGCAACCGTCCCAGTAGCAGGCGCTCGACGACGAGACCGAGCACCAGCCCGCCGAGCAGGAAGGCGGCCGGAAGGAGCCAGCTCGAGGTTTCGCCGATGGCCAGCATGCGCCTCGCCTCAGGGTGTCGTGGGCACCGATGTCGGACGGATCCGGGCTCGCGCCAATCTTGCGCGCCCCGGGCCCCGGCGCCATTCCCCCCGGCGGCCGCCCCGGGCTTCCCGTTGAAGGCGGTCCGGCGGGCGGGTATCGTCGTGGCAGGGCGCCGGGGGGCGATCCGCTCCCGCGAGGGGCGGGACCGGCGCGCGGCGAGCGACACCGAGACCGGGAGGAGGAGGATGGAGCAACCGAAGATCGCGGAGAGGGCGCCGGCGGTTCTCGAGCTTGAGCCGGGGCGTTACTGGTGGTGCCGTTGCGGTCTTTCCGCGTCCCAGCCGTTCTGCGACGGATCCCACAAGGGGACGGATTTCTCGCCCCTCGCGGTAGAGGTGGAGGAGGTCCGGACGGTCGCACTCTGCCAGTGCAAGCACACGGGCAACGCGCCGTTCTGCGATGGCACCCACGCCGGCCTCTGAGGACGGGGCCTAGCGGACACCGATCCCCGCGTCGAGCCGGCGGCCGAGCTGGGCCGCGTCCGTTACCGGCGACTCGCACGTGAAGCCGGAGCACACCCAGGCCGTGGGAACGCCGCCCACGGTCCCGAGGTCCCGGGTGAAAGGCGCGAGATCTGGAATCTCACCCGGCCCGGCCCCGGGGCGGCGCAGGAGGACGGACGCGTACGGCAGAAACCGGCCCCGCACGGCGGCCAGAAGCGCGCGGGTCGCGGGATCCCGACCGTCGCCCACGATCACGATCTCGGCCGAGGGGCCGAGCACGAAGCCGGCGGCGGACAGGAGGTGGGCCTGGCCGGTGGCCGTAGCGCCGATGTCGGCGGACACGGCTCGCATCGCGCGCAGGCCGATGCGTTCCAGGCCCGCGTCGCCCGTGAGGCGGGAGAGGCGCAGGAAGACCTCGACGAGAACCGAGCTCGCGGACGGGACGGCCCCATCGAACCGGTCCTTCACCCTGGCGAGCAGCGACTCCGCGTCGTGCGCAGTCACGAAGAACCCGCCGTCGCGAGAGTCCAGGAACCCGGCTTCCGCCTCCCGCGCGAGCCCGAGCGCCTCCCGGAGCCAGGTGGGGTCGAAGTCCGTCTCGTACAGCTCGATGAGGCCGCGGGCGAGGAAGCCGTAGTCCGAGGCCGTCGCGTCCACGGCGGCGTCTCCCGCTACGTAGCGGTGCAGCAGCCGCCCCCGGGCGTCCCGCATGCGTCCCAGCACGAACGAGGCCGCCTCCCGGGCGGCGGCGAGGTAGTCCGGCTCGCCGAGGACTCTCGCGGCCCGGGCCAACGCGCCGATCGCCATCCCGTTCCAGTCGGCGAGCACCTTGTCGTCCCGCGCCGGCCGGACCCTCCGCTCCCGCGCCGCCAAGAGCGAGCGCCGGATCGCCTCAAGCCGCCAGCCCTCGTCTCCGGCGCCGTCCGGGCTCCCGGCGCCCTGGGCCTCCCCGAGTCGGTGCAGGACGTTCGCGCCCGTCCGCCGTCCCGTGACCTCCTCCGCGAAGTTTCCCTCGTCGCGCACGCCGTACGTCCGGCGCGCCAGGTTCAGGTCCTCTCCGGACAGCACCTCCGCGAGCTGAGCGGCCGTCCACGTGTAGAACCGTCCCTCCTCGCCCTCGCTGTCCGCATCCTCGGCCGACCGGAACCCGCCGTCGGGGTCGCGGAGGTCCCGCAGCACGTACGTGAGGATGTCCCGCGCCGTGCGGGCGAGCCCCTCCCGCCCCGAGGCGAGAAAGGCGTCGAGGTGCGCCTCGACAAGCAGGGCCTGGTCGTACAGCATCTTCTCGAAGTGGGGCAGAAGCCAGCGGGCGTCCGTCGCGTAGCGGTGGAACCCGAAGCCCACCTGGTCCCAGATGCCGCCCCGCCGCATCGCCTCGAGCGTCCGAACGGCCATGTCGATCCCCTCCCTCCGCCCGGTCCGGTGGGCGTGGCGCAGGAGGAAGCCCAGCACGTGCGGCGAGGGAAACCTTGGCGCGGGTCCGAATCCGCCGAACGCCGGGTCGAACGTGCCCCGCAACCGCTCGAACGCGTCGTGAAGGTCCCGTTCCGTCGGCTCCGCCCCGGGGGAGACCTGCACGGCCCGACGCACCGCGTCCGAGATCCGGCGGCTCGAGGCGCGCACCTCTTCCCGTCGTTCCGCCCACAGGGCCTCGAGGCGCGGGAGCAGGTCCAGGAGCCCGATGCGCCCGCCCACGCTGTGCTTCGGGACGTAGGTCGCGGCGAAGAACGGCTCGGCGTCGGGCGTCATGACGATCGTGAGCGGCCAGCCGCCGGAGCCCGTGAGCATCTGGCAGGTGGTCATGTAGATCCCGTCCACGTCCGGGCGCTCTTCCCTGTCCACCTTGACCGACACGAAGCCCCGGTTCAGCAGCGCCGCCACCTCGGAGTCGACGAAGGACTCCCTCTCCATCACGTGGCACCAGTGACAGGTGGAGTATCCGATGGACAGGAAGATCGGCCGATCCTCCCTCCGCGCTCGCTCGAACGCCCCGGCGCTCCACGGGTGCCAGTGGACGGGATTCCCGGCGTGCTGCAGGAGATAGGGACTCTTTTCCGACCCGAGCCGATTCACGGGGGACGCTCCTTCGTCGCGGGCGACACGACCGGGCCCGGGCCGGGTCGGATTGGCCCCCCAGGATTCGAACCTGGATTACCGGCTCCAAAGGCCGGGGTCTTGCCATTAGACGAGGGGCCAGGGGCCGACCCCTCGAAGATGTCCGACCGCCTTCGGGTGCGTCAACCGAGCGTGGCCGTGCGCAGCGCCCGGAATCCGTGGCGCGGACCCAGGTTCTCCGCCGCCCGGTCGCACCCAGCCCTCGTTTCGAACACACCGAACAGGCACGACCCGCTCCCGCACAGAAGCGCCGGGCTCGCGCCGGCCTCGCGCAGGTGTCGCAGCCCGGCCTCGAGGATGGCGTGCCGGGCGAGGACGACGTCTTCGAAGTCGTTGACGGCCACCCTCTCGATCCCCCTCCACGTCGCCAGCTCCGCGACGGGCGGAAGGACGGACCCGCCGGTGGCGGGGCCCGCGCCGGCCCGCGCCTCCTTCAGCCAGGCGTACGCCTCCGCCGTCTGGATCGAGACGTCCGGGACGAGCACGAGGACGGGCCGCGGCGGCGGCGGAGAGAGGGGCAGCACCCTTCGTCCCCGCTCCCAGCCGAGCGCCAGGGCACTCGGGCAGAGGCCGAACGGGACGTCGCTTCCCAGATCGCCCGCCAGGCGCTCGAGCTCCGCGCCGCCGAGCGCTTCCGGGTGACGGCGCGACAGGAGGCGGAGGACCGCCGCAGCATCGGAGCTCCCGCCACCGAGCCCGGCCCCGACGGGAATCTCCTTCGTCAGCGTGATCGTGAGCGCGAGCGGGATCCCGGAGGTCTCGGCGAAGGCCCGGGCGGCCCGCCGGCACAGGTTCGACGAGTCGGACGGCGCGGACCCGGGGCCCCGAACCTCGAGCCGAACGCCCGGCGGCCCGGGCTCGATCGCCACGCGGTCGGCGAGGCGGAGCCGCAGGAGCAGCGTCTCGACGGCGTGATAGCCGTCCTCGGCGGGCCCGAGCACGCGCAGGCGAAGGTTCACCTTCGCGTGCGCGCGGGCCTCCTGGCGCCCGGTCTCACCCCCCGGGCCCCCCCCCCCCGCCCCCCCCCCCCCCGCCGGCCCCCCCCCCCCCCCCCCCCGACCTGATGCCGTTGCTGGCTACGGTCTGCCCCGACGAGGCGGCGGACTATT
>JBHHZD010000009.1:0-80534 GCA_046757885.1 Gemmatimonadota bacterium
AACCACCAGGGCGAAAACCCCGCCAGGACCTCCAGGGATCCGGCACAGGAGAGGACGCGGGCTCCGGAGACGTGACCCTCGTGGTTCCGGCGGACTTCGGCGCCGAGGTCGAGATCGAGACGGGAAGCGGGGGCATCCACACGGACCTCCCGATTCGCACGACGGAGGTCGAGCGGGACTACATCCGCGGCCGGATCGGCGACGGGCGCGGTCGGGTCGCGATCGAGACCGGCTCCGGCTCCGTCACGATCCGCCGCCCGTAGGCGAACCGGGCCGGCCGGGCGAATCAACCATGCGCGCCCACGGTCTGTCCAACGGGAAGAAAGCGGTCCGGAAAGCCGGAACCGACCGGGCCGCGTCGGCGCGGACGAGGAGGGGGTGGGCGATGAGGAGGCCCTGGCGCTGGCGCCGTGCCTCGCGCTGTGGAGCGAGGCGTCGGCCCAGGCCCGGCAGGAGACCGCGGGCTCGGGGTCGGTGCCGGCCGACACGAGCCGCTTCGTGGCCCAGATCCGACCCGTGCTGAACGTGACCCGGCGCGCGGGACCGATCAAGATCGACGGCGACCTCGACGACGAGGGCTGGCGCGACGCCGCCCGGGCGACCGGCTTCTCGGAGAACTTCCCGACCGAGAAGGGCCGGCCTCCGGTCGGCAGCCAGGTGCTCGTCACGTACGACGAGAGCCATCTCTACCTCGCCTTCATCGCCGAGGATGACCCCGGGACGATCCGGGCGTCGCTGAGCGACCGGGACGAGATGTGGCAGGACGACTACTTCAGCATCCTGCTGGACACCTACGGCGACGCCTCGTGGGCCTACTTCCTGTTCGCGAATCCTCTGGGCGTGCAGGGGGATTCCCGGTTTGCGACGACGGGGGGCGAAGATGACGGGTTCAACATCATCTACCACAGCGAAGGGAAGATCACCCCGAACGGCTATCAGATCGAGATGTCGATCCCGTTCGCGAGCCTGCGCTTTCCGGATCGGCCGACGCAGGAGTGGAGGGCCACGTTCTGGCGCACGCGCCCCCGGGGGAGTCGCGCCACGTACACGTGGGCGGCGATGGACCGCGACGAATCCTGCTTCCTGTGCCAGTTCGGGACGCTGCGGGGCTTCGAGGGCATCAAGTCGGGCGGAGCCCTGGATCTTCTCCCCACCGTCATCGCCTCGCAGGCGGGGGCGCTGAAGGATCCGGCCGACCCGACCTCGGGCATCCACGACGACGGGATGAGCGGAGAGCTCTCGCTCGGTGCCACCTACTCGTTCGCGTCCGGTCTCACCGCGGACGCCGCCGTGAATCCGGACTTCAGTCAGGTCGAGTCCGACGTCGCGCAGATCGACGTGAACACGACGTTCGCTCTCTTCTTCCCCGAGAGGCGCCCCTTCTTCCAGGAAGGGGCCGACCTGTTCTCGACCTTCATCGACGCCGTGTACACGCGCTCGATCAACGACCCGCAGGCGGCCACGAAGCTCACGGGGCGCATGGGGCGCACGAGCCTCGCCTACATCGGGGCGCGGGACGCGCACTCGCCGATCCTCATCCCGTTCGAGGAGCGGAGCTTCCTGGGCCAGGGCGGCAAGAGCATCACGAACATCTTCCGCGGCCGCCGCACGTTCGGAAGCGACTCCTACATCGGCGCCCTGATCACGGATCGCCGGCTGGAGGGGACGGGCGGATCGGGGACGGTCGCGGGCGCCGACGGCACCCTCCGCTTCCTGGACAACTACCGGCTCGAGTGGCAGGTCCTCGCGAGCCGGACGCGTGAGCCCGACGACGCCGACCTCACGGCGGGCCTCGAGGGGGTGACGTTCGACCGGGGCGCACACACCGCGGCCTTCGACGGCGAGTCCTTCTGGGGCTCCGCCCAGTACGGGAGCCTACGGCGCAGCGCCCGGATGTGGAACTTCAACGTCTCCAACCAGGCCCTGAACCCCACCTTCCGGACGGACAACGGCTTCGAGACGCGCAACGACAGCCGCCGCGTCTCGGCCTGGAACGGGCTGAGCTTCTGGCCGGAGGCGAGCGCCCTGTTCGACCAGATCCAGCCGAGCCTGTTCGCGAGCCGGACGTGGAACTTCGACGGCGTCCGCAAGCGGGACGCTCTCGAGCCCCAGATCTGGATGCAGCTGAAGGCCCAGACGGGCGTGAACTTCTGGTACGACTTCGGACGCGAGCGCTTCCGGGACGTCGAGTTCGAGGGCATCCGCCGCTGGGGGCTGTTCGTGAACTCGCGCTTCTCCGATCCGGTGAAGCTCGGCTTCTTCCTGTCGCACGGGAAGTCGATCGCGCGGAACCTGTCCACGCCGATCCTGGGCGACGGCACGGACGCGGAGATCTTCGCCACGTTCAAGCCGACGAACCGCCTCGTCATCGAGCCGTCCGTGAACGTCTCGAGCCTCAGCCACCCGAACGGGGGACCCGAGATCTTCAGCGGATACATCCTGCGCACGCGCACGAATTTCCAGTTCCCGTTCACCCTGTTCTTCGTCGGCTCGTCCCTCTCGTACCGGGACTTCGACGATCCGCGGGCCTCCGCGCTCACGCAGACGGGCCGCCAGGTCTTCGCGAAGTTCCAGTATCTCCTGCGGATGTGACCCCGGGGCGCACGTCCCGGATGACGACGGTCTCCGCGACCTTGTCGTGCAGGGCCTGGCGGTTGCGGTCCCACAGGACCTGGAGGAAGCCGGTCAGGCCCGTGAACACGGACGCGGCGTAGCCACCGAAGCGCTCGAAGGCGATCCACCAGCTGATCGGCTTGCCATCGAGGCGCAGCACACGAATGCCCAGGAGGCGCTTTCCCGGGGTCCGGCCGCGCCACAGGCCCGTGAAGAACGTGAAGTAGAGACCGGACCAGCCGATCCCGAGACCGAGCTCGTCGGCGAACTTCAGCGCCCGGCGGACGAATCCCTGCTTCCGCGCCTCTTCCGCCTCCCGCCTCGCGACCGCCGTCTCTTCGGCCAGCCGTTCGTTGCGCGCGGACAGGCGCAGGATGTCCGCGTCCCGGTCCGCGAGCTCGGGCTCCGCCAGCACCTGCGCGAGCCGGGACCGGCTCTCCTCCGCGCCGGCGGAGTCGGCCGCCGCGCGAGCCCGCACGTAGACCGCCAGGAGGGAATCCAGGGACGGGGCCTCCGGCGCGTCCGCCTCGTTCTCCGCACGATCCAGGGCGGCCTCGATGGCTGCGGCACCGCCTCCCTCGACATCCCCGAGAGCCGTCCTCGCGTCCGCAGCGTCGATGCCCTTCTCTTCCAGCAGCCGGACGAGTCGATCGGCCGCTCCCGCGGCCGCCGCGGAGTCATCCCCCGAGCTCACGAGCCGCGCCACGTCGCTCAGCGCCATGCCGGCTTCCCCGATCGTGACGGGAACGGCCTCGCCTCGCGGACCCGTGGCTTCCAGGATCACCCGATCCTGTCGGAAGAAGCGGCTCCCCCACATGACCGTCCCGGCCGTGAACAGCACGACCGCGCCGAGGCAACCGAACGTGGCGCGGGTCAGGCGGCCGAGGGTGCCCGTCTTTCCGCCCCGGATGGAGAGGCGAAAGAAGAAGACGCCGGCGGCGAGGGCGAGAAAGATCGCCGGCACGTTCGCCAGGAGGCCGATGAGGAGCAGGTCGAGCAGTATGGCCGCGAGCCGGCGCCACGGACGGGCCAGCGGAAGGCCCAACAGGTCCGGAGCCACCGAGAAGGCATCGGGCGTGATGATCTCGCGCGGATCGTTCTGGCGGGCCATGGGTCCCCCGGTCTTGGTCGGGGCGCGGGAGGATGCGCCTGCCCGAAGATCCCGCCCGTGGAGGAGCCACGCAACTCGGGTCTGGCCGCGAAGGAAAAGGGGCGGCCGCTCTCGCGCCCGCCCCGGGTGTGCCGGCCCGCAGGGAGGCCGTCAGGTCAGGCTCACATCCTCCGACCGGGAGACCCGGCGCGGAACGGTCGGGGCGGCGTTCGGATTCGCCCGAATCAGGCGATCCTCCAGGCGCTCCATCACGGGCCCGAACCGGAAGTCGAAGGCCGGCTCGAAGTCGAAGTCCATGTCGAGGTCGAGCCCGGGCGCCTCCACCGGACCGAAGTGAAACTCGTTCGGGCCGAACTCCACATCGGGCGCGTAGAAGAGGCCGTGCTCCTCTCCGTCCTCGTCGCTCCAGCGGAGTCCCTTGCTCTCGGGCAGGTCCACCGTCAGCGTCCGCTCCCGCCTGTCGCGGAGGATCTTCACCTCGATCGGCCCCTCATCGGCCTTGCCCACGATTCGCATCACGTCGCCGGGATCCTCGATCTCATCGCCGCCGATGGAGAGGATCACGTCGCCGGCCTTCAGGCCCGCGTCTTCCGCCGCCGAGCCGTCCGCCACGGACGTCACGAGAACGCCGCTGCGATCTCCGAGGCCGAAGTACGCCCCCAGCTGATCACCGAGCGTCTGGATGGCGACGCCCATGCGACCGCGCCCTCCGAACGCCATGTAGGTCATGAAGCCGTTCTCGCCCGGCCGGGCGAGCACGCGCAGGCTGCGCTGCAGGCGCGGACCCAGCTCCCTGAGTCGATCGCGGATTCTGCCCGTCTCCACGGTCGGCGCGAAGGAGAACAGCCCGCGCGCGCCCTCGCCTTCGCCCAGCTTCACCGACACGTCCCGCGCGCGTCCGTCACGGAACACCCGCAGGGAGACCGTCCGGCCCGCGGGCGTCTCGGCCAGGTGTCGCCGAAGCGATGCCGTTCCCTCGATCGTCTCGCCGTTCCAGGCCATGATGACGTCGTCTTCCTCCAGCCCCGCATCCGCCGCGGGTGAATCCTCGGCGACCTCGTCGACGAGCACGCCGCGCTCCGCCGGCAGGTGGAGACGATCGACCGCGTCCCGGTCGACTTCGTCGATGTAGACTCCGAGGAAGCTCCCGCCGGATCCCGACATCACGAAGGGCGGCGCCCGGTGATGCGCCCGGTCCTTCCCGTCGGTCTTCTCCTGCGCGGACACGGACCCGGCGGCCGCCACGATCCCTCCCAGCGTCAACACGGCCAGGACGACCGCAATCAGCCTCTTGTTCATCGTCTGCTCCTCCTTGCTCTCCCGTGGGTCCCGTCCGGGACCTCCCGTCTCGCTGTGTACGACACCCGGGTGGGTGCGGAGCGTTGCCCGCGCTCAGGGGACGACGAAGGACAGGACTCCCGGGAGGACCTCGAGGGAGAGGGGCGCCGGGGGGAGGGTCTCGCCGTCCACGTTCATCCACATGGGAGGATCCGCCTCCACGGACACGGATCGGCCCGTCCGGTGGATGACGGCCGGATGCGCCAGCTGCCGTCCGGCGAGCACCCGGGGCAGCAGCGAGGCGAAGCGCCATGGGGTGAGCGGGGGCAGGATCACGAGGTCCAGGCGACCGTCGTGCGGGCTCGCCCGCGGTGCCAGCGGCAGGCGTCCGCCGGCAAACCGTCCGTTCGCGACGACGACCATGGACGCGCGCTCCGCGATGGCCTCGCCGTCGATGCGGATCTTCACCTCGTGCGCGACCGCGTCCGCGAGCTCGTCCAGGGCGGCCCTGAGGTAGGAGAAGCGGCCCCAGCGCCGTCGTCTGGCCGGCGGCAGCCGGTCGGAGATCCGTCCGCAGAAGCCCAGGATCGCGGCGTTCGCGAACGCCCGCACCTCGACGGGACCCTCGCCGTCCCTTCCCCTGCGAAGCCGAACGACGTCCATGGGGCGGGTGCGTCCGCGCGCCAGGATCTCCAGCGCCCGATCGGGTCGGCTCGGGATCCCGAGGCCGTGGGCGAGGTCGTTGCCCGTCCCCAGCGGGAGAACACCGACGGCCGGTCGGCTCTCCTCCTCGACCGGCAGGAGCCCGTTCACCACCTCGGAGACCGTTCCGTCCCCGCCGGCGGCCACGATGATCGCGTGATCGTGTGCCGCCTCGCGTGCGAGGCGCGTGACGTCGCCCGGCCCCACGCTCAGGCGCACCCCGATCCCCCGCGCCTCGAGAAGCCCGCGAACGCGAGCGGCGGCCCCGCCGCCTCCGGCCGCGGGATTCAGGATCACCTCCAGGTCGGAGGCCCGGCGGCCTACAGGCGGTCCGTCAGCCAATCCGCGATGTCGTCGAGAACGCGTGGAGGCATCGCCCGTGTCGGAAGGCGGGGATACCCGGCCGGATCCCCGTCCGGGTCTTCCAGGAAGAGGTGGTTCAGCTCCGGATACACCCGCAGGGTCACGTCCGGGTTGCCCGCCTCCCGCATCGCCGCCGCGAGCTCGCGACCCTGCTCGACCGTGACCTGCCTGTCCGTCGCTCCGTGCAGGACGAGGACGGGCACCCGGACGCGCCGGGCCGCCGGAAGCGGATCGTAGTCGAGAAAGTACCGGATCCACGGCCGGTCCCGAGCCATCGAGTCGAGACGCGCCATCGAGGCCTCCAGCAGCGAGTCCCGCGCGGCCTCGGGCACCTTCGCATCGTTTTCGATCACCCACCGGTTCTGGTAGCGCAGGATGCCGCGTCCCGTGCGGGACGGGCCGGCCATGATCACGATCGCCGCGATGCCGGGATCGGCCGCGGCCACCATGGGAGCGATGATGCCCCCCTCGCTGTGGCCGAGCAGTCCGATCCTCGTGGCATCGATGTCGTCCCTTCCCCGAAGGTAGGCGACCGCCGTCTCGATGTCCCGGGCCAGATCTTCCGTCGTCGCTTCCCCGAGGCTCCCGGTCGAGCCGCCGATGCCCCGGTCGTCGAGGCGGAGCACGGCGATGCCCCGGCGGGACAGCGCGTCCGCGATCTGTCGAAAGGGCGTGTATCCGGCGACGAACCGGATCCTCTCATCGCGATCCTGGGCCCCGGAGCCGGTGATGAGAACGACCGCGGGCAGCGGTCCTTCCCGATCGGACGGCCGGGTCAGGGTCCCCGCGAGCTCGTGCCCCGCCGGGACGGGGATTCTCACCTCTTGCGCGTCGTACGGGGCGTCCGCGGGGGCCGAATAATCCGGCGGATGCTCCGACAGCGCGTCCGGCGATGGCGCCTCGATCCGCTCGACCCGAACGCCCTGCGACGGCACCGTGGCGCCGAGTAGACGACCGCTCCCATCCAGGGCGGCCCGGAGCTCGGTGCCACCCGTTACGACGGCGATGGAATCTCCGCTCAGGCGATGAATCTCCGCCGGTAGAGTCGCTCCGTTGGAGAGCAGGAACAGGGGCACCGTGTCCCGGCCCGCCCGCAGCGCGAACCGGATCACGTGCTCGACGAGAGCGAAGGACAGGTTCAGGAACGGGACGGCGCCCTCCGAGGTGGGCAGACGCTGGTGGGGAGGCGCGTTCCCACCCTCGAGTTCCACGAAGGCACTGTCGCCCGCCAGCCGCGTCGTCGTCCGGATGCGCGGTTCCGATCCGGCCGGGGCGCTGAGGGTCCTGATGTCCGCCTCGAACGAGGTCGCACGGAGATCCGGATCGAACGCGAGGCGATACGTGTAGCGGGTGCCCGTCGTGCGGTCGGCGAGCTCGCCCCGGAGCGCGCCGGGCAGCGAGGAGAAGCTCTCGACCGCGATCGTGTCGGAGCCGAGGCGAACCAGGAAGCCCTCCGCCGGCGACCACTCCTGAGCGACGGAGACCGCGGGCCTGAGCGCCGCCACCGCCACGGTGGCGAGGATCGCTCCGCACCGGACGATGCGGCCGGGAGCGTCCGGCTGCCGATTCTTGCGGGACATGGCCACCTCCGACCCCGTCGAAAGCACGTCGCCGGATATTTAGACAATGATCAAAATATTGCCGGCGGCCGGCCCCGTGTCAACCGGCACCGGGTCCGGATCTTGCTTCCCTTCCCACCTCACACCCGCGGGGGCGACGGGCCGGACGCGGCCGCTGCCGGCGGGAACGTGGCGGATCAAGTCGGGGGTTGCAACCGAAAATCATTATCGATATTGACGATACGGAGCCGACGCATGGGGGCGGCGAGCGCACGACTCGCCCTCGAGAGGCCGGCGAGCCGGGCCTCTGGTGAGCCGTGGGGAGAATCCGACATGTCCGATCTGGAAGCCGCGATGGAAGGGATGGCGGGCGTCGCCGTGACCGGCACGCGCGGGGAGGCCACGGAGCTCGTGCTGGAGCCCGGGGCGCTCGGCTTCGTGGCGGATCTCACGCGTGCGTTCCGGCCCCGGATTCGAGACGCCCTCGCGGCGCGCGACCGGCGACGCGCCGCCCTCGCGAAGGGCGGGACGCTCGACTTCCTCGAGGAGACCCGGGACCTGCGGGAATCCGATTGGTCGATCGCCCCCGTCCCCGCCGACCTCGAGCGGCGGATCGTCGAGATCACGGGCCCGGTGGACCGGAAGATGATCATCAACGCCCTGAACTCCGGCGCCGACGTGTTCATGGCGGACTTCGAGGATGCGAACTCGCCGACGTGGGCCAACATCGTCGAGGGCCAGCGGAACCTCCGGGACGCCGTGCGGGGCGAGATCGAGTACGATGACCCGCGCACCGGCAAGCCCTACCGACTCGCGGAGCAGACCGCCACGCTGTTCGTGCGACCGCGGGGCCTTCACCTCCTCGAGCGCCACGTGACCGTGGAGGGTGACCCGGTGCCGGCCGCCCTGTTCGACTTCGGGGTCTTCTTCTTCCACAACGCGTCGGAGCAGTTGCGGCGCGGCACGGGCCCCTATTTCTACCTCCCGAAGCTCGAGAGCCATCGGGAGGCCACGATCTGGAACGACGTCTTCCTGCGCGCGCAGGACGCGCTCGGCCTCCCGCGGGGCACGATCAAGGCGACCGTCCTCATCGAGACGCTTCCGGCCGCCTTCGAGATGGACGAGATCCTCCACGCCCTGCGGGAACACTCCGCCGGCCTCAACTGCGGGCGATGGGACTACATCTTCAGCTTCATCAAGACCGTGCGAGACGACCCCGCGGCCGTGCTGCCGGATCGATCCCAGGTCACGATGGAGCAGCCGTGCCTGCGCGCCTACACCCAGCTGGCCGTGCGAACCTGCCATCGGCGGGGTGCGCACGCGATCGGCGGCATGGCCGCGCAGATTCCGATCCGGTCCGACCCGGAGGCCAATCGCGTCGCCCTCGAGAAGGTTCGGGCGGACAAGCTCCGGGAGGTCCGCGACGGACACGATGGGACCTGGGTCGCCCATCCGGGCCTCGTTCCGGTCGCACGGGAAGTCTTCGAGTCTCACATGGAAGGCCCGAACCAGCTTCACCGCATGCGGGAGGACGTCCTCGTGAGCGCGGAGGACCTCCTCCGCCTGCCGGAAGGGACACGAACCGAGCGCGGCCTGCGCTGGAATGTCCGGGTGGGCGTCCAGTACCTGGAGGCGTGGCTCCGGGGATCCGGCTGCGTCCCCCTGTACCACCTCATGGAGGACGCGGCGACGGCGGAGATCTCCCGCGCCCAGGTGTGGCAGTGGATTCGGCACGGCGCCACGCTGGAAGACGGCCGGGTCGTCACCCCGGAGCTCCTGCGCACCGTCCTCCGGGAGGAGCTCGCGTCGATTCGGGAAGAGATCGGCGAGGAGCGCATGGCATCCGGCCGCTTCGAAGAGGCCGCGCACCTGTTCGCGCGTCTCAGCGAGTCGAGGGAGCTCGTCGAGTTCCTCACGATCCCCGCCTACGAGCAACTCGAGAGCTGACGAGCGGGCGGCGCCCGCCAGGCAAGGAGGCATCACCATGGCCAGGATGGTCACCACTCCCCAGCGCCGAAGCGGCGCGGCCCCCGCCGGCCGCTGGGCCGGCGTCGTCCGCCCGTACGGCGAGGACGACGTGGCGCGACTCCGATGCTCCGTGCGCATCGAGCACACGCTCGCACGGGTCGGAGCGCAGCGGCTGTGGCAGCTCCTCACGACGCGGGAGGTCGTGCCGGCGCTGGGCGCCCTGACCGGGAATCAGGCGGTCCAGCAGGTGCGAGCGGGCCTGCCGGCAATCTACGTGAGCGGGTGGCAGGTCGCGGCCGACGCGAACCTGTCCGGACACACCTACCCGGACCAGAGCCTCTACCCGGCCGACAGCGTCCCGAAGCTCGTCCGCCGCATCAACCAGGCCCTCATCCGCGCCGACGAGATCGTCCAGGCCGAGGGCAGAAGGAACGGACGATACTGGCTCGCGCCGATCGTGGCCGACGCCGAGGCCGGGTTCGGAGGCCCGCTGAACGCTTTCGAGCTCATGAAGGCGATGATCGAGGCGGGCGCGGCCGCCGTGCATTTCGAGGACCAGGTCTCGGCGGAGAAGAAGTGCGGCCACCTGGGCGGCAAAGTTCTCGTTCCCACCGCGCAGTTCATCCGCACCCTCGTCGCCGCCCGTCTCGCGGCGGACGTGCTCGACGTCCCGACCCTCCTCGTGGCCCGGACGGACGCCAACAGCGCCCGGCTCATCATGAGCGACTCCGACCCGGCGGATGCCCCGTTCCTGACGGGCGAGCGGACGCCCGAAGGGTTCTTCCGGCTCCGCGGAGGCCTCGACTGCGCGATCGCGCGCGGGCTGGCCTACGCGCCGTATGCGGACCTTCTCTGGTGCGAGACGTCCACGCCCGACCTGGCGGAGGCAAAGCGCTTCGCCGAGGCGATCCACGCCGAGCACCCGGGAAAGTTGCTCGCCTACAACTGCTCGCCGTCCTTCAACTGGCGCAAGAACCTGGATGACGCGACGATCTCGCGCTTTCGGCGTGAGCTCGGCGCGATGGGGTACCGCTTCCAGTTCGTCACCCTGGCAGGCTTCCACGCCCTGAACTACGGCATGTTCGAGCTCGCGCGCGCCTACCGGGAGCACGGGATGGCCGCGTACTCCGCCTTTCAGCAGGCCGAGTTCGAGGCGGAGCGCTTCGGGTACACGGCCACCCGGCACCAGAGGGAGGTCGGGACCGGCTACTTCGACCAGGTGAAGGAGGTCATCACGGGCGGGCTCACGGACACTCTGGCTCTCGAGGGCTCGACCGAGGCCGAGCAGTTCTGACGCGGCAGCGTCGGTTACGAGGCCGGGTCCGCGTCGGCGCCCAGCGCGGCCCGGCAGGCGCGGACGGCGGAATCCACGAACGCTCCGGCACGCTCCGGCTGGTCCGTCGCGGCGGCCGACACGAGGTCGGGGCCGGTGAGCACGGCCCCGAACCAGCCTTCCAGATGCCAGCGGCCGCCTCCCGCGAGGGCGGACAGGGCCTCCACCCGCGAGGCCTCCGGTGCCGGCCACGCGTTCACGTACAGGTACGGCTCGAGGTACACCTCGTCGCCCAGGGACAGGCCCGCCCCCACGGAGCGTGCCTCCTCCGGATCCGACCCCGGGTCCAGGACGATGAGGGTCGCGATGTCCAGATGGTGTGGCCAGCACCGCACCGGCGTCGCGGCGGGGTTCAGCTTCCGAAGCGCGCCGAGCAGGGCATCCGCGTCCTCGATCCACGCCTCCAGCTCCTCGAGCGCTTCCGTGTCCGCCGAAGCGAACCTCTCGGGCAGGCCGTCGGCAGCCGGCAGATGCAGGTCGCGCCGACGAAGCGGGACGTCCCCGGCCGCCGGCACGCGATCGGCAAGCGACCCGCGGAGCCACGTCCAGACCTCCTCGACGTCCCGACCGGAGAGAGGGAGCACGGCCGGCGGATCCTCTCCTTCTTCCGCGAGCACGAGCTCCAGACCCGCTGGACGAAGACCGGCCCGGATGGCGGGACACGAGCGCGTCGGGGCGCCCATCAGGGCCCGTGCCCGCGGGTCCCACGCGAGGCTCACGTGCCCGTAGTCCGGCTCGGGCTCGGAGTGGGCCTCGCCGACGGATCCCGCCATGCCGGCCGCGACGTGAAGCTGGACCCGGGCCGCGCGCAGGCGGTCGAAGGAAAAGGCCCCGAGCTCCCGCCACGCCCGGACCGGCCCGAGACGGGTCATCCTCCACCTCCCATCGGGTTCAATCGGGATTCCCCGCCCGGGCGACGGCCCCGAAGAACGCGTCCAGAATCGTATCGTCCAGCTTCCCGCCCCGGCGGACGCCCGAGCACACATCGACGCCGTACGGGCGTACGGTGCGAATCGCGAGCTCCACGTTCGCCGGCGTGAGACCGCCCGCCAGGTAAACGGGAATGCCCACGGACTCCCGGATGTTCCGGCTCAGCCGCCAATCGTGCGTGCGGCCCGTGCCCCCGAGCTCCCTGACGGCTCCGTCCGGGTTCCCGGAGTCGAGGAGAAGCCGGTCCACGCGGGGGGCGAGAATCCTCGCCTCCTCGAGGGCCTCCGGGCCGCGGACGTGGATGACCTGCACGAGCCGGACGCCCGTGAGCGCGGCTCGAAGCCGCGGGTACTCGCCGTCCGGAAGACGGTCACAGAGCTGGATCGTATTCACGCCGGTGCGGGCCTGTTGCCCCGCGATGGCTTCCGCGTCGGTCCGGCTCGTGAGCAGGAACGTCTCCACCGCCGGCGGTAGCGCGCGAACGATCTCCGCGATCCTCTCCTCCGGGATCACGCCCGGGCCGCTCGGCATCTCCGACACGAGGCCGATGGCCGAGGCCCCGCGGGCCAGGGCGGCCCGCGCCTCGGGCACGCTCCCGATGCAGCAGATCTTCACCCGCGGCATCGTCCGCCCCTGGGTCACGGCGTGCCGAAGCCCGCGTAGGGGACCCCCGACAGGAGGGCCATGTCCCGATCCCAGGTGCACAGATCCTCGGGGCCGAGATCGCCGAGCGACGAGCGCCCGCACGCCCGGACCAGGAGTTTCATGAGCTCGACCGTCGCCTCGAGATAGCGCGTGAGCCGACGCGCCGACTCCTCGACGACGAGACGGGCCCTCAGGTCCTCTCGCTGCGTCGCGATCCCCACGGGACAGTTGTTCGTGTGGCACGCGCGCATCGCGAGGCAGCCGATGGCCTGCAGGGCCGCGTTGGAGATCGCGACCCCGTCGGCGCCGAGGGCCAGCGCCTTGAAGAAATCCGATTCCGTGCGAAGACCTCCCGTCACGAGCAACGTGACGCCGTCCGCTCCGCATCGATCCAGGTGGCGACGGGCTCGCGCGAGGGCCGGGATCGTGGGGATCGAGATGTTCGCCTTGAAGATCTCCGGGGCCGCTCCGGTCGCTCCGCCCCGGCCGTCCAGGATCACGTAATCGACCCCGACCTCGAGGGCGAAATCCAGATCGGCCTCGACGTGCTGGGCCGACATCTTCACGCCGATGGGGATCCCCCCGGACGCCTCCCTGACCTCCTCGGCCACCTCGCGAAATTCCTCCGGCGTCGTCAGATCCGGGAAGCGGGCCGGACTGATCGCCGGCTCCCCCGCCACGAGCCCCCGAACCTCCGCGATCCTGCCGCTCACCTTCGAGCCCGGCAGGTGGCCGCCGGTTCCGGTCTTCGCTCCCTGACCCGCCTTGAAGTGGAAGGCCTGGCACGTGGCCGCCTTCTCCAGGCTCCAGCCGAAGCGCCCGGAGGCCAGCTCGTAGAGGTAGGCCGCGCTAGCCTCCTTCTCCTCGGGAAGCATGCCCCCTTCCCCGGAGCAGATGCCCGTGCCCGCGGCCGCCGCGCCGGTCGCGAGCGCCACCTTCGCCTCCTCGCTCAGGGCCCCGAAGCTCATATCGCTCACGAGCAGCGGGATCGCGAGCTCGAGCGGGCGCGCGGCCGCGGGGCCGACGACGAGCTCCGTGTCCACGGGCTCGTCCTCCAGCAACGGCGGTCGGGCGAGCTGAGCGGTGAGAATCTGGATCGAGTCCCAGCGGGGCAGCTCGGTGAGCGGGACGCCCATCGCCGATACTTTCCCGTGGTGGCCCCAGCGCTCGAGGCCGTGCGCCGCGAGCTCCCGGATGTAGGCGACGTGCGGCTCCACGGGCGTCCCGTGGGGATCCGAGTACAGGCCCTGGTACTCGTCGCGGCGGTAGGGCTGCGGGTTCCTTGCGGCCCACGCTTCGATCTCCGCCTCGTCCACGAGCACCTCGTCGCGGACGGGGTCCACCCGCGCCCCGAATCTCGGGAGGGCTTCGTCGTTGTCGTACTCGCTGATGCCGGTGTCGAGCCGGTAGTCCCACGAGTGAAGGCCGCACACGAGGTTCCGTCCCTCCACGCGTCCGTCGGCCATGAGTGCGCCGCGATGCAGGCAGCGGCCGTAGAGAACCGACACCTCGTCGTCGTATCGGACGACGACGAGATCGACCCCGGCGACGAGGGCGTAGGCCGGCTTCCGGTCCCTCAGCTCGCTCCAGGTTGCGACCGCCACGGGGCGGCGCAGGCCGGGCTCGGTCCGCATGGGCTTCCTCCGCTCGAGAGTCGATCCTTCGCCCGGACGTCGGTCCGGCCCCGGGCCGGGGAGACGGAACGGTCGCATCATCGCCCCCGGCAATGAATATTGCTCGACCTTGCGCCCGGCCAGTCGCGGCCCGGCGGCCGAGTCGGTGCCGGGGCGCCGCGCCGCTCGGCGGCGAGAGAACGCCAACGCACGTGAGGAGGACGATGATGACGACGTGGGGAATCGCGGCGGCGGCCGCCCTGTCCGTCACGGGGGCGGACACGATCTCGACGGGCCGGGACCTGATCCAGGCCATGCACGACCGTTACGCGGACTCCTGGTACGAGACGGTCCGCTTCGAGCAGACGACGACGTTCTTCGGGGCGGACGGGTCCGTGGCGCGCTCCGAGACCTGGCAGGAGTTCCTTCACCTTCCCGGGCGACTGCGGGTCGAGCTTCCCGGGGGCCGCGGCCTCATCTTCCGCAACGATTCCATCTATCAGCTGCAGGACGGAGCCGTCGCGAACGCCGCTCCGCAGATCCACTCCCTTCTCGTCCTCGGCTTCGACATCTACCGCCAGGATCCCGAGGCGACGATCGCCCGCCTCGAGCAAGCCGGCTTCGACCTCGACCGTCTCCGCGCGGATCGGTGGAACGGGAGACCCGTCTGGGTCGTCGGGCCGAGGAAGGGGACGAGCGGACGGCTCAGTTCTGGGTCGACCGGGAACGCCTCGTGTTCGTGCGGCAGCTCTCGGCGACCGGGGAGGGCGTCTCGGAGGTCCGGTTCGAAGAATACGAGCCGCTGGCGGGAGGCTGGATCTCGCCCCAGGTCCTCTTCCTGGTGAACGGGTCTCTCAGGCTCAGGGAGGAGTACAGCGAGATCCGGGCCGGCGACGAGCTCCCGGAGGCTCTCTTCGACCCGGCGGCCTGGGCGGAGGCCGACGGCGCTCCCTGACCCGCGACCTCAGGCCGGCGACGACTCGCGCGACCGGCGCCAGCTGAAGTACGAGTGAAGGGCGGGCACGCCGACGGCGAGGATCAACGCGCCCAACATGATCTTCCAGCGCAGATCTGCGGGCGCCGCGGCGGCACCGAGCAGGATGATGAGGCCGCCCGCCATGAACGTCCGTCCACCGAGGCGGTGCGTGCTCCGCCACACCTCGTCGCTGTCCAGCGTCCACGGCGTCCGGATGCCGATCCACCAGGTCGAGCGGAGGCGCGGGAGGACGTTGCCCACCATGAGGAAGAGCGCCCCGATGGCGACGAAGATCCCTCGCTCCATGCCGATCGGCCACTCCAGCGCCGTCCCGTAGGAGAAGACCTGTAGCAGGGCGACGAAAACGACGAGAGAGTTCAGGAAGATCCAGTACGTCTCCCGGAACTCCTCGTAGTGCTCGCCGCGCGGATCGATCCTCGGGATGACACGGAGAAGTCCCCACGCGGCGAAGGCGATGATGGGCAAGATGAACGCGCCCGGCCAGCGGGCCATCCAGCCATCCGGCTCACCGGACATTCCCCAGTGCGTTGGGATGCGCGCGGGCAGAGACGGGAAGGTGACGACGGCGAAGACGAGCATGCCCACCAGGATCGCGGGGCCCAGCCACGGACGTTTCACGGTTCCTCTCCGATTCGCAGGAAGTCCAGAAGTTCCTGCACCGTCTCCTGGAAGACGGTGCTGTTCAGGGAGTACACGATGTGCCTGCCGCTCCGGACCGAGGTCACGAGCCCGGCGTCGCGGAGCACGTTCAGGTGATGCGAGATCGACGCGGCCGTAATCGGGAACATGTCGGCGATCTCTCCGGCCCGGAGATCCCGGGAACGAAGCGCCTTCAGGATTCCCCGGCGCGTCGGGTCGCCCAGGACGCGCACCGTCCGATCCAGCCGCACGGCCCCCTCCTCCCATATATTTAGATTACTGTCTAATTATTGGAACTTCCCGGCGAGGCGTCAAGCGTCGGGGCGAGGAAGGCGGGGCCCCCTCAGGCTCTCTCGATGGGAAGGCCGGCTCGAATCCAGCCCGTGACCCCTGCCTCCACGTTCAGGACGCGCCGGACGCCCGCCCGAAGCAGGAGGCTGCCGGCGACCGTCGAGCGATAGCCTCCGGCGCACACGACCGCGAGCTCGGCCTCGTCCGCCGCGAGCTCGTCCAGCCTCGAGGGAAACTCCTCGGCCATGATGTGGATGGCCCCGGGGATCCTGCCGCCGGCCCACTCCTCGTCCCCGCGGACGTCGAGCAGCCGGACGTCCCCTCCCCGCAGGCGCCCGGCGAGCGTCATCGGATCGATCGCGTCCAGCCGTCGCAGCTCGAGACCGGCCTCCTGCCAGGCCGCGATCCCGCCGTCCAGGTAGCCCTCCACGGCGTCGAGGCCGACACGGGCGAGCCACGCTCTCGCCTCCTTCACGGTCTCATCCCCATCCGCCACTAGAAGGAGGGGACGGTCGTACGGCAGGACCCACGATCCCCAGACGGCGAGATCCGGCCCGAGGCCGATGCCCAGCGAGCCGGGCACGTGACCACTCCCGAATCGCGTCGGCGCGCGCAGGTCCACGACGACAGCGCCCCGTCGCACACGATCGCGCAGGTCCCCCGGGGGGAGCGCCTCCGGCGCCGGCAGCGCACCGGTCGGGGCCGGGCCTTCGCTGTTCAGTCGTTTCATCCGGGCGTAGTAGGCCGGGCGCGGTGGCACGCCCGCCAGGAGACGCGCGACGAACGCGTCCTCCGAGAGACGCGGGTCGAGGTAGGGATTCGAGGCGCGCTCGGCGCCCAGCGTCGAGCTGGAAGCCGAGGCCATGCCGCCTCCACACATCGATCCGGCACCGTGCGCCGGGCAGATCGCGAGGCCGTCGGAAAGCCCGGTCAGCTTCTCGCGGACGCTGGCGAAGAGCCGCCGCGCGAGGCCCGGTGCGTGCTCATCCCCGAGGAGGTCGGGACGTCCCACCGAGCCGACGAAGAGAAAGTCACCCGAGAGGAGATGGCTCGCCGATCCGTTCTCTCGCACCAGGAAGGCCAGATGCTCCGGCGTATGCCCGGGCGTGTAAAGGACCTCCAGCTCCACGCCGCCGCAGGCCAGTCGCTCGCCGTCGCGGAGTTTCCCGTGGGGGAAGGCGACCTCGAAGATCTCGCCCTCGTCGTACGCCGACAGGTGCAAATCGGCTGCGCTGCGCTCGGCGAGCTCGCGAGCCCCCGAGGCGTAGTCGGCGTGGATGTGCGTTTCGAGCACGTGCGCGATCCGGAGACCCTGCGCCGCCGACCAGTCGAGGTAGCGATCGACCCAGCGCTCCGGATCCACGATCACCGCTTCACCCGCGGCCGGACAGCCGAGGCCGTAGGAGAAGTGTGCGAGCCCCGCCACATCGAAGCGTTCGAACAGCATTCCACCCTCCTTCACGGCCCGGATCATGGGGTCCGGAGGCGCGGGGCCGTCCCCCGGGCTCCACCCCAAGGTAGAAAAGGCCCCGGAATCGGTACAGGCGGGAGAGGAACGGACGCGAAGGCCGGGAAGAAGGGTGTCGGCGGGAGGATCAGACGCGACGCACGAAGCGGTGAGGAATCTCGGTCTCCCCCCGGTAGAGGACGCGAGCCGGGCAGAAGTCCACGATCGTGTAGCCGCCGCAGCCGTCCCGATACGACGTCTCGACGCGCCAGCGGTGCGTGCCGTTCTCGCCCACGTCCACGATGACCGCTTCGTACGGCCGCTCGCAGTGCGGGCAGGTCTCGACGACGACGTCGAACTGGAGTCTTCCCATGCTCGCCTCCCGAACGCGGGCCCGTCGCGGAGCCCGCCACGGGCTCGCTCGTGCAAGGGACCGGCCAGCGCGCAAGCGTCTGCCGGTCGTTCTTGCATCGGACACCGCGCCAGACGCTTACAGCCCCCTTCCGCCGTTTTTCCACATCGCGGCCGGGCCGCGGGCCGCCGGCGGGGTGGGCGAGTTGCAACAGATGGGCTCGCCGGCCGGTCCATGCCGGCCGTCACGGTTGCCACGGCTGGCGACCGGAGACAGCTTGGGGAGAGTGGATGCCGACCCATCGGCGCCTGGCAACACCGAAAACGATCGAGGCGAAGCATGTTGAGTCAGAAGCTACAGGACGCGTTCAACGAGCAGATCAACGAGGAGCTGTACTCCGCGTACCTCTACCTCTCGATGTCGGCCGTCTGCGCCGACCGGAACCTGAACGGCTTCGCGAGCTGGATGCGACTCCAGGCTCAGGAGGAGGTCGCGCACGGGATGCGTCTGTTCGACTACCTGCTGGAGCGGGGTGGTCGCGTCGAGCTCCAGCAGGTCGGCCAGCCGCCGGTGGAGTTCGGATCGCCGCTCGAGATCATGGAGGGAGCGCTCGAGCATGAGAAGAAGGTGACGGGACTCATCCACCGGCTGTACGAGGTGGCCGTCGAGGAAGGCGACTACTCCGCCCAGATCGAGATCCAGTGGTTCATCACGGAGCAGGTCGAGGAGGAGAACAGCATCGACGCGATCGTGCAGCGCATGAAGATGTTCGGATCCGATGGCGCGGCCCTCCTCATGGTCGACAGCCAGCTCGGAGGCCGGAGCTCCGCCGAATGAGGCGGGGTGCGATCTGCTGGCTCGCCGGGCTCGCGGTCGTCGCCTGCCGGGGCGAGCCGCCGGCGGACACGGCGGAGAGCCGGAGCGATCTGCCGGCGATCGACCTCGCCTCCATGACGAAGACGTCGACCGGCCTCTACCACCGTGACGAGGCCGTGGGGACGGGAGAGCCGGCGCGACCCGGCGACCGGGTCACGGTCCACTACACGGGCTGGCTCACGGACGGGACGCGCTTCGACAGCAGCCGCGACGGGGGCGAGCCATTCACCTTCCCGCTCGGGGCGGGACGGGTCATCGCGGGCTGGGACCAGGGCGTGGCCGGAATGAGGACGGGCGGGCGCCGCACGCTGTACATCCCGCCCGAGCTGGGGTACGGCGAGCGAGGCGCCGGGGGCGTCATCCCGCCCGGCGCGACGCTCGTGTTCGACGTGGAGGTCCTGGAGATCGGCGCCGACGCGGCGCCGTAGGAACCCGGATTCGACTCAGCGGGCGGGCCGGATGTCGGGCATCCTCGCGGTCGGACGAACGGCCGCGAGCGCGAGGGCCGCGGCGGCCGCTCCCCCGTACACGACGCTCACCGGCACCCAGGTGCCCCAGACGCCGAGCGCGTACCACGGGGACGCCGCCAGCGTGAGGGGAAAGAGGGCGGAGGCCAGGACGATGCCCCATGACCCGAACAGACGTCCCGCGATCTCCAGTCCGAGCGCGAAGCCGTAGGTCGCGGCCGCCAGCCACGTCGCGTAGGCGCCGGCCCGGATCGCCGTCGTCGGAACTCGCATGACCCCAACTCCTTTCTGCCGTCGCCTCGCGAGCGGCGCGGGGAGGGGGCTGCACGTTTCCTTCCATGCCCGGGTACCGGGCCCGTAACTCGTTTGGCGACAACGGACTCAGAGACTTATCCACACGGTCGCCAGAGACCGGCCTCACCCAGATTCTGCACGGATTCGCGCATTCTGGCGCCGGCTACTCTCGCTCGAACCCGCCCGACGCCTCCTCGATCTCCGCCGTCCACCGGACCTCGACCGCGCCACGGAGCGAGCGCGCGGTCGGGCACTTCGCCGCGTGTCTCTCCAGGGCCCGGTCCACGCGCTCCCTCGATCCCGCGGGAATCCGCAGTCGGTAGTGGACCGCCACCTCGGTGAGGACCGGAATCCCGTCCCGGATCTCGTTGATTCCCTCTACATCCGCCACGATGTCGTCGGGGCCCAGCACGATCTCGCGCGCCTCCAGCGCACCGTTCAGGGTCCCCAGCATTCAGCCGCCCGTCGCGGCCACGATGTAGTCCACGGGAAGGGGCAGATCTCTGGCATCGATCCTGTAGTGCTCCTTGATCGCCCCGTGGACGCCCATGTCGACGACGGCGTCGGCCGCGATCGCGGCCCTCCGGTGCACGCCCTCGATCTTGTTGACCGTCGCCCGCGCGGTGTAGAAGGGGGAGTCCATGGCCGTTCCTCCGGAAGGGGAATCGTGCGATGCGCCTCCGCATACTAGGATCCGGCTTCCGGACGGGACAGAGCGCGCGTAGCGGCGGCGCCTGCGGCTCCTATATTGGTCGCCGTACCGCCGTCGGACGGGAGGAGACATGCCGAAGCGAGTCGAGCGCTCCGATGCGGAGTGGCGCGAGCGCCTGACGCCGGAGCAGTACTGGATCACCCGCCGCAAGGGAACGGAGCCTCCGTTCAGCGGACGATACGCCGCGTGCTCCGAGCCGGGGACGTATCGGTGCGTCTGCTGCGGAAGTGAGCTGTTCCGTTCGGGCGACAAGTTCGAGTCCGGCAGCGGATGGCCGAGCTTCACGGCGCCCGCGGCTCCGGAGGCGGTACGCGCGGAGGCCGACCGCACCCTGCGCATCGAGCGCACCGAAGTCGTCTGCGCCTCGTGCGATGCCCACCTGGGCCACGTGTTTCCGGACGGCCCGGAACCGGACGGCATGCGGTACTGCATCAACTCCGCCGCCCTGGACCTGGACCCCGACTCGTGACCGGGACGGAGGCGGGCGCCGGCCCTCCCGTCCTCCACACCGAGCGCCTCGCACTGAGGCCCTTCACGGCGGAGGACGCGAACGACGTGCGGCGGCTGGCGGGCGATCGGGAGATCGCGGGCGGCACCCTCACGATCCCGCATCCGTACGGACCCGGGGTGGCGGAGGCGTGGATCGCCACGCACCCGGAGGCCTACCTGCGGGGCGAGCAGGTCGTGTTCGCGGTCGAGAGGCGCGGCGACGGGGCGCTCGTGGGCTCGGTCGGCCTCGACATCGCGCCGCAGCATCGCAGCGCGGAGCTGGGCTACTGGATCGGCCGACCGTACTGGGGAAGCGGATTCGGGACCGAGGCGGCGGCGCGCGTCCTCGCGTTCGGGTTCGCGGACCTGGCCCTGAACCGGATCAGCGCGCGGTGCTTCGCGCGGAATCCGGCGTCCGGCCGGGTGCTGGAGAAGCTGGGCATGCGGCACGAGGGCTGCGGCCGCGGTGAGATCCTGAAGTGGGGGGTGTTCGAGGACATCCACCACTACGCGATGCTCAAGGCGGAGTTCGAGGCCGCGCTGGCCGCCGGGGCCGGGAGCCGCTAGTCTCCGCGCGGAGAGTCATGGGTCGCCAGCTCGAGGAGGACGGATGCTGCCCGCCAGCGCCTACAAGATCCTGCACCTGTTTGGAATCCTGTTCGTCTTCGCGTCGCTGGGAGGGCTCAGCCTTCACGCGCTCAACGGCGGAACCCGGGCGACGAACGCCTCGCGGCGGCTCGTCGCGTGGTCCTACGGTGGAGGGCTCCTCCTCATCCTCGTGACGGGGTTCGGCCAGCTGGCGCGCCTCGGGCTGATGGAGGGAGGCGTGCCGGGTTGGGCCTGGGGGAAGCTCGTCGTGTGGCTGGCCCTGGGCGGCCTGCTCAGCGTCCCGTATCGCCATCCGGAGCGCGCCCGGCTCCTGTGGTTCGGGGCACCCGTTTTGGGTGCGGCCGCCGCGTACCTGGCTCTCTACAAGCCGTTCTGACGCCTTTCCGTGGGCGCGCCGCGGCTCGCCGGGATTTTCGTTCATCCGGTCAAGTCCACGCGCCGGATCGAGGTCGAGACGGCCGAGCTCGACGAGTGTGGCCTCGTCCTGGATCGGCGCTGGATGCTCGCCGATCCGGAGGGCCGTGCCGTCACGCAGCGGGAACGGCCGGCGCTCGCCCGGGTCCGGACGCGCGTCGCGGGGGATCGAATCGTCGTGAGCGCGCCCGATCGGGAGGATCTCGTCCTTCCGGCGCGACCGGTCCCCGGTGGAGAGGTCCGGGTCGAAGTCTGGGACGACCGGTTCTCCGCGCGCCTCGTCGAGGGTCCCGGGTCGGCCTGGTTCAGCGAGCATCTGGGGACGCCGTGCCGGCTCGTCTGGATGTCGGACGATCTCGTGCGGCCCGTCGATGCGCGACACGGGAGAGACGGCGATCGGGTCGCGTTCACGGACGGGTATCCTCTCCTGCTCATCGGCCGGGCGTCCCTGGACGATCTGAACAGCCGGCTCGACGTACCCGTCCCGATGGACCGCTTCCGCCCGAATCTGGTGGTCGAGGGGTCGGAGCCCTTCGCAGAGGACGGGTGGGCGAGGGTGAGGATCGGGCAGGCGACCTTCCGGGTGGCGAAATCCTGCGCGCGCTGCTCCGTGACGACGATCGATCAGGCGACCGGTGAGAAGGGCCCGGAGCCGCTCCGCACTCTGGCCACGTACCGGAAGAGGAACGGGAAGGTCCTGTTCGGGCAGTACCTGCTGCACGACGCCCCGGGGTGGCTCCGCACGGGTGACCCCGTCGACGTCCTCGAGATCCGCTGAGGCCGCGTCCGTTCGATCAGCGCAAGCGCTCGAGGTGGATCTCGCGCGCCATCGCCTGGGCGGCCTCGGAGAGCGCCTCTTCCACCCGAGACAGCGCGAACTGAAGGACCGTCTCGATCTCGTCCGGATCGCCGAGCGTGCCCGCGGCGAACTCGGCGTATTCGACGATGTGATCGACCCGGCTGCGAAGGTCGCTCTTGATCGCGTGGAGCAGCGCTTCTGTCGTCCCGCTGTAGGCCACGGTGCCATCCCTCCTTGGGGTCGTGCCGCCCCGGTCCGTCGCGGAGTCCCCGCCGGCCCGTCCACGGCGCCGGAAGAAGAGGTGAGCAAGGCCGAAGCCATCCGGAGGGGGGCGCGGGAACCGCCCGCCAACCCGTTTTCCGCCAAGATGATACGGCACCTCGCCCGGACAGACGTCGCGCCCGTGCAACGGTCTGCGCCCGTCCGGGTTCGGCAAAAAGCCAAGCCGCCGTGGGAAAATCCCCCGGCCGGGCGTTGACGGCCCGTTGAGCGCGCCTTCGACCCTCGAGGCGACGGCGGGCCGCACCGGAAGTCAGAACGGAGGGAGGAGCCTGTGCCGCGGATCGGGCATCGAGGAGCGATCCTTCCCATCGTGTTGCTCGTCCTGCTCGCGCTGTCGGCGCTCGGGACGGGCGCCTTTCTCGCAGCGAGCTTCGAGAGGCGCATCAGCGAGGCGCATCGTGCCGGCGTGATCGCGCTCTACGTGGCCGAATCCGGGCTCGCGCACCTCCTGGCGGAAAACCCCCCCTCGTTCCCTGCCCTCCGGAGCTACGCCTTTCCGGACGGCGACGCCGTCGTGCGCGCGGACCGGCTCGTCACGATCGACTCCACCCGGGCGCTGGTCCTGGTGACGAGCCGCGGCACGCACGGCGTCGGTCGCCAGGCGATCGGGGTTCGGAGCGTCCAGATCGTGGCCGAGTTCGGAGCCGGCCCTCCACGGCCCCGGCGGGGGAGCTGGCACGAGCGGTGGTAGAAGATGCGTCCCGACGGCCTCAGGGCAGGAGACGGGCGAGGAGATCCCGCAGCCCCATCGGATTGTCGGCGTTCAGCCAGTGCCCACCGTCCAGTTCGTGCACCCGCACCCGGCCGGTACGCCGGGCGGCCCGCGCCGCGCGTTCCAGGTCGGCGCGGCCCAGCGCTCCGGAGCGAAGGGCCCGCACGAGGTGCACCTCCGCCGTCCCCGGCGGCGTCTCGACGACCCGCCACAGGTCCGTCTCCCGGAAGCTCTCGAGCAGCGCATCCATGTCGGCGGGCCGGAACCTCCACCGCCAGCCGGCCCGGCGCTCCTCGAGGTTCGTGGCGAGCCAGCTCGCGACGGCAGGCTCGAGACCCTCCTCCACGAGGCGGTGCACCGCTTCCCTCCGACTCGGGAAGGAGGCGGGAAGCCGTCTCACGAGGTCCAGAACCCGCCTCGCGCTGCCCACGCCCTCGAGCCGCGAGGGAGAGGCGTCGATGACCCAGACCTGCCGGAGATGCCCCGGCGCCGCGAGGGAGGCGGCGAGCGCGACCTTTCCCCCGAAGGAATGGCCGAGCAGGACGAGGTCCTCCGGGCCCCGGGTCTCGATCAGCGGCCCGAGGTCCGCCGCGCACGCCTCGAGCGTGTGCGGAGGCGACGCGCCGAGCGAGCGGCCGTGCAGCCGGAGGTCCACGAGGACGCATCCCCAGTCCGGTCGAGCCTCCACCAGGGCGTCCGCCACGCTCCGCCAGTTCCGGCCCGCACCGAAGATCCCGTGGAGCACGAAGACCCAGCGCGTCGGCGCGTCCGGGCCGCGAGCGACATCGACAGCATGCAGCATCGGCCTCAGAGCTGGTTGCGCATCCCGAAGGGCCCGATGATCGCCTCGATCCGCTCGAGGGTCTCCGCATCGAGCTCGATCTCGGCGGCCGCGACGTTCTCCTCCACCTGACCGATGCGCGTGGCCCCCACGATGGCCGATGCGATGCCGGGCTGGCGCAGGATCCACGCGAGCGAGAGCTGGGCGACCGTGATGCCCATCGGAGTCGCGACTTCCCTCTCCAGGCGGGCGACGGCCTCCAGGACATCTCCCTCCAGCACGTTTCCCATGAACATGTTGCTGGTCGAATCCGCACCCCGGCTGCCCTCGGGCGCGGCCCGACCGGGACGGTACTTCCCCGTCAGGGCGCCCCCCGCCAGGGGGCTCCACACGACCTGCCCGATCCCGTGCTCCATGGACAGCGGGATCACCGCCTCCTCGATCCCGCGCGCGAGGAGGGAGTACTGAGGCTGATTGCTCACGAGGGGACGAAGTCCCAGCTCGCGCCCGATCCTGGCGGCATCCTCGAGCGCCTCAGCCGGCCATTCGCTGACCCCCGTGTACAGGACCTTTCCCTGCGTGACGAGATCATCGAGCGCCCGCAGGGTCTCCTCCAGCGGGACCGACGGATCGAACCGGTGACACTGGTACAGATCGACGTACTCCAGCCCGAGTCGGCGCAGCGAGGCCTCACACTGCTCCATGATGTGCTTCCGCGAGAGCCCCCTGTCGTTGGGCCCCTCGCCCATGGGGAAGAAGACCTTCGTCGCGACGACGAGATCCGACCGGGGGAGGTCCGCGAGCCAGCGCCCGAGCGTGCGCTCGGCCTCTCCCGCCCCGTACACGTTCGCGGTGTCGAAGAAGTTCACTCCGAGCTCGTAGGCCCGCGTGAGGCATCCGTGGGCCACGCCATCGTCTACGGAACGGCCGTACGTGAGCCAGGACCCGAGACCGATGGCGCTCACGCGCAGTCCCGAGCTCCCGAGGTTGCGGTAGATCATTCACGACTCCTCTCTCGAGCTTCGTCGCTTGCTCGCGCCGGGGCCGGCGGCTCAGCTTTCGGACGTGAAGAATCCGTTTCGCGACCGATCGGGACAAGGGACGGGTGACTTCGTGCCCGTGCGCTGGCTGCCGGGCCCTCACGCCCAGACGATCGTGGGGCGACTGCTCCGGGGCGCCGCCCCGACGCCTTCCGTCCGGCGGGAGCGCGTGGAAACGCCCGACGGCGACTTCCTCGATCTCGACCTGTTCGGCGGCCGGTGGCCCGAAGCGGGCGATCCGCCGAGCGACGCGGACCTCCCCGTCGCCATCCTCCTGCACGGGCTCGAGGGCTCCGCGCGATCCGGTTACATCCGTGAGACGGCGCGCCGCCTGTCCGAGCGGGGCGTGGGCTCGATCGGGCTGAACTTCCGGTCCCGGAGCGGGGAGCCGAACCGAACGCGCCGGTTCTACCATTCGGGCGAGACGGGGGACCTCGCATTCGTCGTTGAGTGGACGGCGAGCCGTCGGCCCCGCGCGCCCATCGGGCTCGTCGGCTTCTCGCTCGGGGGCAACGTGCTCCTGAAGTACCTGGGCGAGCGGGGCGACGGCGTGGATTCCCGCCTCACGGCCGCCGTCGCCGCCTCCGTCCCCTTCGACCTGACGGCCAGCGCCCGCGTGTTCGACTCGGGCGCGGGCAGGATCTACGGGAGCTTCTTTCTGCGCTCGCTGAAGGCAACGCTTCGCAGGAAGGCGGAGCTGTTTCCCGATGCCTACGATCTGCGGCGCGCCGAGGCCGCCCGGACCCTGCGCGAGTTCGACGAGGCCGTGACCGCCCCCGTCCACGGATTTCGGGATGCGGCCGACTACTATCGCCGCTCGAGCTCGGCCCGCTTCCTCGGCGACATTCGACTGCCCACCCTCCTCATCCAGGCATGGGACGATCCGTTCGTGCCGCGCGCGTCGGTCCCTGCCGCGGCGATCCGGGAGAATCCGGCGCTCCGGACCCGATTTTCGGAGCGGGGCGGACATCTCGGCTTCGTGGGTCGGCGCTCCGCGTGGGTCCCAGCGCTCTGGGCCGAGCGGACGGCCGCCGACTTCCTCGCGGCCGCCCTGGCGAGGGCACATCCGGGCCCCGGACGCGTATTCGAGTAGACATTCCGGGGGATTCCGTACGAAAGGACACCTGAGGATGGCGAACTCGAACGCGAGCGAGACGAAGACCGCGGGGCCCTCGGGCGCCCCGGCCACCCTGCGCTGCCCGTTCTGTCTCACGCTGAACCGCGTCGATGTGAGCCGGGCGGACGAGCGGCCGAGATGCGGAAGCTGCTCCCGCCCGTTCCTGCTCGACCGGCCCATCCACGTGGCGGGCGAGGACCTCGACCGGCTCGTGCAGGACGCCGGGGCGCCCGTGGTGGTGGACTTCTACGCGGACTGGTGCGGACCCTGCAAGATGATGGCGCCCGTTCTGGACGAGTTCGCCCGCGACCACGCAGGGGCGGTCCTCGTCGCGAAGCTGGACACGGATCGGAGTCCCGACGTGTCCGGGCGCCTGGGCATCCGGGGGATCCCGACGCTCATCCTGTTCCGGGAGGGAAGGGAGGTCGCCCGGACGACGGGCGCCGTGCCCCGGGAAGGACTCGAAGCGCTCCTCGGCGGAGGGGAGGCGTGAGCCGGGCGGGACCGCGGGCCTGGATGCCTCCCGCGGTCGCTCTCCTGGCCGTCCCGTGGGTCGTGGGATGCGGCGAGGCATCGCCGCAGGGGACGACGGGCGGCGGCGGACCGCCGCCGCCCGGACCCGCCCCGACGCTGCGGCTCACGGCCATCGCCACGGGCCTCTCGAGCCCCGTTGACCTGCAGAGCCCACCGGGCGACCCGCGCCTGTTCATCGTCGAGCAGTCCGGCCGCATTCTCATCCTGGAGGGGGACTCCGTCCGCAGCACGCCGTTCCTGGACCTCACCGGCCGGGTCGTGACCGGAAGCGAGCGGGGGCTCCTCGGGCTCGCCTTCCATCCGGCGTACGCCGCCAACGGGTTCTTCTACGTGAACTTCACGGGTGCGGGCGGCGAGACGCGCGTGGAGCGCTTCACGGCCGGCCCGGATCCGAGCGCGGCGGATCCGTCGAGCGCGAAGCTCATCCTCCGGGTCGCCCAGCCGTTCGGGAATCACAACGGCGGTCAGGTGGTGTTCGGGCCCGACGGCATGCTCTACGTGGCGCTCGGCGACGGAGGCAGCGGCGGGGATCCGCTCGGGAACGGCCAGAACCGCCAGACCCTCCTCGGGTCCATCCTCCGCATTGACGTGGATGGCGGCGATCCGTACGCGATCCCCCCCGACAACCCGTTCGTCTCCGACCCCGCCGCCCGGGACGAGATCTGGGCGTATGGCCTGCGGAACCCGTGGCGGTCCGCCTTCGATCCGGCGGACGGCCTTCTGTACATCGCGGACGTCGGGCAGAACCGCCTCGAGGAGATCGACGTGATCCCTGCCGGCACGGGCGGTCGAAACCTGGGCTGGAACGTGATGGAGGCCGGCGAGTGCTTCGGGAGCTCCTCCTGCGACCGCACGGGCCTGACCCTCCCCGCGCTTCAGTACGATCACGGCGAGGGGTGCTCGATCATCGGTGGACGCGTGTACCGCGGTCGCTCGATCCCCGCCATCGTGGGCCACTACTTCTACTCGGACTTCTGCGCCGGCTGGCTGCGATCGTTCCGGTTCACCGGCGGAACCGTCACGCAGGCGCGCGAGTGGAGCCTTCCCGCCGTGTCCGACCCGGCGGCCTTCGGGGAGGATCGCGACGGAGAGCTCTACGTCCTGTCCCTGGGCGGGACGGTCTTCCGGCTCGACTCCGCGCCCTGACCGCGCCCGCCCGCGAGTCCGTGGACACGGGGGTCGGGGAGAGGCGCCGTTGACCTTTTCGCCGGTTCGATCGTCTTCCATGTAAGACCCCCGATCGAAAGGCGAGCCATGCCCCGACGACGCCTCGCGGCCTCCGCGCTGCTCCTGGTCGCTTCCGCGGCCGGCCTGGCGGGCCAGGAATCGCCCGAAGTCAGGTCGGGCGAGCGGGAACGCATCGCGCACCTCCTCCAGCGCGCCACCTTCGGGATCCGCCCCGGCGACGTGGAAGCGGCGCTCTCGCTGGGGCGCGAGGCGTGGCTGGATCGACAGCTGAGCCCCGGCCCGTCGGCCGATCCGCGGCTCGAAAGCCGCCTGGCGCCGTTCCGGGTGAGCGCCATGGGCCCCGCGGAGCTGTTCGAGGCGTATCCCCCGCCCCAAGTCCTGCGCGAGCGCTTCGGCCCACGGGATTCCCTGTCGCCGGCGATGCGACGCGAGCTTCGGATGGCGAGCCCGGCCCGACTC
Organism: Gemmatimonadota bacterium; assembly: GCA_046757885.1. Lineage (GTDB taxonomy): Bacteria > Gemmatimonadota > Gemmatimonadetes > Palauibacterales > Palauibacteraceae > JBHHZD01. The sequence continues at coordinate 28,615 of JBHHZD010000009.1, forward strand.
GCGGCGGAGCTGGCGGCCGTCCGACTCACGCGAGCCGTGTACGCCGAGCGCCAGCTCGAAGAGGTCATGGTCGATTTCTGGTTCAACCACTTCAACGTCTTCTTCGGGAAGGGCGCCGACCGGTGGCTCGTGGCCGACTACGAGCGAACGGCCATCCGGCCCCACGTGTTCGGGCGCTTCGAGGACCTCCTCGTCGCGACGGCCTCGCATCCGGCCATGCTGTTCTACCTCGACAACTGGCGCAGCAGCGTGCCGGATTCGCTGAACCCGCGGGCCCGGCGGCGGGGCGCGGGCACCCGGGGACGGAACCGGGGGCTCAACGAGAACTACGCGCGGGAGCTTCTGGAGCTGCATACGCTGGGCGTGGACGGCGGGTACACGCAGGAGGACGTCGTCCAGGTGGCGCGGGCCTTCACCGGCTGGACGATCACCCGTCCGGGATCGATGGAGCGGGACGGGGGCCGGGTGGAGTTCGTGTTCCGCCCGTTCCTGCACGACCCCGGAGTCAAGCACGTGCTGGGCCGGACGCTGCCCGCGGGCCGCGGGATGCGTGACGGGCTCGATGTCCTGCACCTGCTCGCCACGCATCCCGCCACGGCGCGCCACATCGCGACGCTTCTCATCCGGCGGCTCGCGACGGACGACCCATCCCCGGCGTTCGTGGAGGAGATCGCCCGCGTGTTCGAGTCGACGGACGGCGACCTCGCAGCCGTCACCCGGGCGGTGCTCACGAGCGATCGCTTCTATGCCCCCGGTCTGAGGAATGCCAAGCTCCGCACTCCGTTCGAGCTCGTCGCCGCCTCCCTGCGCGCGACGGGGGCGGAGATCGGGAATCCCGCGGGGCTGCTTCAGGTCCTCCGCTCCCTCCGACAGCTCCCGTATCAAAGCGAGCCGCCGACGGGCTACCCGCTCGTCGCCGAGGAATGGGCGAACGGGGGAGACATGCTGCAGCGCATGAACTTCGCGCTCGCCTTCGCCTCCGGTCACGTGCGCGGCGTCCGGCTCGACATCGATCGGGTCCCCGGCCTGTCGGGCGGATCCGACGGCGAACCGGCGGAGGCCCGCGTGCGTGCCCTCGCCCGTTCCCTGATCCCGGGCGCGAGCACCGATGCCCTGGCGGAGCTCGTCACGGCGGATCTCGCGGCGAGCGCCACGGGAACGCCGGCGCGGGCGAAGCGACGCGCTCTCGGCCTCGTGCTCGGATCGCCCGAGTTCCAGCACCACTGACCGGGTCCGCCCTCGTGGCCCACCGCCATTCGACACGGAGGACGAGATGAGGACCATCGAGCGACGGATCTTCCTGAAGGAAGGCGCGGTCGCCCTCTTCGCCCTGGGCCTGCCGCCGGCGTTCCTGTCGCGGCCGCTGCTCGCGGGCACCGGGGGAAGCGACCGCCGGCGCACGCTCGTGTGCCTGTTCCAGCGCGGCGCGGTGGACGGCCTGAACATGGTCGTGCCGTTCGGCGACGCGGCTTACTACAAACGCCGGCGATCCATCGCGATCCCCGCTCCCCGGCGGGGGAGCGATGAGGCGGCCCTCGACCTCGACGGCCGCTTCGGTCTCCACCCCGCCCTCGCGCCCCTGCGGGATCTGTACGCGCGCTCGGAGCTCGCCGTCGTGCACGCCGTGGGATCCCCTCACCCGACGCGGTCACACTTCGACGCCCAGGATTTCATGGAATCCGGCACGCCGGGCGAGAAATCGACCCGCGACGGATGGCTGAATCGCGCGCTCGCGGCGACGCCGTGCGCCTGCGAGGGCCGCACCCTGGCCTCGCCGGCGGCGCACGCCGCCGACCACGCGGGGGGCCAGGTCCTGATGGCGGATTCCCCCCTGCGGGGCATCGCGGTCGGTGGTGAGCTCCCCCGGATCCTGCGGGGAAGTCAGCCGACGCTCGCGATCCCGGACCTGAGCGGATTCGGGCTCGCCGGAGGCCGGGACCCGGGCCTCGAGGACGTGTTCGGGCGCATGTACCGGCGGGAAGGCGGCGACCTCATCGCATCCACGACGGACGGCGCCTTCGAGGCCGTCGAGAGGCTGCGGCGGGCGGATCCGGCGCGCTACCGGCCCGCGAGCGGAGTCGAGTACCCGCCGGGGACGTTCGGGCGCGCCCTGCGGCAGATCGCCCAGCTCATCAAGGCCGACGTGGGAATGGAGGTCGCCTTCGCCGACGTCGGGGGCTGGGACACGCACGTGGCGCAGGGCGGCACGCGAGGCCAGCTCGCGAACCGGCTCCGTCCGTTCGCGCAGGCCATTCGCGCCTTCCACGACGATCTCGGCGATCGGATGGAGGATGTGGTCGTGCTCACGATGTCGGAGTTCGGCCGCACGGTGGCCGAGAACGGATCCGGGGGCACCGATCACGGCCACGCGAACTGCGTGTTCGTGCTCGGGGGCTCCGTGAAGGGCGGCCGCGTGCTCGGCGAGTGGCCCGGCCTGGAGCCGGAGCAGCTGTACGAGCGCCGCGACCTGGCCGTGACGACGGACTTTCGCGACGTGTTCGCGGAGGTCATCCGCCGCCACCTGGGCACGACCCGGCTCGAGGACGTCTTCCCCGGCCACTCGATCGGCGCCCGGGAACCGATCCGCCTGTTCGGGTAGGCCGCGGGTGCCGGATGTGACGCGGGGGCGGCCACGCTCGTGACCGCCCCCGCGGCTCGGGTCCTCCTGCCGCCGCGAAGCACCTGGCCCCGCAGCTCGATGTCTCTATCGGCTCAGCCGAGCAGCCGCACGTGCAGCATCCGCGGCCGGCGCTCCAGCCACTTCGAATACAGCATCTTCCCTCCCCTGTCGCATGTATGGCCTGTCACCAGGCGAAACGGACGATCGGATCGTCCGGTCGTGCTTCCCTACGTGGAGACGTGAGGACGGGTTTCAACGCGCGGGCTGAGACCGGTCGTGCGACTTGCCGCGCAGCGCACGCCACCCGACCATCATCGCGGCGGCGCGCGACGATTCGGAGGGAGCGAACTCATGCCGAAGCGCGAAGACACGGTCGTCATCACGGGCGCATCGACGGGGATCGGGGCCGCCTCGGCCGCCCTCCTCGTCGAGAGGGGGTACCGGGTGTTCGGCTCCGTCCGGCGAGACGAGGATGAGGCGGCGCTGAGGGAGAGGGGAGCCACACCCATCCGGATGGACGTGACGGATCTCGAGAGCATCCAGCGTGCGGCGGCCGCGGTGGCCGACAGCCTGGACGGGGAGGGCCTCGTGGGTCTCGTGAACAACGCCGGCGTGCCGGGCGGAGGCCCGCTCGAGCTGCTCCCCCTCTCCGAGCTCCGTCGCGTGCTGGAGGTCAACACGATCGGGGTCCTCGCGGTCACGCAGGCCTTCCTCCCCCTCCTGCGGCGGGCGGGCGGACGCATCGTCAACGTGAGTTCCGTCTCCGGCCGGGTCGCGATGCCGTTCATGGGCCCCTACGCCGCGTCCAAGTTCGCCCTCGAGGCCCTGTCCGACTGTCTGCGGCGTGAGCTCGCGCAGGCTGGCATCCGGGTCATCGTCCTCGAGCCGGGCCCCGTGGAGACTCCGATCTGGGAGAAGGCGGCGTCCCTGGATACCGGGCACTACGCCGAGAGCGAGTACGGGCCGCCTCTCGAGCGCCTCCTGCGGCAGGCCACGGCGGAAGGCGGTCGCCTGCCGGTGGAGACGATCGCGAGCGCCGTCCTGGACGCCCTCACCCGGCGGCGGCCTCCGACCCGGGTTCTCCTCGTGCCCGGGAGCCGGCTCATGGCGCGCCTGGCGCGCCTTCTGCCGGACCGATGGCTGGACGGGATCGTCGCCCGGCGGCTTCGGACCTAGGTCTCGCCGGCAGTCCCCGCGGCGCGAATGCGTCGCCTCTGCCCCCCGGTCGCCATGTCGCGGGCGACGACCTCTCCGACGATGGACACCCTTCCTCCGAGCACGGCGGCTGCGATGAGGGCGGCCTGCGAGTCCAGCCACTCGGCATCGTCGACTTGAATGAGGATGGGCTGCTCTTCCGCAGCGGCTCGCAGGACCTCGCTGAGAGCTCGGGCCGGAGCGCTGGACTTCGAGTCCGACATCTCGTCGGCGAACGCATCGGCCCAGGCGGACGAGAACTCGTCAGACTAACCAGCGGGATCCCGGAGGGTCAACCGGGCGCTCGCAGGAGGGTCGGGGGAATTCGGCGAGGATTCTTGCCCGAATCGGAGCCCGACGCCTAGCTTCCGGATCGCAGCTCGCTCCGCTCCGGTCCGCTCGTGCTCCATCAGAGGGTCGGTCCATTGCCAGATGCCCCGCCGCTTCCGCGCTCGCCGTTCCGAGCCGTCACGCGGAGCTTCGTGCCCGAGGCGGGCGACCTGTCGGAGGCCCAGTGGCGGGACGTCGAGGCGCTCGTCGCGCGAGCCATCTCGCGGCGCCCCCCCGGGATCCGGCGCCGGGTCGCCCTCCTGCTTCGGCTTCTCGACGGGCTCGCGTTCCTCGGGCACGGCCGGCGCCTGGCCCGCCTCGATGCCGGCCGCCGAACCCGCTTCCTCGAGCGGCTCCAGGACTCGGGATCGCCGACTCTGCGGAGCGGCATCTGGGGCCTTCGCACGCTCTCCTTCCTGGGATACTACGGCCGTGCCGAGGTGGCGACCGAGCTCGGCTACGCGGCCCGGGCGGGCGGCTGGAGCGCGCTCGAGTGAGGCTCGAATCCTGCGACGTTCTCGTCATCGGCTCGGGCGCGGGTGGGGGCACCGTGGCCCGGGAGCTCATCCCCCTCTCGCGGGACGGCCGGCGCGTGATCGTCCTGGAGCAGGGGGCGAAGCTCGCCGACGACGAGTTCACGGGCCGCGAGCTCGAGATGGCCGAGGCGCTCTACGAGGCGGGGGGCGGGTTCCTGACGGCAGATCGGACCATGACGCTCGCGTTCGGGCGCACGTACGGCGGATCCACTGCCGTCTACACCGGCACGTCGCTCGTCGCCCCGAAGAGGATCATCGAGGGGTGGGACGTGCCCGGGCTCGCGCACGCGGACGTGGCGCGGCGCGCGGCGCGCTACATGGCCGAGAACCACGTGCACCTGCTTCCCCCCGAGGAGATCAACGAGAACAACGACCGGTTCGTGGAGGGCTGCGACCGGCTGGGCCTCCGGGCCGAGCAATTTCCGGTCAACGTGAAGGGTTGCCGCGGATCGAGCCTGTGCAACCTGGGCTGCCCGAACCGCGCGAAGCAGGGGACGGATCGCGTGCAGCTCCCGGCGGCCGAGCGGGCCGGCGTGGAGGTCGTGACGAGAGCCGAAGTCGTGCGCCTGGAGGAGCGGGCCGCCGTCGTCCGGGTCCGAGAGGGGCAACCGGGCGAGAAGGGCGGACCGTCCGAGTGGGCGCCGGGCGACGTGCGCGTGCGCGCCCGGATCGTCGTGCTGGCAGCGGGGGCCGTCGGATCGCCCGCCCTGCTCCTCCGCTCACCGACCGTCGCGGCTCCGCGGCGCACCGGCCTCGGCTTCACGTGCCACCCGGCCCTCATCCTGGTCGCCGAGCACCCCCGCCCGATCACGAACGACGTGGGGCACCCGAAGAGCTTCTACCTGGACCGGAGCGCCGAGGAAGGGTTCGTCCTGGAGACCTGCATGTACTTCCCGTTCGTGACGGCCAAGAACCTCACCGGCTTCGGCGTCGATCACGGCCGCGTCATGCGCGCGTTCCCGCGCCTGCAGATGATCCTCGTTCTCGCGTGCGACCGCGCGAGGGACGAGAACCGGGTGACGGTCGACCGGTCCGGGGCGCCCGTCGTTCACTATCGCTGTTCCGACGAGGTCATCCGATCCCTCGCCCGCGCAAACCGGCTGGCGACCCGGATCTTCTTCGCGGCGGGGGCCGTCCGCGCACACGCCCCGCTCGCCCGTCCCCACGTCATCGAGCGGGAGGAGGCGGATCAGCTCGAGGCGCGGGTTCACGAGCGTCACTTCCTCCCCGGGACGACGTCCCTGTCTGCCGCGCACCTGATGGGGGGCTGTGGCATGGGCCAGGACGAGAGCAACTCCGTGACGGACGGCCGCGGCCGGGTGCACGGCCTGCCGTGGCTCCGGGTCGCGGATGCGAGCCTGTTCCCGGATGCCCTCCACATCAATCCCTACCTCACCGTGATGGTCCTCGCCGGAAGAGCGGCGGACGGTGTCCTCGGGGACCTCGGGTCGATGCCCGATCGAGACGACGCGGCGCCGGGAAGGGAGACCGCATGATACCCGTGGGCGCGAAGGCCGTGGTCCGAGCCCTGGAAGACGAGGGCGTCCCGTTCGCGTTCGGCATCCCGGGCACGCACAACATAGAGCTGTACGACGCCCTCGGGCGATCCTCCTCCGTCCGCCCGGTCCTCGTGACGGACGAGCGGAGCGCCGCCTTCATGGCCGACGGACTCTGGCGGGCGTCGGGACGGCTCGGGTGCCTGAACGTCGTGCCGGGCGCCGGCCTGACGCACGCGCTCTCCGGCGTGGCGGAGGCCTACCTGGACAACGTCCCGGTGCTCGTGCTCGGGTGCGGCGTGCGCCGGGACTCCGGGCGCGCGTTCCAGCTCCACGACATCGACCAGGCGGCCCTGGCCCGTCCCGTGACGAAGGCCGTCGTTCGGCCCCTCGAGGGTGCCGAGATCTACCCGGCCGTGCGGCGGGCGTGCGCGCTGGCCCGCGAGGGCGCGCCCGGTCCCGTCATGGTCGAGATCCCGGCGGACCTCTACCTCGTGCCCGGCCGGGGCGCGGCGGGCGGAGCCCCGGGGTCGGCGGAGGGAGCTCCCACGAAGGCGCCCGGTTCCCCGGGGGGGGGCGACCGGGATGGCGGTGCCCGGGCGACCGGCCCGGCCGAGCCCGCCGCGGAGCTCGTGGAGCGAGCCGCGGCCCGGCTCCGGGCCGCGCGTCGTCCGCTCCTGTACGTGGGCGCCGGAGCGGCGGCGGCCGCCCCGGAGCTCGTCCGGCTCGCGGAGCGCCTCGAGATGCCCGTCGCCTCCACGCTCCAGGGAAAGGGCGTGTTTCCCGAGTCGCATCCGCTCTTCCTGTGGCCGGGCTTCGGCGACGCCGCCCCGGCGTTCGCGCGGCGCGCCGCCCGCGGCTGTGACGCCACGCTCGCCATCGGGTGTCGGTTCAGCGAGGTCGGGACCGGCAGCTATGGGATCGACCCGCCCCGACCCCTCGTGCACGTGGACATCGACCCGGTTGTCTTCGGCAGAAACTATCAGGCCGACGTCGCGATCCGGGCGGACGCCGGCGCCTTCGCGCGGGCCCTGCTCGAACGGATCGGCACCGACCCGCCGCCGGCGCCCGACGAGGCACTGCGGCGGGCGATCCGGGAGGGCCACGAGGAGGTGTGGAGGAAGTGGCTGGAGGCGGCCCGGGGGGACGGCGTGTCGCCGGCGCGCCTCCTGCGGTCCCTGCAGGAGGGCCTCGGAGGCGACGCCGTATTCGTGACCGACAGCGGGAACGGCACGTTTCTCGCCGCCGAGTGCCTGCGGTTGGACCGGCCCGGTTGCTTCCTCGCTCCGGTCGACTTCTCCTGCATGGGCTACTCCGTCCCCGCCGCGATCGGGGCGAGCCTCGGCCGGCCCGGCGACCCCGTCGTGGCGCTCGTCGGGGACGGAGCGTTTCTCATGACCGGGCTCGAGCTCCTCACGGCGGCCGGGAGCGGGATCGGAGCTGCGTTCCTCGTGCTTCGGGACCGGGAGCTGGCGCAGATCGCCCAGTTTCAGCGAACGGCCCTGAACCGCCCCACGTGCAGCCGGCTCCCGGACTACGACCTGGAGGCCCTCTGCCGGGGAGTCGGCGTCGAGCACCGGAAGCTCGCCGCGAACGACGGGATCGATGCCGCCGTCGCGCACGTGGCGGACCGCCTTCGCGCGGGCGATCCGATCGTCCTGGAGGTCCAGATCGACTACTCGGAAAAGACCTATTTCACCCGCGGCGTGGTGCGAACGAACTTCGCCCGCCTGCCCTGGGCCGACCGGCTCCGCTTCCTCACCCGGGCCCTGACCCGCCGGCTTTCGGTCAGCGGCCGCTGACGTAGGCGTGATCGAGGTATTGATACATGTCCTGCACGATCGTGTCGCCGGTGCCACCCCAGGTGGGATTGAACTTCACGATCGACCACCAGTGCGACACGCCGGTACCGCTGAAGCGTACGTTCGTGTAGTTGATCACCCGCACGCCGTCGATCCACAGACGGGCGATGCCGTCCGCGTTGCCGCCCGTGTTGTACTTCAGGTACACCTCCCAGTGTACCCACTGGCCGCGCGCCAGAACGGCCGAGGCCTGGTTCTCGTTGGGACCCAGGTTCCGGGCGAGTCCCGCCTCCTGCAGTCGAATCTGGGGCTCGAACGGCCCCGCTCCCGTGCCCTGGAAAGAGAGATACGCGGGGCGGGAAGAGGAGCCTGGCCTCTGCAGGAAGAACATCTTGTTCACCCCCGATTTGTGCCCCTGCCAATTCGCGGATACACGGTGCCAGAAGGAGAGGTAGATCTCCCTGGACTGCCGCAGGCCGGGACTTCCGACGTTGGTCCCGTGCGCGACGCCGCCGGATCCGCCGGCCGGGAACAGCGCCGCCCCGACTCCGGAGGGCGAGGCCGGCGCGCCCGGGTCCGACACGATGGACCAGTTCGCGTTGCTGAAGTTCGTCCAGCGGTCTTCCCCGAACGCGTCGAACGGCCGCTCCGTGATCGGCGTCATCCCCGCCGGCTCGTTCGGGTGCCCCGCACTCTGCGACGGCGGGGGGGGCGCGCTCGTGCGAGCCGAGGCCACGTTCGAGAGCGGCCCGTCCACCCGGCCGACCGCGTCCACCCGGAAGGCGACGAGCGCAAATTCGTAGTCCGTGGAGGGGTTGAGCCCGTCCACCCGGCAGAGCACGAGCGTGCCCGGCCCGGATCCGGCGAGCGAGCCGCAGCTGCCGCTCACCGGGGCGGCCGCGTCCCAGCCGAACGGCGGACTTCCGGCGCGCACTTCGTAGGTGGCCGCCGCTCCCGTCCCGTCATCGGCCTCCGTGAAGGACAGGGTCACCCCGCTCGCGTCCACGCCCGTCACCCAGAGGTCCGTCACCTGCCCGGGCGGCGGATCCGGCACGCGCACCGAGGCCGTGTCGGCGTGGCTCCCGCCGGCGGCCATGACCGTGACGGAGCCCGGAGCCAGGGCCCGCACGACCCCACTGTCGTCCACGATGGCGACGGCCGGATCCGAGGACGACCACGAGACGCCCGCGTCCAGGGTGTCGCCGGCCGAGCCGAGCAGGGTCGCTGAGAGAGCGACGGTGCGGCCGGTCGGAAGCTCGACGGAATCCGGCCACACGACGACGGCCACGACCGTGTCCACCGGCGGCGGAGCAGCCGAGCCCGGGGCGGACGGGCCGCTCGAGGAGTCCGCCGGAGGCGCGGAGGGCGTAGCCGCCCTCACCCGAATCGTCGCCGTCGCACGTCGCTCCTCGTGCGACGCCGTGATCACGACCTGCCCCTGCCGCCGGGCCCTCACGACGCCGCTGTCCGAGACGGAGGCGATGTCGACGTCCGAGCTCTTCCAGCGGATCCTCCGGTTCTCCATCGGGTGGGAGGCGGCGTCCAGCACCGTCGCCCGGAGCGCGACCGTCTGGCCCGGGTCCAGCGTCACGCTGGCCGGCGCGACCTCGACCGAAGCGATGGCGGGGGCGGGAGCCGTGGCAGGCGGATCGGCAGCGGGGGGCCCGGCGATCGAGCTCGACCCTCCGCTGCACCCGACGACCCCGAGCCCCGCGATCCAGGCGAAGAGGGCGTTCCGTCCCCGACGGCGGAGAAGGGAGATCGCTCGCGCGTGAGCGAGAAAAGAGAGGAGCAGGTGAACGGCCGACATGTTCCGACTCCCGTCGACGGCGATCGTGTGGCCGGAGCCGGCCTTTCCGGCTCCGGCGTGGCCGTCCACGACCTGCGTCGCATCGGGAATCGGACGGGAGGCGCACACCCCTCCCGTTCGATCCGAAGCTCATCCCACTGGCAGCCCGACCGGCGTGGCAGCAAGCGCTGCGGTAGCCTCGCGGCTTTGCGTCCCCGGCTTTCGCCGGGTTTGCCCTGAGACAGCGGACGGCTCGCGGGCGCTCTCGCACCCTGCACGGATTCCTTGCGAAATGCGTGCCTCTCTGTATCAGACGATGAAATAGAGACTTATGATCCCGGCACTCCGGGGCCGGGCGAAAGCCCGTTCACAGGTGTGCTACTTGTTGACCCGACCCGGGGCGGCCGACTTTACACCCGGCGGCCCGCTTCCTATTCTGGCGGGGCTCGAGTTCCTGCTCTCCCTCTGACGCCGGAGGAGTACCGTGACCCTGTGGCTCGTCGTCCTCCTCGTCGTCGCCGCCGGCACCGTCGTCGTCTACAACGGGCTCGTGCGTCTCCGCGTCCGGAGCGAGAACGCGTGGGCGGACATCGACGTCCAGCTCAAGCGCCGCTACGACCTCATCCCGAACCTCGTCGAGACGGTGAAGGGCTACGCGAGCCACGAGAGAGAGACCCTCGAGGCGGTGATCGAAGCGCGGAATCGGGCCATGGGTGCCGCGGGACCCGCCGCGAAGGCGCAGGCGGAAGGGGCCCTGACGAACGCCCTGAAATCTCTGTTCGCCCTCGCGGAGGCGTATCCGCAGCTCCGCGCCGTGGAGAGCTTCACGCAGCTCCAGGGGACGCTGCAGGACATCGAGGAGGCGGTTCAGAACGCCCGCCGCTACTACAACGCGGTCGTGCGGGACCTGAACACGAAGATCGACCAGTTCCCCTCCAACCTCGTCGCGAGGGCCTTCCGCTTCGAGAAGGAGGAGTTCTTCGAGCTCACGGACGAGACCCAGCGGGAGGCACCACGCGTCCGCTTCGACGAGACCGGCGACTGACTCGACGGGGACGCGCCGCCCCGGCTCGGGGAGAGCGCTTCGCGTGAGGAAGCTGCGCCTCGCGGCCGCTCTCGTGGCCCTCTGCGCTGCCCCCGGACTCGCGGGGGCGGTGCGCCCGGATGTCGCCGATCCCGGACGCACGGCGGACGCCGCGGCCGTCCGGTCGTGGGTCATCGAAGACTTCGCGGTGGACCTTCACGTTCTCCGCAGCGGCTCGATCGACGTGACCGAGACCATCCGGGTCCGGTTCCAGGGGGCCTTCAACGGCATCTTCCGCACGATCCCGATCGAGTACCGGGACCCACGGGGCTTCGCGTACACCCTGCGCGTGGACGTCCGCGAGGTCACCGACGCGGAGGGGCAGCCGCTGAAGGTCGAGTCGAGGCGCCGGGGCGGGATGCGAAACCTGAAGATCTGGGTGCCCGGAGCCCGGGACGCGACCCGGACCGTGATCCTCCGATATCGCGTGGCGAACGGCCTCCGGTTCTTCGAGGAGAACGGGCTCGCCTGGGACGAGCTCTACTGGAACGCGACCGGGAGTGAGTGGCCGGTGCCCATCGAGTCCGCGAGCGCTCGGGTTCGGCTCCCGTCGCAGGCGTCGGGCGTGCGGGCCCGGGCGTTCACGGGCGCCTACGGCTCGTCCGAAGAAAACGCCACAGTCCGCGCGGACGGGCCACGGATCGACGTGATCGCCGGAAGGCCGCTCGGGATTCACGAGGGGCTGACGGTGGACGTGGCCTGGGACTCCTACATCGGGGCCGGGGGAGGGCCGGGCGCGGGGCCAGCCGCCGAGCTCCTCATCCGCCGCCCCGGCAAGCTCGAGGCGGCGGTGGCCTTCCTGCGCAGCAACTGGCTCCTCGTCCTCCCCATCCTCGTGTTCGTCCTTCTCTACCGCCGCTGGCGCCGGGTCGGACGCGATCCGCGCCGGAGGCCGATCACGACGCGATACGATCCGCCCGAAGACATGACGCCCTCGGAAGCGGGCGTCCTCATCGACAATCGGCCGGACATGCGGGACATCACGGCGATGCTCGTGGATCTCGCGGTGCGCGGCTATCTCCTCATCGAGGAGACGGAGTCCGAGAAGCTCCTCGGGCTCGTGAAGCAGACGGACCACGTGTTCGAGCTTCGCCGCAGCCCGCACGAGGCGGCGGACCTGAAGCCGCACGAGCGAAAGATGATCTCGGCGCTGTTCGATGGTGGGGGCGTCGGCGCGCGAACCTCGGTGTCGGATCTGGAGAACAGCTTCTACCGGGACCTCCCGGGCATCCGCGCCGCGATCTTCGAGGAGCTCATCGCCCGCGGGTTGTACGATCGGCGGCCCGACCGGGTCACGAGACGGTACGTCGTCGCCGGCGCGCTCATCGCGGGCGGCCTCCTCGGGCCCGGCATCGCCCTCGGGGCCCGGTTCGGCCTTCCCCCGGTGACCGTGGTCCTGGCGGGTCTTCTCTCCGCCGCCCTCATCATCGGCTTCGGATTCGTGATGCCGGCGAGGACGGTGGCCGGGACGAGGGCTCTGGAGGACGTGCTGGGCTTCGAGGAGTTCCTGGATCGGGTGGAGGCGGACCGCTTCCGCAAGATCATCACGGGACCCGACATGTTCGAGCGCTATCTGCCCTACGCCATGGCGTTCGGCGTCGAGAAGCACTGGGTCTCCGCCTTCGAGGACATCTGCAAGGAGCCGCCGGACTGGTATCGCGGCACGGCGGTGACGGGGTTTCACCCGAGTCTGTTCGTGAGTCAGCTGTCCGGGATGGCGGGGAGAACGGCGACGGCGATGGCGTCGGCGCCGCGCAGCTCCGGCGGATCGGGCTTCGGGGGCGGAGGCGGCGGCTTCTCGGGAGGGGGCTTCGGCGGCGGAGGCGGCGGCGCCTTCTGACCCCGAATCGCCGTCGGGTCTCGTTGCTGGACGGGAGGCGATAGGTTGGTGCCTCCGGGGAGGCCGGCGAGATCGGGCGACCGGTCGAGGCTCGCGCATGGAACATTCGGAGAATGGAAGCATGGTAGATGTCGGCGATGTGGCCCCGGGATTCGAGCTGCCCTGCGCGCCGGGAGAGCTCGTGGACGTCGAGGGCCATCTCGGCCGGGAGAAGGTCGTCCTCCTCTTCTTCCCGCTCGCGTTCAGCCCGGTGTGCACGACGGAGCTCTGCCGGGTGAGCCGGATGTGGGACGAGCTCGAGGGTCTCGACGCCCGCGTGTTCGGGATCAGCGTGGACAGCCCGTTCGTGACCGACAGGTTCCGGCGCGAGGAGGGCATCGGCTTTCCCCTCCTCTCGGACTTCAATCGGCGGGTCGCGGAACGCTATGGCGTTCTCTACGAGGAGCTCCTCGGCCTTCGGGGCGTCTCGAAGCGCGCCGTGTTCGTCGTGGGCGCGAACGGACGCGTGGCCTGGCGCTGGATCGCGGAAGAAGCCGGCATGGAGCCGGATTACGACGAGGTCGTGGCCGCCGTGGAGGCGGCGTGAGAGCGCCCATCGGGGGCGGCCCGGCCCGCCTCCTCATCGCCCTCTGCGTCACGGCGCCGCTCTGGCCCGGCCCGGAAATCGCGGCTCAGGAGACGGGCGGCGCGAGCCCGCACGCGAGCCCGCCGAGCACGGGCTTGGCCGCCGCGGCCGAGCGGTACATGGAGAACGTTCGCTGGCTGGCGGCGGACGAGCGGGGCGGGCGCAAGGTCGGGAGCCCGGGGATCGCGGAGGCCGCCGACTGGCTTCAGGCACGCTTCGAGGCGCTGGGACTCGAGCCCGCCGGAGACGCCGGGACGTACCGTCAGGCGTTCCGCGCGCCGCTCGATCCCGGCGGCGCTCACGGAACGGGCGCGGCGGAGACTCGTGTCGATGCCTACAACATCGTGGGGCGCCTTCTCGCCGGCGCGGAGAACGTCCGCCCCGGCACCCTCGTCATCGGAGCGCACTACGACCACCTCGGCATGGGGGGCTTCGGCTCGCTGGAGCCGGACACGCAGGCCGTCCACAACGGAGCGGACGACAACGCCTCGGGCACGGCGGCGCTGCTCGAGGTGTCGCGCCTTCTCGCGGACCGGAGGAAGGAGCTGAGGCGAGACGTGTACGTGGTCGCCTTCTCCGGCGAGGAGGAAGGCACGATCGGATCCACGGCGTTCGTGAACGCGCCTCCGGCCGGCACGGCCGTGGCCGACATCCGGGCCATGCTGAACATGGACATGGTCGGGCGCCTGAGGGGACGGCGGCTTTCCGTGCTCGGCGGCGCCTCCGCGCAGGAGTGGCCGGAGCTCGTCGGGCCCGCGTGCGAGGACCACGATCTGATCTGCGTGATCGGGGGGGACGGGTTCGGCTCGTCCGACCAGAATCCGTTCTTCGCGGCCGGCGTTCCGGTCCTGCACTTCTTCACCGGTGCGCACTCGGAGTACCACCGCCCGTCCGACGACGCCGACCTCATCAACGCGCCGGGCGCCGTGAGCGTGGCGCGCCTCGTGGCGGACGTGGCGCTCGCGGTCGCGGCCCGCGAGACGCCGCTCACGCTCGTCGCCGCGGCGGCCGCGCCGCAGCGCGAGCGCATGCGGGGGGGAGCCCGGCTGGGCACGATCCCGGACTATGCCGGGCCGGCGGACGGGAGCCCGGGTCTTCTGCTCTCGGCCGTGCGGCCAGACAGTCCCGCGGAGAAGGGTGGGCTCCGTCGAGGCGACCTCATCGTCCGAATCGATGACGAGGAGATCGCCGGCATAGAGGACTTCATGCGCGTTCTGCAGGCCGCGACGCCGGGCCAGAAGGCCAGGGTCACGGTCATCCGGGGCGGCGAGCGGGTCGAGCTCGCCGTGACGTACGGCGCACGGCGCTGAGAGGCTCGATCCCGGACCGAAACGGATCGACATCCAGGCGTAGGCGATGAACGAACTGGCGGCGTTGACGGCGCTGTACGAGACGACCCGCGCGATCGGGCTGCGCGACACCTTCGACGAGCTGCTGGACGAGGTCCTCGAGAGAGCCCAGGCGCTCATCGGCTTCCAGCACTGCGCCCTCATGTTGTACGACCGGGAAGCCGGGACGCTGGCGGTCACCCGGGCCCGCGGCTACGGGGATCGCCTCGACGAGATCCTGCGGCTTCAGATCAGCGCGGGCCAGGGTCTGTCCGGATGGGCCGTCGAGCACCGCGAGGCCGTCCGCGTCGATGACGTCCGGAAGGACGGCCGGTACGTCCCGGGCCTGCTCGAGGCGCGCTCCAACCTCGCGGTCCCGTTGATCATCGGAAACGAGGTCGCCGGCGTGATCAACGTCGAGTCCGAGCGCGTCGGCGCGTTCACGGAAGAGCACGAGAAGATGCTCACGGTTCTCGGTGCGCAGGCGGCGCTCGCGATCCTGACCCAGCGAGCTCAGGACGACCTGAAGCAGCGGATCGAGCAGCTGAGCGCGCTGTACCGGATCAGCCAGCTCGCGAGCGACGGCGACGACCTCAAGGCCACCCTCCAGGCGATGCTCGGCATTGCCCAGGAGGTCATTCCACAGGGCCCCGTCGCGATCCTCCTGGCGGACGAGGGACGGCGCTGCCTCCGGCTGGTGGCCGGACACGGCTACACGTCCGACGCCTGGGAGCTCGAGATCCCGATCGGACGGGGGGTTACGGGCCGTTGCGCGGAGACCGGCCAGATCGCGGTCATCGGAGACGTGCTGGACCTCGACCCGGACGACTACATCCGGGGCGTCCCGGGGGCTCGCAGCGAGATCGCCGTCCCGCTCGTCATCGAGGGCCGGGTCATCGGCGTCCTGAACGCGGAATCGCTGGAGCCGTGGGCGTTCAGCACGATCCACCAGCAGACGCTCTCCGTCATCGCAAGGCAGGCGGCCGTCGTGATCCGGAGCGCGCAGCTCCACGACGAGACCCGTCGGCTCTCCATCACCGACGCGCTCACCGGCGTCTACAACCGCCGGTACTTCTCCCAGCGGCTCGACGAGTGCATCCAGCGCTCCCGGCGGTACGACGAGCCGCTCTCGTTCATCCTGCTCGATCTGGATTACTTCAAGTCCGTCAACGACCGGTTCGGTCACCACGCGGGTGACGAGGCCCTCGTGACCCTGGCCGGGACGCTCCGCGCCGAGGTCCGGGAGACGGATTTCATCTCCCGCCTCGGCGGCGAGGAGTTCGGGATCGTGCTCGTGCAGACACCCCGGGAGGCCGCCGTCGAGGTGGCGGAGCGGATCCGGAACCGCATCGAGGAGCAGGTGCTTTGGCCCAGCTCCGACGAGACGCTGGGCCTCACGGCCTCACTCGGCGTCGCGTTCTTCCCGGAGGACGGCGACGATCCCAAGGCCCTGTTCGCGTCGGCGGACCGAGCCCTGTACGAGGCGAAGCGTGCGGGACGAAACCGGGTCGTCTCCAGCGCGGCGCTCGCCGATGACGAAGGGGGAGAGACGGATGGGTAGCGAAGACCTGGCCCGGAGAGAGTGTGTTCCCTGCCGCGGAGGCGTTCCGCCCCTGCAGGGTGAGGCCCTGGGCGAGCTGGCGGCCCGCCTCGGCGGAGGCTGGGAGGTCGTCGACGGCCATCATCTCGAGAAGACCTACCCCTTCCCGGACTTCGGCACGGCCCTCGCCTTCACGAACGAGGTCGGCCGGGTCGCCGAGGAGCAGAATCACCACCCCGACATCCACCTCTCCTGGGGGGCCGTGCGGGTGACGATCTGGACCCACAAGATCGACGGACTCACGGAGAGCGACTTCGTCTTCGCGGCGAAGATCGACGCGCTCTAGCCGGCCGCGGCACGCGCCGCGGGCCCGCCAACTTGCTGTCCGGCGCGGATCGCCGCGATATTGGGCGCACATCGCCGGGCACGATCCCGGTTCGCCAGTGACGCTCCACTCCAGCGGAGGTCGTGACGAGGCATGGGTGCAATGACACGAGTCGAGCCGATCGAGGGCCGGGAGAAGCACTTCTTCGGTCACCCGCGCGGCCTCTCCACGCTCTTCTTCACGGAGCTCTGGGAGCGGTTCAGCTACTACGGGATGCGGGCCATCCTCGTCCTGTTCATGACGGCCGCCGTCGTGGACGGCGGGATGGGCCTGAACACCGTTCGGGCGACGGCGATCTACGGGCTCTACACGGCGTCGGTGTACCTGCTCGCGCTCCCCGGCGGCTGGGTGGCGGACCGTCTGCTCGGACAGCGTCACGCCGTGTTTCTCGGCGGGTCCATCATCGCGGCCGGGCACTTCAGCATGGCGATCCCCGCGACCCCGACCTTCTACCTGGGCCTGTTTCTCATCGTGATCGGCACGGGGCTCCTGAAGCCGAACGTGAGCGCGATCGTCGGGGACCTCTACACGGCGGAGGAGGGAGAGCGGCGGGACGCCGGCTTCTCGATCTTCTACATGGGGATCAACCTGGGCGCCCTCGTCGGACCGCTCATCTGCGGCACGCTGGGCGAGCGCGTGAACTGGCACCTCGGGTTCAGCGCCGCGGGCATCGGGATGGTGTTCGGCCTCATCCAGTATCGGCTCGGAGGCGCGTTCCTCGGATCGGCGGGGATGCTTCGCGACGAGGCGCGGGAGACGCGCGGGGCCGCGCTGCGGACGCTGATGCTCGGGATCCTCGGGGTCGTGGGCCTCACGCTCGCCGTCTACCTCCTCGGCCGCACCGGCATCATCGGGATCACCGTGGAGGGAGTCGCGGACGCGACCGGCTACATCATCGTCTCGCTCGCCGTCCTCTACTTCATGTACGTGCTCTCGTTCGGGCACCTGGCGACGCCCGAGAAGAAGCGGGTCATCGTCATCTTCTTCCTCTTCCTCGGCGCGGCCCTGTTCTGGTCCGGCTTCGAGCAGGCCGGCTCGTCCATGAACCTGTTCGCCCGGGATCTCACGGACCGCGTCGTACTCGGCTGGGAACACCCGGCGAGCTGGTACCAGTCGGTGAACCCGATCTTCATCGTCCTCCTGGCGCCGGTGTTCGGCTGGCTGTGGGTCACCCTCGGATCGCGGTCGCCTTCCCTGCCCGTGAAGTTCGGGCTCGGCCTCGCCCTGCTCGGAGTCGGGTTCTTCGTCATCGCGTGGGGGGCGTCGTTCGCGACTCCGGAGAATCCCGTCAGCCCCATGTGGCTCGTCGTGATGTACTTCCTCCACACGACCGGAGAGCTGTGCTTGAGCCCCGTCGGGCTGAGCAGCGTGACGAAGCTGTCACCCAAGAAGCTCGTGGGTCAGATGATGGGGATCTGGTTCATGGGGGCGGCGCTCGGCAACCTCATCGCCGGCCGGCTCGCCGGCCAGTTCGAGTCCATGTCCCCGTCCCAGCTCTTCTTCTGGGTCGCCGTGATCGCCGGCGGATCGGGTGTCGTCTTCTTCCTCGCCAGCCGCCCCATCAAGAAGCTGATGGGGGGCGTGCACTAGGTCGGGCGGGAGAGAGGCCGTGGGAGAGAAGGCGGTCAGCCGGGACGCCGACGCCGAGCGTCTGCGTGTCTTCACCCAGTACCTCCTGCGCGACGTCCGTGCGCTCGAGCGGCTCCTGGAGAGCGACCTCATCGAATCCGGGGTCCGGCGCATCGGATGCGAGCAGGAGCTGTTCCTGGTCGACTCCGCCTGGCGGCCCGCCCCCATGGCCGTCGAGCTCCTGCAGCGACTCGAGGATCCGAGGGTCACGAGCGAGATCGGTCGCTTCAACCTGGAGTGCAACCTTCCGCCTCTCGTCTTCGGGGGCGACTGCCTGCGCCGTTTCGAGGTGAGCCTGAACGAGCTCCTTGACGACCTGCGCTCCGCGGCGGATCCGCTCGGCGTGAGGATCGTCCTCACCGGGATCCTGCCGACCCTGCGGAAGTCAGATCTCACGCTGGACAACATGGTCCCGGAGGAGCGGTATTTCGCCCTGAACGAGGCACTCACGCGCCTGCGGGGGGAACACTACGACCTCCGGATCAAGGGCACCGACGATTTGAACATCACGCACGAGTCGGTCATGCTCGAGGCGTGCAACGCGAGCTTCCAGGTCCACTTCCAGGTCTCGCCCGCGGAGTTCGCCCGGTTCTACAACATCGCGCTCGCCGCGACGGCGCCCGTGCTCGCGGCGGGCGTGAACTCGCCCCTGCTCCTCGGACGCCGGCTGTGGCACGAGACGCGGATCGCCGTGTTCCAGCAGTCCGTGGACACGCGGAGCTCGATGCCGGAGGCGCGGGACATCAGTCCGCGGGTGAGCTTCGGCCGCTCCTGGGTGGACTCGTCCGTCCTCGAGATCTTCCGCGAGGACATCGCGAGGTTCAAGGTGCTTCTCGGAAGCGAGATCGAGGAAGACCCGTTCGAGGCCCTGGAAGCCGGACGGGCGCCCAAGCTCCGCGCTCTCCAGCTTCACAACAGCACCGTCTACCGCTGGAACCGGGCCTGCTACGGAGTGGCGGACGGCGTCGGGCACCTGCGCATCGAGAATCGCGTCCTTCCGTCCGGACCCACTCCGGTCGACGAGATCGCGAACGCGGCTTTCTGGTTCGGTCTCGTGAGCGGCCTGGCGGAGGAGCACGAGGACATCCGCACGGCGATCGAGTTCGACGACGTGCGGACGAACTTCGTCGCCGCCGCCCGGCTCGGGCTCGATGCCCATCTCGCGTGGCTCGGAGGGGAGACGCGAACGGCGGCCGACCTCATCCGCGAGCGGCTCCTGCCCCGCGCGCCCCCCCCCCGCGGCGCGCGGCCCCCCCCCCCCCCGCGACGCGGGCTGGAGGCCGGAGGCATCGACAGATCGGACGTGGACCGCTACCTGGGCGTGATCGAGGACCGAGTGCGGTCGCGGCAGACGGGCGCCCGGTGGCTTCTGGGATCCCTCGCCGCCATGAAGGACGCCGGGAGTCTGGAGGAGCGCCTGGGGGCCGTGACGGCCGCCACGGTGGCAAGGCAGGCGACGGGTGAGCCGGCGCACACGTGGGCCCTGGCGGAGCACGCGGAGGCCGGCTGCTGGAAGCCCGCCTACGTCACCGTGGGACAGTACATGACGACCGATCTCCTCACCGTGAACGAGGACGAGCCCATCGATCTCGTGGCGAACCTGATGGACTGGCATCGGATCCACCACGTGCCGGTGGAGGACAACAAGCACCGCCTCGTAGGCCTCGTCTCCCATCGCCCGCTGCTGCGCTTCCTCGCGAGCGACGAATGCCGGCGGGCCGAGGCCCCGATACCGGTCAGCGACGTGATGCAGAGGGAGCTCGTCACGGCCGAGCCGGATACGGGCACCCTGGAGGCCATCGAGACGATGCGCTCTCACCGCATCTCGTGTCTCCCGGTCGTGCGGGATGGCCACCTCATCGGCATGGTCACGGAGCACGATTTCATGCGGATCGCGGGCCAGCTTCTCGAGGAGATGCTGCGGGAGTGAGGGAGAGCGCTCGAAGAGAGGAAGGCGAGCCCGACGCGAAGGATGCCCAGCCGTTCCCGCGGGTCCTGGGGCGTCTGGGCAGGAGGGGAGACGCCCCGCTCGTCCTCTGCGTGGCGGGCCTGCACGGCAACGAGCCCGCCGGCGTCCTCGCCCTCCAACGCGTCTTCTCCACGCTGCGGGACGGCGATCGGGACCTCCGGGGGCGCCTCGTGGGGCTTGCCGGCAACTTGACCGCGCTGCGCCAGGGACGGCGCTACGTGGACCGGGACCTGAACCGCTGCTGGGGGCCCGATCGGATGCGCCGGCTGCGGGAGACACCGGAGCCGACGGGTCGCGTGCCCGTCGAGGACCGCGAACAGAGAGAGCTGCTCCGCGAGCTCGAGGCGGAGCTCGCCGACGCCGATCCGGCCCGCAGCTTCGTCCTCGACCTCCACACGACCTCGGCTCCCAGCCCGCCGTTCCTGACGCTCGGCGATACCCTCCGCAACCGGGCATTCGCGGAGAGAATCCCCCTCCCCCTCGTCCTCGGCATCGAGGAGCGCATCGACGGCTCCCTGCTCGAGTACATCAACGGACACGGACCCGTCACGCTCGGGATCGAGGCCGGGCAACACGAGGATCCGGCGGCGGTTCGTCATCACGAGTGGGCGTTGTGGCTCGCCCTCGTGGCGGCGGGTGCCCTCACCCGAGGGCAGGTTCCCGGCGAGCGCGACATGCGCCTCGCCCTCGCGCGGGCGGTCGGCGCGGTGCCCCCGGTGTTCGAGGTCCGATACCGCAAGGCCGTCGCCGATGGGGATGGGTTCGCGATGAGGCCCGGGTTCCGCAACTTCCAGCCGGTGCGGGCCGGTGAAGCTCTTGCCGCCGACGAGCGGGGCGTCGTCGCGGCGCCGGAGGAGGGACGCGTGTTCCTCCCGCTGTATCAGGATCAGGGGAGCGACGGGTACTTCCTCGTCCGCGCCATCCGGCCGTTCTGGCTCCGGGTTTCCGCCATCTTGAGGCGGCTTCGGGCCGACGCCGTCGTCCACTGGCTGCCCGGCGTTCGGCGCTCCGACTCCGATCCGGGCACCCTCATCGTGGATCGCCGCGTGGCGCGCTGGCGCGTGGCCGACGTGTTCCACCTGCTCGGGTTCCGAAGGGTCCGCGAGGCAGGCCCCAGGGTCACGTTCAGCCGCCGCTCCCATCCCTCCGGCAGGCGGCCCGCAGGACCTCCCGCAGGGCCTCGAGATCCGACGGATCGTTGTACAGGTGGGGGGACACGCGAAGAGCGCTTCCGCGAAGCGCCACGTGGATCCGGCGCCGCGTGAGCTCCCGGTGCAGCCCATCGATGTCGATCCCGGCGGGGAGCCGGAGCCCCACGAGGTGGGCGGCCCTCCAGGCCGGATCCTCCACTTCGATGCCGAGATCCACGACCTCCCGGCAGAAGTCCGCGGTCAACGATTCGCAGTAGGCCTCGATCGCGCCGGGGCTCCAGGTCAGGACCAGCTCGAGCGCGGCCCGGAGCATCGGCACGAGCGTGAAGTTCGCGCGCTCGCCCACATCGAATCGGTCCGCGCCCGGGCGCAGCTCGTCACGGTAGTCCGCCACGCGCCGAAAATCCTCGCTCCCCGGCCGCGAGATCCAGGTCTCCTCGAGCGGCCGCCCATCCACGAGGCGCTCGCCGAACCAGGCGACCCCGATGGAATATGGCCCGAGGAGCCACTTGTAGCCGACGCACACGAGCGCGTCGGGCGCGATCTCCCGGACGGAGAACGGCACGGCGCCCACGGACTGCGACCCGTCCACGACGAACAGGGCTCCGACCTCCCGGGCCCGGTCACCGACCGCGGCGAGGTCGAAGCGACTTCCGTCCGTCCAGTGGAAGGCGGGGACGGCGACGACGGCGGTCACCTCGTCGATCGCGGCGAGGATCTCAGCGTTCCAGGCCGCCGCCCGCCCGACCCCGGACGGGGGTGGGGCCACGGCCCGAACCTCCGCCCCCCGCCGGCGGGCGAGCGACCGCCACGGATAGGCGTTGGAGGGAAACTGCTCCGCCGTGAGCACGAGGTTCTGTCCGGCGCTCACATCGACGTTCGCCGCGACCGTGCCGATCCCGTAGGAGGCGGCGGGGATGATCGCGACGGCGGCCGCCTCCGGGGTATCCACGAGCCGGGCGAACGCCCGCCGCACGGCGTCCGGCTCCTCGAAGAAGTCGGGCGCCGTGATGCGCGAGGGATCCAGCTGCCGTTCGATGCCCGCCCGTCCCGCCTCGGCAACGACGCGGGGAAGAGGCGACATGTACGCGCAGTTCAGGTACCGGACCCCGGCCGGCAGATCGAACGCCGCGCGCCCATCGATCACGCGCCTGTCGCTCCCGGGAACCCGTCATCCGGCCGACGCTGGCGGCGTCGCATCCGCGACCCCGCCAGGACGCCGACGAGCGAGGCGAGGGCGGCCGCCCACCCGACGACGTCTCCGAGCCGCGCGTAGGCCGTGAGTCCATCCGTGGTCAGGACCTGCGCGGTGAAGGCGTCCGGCTCGAACAGCGCCGTCCGCTCGGTCCACCGCCCGCGCGGATCCACGACGCCGGATATCCCCGTGTTCGCCGAGCGCGCGATGCCCACCCGGTTCTCGATCGCCCGCATCACGAGATGGGCGGGGTGCTGCGAGAGCGCGCTGCTCCGGCTCCACCAGGGCTCCGCGCGACCGAACCACGCGTCGTTCGTGATGTTCACGAGGAACTCGGCTCCGTCACGCCGGTGGGCCCGGGACTGCGCGGCGAAGATGGACTCGTAGCAGATGAGGACCCCGAACCGGTGCCCACCCGCCTCCAGCCGGGGGCGCTCCCGCCCGACGCCGAATCCGCCGAAGTACTTCAGCTTCCGGAATCGGGCCGGATCCACGAACGGGACCCTCTCCACGATCGGCACGAGGTAGCGCTTGTCGTACCGGCCCGCGCGCGCCCCGGTGCCGTCCACCAGGAAGGCCGAGTTGAAGTACTCGTAGTCGCCGTCTCCGAGGTCACGGGACCCGATGGCGCCGTAGAGGACGGCGGCATCGAACCGACGGGCCAGGTCCGCGACCCAGCGCCTCAGGCCCTGGCGACCCGGCCAGTCCAGTGACGGGATGGAGTCGACGAACACGGGCAGGACGGTCTCCGGGAGCACGACGAGATCCGGACGGACCTCGCCGGCGGGGAGCGAGCGGACGAGCCGGCCGATCGCGACGACGGCGCTGTCGGCCGCGATCGTCGGCTTCATCTTCAGGTCTTCCGGGATGTTCGGCTGAAAGACGGCGACCGTCGCGGCGGGCCGGGTTGCCAGCGTCCTCCAGCGAACGGCGGAGTACGCGATCGGCACGAGAAGCACGACGAGAGCCCCGGCCGCAAGCCGGCCCAGGGGGCGCGGGAGGGCCTGGCCCCCACCGTCCCACCGGCGCTCCCGCGACCGCAACACGAGGGCCGCCCCGAGACCGTTCAGGAGGACGAGCCAGAACGTGATCCCCCGCGCCCCGACGACGTCCGCGGCGCCGACGAGCCACGGGTACCCCGTGAGCGTGTCGCCGAAGCCCATCCACGGGAAGGCGACGTCCCCCAGATGACCGCGCAGCCACTCGGCGCCGGTCCAGAAGACGGGAAGCGCCAGCCACACGGGCCAGCGTCCCTTCTCCATGGCCTCATGCGCCCCCGCCGTCGCGAGGCCCAGGATGCCGGCCAGGATGAGCACGGGCGCCGCGAACGCGAGGATGGCGAGCTTCGTGTAGAAGACGAGGGCCACGAGCAGCCAGTAGAAGACGAGGCTGTAGTAGATGACACCCAGCAGAAAGCCGCCCCGCAGGGCGGCACGCCGCCCGCCGTCGCCGGCCGGCAGGCCCGCGAGCCAGATCCCGAACGGGATGAGGGCCGTGAACGACGGGAAGAGCAGATCGAACGGCGGGTGGGCGAGCCCCAGAAGCAGGGCGCTCACGAGGACAAGGCCCGGACGGGGCGGGAGTGCGGGGCGCCTCACACCTCGACCTCGCGTCCCTCCTCCGCCGACCGGTAGCAGGCCTCCACGACCCGAAGCAGCTCGACCTGATCGGCCGGCAGGCACATCGGCTTTTCCCCGCGCACGAACCGCAGGAATTCGGCCCACTCCTGGCGGTACGAGTCCGTGTACAGGTCCGCGCCCGAGCGCTCGAGGGGCGGGGTCACGTCCGCGAGCCCTGTCTCCATCGTCGTCCGCACCCGGAACGGGGCCGAGCTCGCCGAGCCCTTCGTGCCGAGAACGGTGACGCCGTGCTGATCCCGATCGTCCAGCAGCTCCCAGGAGACCTCGACGCTCATCGTCGGCCCGCCTTCCACCGCGAACAGGGCGGCTGCCGTGTCGTCGACGTCGTCCGGTCGATGCAGCCGGCTGGCCACCCGGAGCACCCGCGGAAAGCCGAGCAGCCAGAGCGCCACGTCGATCGCCTGGGTGCCGAGATCCATGAGCACCCCACAGCCACCGCGGCCCGGGTCGCGGCGCCAGCCCGACCGCGGTCGGCGCGAGCTCCGGTTCAGCCAGGTGCTGCGCAGGAAGAACACGTCCCCGAGCTCGCCACTGGCGATGAAGCGCCGGATCGTCCGCAGGTCGTAGCGAAACCGCTGGTTCATCGCCACCATGAGCTGGCGCTCCCGCCGGGCCGCCTCCGCGAGCATGCGCGCCGCGGAGGCGCTGGACGTCGCGAGGGGGCGCTCGCACAGGACGTGCGCCCCGAGCTCCAGGGCCGACAGGACGGCCGGCTCGTGGGCGTCGTTGGGCGAGCACACGAGGACGGCATCGAGGGCCTCCGCTTCGGGCAGCTCCCCGACCGACCCGGCGATGGCCGGGATCGAGAACCGTTCGGCGATCGTCTCGGCCTTCACCTGGTTCGTCTCCACGAGCCCCGTGACGGAGACTCCGGGGAGACGCATGAGGATGGGCAGATGCACGACCTGGGCGGCGCTGCCGGCGCCGACCACGGCCACGCGGAGTTCCCGCCGGGTCCTCCGGCCGCCCGGGCCTCCGTCCGCCACCGAGCTACCGGTCGCGGAAGTAGTAGGAAACTCCTCCGCCGATCGCGACGTTGCTCACGTCCGTCACGAGCGTGCCCCTCACGTCGCCGGACAGCCGCCAGTGGCCGTCGAGCGGCACCTCGAGCCCGGCCACCGCCGAGACGCCGGCCGTGACGACCGCGTCGTCCAGGAACGTGTTCTGGATCGCCTGCCCCGAGTCGTTCAGCACGTAGACGTCGGCCCCCAGCCCGATGTACGGCGCCACGACCGCGTTGGGCAGCGTCCACTGGAAATCCACGCCGCCGATGACGACGTCGCGCTCGATCGCCCCCAGGTCGATCGTTCCCCGCGCGAGTCCCGCCACATCCTCGAGGCGGGAGGCGAGGTTCGTGACCTCGCTCTGCTCCACGTCGGCGCTCCAGAAGGAGAAGCGCGGGACGACGCGGATGTATGGGCCGAGGAAACCCAGGTCCACCCGACCGCCGAAGGCCGCCGTCCCGTCCACCTGCGAGGCGTCCACGAACGACACTGTCGCGCCGATCCCGCGGAAGCCGAGGTTCGCGTAGTCATACTGCTCGAGCCCCTGCGCCCGGAGGGGAGCGGCCGCGAGCCCCAGCGCGGCGCCCGCCATCCCCAGCATCCCGGCTCCCTTCGCACCTCCGCGCCCTCTCCTGCGCCCCCGTCCGATCATTCTCCCCCCGGTCCGTATGCGTTCTCGATCGCCGCCCCCGCGTAATAGTGGCGGAGGATCTCCTCGGCCGACTGTCCGGCTCGCGCCCGGCCGATGGCGCCCCACTGGCACATCCCGGCGCCGTGCCCGTAGCCGCGGCCCTCGATCTCCACGCCACCCCCCGGTCCCGGCCGGAACTCGAAGTCCGTCGAGTACAGGATCCGGCCCGCGCTGTCGGCCAGCGCGACCCGGATGTCCAGACGCGAGAGCACGTACTCGCCGTCCGGTCCCTGAAAGGCCACCTCGGCCACCCGCCCCGACGGCGTGCGGCTCAGGACCCGCAGGCTGTCGATGCGTCCGATCTCGGCGGCATCGACCCCGTAGTAGCGCGCGATCGCCTTTCGGACGCGCCCGTTCAGCTCGTCCGGACCGAGGCGTGCCGTCCAGCGATAACGCGGCGAAATCGCGCAATAGTCCGTCCCGTCCGGGCCCCGATCCGACACGGATCGAAGATACGGAGCGGCCGGTCGATCCAACACCTCGTCCACGCCCGCCGTGCGTCCGCCGCAGGTGGAATGGTAGTAGGCCCGGATCGGACGACCCTCGTACACCAGGATCCGACCGGCCGTCCGGCGAACAGCCTCCCGCGCATCGGGCCGCTCGGCCAGCATGCCTCCGTAGGCCTGGTCCTCCACGGTCGCGTACAGGTCGAACCCCAGCTCCCGGCGCGCACCGAGGTTCGCGAACGCGTACGTGCGGGCCGCGATCGCCTGCGCCTCGACCGCCGCGAACTCCTCCTCCGTCCTGGGGCCGATCTCGATCGGCACGACCCCGAGGAGGTAGGCCTCCATGCGGACGACGTTGCGCACATCCAGCGTCTCCCCGCCCGCCGCCACGACCTCCGCCGAGCCCCGATACGGCCGCCCATCCAGAAACAGCGGGGCCCAGGCCTCCGCGGCCGTGATCTCGAGCGCGCCCCACCCGGCAACCCCGGGCTCCGGTGCGGACCAGCCCAGCCCGCCCGCGGCCGCGCCGAGGCGCAGGACGTCGTGCGGGGCGACGGCCAGGACCCGACGTCCATCGACCGGGTCCGTGATCCGGAGGCCGGCCGGGGACGAGACCGTCACGCTGTCCGCGCCCAGGATGAGGCCGATCCGGAGGGTCGGCTCCAGCGGCCCCGGCCCGCCGGGGCCCGCGGAGGGGGCCGCCGCTTGCCCCTCAGCCGGCAGGGGCACGGACGTGGACGGTCCGGGGCCGTGGCACGCGAGGCCCGCCAGCCCGAGCCACAGAGCGGAGCGAGGCGGGCGGATCAACGGCCGCGCGCCGTCTCGAGACCGAGGACCGGGAGGCGGCGTCCGGACCCGGAGCCTCTCCGTCGCGATCCGGCCGCCGGGGGCGGCCGCGGCGCCTCCCGCGTGACGCCGAGCAGGCGAGCCGCGAGATCGAAGTCGTGGGCCGCCGTCACCTCCGCCTCCACGAGAGTGCCCGGGGCGAGACGGACGTCCGATTCGAGCCAGGTGAGGCCATCGACGTCGTCGGCCTGGCCTGTCGTGCGGCCCACGAGGCCGGAGCATTCCGCGAACGGCCCCTCCCCGTCCTCTCCGTCACGGTCCACCAGCACCTGGCACCGGCGTCCGACCTCCCGGCCGAGTCGATCGGAGCTGATGGATCGCTGGACCTCGAGCAGCTCCTCCAGGCGCTCCCGTCCCACCGCCTCCGGCACGGCCTGCGCGCGCAGTGCCTCCGCCCGGGTGCCGGGCTGGCGCGAGAAGGCGAAGGCCCCGAGCCGGTCGAACCGGACCTCCTCGAGAAAATCCAGCAGGGCGCGGAAGTCCGCCTCGGTCTCGCCCGGAAACCCGACCATCACGGTCGTGCGCAGGGTGAGCCCGGGGATCGAGTCCCGCAGCCACCGGATCTTCGCCCGCAACCGATCCTGCCTCTCGGGGCGCCGCATGCGCTCGAGCACCGGATCGCTCGCGTGCTGGATCGGCATGTCGAGGTAGGGGAGCACCCTGGGCTCGGCCGCCATCAGCTCCACGAGCGGCTCCCGGATCCCGGCCGAGTAGATGTAGAGCAGCCGGAACCACGGGATTTCGGTGCCCTCCAGGAGCCGCCGCAGGAGCGCCGTGATGTCCGTCCCGTCACGGCGGTCTCGCCCGAAGTGGGCCAGGTCCTGGGCCACGAGGTTCAGCTCCACGACCCCGCGCGCCTCCAGGCGGGCCGCCTCCTCGACGAGGGCCTCCGGCTCGAAGGAGCGGTGCCGGCCGCGCCAGAGGGGGATCGCGCAGAACGCGCAGCCGTGGTCGCACCCCTCGCTCACCTTGAGGTAGCTCACGTGCCGGAGGCGCCCGAGGGGAAGGCGCGTGCCGGGGTGCTCCTCCCCGCCCCCGTCCAGGAGGCCGCGGGCCTTCAGCTCGGGCACGAGACGCGGGAGATCGGACAGGCCCAGGAACAGGTCCACTTCGCCCAGCTCCCGCTCCAGCTCCGGCCGATAGCGCTCCACCAGGCAGCCGACCGCGACGAGCGCCCGGCAGCGCCCCTCGTCCTTCCAGCGGCCGAGATCGATGAGGGTGTCGATGGACTCCTGCTTCGCGGCGTCGATGAAGCCGCACGTGTTCACGAGCAGGATGTCCGCCTCGCGAGGGTCCTCCGTGGGCTCCGCCCCCTCCCCGACGAGAGCGGCGAGCATGCGCTCGGAATCGACCGTGTTCTTGTCACAGCCCAGACTCACGAGCCCGAGCTTCATCCCTCGAACACGTCGGCGTCCGCGGGGGGCGTGAACCGGAAGACCGAGTCGGGTATCGCGGCGTTGGGCTCCAGGTCGCGGAGGATGACCGTGCGCACGGTCTCATTCCGTTCCCGGATCTCGAACTTCCGCACGAGGGAGCTCTCCACGCCCACCCACACGCGGACCCGCTCGTAGGGCGACGCCCCCGTGGGCGTGAGCACGATGAGGCGGGTCCGGGTTCCGGCCACGTCCTCGACGCCCCCATCCTCGGCCACGTACCCGTCGTGCGCTTCCTCGAAGATCCGACCCTGGAGGTCCACCATGCCGGATCCGGTCACGTTCGCATCGATCCCGCTCCGGATGACCTGTCCCGGATGGGTGCTCGGGTAGTAGAGCCAGAGGTGGGAGCCGTCCGCGACGATGAGGTCGCCCTCCGGATCCCGGAAATCCATCTTGAAGCGGCCGCGGCCCTTCTGGTACCAGGTCCCCGTGCCCGAGCGGCTGCGTCCGAGCAGAGGCACCTCGATCGTCTGATCGAACGTCGCCCGGAGGGACTCGAGCGATCGGTAGACCCGCTCCGCCCGCTCGAGCACGGACTCGATGTCGCCGGGCCCGGAGGCCGTCGTTTGCGCCGCCAGCCGCGGCGCGACCGACCAGACGGCGGCGCACGCGAGGAGCGGCCCGATCCGCTGGCCGTTCCGTCGCATCCGGGCTCCGCCGGGGCCTGTCATCGCGATCCGGTGCACCTGGACCTCCGTCCCGCCCGCCTCCGGGCCGTGGGGGCTTCCTCTCCCCGGCCAGTACCCGGCCCGACCATCCGCCGTTCCGGCGGCCTCAGGCATCCGCCTCGTCTCCATCGGTCCCCGCGTCCCCGCCGGGCGGCTCCTTTCCCCGCATGGCCGCGAGCTGATCGAGCCCGATGAGGACCTCGCGCGGCCTGGACCCGTCCGGCGGGCCCAGGACGCCCGCATCCTGAAGCTGGTCTATGATTCGCGCCGCGCGGCCGTATCCGATCTTCAGCCGCCGCTGCAGGAGGCTCGTGGATCCCGACTCGTTCGTGATCACGATCTCCGCCGCCTTCCAGAAGAAGGGATCCCAGTCGCCCTCGATCGCCTCCGCCCCCGTCCCCGCCTCTTCGGCCTCCCGCTCGCGCATGACCTCGAGGATGTCGGTCTCCCCCGCGTCCGCCGCCTCGGCCCGGTCTCTCGCCGCCGCCTGCTCGCGGTACCACGCGAGGAGACGCTCCGTGTCGTCCGTCGCGATGAAGGCGCCCTGGATCCGGATCGGGTCGGACTCGCCGGGCGGCAGGAACAGCAGGTCGCCGTTGCCGAGCAGGCTCTCGGCGCCGTTCTGGTCCAGGATCGTCCGGCTGTCCGTCTTCGAGGCGACCCGAAAGGCGATGCGACTCGGGAAGTTCGCCTTGATCAGGCCCGTGAGCACGTTCACGGAGGGGCGCTGGGTCGCCACGACGAGGTGGACCCCCACGGCGCGGGCCTTCTGGGCCAGCAGGGCGAGGGGCGTCTCGACCTCCGCCTGCACGGTCATGATGAGGTCCGCGAGCTCGTCGATGAGAAGCACGATGTACGGCAGCGTCCCCTCGTCGTAGTCCGACCGTCCCCAGTCCTTCGGCGTGCGGATCTCTTCTCCGCGGCGGATCCGCCCGTTCAGCTCCACGATGTTCCGGCACGCGTTGGCCGAGAGCAGTGCGTACCGCCGGCCCATCTCGTACACGGTCCATTTCAGCAGGGTCGCCGCGTCGTGATTGTCGGTCACCACCGGGTGCCGCAGGTGCGGCAGGTCGTTGTACACGATGAGCTCGACCATCTTCGGATCCACCATGAGCAGGCGAAGGTCCCGCGGCGAGTACCGATAGATGAGGCTCGTGATGATCGTGTTGATGCAGACGGACTTTCCCGAGCCCGTCTGGCCGGCGATGAGCAGGTGAGGCATGCGCGCGAGGTCCGCGCAGTAGGGGCTGCCCGACAGGTCGCGTCCGAGGGCCAAGGGAAGGAGGGCCCGCGAGCCGCCGTACGTTGGCGTCTCCAGGATATCGCGCAGGTGCACGATCTCGGGCTCCGGGTTCGGAACCTCCACCCCCACGGCCCCCTTGCCCGGAATCGGGGCCACGATCCGGACCGATGGCGCCTTCAGGGCCAGGGCGAGGTCGTCCGCCAGGGCCGCGATCTGCCCCACCTTCACGCCCGCCGCCGGGATGACCTCGAACTGCGTCACTACGGGTCCCGTCGTCCAGCCCCCGATCCGCCCGTCCACCCGGAAGGTCGCGAGCTTGTCCACGAGCACGCCGCCCAGGTCCCGCAGGGCCCGCTCGCTCAGACCCGACCCGCTGCGGGCCGACGACGTGAGGAGATCCAACGGCGGGAGGGTCGTGAGGTCGAGATCTCCCGGATCCGCCGACAGAGCGGGGCGCGGTTCCGAATCCTCGGCGGGACCGGGTGGCGGGACAGATTCCCCATCCTCGACCGGGGCCTCCTCCGTCGCTCCGATCCCGTTACGGGCCTCCTCCTCCAGGCTCTCCCACGGCGAGGCGGTCTGCTCGCCCGTCCGTTCCCGCCACCGTCCGATTCGCGACGACAGGCCCCGGCTCACGGCGCCCGAGGCGGCGCGAAGCGATGCGGCGCCTCGCGACCCCAGGCGCACGGCGCCCCCCGCGCTCCGCACGGGCGAGAAGCCGATCGTGAGCACGGCGAGGGCGAGCAGGGCCGAGGCGACGATGAGCCCGGCGCCCACGGATCCGAAGGCCGCCGACAGCCAGCCGCCCGCCGTGACGCCGAGCCAACCCGCTGCCCCGCGGGCGGCGTCGTCGCCCAGGAGCCACCACCCGATCGGAACGAGGAGGAGCAGCCCTCCGAGAAGGGCCGACCAGCGCGCGGCGCGGCCCGTCCCGACGACGCCCAGGAACCGGAGACCCCACACGAGGGCCGGGAGGGCCGCGGCGAAGGCGATCCAGCCGAAGACGCCTACGAGCCATCGCTCGAGCGCCGCACCGGCGGGGCCGATGAGGTTTCGGCCCCCGCCCGGAATCCCGAGCGCCGGGCCGCCCACGGCGAGCAGGACCAGGATCCCGAGCGCCGTGAGACCCACACCCAGCGCCTCTACTCTCTGCCGTTCGTCGAGCCACGCGCTCACGTCACGTCCTCCCGGGCGCGAGCGTCCGCCACGAGCCCGCCGTTCACGAGCACGGGCACCGTCTCGCTCGCGTCGAGCTCCGCGCAGAACGCCAGGTCCGCCCCGAGCCCGATGTCGGTGAGGGCGGCGCCCGCTGCCGTGCGGGACAGAAATGCCTCGTCCGGGGCCCCGAGCGCCGGGCCGAGGGCTGCCGCCGACCGTGCTCCATCCGTCAGCTCGCAGACGGACTCCCCGTTCGTCAGGGCCTGCACGAGCAGACCCGCGCACAGCGCGTCCTCGAGGCTCACGCGCCCCAGGCGGCCCGCGCAGGCCACGATCGTCGGACGGCCGGCCCGCCGCACGGCGTCGGCGACGGCGGCGAGGTTGCGGAAGCACCCGATGAGCACGGCCTCCGCCTCGCCGGCTCGTCGCATCGCGACGGTCCCGTTCGTCGTGCTGCAGATGAGGGTGGCCCCACGAACCGCATCGGCACCGTACTCCAGGGGCGAGTTCCCGAGGTCGTATCCCTCGATCCTGCGTCCCTCCCGCTCGCCGCACAGCAGCACGTTCCCTCGGCCCAGCGAGTCCGCCATGCGCAGCGCATCCTCCGTGGACTCCGCGGGTATGGCGGTTCGCGCTCCGGCCTCCAGCGCCGTGAGGATGCTCGTCGATGCCCGCAGGACGTCGATGACGACGGCCGTCGTCCCCTTCCAGACCACTCGCTCCGCCTCGCCGGGCGTCCACAGCACGTCCACGCGCATCAGTCGCCCCGCATGCGCTCCAGGAACCGGGTATCGACCCGTCCCGCCACGAAATCCGGGTGCCGAAGGACCTTCTGAAGGAACGGGATCGTCGTGTGCACGCCCTCCACGATGAGCTCGTCGAGCGCGTGGCGCGCGCGGCTGAGTGCCTCCTCGCGCGTGTTGCCGTGCACGATGAGCTTGGCGAGAAGCGAGTCGTAGTAGGGAGGAACGCCGTACCCGGCGTACACGTGGGTGTCGAGCCGGACTCCGGGCCCACCGGGCGCGTGAAACGCCGTGATCGTGCCCGGCGACGGCCGGAAGTCGTGATCGGGATCCTCCGCGTTGATGCGGCACTCGATGGCGTGGCCGACGAGCCCCTCTCCGGCCGGCGGCTCCAGGGGCTCGCCCGCCCCGACGCGGATCTGCTCCTTCACGAGGTCCACGCCCGTCGTCGCCTCCGTGACGGGATGCTCGACCTGGATCCGGGTGTTCATCTCCATGAAGTAGAACTGCCCGTCCTCGTCCAGCAGAAATTCGACCGTCCCCGCGTTGCGGTAGCCGATCGCGAGGCCGGCCCGGACGGCGGCGTCCCCCATCTCCTCTCGGGTCGCCGCATCGAGGCCGGGACTCGGCGCCTCCTCGATGAGCTTCTGGTGGCGGCGCTGGACGGAGCAGTCGCGCTCGCCCAGGTGGATGAGGTTGCCGTGCCCGTCCCCGAGGACCTGGATCTCCACGTGGCGGGGGCGGGCCACGAACCGCTCGATGTAGACGCGCGGATCGTTGAAGGCAGACGCCGCCTCCGTGCGCGCCATCTGGAAGGAGCGGGCGAGATCGTCCTCGGATTCGGCGACCCGCATCCCCTTCCCTCCCCCCCCGGCCGCGGCCTTGATGATCACGGGATACCCGATGCGCTCCGCCTCCGCGAGCGCCGTCGACTCGTCGTCCACGGGCCCGTCCGATCCGGGGACGACGGGCACGCCCGCCTCCACCATGGCGGTCCGGGCCTCCGCCTTGTCTCCCATGCGACGGATCTGGTCCGCCGTCGGACCGATGAACACGATCCCGGACCGCTCGCAGATCTCCGCGAACTCCGCGTTCTCCGCCAGGAAACCGTACCCGGGGTGGATCGCCTCGGCGCCCGTGATCTCCGCTGCCGCGAGGATGCGGGGCACGTTCAGGTAGCTGTCGCGGCCGGGCGGCGGCCCGATGCACACGTCCTCGTCGGAGAACCGGACGTGGAGGGAGTCCCGATCCGCCTGCGAGTAGACGGCCACGGTCCGCACGCCGAGGATGCGGCACGCGCGGAGGATGCGCAGCGCGATCTCGCCGCGGTTGGCGATGAGGATCTTATCGAACACGACGGATCAGGACGATCCGTCCGGCTCGACCCGGAAGAGCACCTGGCCGAACTCGACGGGCTCCGCGTTGTCGGCGCAGATCTCCCGGATCGTGCCACCGATCTCCGCCTCGAGCTCGTTCATGAGCTTCATCGCCTCGAGGATGCAGAGGGTCTGGCCCTTCCGGATCGTGTCGCCCGTCTCCACGTACGGGGGGGCATCGGGCGCCGGAGCCCGGTAGAACGTGCCGACCATGGGCGAGACGACGTCCACGAGGCCGCTCTCCGCCGTGGGGGAGGAGGAGGGTGGAGCCGACGCCGCCTCCCGGCCGGCCGTCGCCGCCGGAGGGTCGGCGACCGGAGCCACCGGGCCTCCGGCCCCATCCAGCAGCTGCACGATGGGGGACTTGGAGATGCGGATCCGGGTCCCGAACCGGGAGATCTCCAGCGAGTCGATTTCCGCCTCGTCAACCATGTCGATCAGGCGACGGACCCAGTCAAGATCGATCATTTCGCAACCCGTTCAAGGTACTTGTCCACCGTCCGGTCCACCTTGATCACGTCTCCCGTCTCGATGAACAGCGGAACCTGGACCACGGCACCCGTCTTCAGGCGGGCGGGCTTCGTGCCCCCCTGGGCCGTGTCGCCGCGCACACCCGGGTCGGTCTCGACGACCTCCAGCTCGACGAACTGCGGGAGCTCCAGGGCGAGGACGGTTCCGTCCCGGGTCAGGCCCTCGCACTCCATGTTCTCCTCGAGATACGCGAGCTGATCGGCGCCGATCGTCTCCGCGGACAGGGGAATCATCTCGTACGTCTCGAGATCCATGAAGTAGTGGAGGTCACCATCCCGGTAGGAATACTGGATCGGACGCCGCACGAGCCGGACTTCCATCACTTTTTCGCCGGCGCGGAAGGTCCGGTCGATCACGGCTCCGGACAGCACCGACTTCAGCTTCGAGCGGACGAAGGCGCCCCCCTTTCCGGGCTTCACGTGTTGAAAGTACGTGATCGTGTACAGGGTGCCGTCCAGCTCGATCACCATCCCGTTTCGAAAGTCAGATGTATCCGCCATTCCGCCTTTTCTCGCAGAGCTTCCGGCCGATTCGCGCCGGCTCAGAGTTCGAGGAGCTCTCTGGCGGCGTGCGTGAGCACCCGGCCGCCCTTCGCTTCCACGAGGACATCGTCCTCGATTCGCACGCCGCCTCGCCCCGGAAGATATGCACCCGGCTCGACCGTGACCACGTTTCCCTCCCGGAGGACGTCGTCGGAGCGCGAGTTCAGGCCCGGGACTTCGTGGACCTCGAGGCCGATCCCGTGGCCCGTTCCGTGTCCGAATGCGTCTCCCAGCCCATCCGCCTCCAGGCTCGTCCGCGCGGCTCGATCCACGTCGCGAGCCGGCGCGCCGGCTCGCAGGACGGCGAGCGCGGCCTCGAGGGCCTTCGACACGGCAGCGTGCAGCTCCCATTGCCAGTCGCTCGCGGGCCCCACGACGAACGTGCGTGTGATGTCCGAGGCGTATCCGTGCACCGAGGCCCCGAAGTCGAGAAGGAGCAGGTCGCCCGCCTCGATCCGCCGGGCCGATGGGCGAGCATGCGGCAGCGACGTTCGGGGCCCGGACGCCACGATGGTCTCGAACGGCACGGGATCCGATCCCTGGAGCCGGAGGAGGTACTCGAGGCGGGCTGCGACCTCCCTCTCCGTCATGCCCGGCCGGATCTCGGGCAGGAGCGCGGCGAGCGCCCCGTCCGCCAGGCGGGCGGCCCTCGCCATCGAGCGGATCTCCGCCCTCTCCTTGACGGAGCGCAACGTGCCGACGGGATCGCCCGCCGGCTTCCAGGCCACGTCCTCGCAGGCCTCCTCGAGGCGCGCGCGATCGGCCACCGTGAGATGCGCATCCTCGAAGCCGAGCCGCAGTCCCCGCCGCCCGTCCCGGAGGACGGACGCGAGCGCGGCGTAGGCGCTCCCCTTCCGGACGTGTACGGTAACCTCCGGAGCCACCTCGGCCCCTGCCTGCTCCGCGTAGCGGGCATCCGTGACGAGGGCGGCTTCCTCCGGCCTCACGAGCAGGAGGGCGCTGGAGCCGCTGAATCCGCTCAGGTACCGGACGTTGGGCCCGTGCGAGATCAGGTAGCCGTCGAGACGGGCATCCACGGCCGGAGACCTGAGCGCCTGCAGCCGCCGGCCGTGATCCGGCCCCGCCGGACGGTCTCCGCCCGCGCTCACCCGAGAGGTCCTTCAGGCCGTCCCGGCCAGGTGCCCGACGAGCGCCTCGAGCCCGAGGAGATAGCTGTTCGCCCGAAACCCCGTGATGACCCCGACGGCCAGATCGGCGAGCACGGAACGGTGCCGAAACGCTTCGCGCGCGTACACGTTCGAGAGGTGGACCTCCACGAAGGGTCGTCCGGTCGCCTCCAGCGCATCGCGAAGCGCGACGCTCGTGTGCGTGAGGGCGCCCGCGTTCACGAGCCAGCCGTCCACGGAGGCGCTCTCCCCCTGCACCCACTCCACGAGCTCGCCCTCGTGGTTCGACTGAAAGCTGACGACTTCCGCGTGCAGGCCCTCCGCCCGGCGCCGGATCGCGGCATCGATGTCCGCCAGCGTGTCCGTGCCGTAGTGCTCCGGCTCGCGCTCGCCCAGCCGGTTCAGGTTCGGCCCGTGCAGGACGCCGATCCTCATCGAGGCTCCCTCAGCCGTCGAAGCCAGCGCTCGAGGACGGGACTCGGCCCGGACCCCTCGGGGGCCGCCTCCTCCTCTCCGCCGATTCCTTCCGCCCCCGCCTGGCCCGCGAGCGTCTCCCGCACGGCCTCGAGCCGGTCGCGGAGCTCCGCATCGTCCGGCGTGTCCTTGAGCAGCTCCGCGTAGATCTCCGCCGCCTCTTCGAACAGGCCCTGGCTCGCGTACAGCTCGGCCATCGTCCGGGTGAGCATGTCCGCGTCGGGCGAGGGCTCGAAGGCCTCCGGCTCCGCGGTCGCAGACCCCGGAGCTGCCCCGGCGCCCTCCGGCGCCTCTGACGCCTCTGACGCCTCCGGTTCGCCCAGCACCGCCCCGAAGGCCTCCGCGCTGAAGGTCTCGGCCGCGTCGCCCGACCCGGCATCCCCCACGGCGTCCAGGACCGCCCCGGGCTCGCCCTCTCGCACGGGCCGCGCCTGGGTTCCGCCCAGCGAAGGATCGAGCGCGAGGAGCCGCGCGTACGTCTCGCGCGCCGTCTCCGGATCTCCGCGCTCCTCGGCGATCTCGGCCAGGGCGCGAAGCGCCACGAGGTTCTCGGCGTCGAGAGCCAGGACCCTCTCGAACGACGCGACCGCCTCGTCGATCCGCCCCAAGTCCCGGAAGGCTCGCGCGCGCACGATGTGGGCGCTCGGATAGTCCGCGTGGCGCTCGATCCCGGCCGCGAGGATCTCCAGGGCCCGGTCCGGGTCCCCGGCCTTCCGATGCGCGTCCGCGAGGCGCGCGAACACGAGGCTGTGGGGGTTCCGCCTGACCTGCTCCTCGAAGCGCCGGATCTCCTCGTCGGGAGACGGGCCCGGGCTCACGGGCGTCCGAGCCGGATGAGGCGGAAATCAAGGCATTTCATGCGGATGAAACTACCGGAGCCGCTCGAAGGGTGTCAATGCGACAACGTCCGAATCGGTTGCCGCCTCGGGGCCTGCCGGCTAGGTTTGCGCGCTTGGCTTCCGGCGGGAGGGAGCCGCTGCGAAGCCCCCCTCGGCGGGGTGAATCGAAGGAGCGGAATCGATCATGATGATGCGCGCGCTGCGCGAGAACACGAAGTGGATCATGGTGGTGGCGTCGGTCTTCTTCGTCGGCTGGCTGGTCCTGAACTGGGTCCAGAGCCGGCAGGCCTCCGCCTCCGCCGGTGCGAACCCCGTCGTGGGCGTGGTGAACGGCCGGGAGATCCGGTACGTCGAGTGGAGTCGGGCGCTCGATGCCGAGCTCACGCGGGCCCGGTCCTTGTCCGCGACGACCCTCACGGACGAGCAGGTCAGGCAGGTCCGCCAGACCGCGTGGGACCAGCTCATCACCGACATCCTGATCGAGCAGGAGCTGGAGCGGCTCGGGATCGGCGTCACCGACGCCGAGGTGCGGCAGGCGTTTCACCTGAATCCGCCGCCCGATCTCGTGAACCACCCGGCTTTTCAGACAAACGGGACGTTCGACTACTCGAAGTATCAGCAGTACTTCGCGAATCCCGGCGTGGATGAGTCGCTGCTCCTCCGGATCGAGGCGTACTACCGGCAATCGCTTCCGCGGACGAAGCTCGCCCGTCAGCTCTCCGGGGGCGTGTACGTGAGCGACCAGGCGCTATGGCGCGAGTATCGCGACCGCAACGAGACCGCGAGCGTCCGGTACGTCCGGCTGGATCCGGCCACGATCGCCGACAGCCTCGCGGCACCCACCGACGAGGCCGTGCGGGACTACTACCGGACGCACGAAGACGAATTCTCGCGGCCCGCCACGGCGACGGTCAACGTCGTGAGCCTGAGCGTGGCGCCGACGGCGGCCGACACGGCCTCCGCCAGGGCGAGGGCGGATTCGCTCCGGCAGCGCATCCGGTCCGGCGAAGCGACGTTCGAGCAGGTCGCGAGCGAGGCGTCGGCCGATTCCGTGTCGGGGGCCGACGGCGGCATGCTCGGCCGCTTCGGCCGGGGGGACCTGGCGGCCGAGCTGGACGAGGCCGTCTTCTCGCTCCCGCCCGGAACGGTCTCCGAGCCGGTCGCCTCGCGGAGCGGCTTCCACCTCCTCGAGGTCTCCGACGTGACGGCCGACTCGGCGACCGTCGCGCACATCCTCGTTCCCATCGAGATGTCCCCCGACAGCGAGGACGAGCTGTTCCGGACCCTGGACGACCTCGAAGGCCTCGCGCTCACCGAGGGGCTCATCGTCGCGGCGGACTCGCTCGGCGTCCCGATCAGCCGCGACGTCTCCGTCACGCAGGGATTCGACTTCGTGCCCGGCGCGGGGGCGCTGGGGGTCGGGGTCGACTGGGCGTTCGAGGCGCAGAACGAGCCGGGCGAGGTGAGCGAGTTCTTCCAGAACGCGACCGGCTACCACATGCTCGAGCTCGTCGACCGGACGGAGGGCGGCACGTTCGCGCTCGAGGAGGTCCGCGAGGGAATCGAGCGGAACCTGGCCTCCCGGGAGAAGAAGCGGATCGCGCGCGAGCGCCTGGAGGATGCCGCGCGGGACGCCGCCTCGCTGGAGGAGGTGGCCGCGAAGCTGGGCCTGGAGGTAGAGACGACCGGTCCGTTCACCCGGCGCGCGTTCGCCCCGGGTCTGGGCCGCGAGACGGAAGCGGTCGGCGCCGCATTCGGCCTTCCGGTGGGGAAGCTGAGCGGCGCGCTCGATGCGGGCGACGCGGTGGTCGCCATCCAGGTCGTGGAGCGAGCCCCCGCGGATCGGCAGGCGTTCGACGCCGTTCGGGAGCAGATGCGCGCGCAGGCGGCTCTCCAGGAAGGTCAGGTCCGGCAGTCCGCCTGGCTGAGCGCGCTACGTGACGAGGCGGAGATCGTGGATCTCCGGGATCGGCTGAATCAGGCGCAGGACCAGTCGGCCGGTTTCCCGCGCCGGGGGGGGTGAGCCCCGCCCTTCAGACCGTGTGCTCGTCCCGGTGCGGCACGGATTCGGACGTCGTGGACCCGACGTCTTCGTCCCCGCTCTGAATCTCCTTCCTCATCTCTCCGCCCACATCCTTGACGGAGCTGCGGAACTCCCGGATGCCCTTCCCGAGCGCACCTCCGATCTCCGGCAGGCGACGGGCGCCGAACAGGAGCAGAAGAATGACGATGATGGCCAGGACTTCCGGCATCCCGAGATTCCCGAACATGACTTCCTCCGTACGACGAGTGGCCCGTTCAGAGCAGAGAACGGGCGAACCAGGCAACAAGTAGTATCCCGACCAGACTCAGAATGTTCAAGCGCAGCACCAGGGGCCCCAGCGTCACCGCGACGACGAGGAGGTCCACGGTCAGCGGGCCCAGGGAGGCGGCCACCGTCGTGACGAAGAATTCCCGCGCCGCGCTCGGGGGGAGCGCGAACGCCATCAGCTTCGTCAGCAGGGCCCCGACGAGCATCCCGCCCGCCAGGATGAGGACGATCCGACGCGTACCCGGTTTCCGCCGGCCGCTGAATTCCATGCCTATCTCCGTCGCTCGACGACGTAATCCACGGCCTGCGACAGCAACCGGGGGCCCGGCTCATCCGGCAGGGCCTCGAGATGGACGCGGGCCCGGCAGGCGAAGTCGGCCGCCGCGCGGCGCGTGACGTCCAGGCCGCCCGCCGCCTCCACGATCCGGACGACGGCCGCCACGTCCTCGTCGCTCGGACTCGGGTCCGCGAACAGGGCATCGACGACGCACCGATCCGCCGCCGAAAGTCTGGACAGGACGGCGATGAGCGGGAGCGTGACCTTGTGCTCGCGCAGATCCAGGCCGGCCGGTTTCCCGGTGATCTCGGAGGACACCGTGTAGTCCAGCAGGTCATCCGTGATCTGAAACGCCATTCCCAGGTCGTGCCCGAAGTCGCGCAGAGCGCCCCGAAAGGAAGGATCTCCGAACATCGCGCCCAGCTCGCAGGCCGCCGACATCAGGGAGGCGGTCTTCGCCTGGCACAGGGCGTAATAGTCGTCCGGCGTCGCGTCGAGCGCATCGTGCGCGGCGAGCTGACGCATCTCCCCGATCGTCATCCGGTTCGCGGCCTGCGCCAGCAGGTGGATGGCCTCCACGTCGTTCAGGGCCGTGATCTCCACGACGGCCCGCGAGTACAGATAGTCCCCCATGATGATCGCGACCTGGTGGCTCCAGCGCGCGTTCACGGTCGGCATGCCCCGCCGTTTCGGCGAGTGATCGACCGCGTCGTCGTGGACGAGCGTCGCCACGTGCAGCAGCTCCACGATCGCGGCGAGCCGCACCGCCTCCTCGGAGGGCCGGCCCCCGATGCCGTTGGAGATGAGGAGCAGCATCGGTCGGAGCATCTTGCCCGACGCGGCGAGGAGATACTCGCTGACCTCGTTCAGGGGGCCGAAGTCGGCCGCCGCCATCGCCTCGATCCGGCGCTCTACGGCCTCGAGGCGCGGCGCGACCGGCTCGCGCAACGTGTCCAGCGTGGGCAGGGCGGCCTCCAGCATCCTCTCTCCAGGGAAGTCACGACTCGGCGGAGCGGGCCGCGCAATCTAGAAAGCGGGCGCTCGGGCTGTCAAAGGGCGAGGGCCTGGATTCGCTCCCCGGCGTCGCGGAAGTCCAGGTCGACGGCGATGACCCGCTCGAAGTACTCGATCGCGGCGTCCGGATGGCCCAGGGCCTGCTCGGCGACGCCCAGGGAATACAGGATTCCGACGAGCTCTCCGTCTTCGTGATCGCTCCGGCTCTCGACCCTCGAGAGGACCCGAACGGCGACCGCGTAGTCCTCGCGCGCGATGAAGCAGTCGCCGAGCGCCTCGTAGCCCGGGAGAGGATTCTCCATCCCCCGGACCGCGACCTGGAGCTCCCGGATCGCCTCGTCGAGCATGTCCATCTGGCGAAGGGCGAGACCGAGCTCGTAGTGGGACTCGTAGTCCGACTCGCCCAGCGTGGCCGAGACCTTCGTTCGGAAGGCGCGGAGCATGCCCTCGAAGTCCTCCTCCCCAATGTCCCCGAGCGTCGGCTCGGAAAACTCGAAGTCCGTGACGGCCTCGTCCCCCAGCTCGTCGCGCAGGGCCTGACCGAGGTCCAGGAATTCGGGTGCCTCGTCGCCCCACGCATCGTCCGCCTCCGGGCCATCCGCCCCGGCCTCCCGGGACCCCTCGGTGCGCTCCTCCTCGTCCCGGATTTCCAGCTCGTCCAGGGCCGCGATCGCCGCCGTGGCTTCCTCGTTGTCCGGCTCCACGTCCAGGACCCGGCCGTAGACGGATCGAGCGCTTCGCCGGGCGTCCTTCTCCTGGAGGCAGCGGCCGAGCCCGAGCAGGGCGCGAAGCAGGCCGGCCCGGTCGTTCGTGAGCATCGCGTACTCGACCCGTCGCTGATGGAGCTCCACGTTGTCGGGACGGAGCTCGAGCAGGCGATCCATGACATCGGCGGCCGGCCGGAACTGCTTCCGGCGCTCCAGATCCTCGACCTCTCGCTCCAGCTCCCGGATCTCCGCGTCCAACTCGGCCGCGGGATCCTCGGGCTCCGGCTCGACCTCCGCCTCCGGCTCGACCTCCGCCCCCGGCTCGACCTCCGCCTCCGGCTCGACCTCCGCCCCCGGCTC
The DNA here is from genome assembly GCA_046757885.1 of Gemmatimonadota bacterium. Classification (GTDB taxonomy): domain Bacteria; phylum Gemmatimonadota; class Gemmatimonadetes; order Palauibacterales; family Palauibacteraceae; genus JBHHZD01. The sequence goes on from JBHHZD010000009.1 coordinate 70,561, forward strand.
GACCTCCAGATCCCGTTCCGGGGGGAGGGCGGATGGGTCGATCTGGGCTATGAGCTCGCGAATCTCGCTGACGTCTTCCCCCGCTTCCTCGCGGCTGCCCAGGAGGGCGAGGTAGCCCTCGAGGGCCTCGCCGGAGCGGCCGCGCTCATGCAGGAGGTGCAACAGGGAGAGACGCAGCTCCGACGGGGTGCCCTGCTCCTTCGCGAGGACGGCGAGCGCGTCCAGCGCCCGGGTCTCGACGACCGGCGGACCATGCAGGGCGGCCCGGAACTCCGCCACGGCCTCGTTCAGCTGGCCCGTCTCCTGATAGGCCAGGCCCATGTCGTAGTGGCCCTCCGAATCGAGCTCCGGAAGCGCGGGCGCTCCCGACGGCGGCCCGACGACGCCCTCCCCCGATGCCTCGGGCTCGGCCTGGGGCTCGATCTCCTCCTCGGCCTGGGGCTCGATCTCCATCTCCGGCAGTGGCTCCGGTTCGATTCCGGTCTCCAGCGCCTCGAGAGACAGGTCATCGGCCAGCGCCGAGCCCGCCGGCTCCACCTGCGGCCCGGGGCCAGCCTCCGCGGGCCGTTCCACCTCATCTCCCAGGCTCACGCTCTGGAAGTCGGTCGGCCGCTCGAGCTCGACCTCCGTCGCGGCGGGCGCGTCCGTCTCCGTCCCTCCGTCCTTCTCGCGCAGGCAGGTCGTCAGCATCTCGGTCGCGGCGGCGAGGAGGTTCGGGCTCTGGACGGCGATCTGGAACTCGGCGATCGCCTCGTCGATGAGCCCCATCTGCCGATAGGCGACGCCCAGATCGTAGTGCACGGCGTAGTCGGAGTCTTCCAGCACGGCGTCCACTTCGCGCCGGAACTGCTCGAGGAGCTCGCGGATGTCCTCGTCCACCTCCCGGTCGGGACCGGCGGCCGGCGGAGTCGACCCGACGTCCCCACCCGCGGGAGGACCGCCGGATCCGCCCGGCAGGACGTCTGTTTCGACGCCGAGGAGCGAGCCGAGGTTGACCGTCTCGGACCCGGAGGCCGCGGACGCGACGGCCGGCGCCGGCGCGGCACCCTGACCGGCGGCATCGGGCGCGGGCGGCGGAGCGCCCTCACCGAGAGGATCGGATCCGGGCGCGATCTCGAGGATGCGGGCGCGGATCTCTCCTGCATCGCTTCCGCGGCGGACCCTGTCCTCCCAGACCAGGCGGAGCTGCGCGACGGCCTCGGCCGCCATGTCGCGCTCGATGAGCTTCTCCGCGAACGCCCGCCGGATCTCCTCGTCGGAGGAGAGATTCACGAACTCCTGCAGGGCTTCGAGCGCCTCGCCCAGCTGGCCCTGGTTCTGCATCCGTTGGGCGAACTCCAGGAAGTTGCTCTTCGACTCCGCCAGGAGTCCCGTTTGCGCGTGGAGCCGGCCCAGCTTCCGGTAGATTCCCGTGCGCCCCGGGGCGATGCGAAGGATCTTGTTGCAGAGGGCGATCGCGCTCGTGTGGAGATCCTGACCCGCATACCGGTCCACGGCGCTCTCGTAGTAGCTCACGGCCGTCGCCGTGTCGCCCTGCCGGAGATACAGGTCGCCGATGCGGTTGTAGAGGCTCAGGTCCACCATCCCCTGGCCGGACTCGTCGAGCCGGATCGCCTCCCCATACAGCTCGATCGCACGGGCCCAATCGGAGCGCTGCTCGGCGCGCCTCGCCTCGTTTTTCAGCTTCTGGATGTTGGCCATGGACCCCTTCACCGAACGAAGACCTTCGTCCCCGATGATCCTTGCAAAATCCCCGGTTCGGGTCGCGATTCCGCGCGTTTCCGTCACCCGACGCTAGAAGTTACGCACTCCCGGCGCTCGCGTCGCCCATCTCGGACCCTCCTCGCCATCGGATGACGGTCCACCGCATCACCGCGGAAAACCGGCGTATCTGCGGCATCCTCCCGGAGGATCCGGCCCGCGGAAGCGTCCCGGGCCATCCGTCCTCGCCCCCGGGAGACCTTCAAGAAGCCGGCCAGCGGCCCGCCCCGGGAGCTCAGCGGCGCGGAGGCTCGCTCCGCTGGTCGTAGTCCAGCTTCAGCTCGGGCGCGTCCCGCAGGTTCAGCAGGACCTGGAAGAGCACGTTGCCGTTGGGAGAGCGGGCGAACTGGAAGGAGGCACGCCACCGGTGCAGGTCCCGGTCCAGGGTCACGAGGTGCTGGCCGAACTCGCCCTCCGTGAAGTTGTACTGCGTGGTCCAGCGCACGGCCCACTTCGGGGTCGGGTGGAAGGACAGGTTGCCGTCGATCGTCTGGCTCGCACGGCCGACCTCTCCCGGCCGCACGCGAAGCAGGGAGTAGCGCAGGGTCAGGTCCCATGGGCCGGCCCCCTCCTCTCTGCCGAAGGCGTCGGGCTCCGCCCCGAACTCGCGCAGGCGATACCGGGAATCGAGACGTTGCGTGTCCGTGAACGACGGCCCGGGCCTCGACTGGCGGGCCCCCAGCCCCACGAGATCCCGCAGGCCGGTCCCGGAGCGGATGCTGACGCTCGCTGCGAGCCGGGAGAGGAACGGCTTGAATTTCCGATTCGGGCCGCTTCCCTCGAACAGGTCGTGCTCCATGTTCAGGTTCAGCCCACGGAACAGGTCCGACGTGATGCTGTTCGTGAGCCGCTCCGTGAGCAGGACCGGCTCGCCCTTCTTCGCCCGCTCGAAGTCGAATTGCAGCGGGGACGTGTTGATCGCGAGGAGAGTGACCGTGCGCTCCGGCGCCCGGCGTCGAGCCCCACCCGCCGCGCCGCCGACGCCCTGCGCCCGGGCCTGGGCAGGGCCCGCCGTCGCGCTGTCGGCCGCGAACCGGACGTCCCGGCCTGGGGCGGTCCCGGCTCCCGATTCGGCTCTGACCTTGGCCTCGAACGTCTGCCGCAGGGTGACCGTGAGGAGGTTCCGGGCGTCACCGCTCGTGGTCGGGAAGCCGGGGATCCCGACGAACGCCGAATCGACCGTGATCGGGGGCGAGTAGCTCCAGGTGAAGCCCGGCGAGAACTTGTGCCGGATCCGCGTGAACGGGCCGAAGCCCGGATAGAAGCCGAACAGGTCCGTGGACAGGGTCGCTCCGAAGTCGTATCGGGTGGGGGCCGTGACGAAATCGTTCCCCGTGTCCGGCGAGCGGAACAGCGCACCCTGCGCCCGGATCGTCGGCCGCAGGGTCGTCGAGCCGATGAGGTCCAGCTGGTAGTCGGCCGAGCTCGTCCACGTGATCGTGGACTGCACCTGATCGGAGAGCTCGTTCCCGAGGGAGTCCAGCGGAGTCGTCGTCGTCTGCGAGAAGCGGCCGGACGAGCTGAGCGCCAGGCTCCGGAGCCGGAAGTTGCTCGACGCGCCTCCCGTCGTGCTCGTCACGTCCGGCGACAATTCGCTGTTCGTCGTCCGCCGGGAGAAGTTCCCACTTCCGCTCCAGACCAGGTTCTGGAAGGCGCCCTGCCGGTTCCTGGGAGCCGGAAAGAGCGTGATCGGGGAGAACGTCACGTTCAGCGACGGCAGGGTGAGCTCCGTGCGGTCGTCAACGGAGAGGAACTGACGCCGGCGGACGCTCGCGGACAGATCCGCAAAGGAGAACCGGTGCGTGAGCCCGGCATCCGAGTCGATGGTCTGGGTCTGTGAGCGCGGATCGAACGTGCGATCCTGGAAGAGCTGCGTGTTCTGGACGAAGCGGCTCGACACCCGGAGCTGCGTGTTCAGCCCCAGCTCCTGGTCGTGGCTCCAGTCGATCGAGAGGTTTCGGCCGGACGAGCCGAAGCTGTGGCTGTACAGCAGGCTGCCCCGGATGAACTCCTTCAGGAAACGATACCGGAAGGAGCCGTTCAGGCGCGTGTAGTTGCCGCTGAACCAGTCGATCGTGGCCTGCGCGTCCATGAACGGACTGATCGCCCAGTAGTAGCCGAAATCGGAGACCTGCCGGTCCAGGCTCTCGGACGTGCGCACGATGTCGTTGAAGCCGAATCGCGGCGGCAGGATGCCGCTGTGTCGGCCGGGACGGATGTCCTGTGCGAAGAACGGGAGCCAGAACACGGGCACGTGCCCCACGTACAGGACGACGGGCCACGCGACGATCACGTCCCGCGATACGAGCTTCATCCGCCCGGCCTTGAAGTAATAGTGCGGATGGCCGAGCTCGCAGGACGTGAAGGAGCCCGCCGTGGCGAAGATCGTGTCCTGCCCGACGGGGATCACGTCCCCGAAGACCCGCCAGTCCGCGCCGCGCTGGGAGAACGTCGTCTCGGCGTTGTAGATCGTTCCCTTCAGCCCGCCCACGTCGTAGTACAGGACCGAGTCGCTCGTCACCTGCTTCTGGTCCGCTCCGACGAGCGTGATGTGGCCGCTCGCCGAGAGGAAGCGCGCCGACCCCAGGTAGCGGATCGTGTCGGCCGTCAGTACGTCGGACCCGTAGTTCACCTGCGCGTCTCCGCCGAGCCCGATCCTCTCCCGGGCGACCTCGAGGGTGACGGCCCGGCCGCGGTACTCGAGCGATGACGCCCCCGGTGCCGCGAGAAGCCGGCTGAACGTGGAGTCCCGCTGCGGGAAGCCGTCCTCCGTCAGGGCCGCCCGACGGGCCTCGATGTCGATCCGCGGCGTCGTGTCCGCGCGCCCGGGGACCGTCTCGAGCGGGAGTGTGTCGCGGCCGAGGCGGGGGAGCGTGTCGAGGGGAGAGGGGGCTGCCTGGGGGCGGGCGGCCGGGAGCTTCTTCCTCGGCCCGACCGGCGGCTTCTTCGCCCCGTCCTGCGCGAGCGCGGGCGTGCCCAGGATGAGGAGCCCGATCGCGATCGCCAGGGACCGCCGACCGGCCCGGCTCACGCGACCGCTTCCGGCTCCTCCGCCGGCGGCGTCGAGCGCCGCAGCGAGACGAGCCTGACGAGCCAGATGGAGAACTCGTACAGAAGGATCATCGGCGCGAACAGCATCAGCATCGTGCCGATATCGGCCGGCGTCAGGAGGGCGGAGAGGATGGAGAGAACCACGATCGCATGGCGCCGGTACTTCCGCAGGCCGGCCGGCGTCACGATCCCGATCAGGCTCAACAGCACGAGGATGACGGGCATCTCGAAGATGATCCCGAAGGCGAGGATGAGCCGCGTCGCGAAGCGCAGGTACTCATCGACCGTGATGATCGGGCTCAGACTCTCGGCCTGAAAGCCGAGCAGGAACGTGAGCCCGAGCGGGAGCACGAAGAAGTACGCCATCGCGATCCCCGCCAGGAACAGCCCGAATCCGATCCCGATCGCCGGGACCACGAACTTTCGCTCGTGCTCGTGCAGGGCCGGCGAGAGGAACGCCCAGGCCTCGTACGCGATCACGGGAAGGGCCAGAATGAACCCGACGACCAGGGACAGTTTCAGGGTCACGAGCATGGGTGTCGTCGGGCTCGTGAACAGGAGCGGCTGGTCCGGGAGCACGGCCTGGAGCGGCCGCTCGAGGAGCCCGATCACGTCCAGGTGGATGACGATGAAGAAGCCGGCGATCGTGAGCACGACGAGCGCGACGAGGCTCCGGATGATCCGCCACCGAAGCTCCTCGAGATGGTCGAGGAACGGCATCTCCGCGGCCCCGCGGCCCATCTAGCCGCCTCCGCCCCCGACAGCCTCCTCCCCGGGCTCGACGAAGAGCTCCTGCTGTCCGCGCGCCTCGTAGCGGGCCCGGCGGACCAGCTCCCTGACCTCCTCCATGAACTCCGTCGTGTCTTGGAAGTTGCGGTACACGGACGCGAAGCGGACATAGGCCACCTGATCCAGGCCCCGGAGCCTGCGCATCACGAGCTCCCCGATGCGCTGCGTCGTCACCTCGCGGCCCGCCGAGGCCTCGAGCTCCTCCTCGATTCCGTCCACGAGGTCCTCGATCGCATCCACCGAGATCGGCCGCTTGGCGCACGCGATTCCGACGCTTCGCTGCAGCTTTCCGCGCTCGAACGGCTCGGACTCTCCCGAGTTCTTCGTCACCGTGAGCGGTTCCCGCTCGACCCGCTCGTAGGTGGTGAAGCGCCGCCCGCAGGCCAGGCATTCCCGGCGTCGCCGGATGGACCTGCCATGGCGGCTCGTGCGGGAGTCGACGACCCGGTCTTCGGTGTGATCGCAGCTAGGACAGCGCATGGGTGGCCTCCCTCCGGCCGTCAGGAAGCCGGCCGCGCCTCAGTCGCGCAGCCGCCCCAGCTCCTCGGTCGCCAGGGTCGCCTCGTCGCTGTCCGGATACCCCTGGACGACCCGGGAGAAGAAGGATCGGGCATCGTCGGTGTTGCCCCGCTCGAGCTCGATGCGGCCGCTCTTGTAGAGTGCCGACGGCGCGCGCCGCGAGTTGGGATACAGCTCCAGGATGCGGGCGTACTCCCGCAGGGCGTCCTCCGGTCGATCCTCCTCGGCGAACGTCTCCGCGCGAAAGTACTGCGCGTCGGGAGCGAGCTCGTGATCCGGATGGAGGCGCAAGAACTCGTCGAGCCCCGCACGGGCCGTCTCGTAGGACCCGCGTCGGAACTGCCGCAGGGCCGTCTCGTAGAGCGCCTGCGGATCGCCGGCCACCCCACCCGGAGCCGGGGTATCCGCCTCTCCGGCGTCCGCGCCCTCGAGAGGCCCGTCCGGAGCGCCGGCGGCGGCTCGATCCTGGAGGCGCGTGAGATCAGCCTGGGTCTGCCCCGTGAGCTCGATGAGGCGCGCGAGGGCGACGTTCAACTCCTCGACCTGCCGCTGCAGCTCGACGCGGCCCGAGACGCCCCGGCGCTCCTGCACGCCGAGGCTGTCGAGCAGGACCGCTCTCAGGCGGGCGATCTCGAAACGAAGGCTGTCCTGCGCGGCGCGGTCGGACCGGAGCTCCGCGAGCATCGTGCTCCGAAGATCCACGATGTCGCTCTTGGTGGCGCAGGCGGCGCTCAGCACGAGGCCGAGCGCCACCAGCGAGGACTTCCGAATCAAAGAGCGTCCATGTTCTGAATCACGAACTCCGACCGCCGATTCGCCGCCCATGCCTCCTCCGTGTGACCCTGCGCCACGGGACGCTCCTCCCCGTAGCTGACGGTCTCGAACATCGCGTCGGCGAGGCCAAGGCTCACGAGATAGCGCTTCGTCGACTCGGCTCGCCGCTGCCCGAGTGCCTGATTGTACTCCAGGGAGCCCCGCTCGTCGCAGTGGCCCTCGAGCGTGAGCTTCAGGTTCGGGAAGCGCCGCAGGACGTCCGCCTTCCGCTGCAGGATCGCCGCGGCCTCGTCCGTGATCGCCGACTTGTCGAACTCGAAGTGGATCTGCTCACGGATCGTCTCGATCGCGTCGATCCGGGCGATCATGCCCTGGGCCGAGTTCGCGCAGTCGGTTCCGGCGTAGTCGCTCATCGCGCGGCCATACAGGCTCCGGGCCCGCTCGAAGTTCCCCGCCGCCATGGCCGCCTGGGCCTCCTCGCAAAGACGACTCGCCTCGGCGGCGAGTCGCGCCCGCTCCGCCTCCTCGGCGGCACGGCGCTCGGCGGCCGTGTCCCGGGCCGTCTCGGTCACGGGGGGCGGCGCGGGAGGCGGGGCCTGGCCGCCGCACGCGACGGCGCCGAGACCGATGAACACCAGGGCGGCGGCGCTAGCATGAAGACGCATTTGGTCGCTCCTTTTGCGTGTCCCATCGAGCCTGCGAATCGACGGAGAACGTCCCTCGCCGTGCGCGCGGGATCGAATCGGACTCAACGTATCGTTCCGCCTTCACGTTGCCAAGCGGCGCAGATGGCGGACTTACGGGCCCTCCACCAGCGGCCCGGACCAGTCCGGGAGCTGGTCGATGTGATTCACGCTCACGCTCCGGATCCGCCCGCTCACGGTGTCCAGGATCCACAGGGCGTGGAACCCCCGGCGGTCGGAGGCGAAGACGAGGTGCCGGCCATCCGGGGCCCAGCTCGGATCCTCGTTGCTGCCGCTGGAGGTGAGGACGCGCCGGTCCGATCCGTCCGGGTTCACGGTGATGATCTGGAAGACGCCGTCGATCCAGCCGTGGTAGGCGATCCGGTCCCCGCGCGGTGACCAGTCCGGCGAGGTCGCGTATCCCTTCTCCCCGAACACGTACCGGCTGATGAGCCGCGGTGGCGCGCTGTTCACGCCCTGCACGTACACCTGCGGCTGGCCGAGGGGCGTGGAGGTGAAGGCGACGCGCCGCCCGTCGGGGGAGTAGCTCGGGTTCAGCGCGTCCCCGCTGGAGGTGAACGTGATGCGCCGCCCGCAGCAGAGCGGCTCCCGCTGCATCTCGAACAGCTCCGTATGCGCGTCGACCGAGCGGGCGAGCATGATGAAGCGGCCGTCCGGCGAGTAGACGGGCGTGATGTTCAGCCCCGCCTCGGCCGCGATGACCCGGGACCGTCCGGTGGCCAGGTCGAGCTCGTAGCTCGCGGGCTGGCCGGTCACGTAGGAGACGTACAGGAGCCGCGATCCGTCCGGCGAGAAGGCGGGCGAGTAAACGATGGAGCTGTCCCGCGTCAGGCGCCGCAGGCCCTCTCCGTCGCTGTCCACCACGAAGATGTCGGAGCCTCCGCCCGGGAGCTTCCGTCGGAACGCGATGCGGGTCGCCGCGATCCCCGGCTCTCCCGTCGCCCAGCCGACGACCGCGTCCGACGTGCGGTGGACGGCGAGCCGGAAGCCGTCGGCCGCGCGGGTCGGCAGCGAGAACGCCCGTACCTCCTTCAGCTCCCCGAACACGACGTCGTGCAGGCTCAGGCGCACGACGGGAAACTCCGGGCTCCCCGAGACCTCGGAGGCGAGGAGCCACACGGCCCCGAGCTGGTTCCACAGACCGTAGTTGACGGGTCCTCCCGTGCGGAGCGAGTCGGGGACCTCGACGATCTCGAACCGATCGCTGTAATCCAGGTCGCGGCGGACGATGGAGTCGACGGCCGTCGCGAGCACGCCGAGCGCGGAGTCGGCGGCGGTCGTCGGCGTCATGACGAGACCGGGCCGGAAGCCCGGCGTGTACGTGATCCCGACCCGCACGTCGCCCGGCTCCTGGGCGCGGAGCGCAGCCGGAACCAGAAGCAGGAGGGCGATCCCCACGCGCCCGCGGCGGCGGAGGCCGGCGCGGATCCCTTCGGATCTCATGTCGAGGCGGGATCGAAGAAGAAGTTCACGCGGAGCCGCTCCCTCGGATAGGTCTCGGGAAGGGGGCCGAACGCGCGCGTGCGTCCCGCCGCCTCGACGGCGCCCCGCGCCTCGAGATCGAACGTGACATCGCCGGACCGGCGGATCCATCCGATGTCACTCACCGAGCCGTCGCGCTCGATGACGAACCAGACCTCGGCCCGCAGGGTGCGCGCGCCGGCCGGCCGCCTCCAGTAGCGGTAGACCTGCCGGATGATGTTCTGCAGGTACTCGGGATAGGCGAAGGTCGCACCGTCGAGCTGCACGTTCACCGCCTCCTCGCCCTCCTCCGGGGAGCGGGCCGGCTCCTTCGACGGCTCGGGAACGGGCGTCTTCTCCTCTACGACCGTGGGCTTCTTCGTCTCCGGCTTGCGGCGCGGCGTCGGCTGCGGCGGCGGCGGCCGGTTCTCCTCCTCGGCCACGGCGGCGGGCTTGGGGTCGATCCTCTCCGGCGCCCTTTCGTCGGCGGCGGCGACGAGCCGAACGCGGTACGTCTGCGCGGGCAGGGGCGGAACGAGGGAGGCGGACGCGGCGACGAACAGCACCCCGGCGACAGCGTGCAGGGCCGCCGAGGCGAGCACCGCCGTGCGCGGCAGATCCCGTTTTACCCGCCGTCTCTCCGGTCGCCTCATGCCCGTTCGTCCCTCTGCGTACGCCGATCCGTCCCGATCCCCACCTCCCACGCGCTACCGGCGCGCTACTCGCGCTTGAGCTCGGGCTGGGCGACGAGGCTCACGGCGTCGATGTTCGCCTCCTTGAGTCGCCCGATGACCCGCAGCACCGTGCCGTCGTAGCGGTTGTGGGCCTCGCAGATGGCTCGCGTGCGACCGGGCCCATAGCGCGCGATCCACCGCTCCACCATCCAGTCGGGGTGCGAGGTGCGCACGGCCAATG
>JBHHZD010000010.1:0-68283 GCA_046757885.1 Gemmatimonadota bacterium
CCGCCGCTTCGGCCTCCGGCTCCTCCGCCGCCTCGGCCTCCGGCTCCTCCGCCGCTTCGGCCTCCGGCTCCTCCGCCGCTTCGGCCTCCGGCTCCTCCGCCACCCCGGCCTCCGGCTCTCCGGCCGCCAGGCGTGCCTCGACGGCCGGAGCCGCCGTCACCGTGAGCACGATCCGGCGATTGATCGGGTCCGACTCGAGGACTCGAAGCTCCAGGGCGTCCCCCTCCACGAATCGCTCGGCGGGATCGTCATCCTCCTCCATCCCGAGCTGGCTGACCGGCACGAAGCCTTCCACGTCCCCACCCAGATCGACGACCACGCCCTTGTCGAGAAGGCGCACGATGGTGCCCGAGACCTCCACGCCCGGCTCGTAGGTCTTGGCCAGGTCGTACCAGGGATCCTCGTCCACCTGCTTGAGGCCGAGGGAGATGCGCTTCTGCTCCGCATCGATGTTCAGGACGACGACGTCGATCTCCTCGCCCTTGCGGACGACCTCCGACGGGTGCTGGACCCGGCGAGTCCAGCTCATGTCGGAGATGTGCACGAGCCCGTCGATGCCCGGTTCGACTTCCACGAACGCGCCGAAGGACGTGAGGTTCCGGACGACGCCGTGGATCTTCGTTCCCGGGGGGTACTTGGCGGGAAGAGCGAGCCACGGATCCTCCTCCGTCTGCTTCATCCCGAGCGAGATCTTCTTCTCCTCCTCGTCCACGCGCAGGACGACGCACTCGATCTCGTCGTTGATCGAGACGAGCTGCGAGGGATGCCGGACGTTGCGGGTCCAGCTCATCTCGGAGATGTGGACGAGGCCCTCGACGCCCTTCTCGAGCTCCACGAACGCGCCGTAGTTCGTGATCGACACGACGCGTCCCCGCACCCGACTCCCGACCGGGTACTTCGCGGCCACGTCCTCCCACGGGTAGGACTGGAGCTGCTTGAGGCCGAGAGAGATCCGCTCGCGATCCCAGTCGATGTCCAGGATCTTGACCTCGAGCTCGTCCCCGATCTGACACACCTCGGAGGGATGGCCGATCCGTCCCCAGGACATGTCCGTGATGTGGAGAAGCCCGTCCATGCCACCGAGATCGATGAAGGCGCCGAAGTCCGTGATGTTCTTCACGACGCCCTTTCGAATCTGGTCCACCTCGAGCTGTGTCTTGAGCTCTTCACGCTTGGAGGCTCTCTCCTCCTCGAGGATCACGCGACGGCTCACGACGATGTTGCGGCGGCGCTTGTTCAGCTTGAGGATCTTGAACTCGTATTCCTTCCCGATGAGGTCGTCCACGTTCGGCACGCGCCGGAGCGCGATCTGCGAGCCCGGCAGGAACGCGTCCACGCCCATCAGGTCCACGGTCACTCCACCCTTGATCTTGCGCTTGAGGACCCCGGGCACGCTCCGGTCGTTGTCGTAGGCCTCCTTGATCTTCTCCCACACCCGGAGGAAGTCCGCCTTCTTCTTCGAGAGGACGACGACGCCCTCCTGGTCCTCCAGGCTCTCGAGGAACACCTCCACCTCATCCCCGGGCTGGAGGGCATCCGGGTCCCGGAACTCCTCGAGGGGCACCGAGCCCTCGGACTTAAATCCGACATCGAGGATCACGGCGGTCTCGGAGCGCCGGAGGACCCGCGCCTTCACGATCTCGCCCTCGGCGATCTCACTCAGCGTGTCCTCGTACATCGAGAGCATCTCGCGGTACTCATCCGGCGTGTAGTCTTCCATCTCGAGGAGATCCGGACGCACGCCGATCTCCGCGGCCTGGCGCTCGAGCTCCTCTTCCTTCAGGGACGGAGCCGTCTCGGTCGCGGCGCCGTTCTCCGCCGGCGAATCGGGGGTCGCTGCATCGATGTCGGTGGCGGGGCTCGGGTTGGCCTCGGTCTGGTCCTGTGTCATGCGGGGATTGGCACCTCTGGCGCGGGCCCGGCCGGATCTCCGCCGGTCCGGAGACACGAGCGGCCGGGAGCGGAGCTCTCGCTCTCTCGCCCAGCCGGTTCTCCGATCGGGGCTCGCACAAGGTTAAGGTTCACGGAATCCTGACGATAGCGCGGTAAGGTAGGCGCGGTGAGAATCGGCGTCAACCAGGCCTGTCCATCCTGTGGCGCGCCAGCGCTACGATCCGCGCCACGACCTCCTCGGGCGAGACTCCGGTCGTGTCGATTTCCTCCGCATCCGGGGCCTTGCTGAGCGGAGCGAGCTCGCGGGACGCGTCGGCCCGATCGCGTGCCCTCAACCGTTCTTCCTCTTCCGCGACGTCCCTCGCGGACGGACTCATGTCCCGCTCCCGAAGGCGACGCCGCGCCCGCTCCTGCGGCGAAGCGACGAGGAAGACCTTGAGCTCCGCATCCGGGAAGACGACCGTGCCGATGTCCCTGCCGTCGCACACGACGCCTCCCCCGCCTCCCCGTTCGCGCAGGATCCGCAGGACCTTCGCGCGCACGCTCGATCGAGCCGCGACTTCGGAGACGCGGGCGGCCGTTGCCTCCCCGGTCATGCCCTCACCGGGATCCACTCCGCGCACGAGAATCCGGAACCCGGGGACGTCGCGACGCGCCTCGATGTCCAGCTCCGACAGCCTCGCCTCGAAGTCCGTCGCGTCGATCCATCCTTCGCGGACCGCGGCCCAGGTGATGGCACGATACATCTGGCCGGAGTTGAGGTGCGCGTAGCCGAGTCGATCCGCGACGGCACGCGCCGTCGTGCTCTTGCCCGCCGCGGCCGGACCGTCGATCGCGATCGTGATCGCCCGGCCCCGGCTCACTTCGCCCCTCCCGACCGGATGGAGGCCAGGTCTTCCCAGAATCGAGGATAGGACACGGTCACGCAGGCCGGGTCGTCCACTTCGATCTCGTTCCCCGGCCGGCTTCCGAGAACCCCGAACGCCATCGCGATCCTGTGGTCCCCTCCCGTCTCTACGCCACCGGCCAGCGCTCTCCCCGATCCGACGATCCGGAGTCCGTCATCCAGCTCCTCGCACTCGACGCCCAGCCGCGAGAGGTTCCGGGCGAGCAGCCGCAGGCGATCGCTCTCCTTCACCCTGAGCTCGCCGGCTCCCCGGATGATCGACTCGCCGCGCGCGCGAGAGGCCAGCACGGCCAGGATCGGAATCTCATCCAGGAGCCCCGGCACCTGCCCGCCGTCGATCCGCAGCGGCCCGAGCTCGGAAGGCGCGGCCGCGATATCCCCCGCCGGCTCGCCGGCCGCGTCGCCCGACGGCTCCACCGTCAGGCGTCCTCCCATCGCTTCCACGGCCCGGATGAAGCCGGTTCGCGTGGGGTTCAGGCCCACCCCGCCGGTCCGGACCGGGGTCTGGCCGAGGAGCCCGGCCGCCAGGAGAAACGCCGCCGACGAGGGATCACCCGGTACGTCCAGGTCCAGAGGCCGGAGCGCCCCGGCCCCATCGATCGGATCCAGCACGAGCCCGTGGCCCGCACAGGCGAGCGCCGGGCTCGTAGGGCATCCCATGACCCCGAGGAGGCGCTCGGTGTGGTCCCGGGATTGGCTGGGTTCGCAGATCTCGACTCGCACGTGCGAGGCCAGGCCCGCGAGGAGCATGCACGACTTCACCTGGGCGCTCGCGACGGCGGGCCGGTGGCGGAGGGGACGCAGGGAGCCGGACGCACGGCGCTCGACCACGACGGGCAGCCTGTCGGGCGCGCCGCCATACCGGATGCGCGCGCCCATCGCCTGCAGGGGATAGACGACCCGATCCATCGGGCGCCGACGGAGGGAAGCGTCGCCGTCCAGCCGAGCCGGCAATCCGAGACCCGCCACGAGCCCGAGAAGGAGCCGCGCCGTCGTCCCGCTGTTCCCGCAATCCAGATCGCCTTCGGGGGCCTGCCAGGCGGCGCCCGCGCAGCGGAGCTCCGAAGAGACGAGCTCCGGAATGGGCGCGCCGAGTGAGCGCAGGCACCGTGCCGTCGCCCGCACGTCGTCCGCCGTCGAGAGCCCCGAGAGACGGGACTCGCCCGGGGCGAGGGCGGCGAGCAGGAGCGCCCGATGCGAGATGGACTTGTCACCCGGCACCCGCAGGTGGATCACGGGCGGGCGCTCGCTCACGACTGGTCCCTGAACGCGACGACTACGACCGTGCCGTCCGCCGCGACGATCGTCTCGGGGAAGATCTCCTTCGCCTCCTTGAGCAAGCGATGCGGCTGTTCCGAATAGCGGGCGCTCAGGTGGGTGAGGACGAGCCTGCGGGCCCCCGCTTCCGCCGCGATCTGCGCCGCCTCACGGGCCGTGGAGTGGCCCGTTTCGACCGCCCGCCGCCGCTCATCCTCGGAGAATGTCGCCTCGTGGATGAGGAGGTCCGCTTCCCGGGCGACCCCTACCGTCTCCGGCCCCGGCCGCGTGTCGCCGCTGTAGGCCACGACACGGCCGGAACGAGGAGGTCCCACGACGTCCGATGGATCGACCCTGCGACCTCCCGGCAGCTCCACGGCCTCTCCGCGGTGCAGACGACCGAACAGCGGACCTTCGGGGACCCCGAGCTCGCGCGCCCGCCGGACGTCGAACCGCCCGAGCCGGAGGCTCTCCCGCAGGACGTAGCCGTTCGCGGCTCCCCGGTGATCCGCCCGATAGGCCTCGATTCGATAGCCGTCGAAGGTCACCGACTCGCCCGGGGGGATCTCCCGGATCGAGACCGCGAACAGCAGGCGATCCCCTCCCAGCTCGACGGCCGAGCGGAGGGTCTCGTGCGCCCCGGGAGGGCCCCAGATCACGACCGGCTCTTCACGTCCCTGCAGGCTCATGGTCCGCAGGAGGCCCGTGAGACCGAGATAGTGGTCGGCGTGAAGGTGCGTGATGAAGATGTGCTGTAGTCCGAATCCCACCCCGAACCGCATCATCTGCCGCTGCGTGCCCTCTCCGCAGTCGAACAGGATCACGTCCCCCTCGCGCTTTAGCGCGAGGGCGGGCACGTTACGGTTGACGGTGGGTCGGGACGACGAGGTCCCGAGAAACGTGACGCGAAGCACCTCGACCCCTCTCGATGCGCGAGTGCCCGGCCCTCCGGCCGGGTCGAGCCTGCGCCCAAGCTACGGTGGGGGCCCGGGGCGTCAACCTCCACCGGAGTGGATTCGGCCGGCCGATTCGCGAAAAACGCGAGCTCGGGACGGGATCCGGCACGACTCCTGCAGCGCTTTCGCGCGCATGCGCGGGATTTCTCGGTATCACGAAGCGCCGGCGAGCGGATGATGACAGACGACACAGGGCCGGGCTACGCCTCTCTGCGCGCGCTCCGCGCCCTCGAGCGACGCATGGTGCGGCTCGCGCGGCGGTGGCGCCGGTTCCGTCGCGAACCCGGCTCGGCCGCGCTGGCCGATCTGCGCTCGAATGTGCGCGACGTGGCCGGCGCGCTGGCCGACCTCGAGGGCGTCCTGGAGCCCTTCGCCGCCGGACCCAGCGCCCCGGTGCCGGAGCGCTCGGCGCCTCCGGCGCGCGACGTCATCCAGGCGAGTCGCGAGCTCGACGCGTGCATCTGGCGCGCGAGCGGCGAGTGGCAGGGGTTCCAGAAGCGCCCGGGCGCCGGGCGGCTCGAGGCCGTGGAGTCCCTCTTGCGTCTCGCCGTGGGACGGGCGGAGACGCTGCGGCGCGCTCTGTGGACCGCCGTACCGCCCTCGACGTCTCCCCCGCGCCCGGTCTCGCCCGGCACTTCCTCCCCCGGGGTCGAGGATCTCGAGCAGAACCTCGACGCGCTCCTGTGGCGGATCACGTCCGACTGGCAGCACGTGCGGCGAGCGCCCGCGCCGGATCGCATCGGCGTTCTGCGCGACGAGATCGAGGAAGCCCTGAACGGCGTCTCGCACCTGCGCGTCGCCTTCGGCGCGGACGCGCGCCCGCTCGGGGCCGCGGCCGAGCCGGTGCGCGCACCCGGCGAGCCCCTCCCCTTCCACCCGTATCGCGACGGTTTCACGGGCTGCTACAACCGCGAAGGCTTCGATGCCGCCGCGGGCGCGGAATTGAAACGCTGCCGGCGCTACCGGCGCAACTTCGGGCTCCTCGCGATCGAGATCGCCTCTCCGGGCCTGTCCGACCTTCGGGACATCGTGGATCGAATCTCGACGGCTCTCCGCGAGTACGACATCCTCGGACGCTACGTGGACCGCCTGTTCGTGGTCGGTCTCCCCGAGAGCGGTCCGGCCGAGACAGAGGTCGTCGCCCGGCGGGTCGAGGAGGCCCTGCGCGTGGAGTTCGGGGGTCGGGACGGGGTCGCGGCCGTCACGGCGCCCGAGGACGGCAAGACGCTCTCCGACCTGCTCGGCGCGGCGCGGCGCCGGCTGGCGGAAGCGGGCGCGGGATCCCCGCCCGAGCTCCCGGATCAGGCGTAGACGTCTGAGACCTCGCGCGGCGACGGCCTCGGCATGCGCGAGCGCCGGCTCTCGAGCGCCTCTTCCGCCGCCGTCTCCACCTCCACCGTCACGTCCCGCTCGATCTTCTCCAGAAGCGTGCGGTTCCGGGCCGCCGGATCTCCACTCCCTGCGCCGTCCGGATCCAGGGTCCGAGCGAGATACTCCTCGTACAGCCCGATCGGATCTCGCTTTCCCCAGTACTCGAACAGCTCGGGCGCGAACGTCTCCCGGGCCTCCCGCACGTCGTGGGTCGCGTGCCCTCCCATGCGGAACGTGCGGGCCTCGAGGAGCACCGGTCCGGCGCCGTTTCGACATCGGCGCACGGCGAGGACCGTGGCCGCGTGGACGTCCAGCACGTGGTTCCCGTCGACGGACAGGAGCGGCATCCCGTACGCCTTGCCCCACCCTCGAAAATCCGGGGCCCGGTGATGTTGGTCGAGGCGGGTCCCGAGCGCGACCTGGTTGTTCTGGATGACGAAGACGATGGGAAGCCCCTCCACGGCCGCGAAGTTGAATGCCTCGTGGATCTCCCCGTGCTTCGTGGCGCCGTCGCCCACCCACGTGAGCGCCACCCTCTCCTCCCCGCGACGCTTGAACGCGAGCGCATACCCGTTCATGACCGTGGCCAGGCTTCCGATCATGCTCACCGGGGCCACGATGCCGTGCTGCAGATCCCCCACGTGCAGATCGCGTCCGCGGGTCGGCGAGTCGCCCGTGGCCAGGTACGCTCGCAGGAGGTCCGCGACGGGCATGCCCATCTCGTGGCACGCGCCCGCATTCCGGATCATCGGACCCACGACGTCGCCGCCGGGCCCGCGCCGGAGCGCGTGGACAGCCCCGATCGTCACCGCCTCCTCCCCGGTCCCCAACCAGGCCTTTGAGAGGACACCCTGCTTTACCCAGCGCTGCAGGGCGATGTCGTGGAGCCGAAATCGAAGCAGGCCCCGATACAGATCCAGCAGCCGATCCGAGCTCAGACGACCGATGATCTCGGCACGGATGGTGTCTTCCCGCGCGCGCCTCGCGTATTTTTCCACCAGCGCCGGATCCGGGCGCCAGCCGACGTACTCCGGGGGGTCGAAGGCGGGATAGCGCTTCAAGAAGGCTCCTCGAGGCAGAAGAACGCTCTCATCCTGCTCGCTTCCGGCGTATTATCCTATGCGGCCACGTGCCGTCCGACCAGACGATTCGGAACCGACCCCGACCCGCGCAGGGGGGAGGAAGACTGGACACGGAACCGACGAGCGCTCCCCTGCGGGAGGCGGAGGAGCCCGGGCTGCAGGGCGAGGAGGAACGGGCGGGCCTTCCGCCGGGAGCCCTGCGCTGGGGCGCGACTCTGTTCGTGTTCGCGTCACTCCTCGGGTTCACCGCCCTGTTCGTCATCACCCAGGATCTCGGTGGAAGTCTCGCCGGCTTCCGTCGGTTCGATCTACGCTGGGCCCTCCCGGCGCTCCTGCTCGCCTCGCTCGATTGGTTCGGGGGCGGCCTGCGTGTCTGGCTCCTCCTCCGGCCCCTCGAGATTCGCGTCTCCTACTGGCGCTGCGTGCAGATCAGCGGAGCCACGGCAGCCCTCGCCTACCTGACCCCTTCGGGCATGGGTGGGGGGCCGGCACACCTCTACGGCCTCGCCCGGCGCGGCGTATCGCTCGGCCGCGCTGTGGCGAGCAACTTCGCGAGCGTATTCGTAAACCTGACGTTCCTGTCGCTGGCGGGCATCGGTGCCTGGTTCTTCGGGGCCTCGTCGGCCATCGAGGAGCTTCGCCTGCCCGTCGTCGACCTTTCGGCGGCCGTGCTGTTCGAGTGGTCCGCCCTAGGATTCGGGGTCATCGCCGGCATCGTTGTCGCTCTCGCCGCGAGTCCTCGCCTGGCGCGCGGCTGGGTCATTCGCTTCTTCGGCACGGGGAGACGGGTACGCGGGGCGCTGCGCCTCCTGCACGAGCTGCACCGCAGCCTCGTCATCTACGTGCGGAAAGGAAAGGTGGCGCTCATCCTCGCGACGCTCTCCGGAGCGCTCCACTTCGGGGGACGGTTCGTGCTCGGCTGGGTCGTCCTTCGCGGATTCGGCATCGAGGCCCCGTTCGCCCACGTCGTTCTTCTTCACGTGATGCTCCAGTTCCTGCTCTACTTCATGCCCACCCCCGGCGGCAGCGGCGTGGGTGAGGTTCTGGCGCCGGCCGTGATGAGCCCCTTCCTTCCCGACTCCCTGCTCGTGGCCTACACGGCGGTGTGGCGGTTCTTCCTCACGTACCTCACAGTCGGCGCCGGCGGTCTCCTGCTGTTCCGGTGGGTCGGCTCGGACCACCGGCGCATGGCCGCACGACGCATCCACACTTGACCGGACTCGTGCGATGAAGGCATGCAAGCGATGTGACTGTCTGATCCCGGATCACGCCGCCCACTGCCCGCACTGCAGGCACCGTCAGCCCCGCGGGGATCGCCTCCCGCAGGTGTTTCTCGTCGGGGTCAGCCTCGCGGCGGCGGCGGCCATCCTGTTCCAGAGCTGCCCGGGCCTCGGCGGGTGAGCCCGGTCGGCGCGGCGGAGCGCTGGCGCACCCCCCGGCGGGCCCACATCTTGGCAACCGTTCGCCCCCGACCGTTGGACCGGAACCCGAGAGCCATGAACACGATCCCAGCCCAGTCCGTAGCCGCCCTCCTGCTGCTTTCCGTCGCGGCGTGCGGCACCCATGCATTCAGCCCACATCAGCCGGGAAGCTCGCTCGTGGACGTGAGCAGCGAGCTGTCGCGCGTCGAATGGCTGGATGCGCACCCGGACGCCGACGACGACATCCGACAGGCCATCCGGGAAGGGGTGTTCCTCCCGGGCATGACACCGGAGCACGTCGAGGTCATCTCGAACCCCGAGCGCGCCGGCGTCGCGGGGCTCGCGTACTGGCGACACTTCGCCAGAGGCGAGGAGGTCCGCTACCGCTGGTACGTATCCGGCAAGCGCACGCCGTTCCTGGACGGCCGGGAGCAGCGCGTGTGCGAGCTCGTGTTCCGCTCGGACCGCCTCCTCCGCATCCGGTATTGCGGCGCGGACGAGGATGCCGCGCCCGAGGCTCCCGGCGACGGGGCGCCCTGACCCGCCGGGGCCCGGGCCGGCGCGGCCGGAGTCCCCCCGGGTCAGACCGCCTCGAGGGCCTGCTGCACGTCGGCCACGAGGTCTTCGTGATGCTCGACCCCGATCGACAGCCGGACGAGGGCATCTGACACGCCCATCTCTTCCTTCTCCCGCGGGGTCAGATCGGAGTGCGTCATCGAGGCCGGGTGCTCGGCCAGCGATTCGGTTCCACCCAGGCTGACCGCGAGCTGAAACAGCCGCAGAGCGTTCAGGAACCGGAACGCTTCCGCCTCGCCCCCGACGATCTCGAACGCGATCATGCCGCCCGGAGCCAGACACTGCCGCCGGAAGATCTCGTACTGGGGGCTGCTCTCGTCCAGATGGCCGAGATAGTGCACGCGGCGCACGCGGGGATGATCGCGCAGGAAGTCCGCCACGTATCTGGCGTTCTTCATCTGGCTCGTCATGCGCAGCTTCAGCGTCTCGAGGCTCCGCATGAGGAGCCAACCGGTCCACGGCCCCGCCATGGATCCCGTGAACGTCCGCAAGGCGCGCACCCTCTTCATGAGCTCGTCGGACCCGAGGCAGGCACCCGCGATGACGTCGCTGTGCCCGCCGATGTACTTCGTCGCGGAGTAGAGCACGAGGTCGGCCCCGTGTCGCAGCGGATGCTGCCACAGGGGCCCCAGGAACGTGTTGTCCACGACGACCGGCGGACGCGTTCCCCCCTCCGGCGCCAGGCCGTCGGCGAGAGCGGCGCACATGGAAATGTCCACGAGCTGGTTCGTCGGGTTCGAGGGAGTCTCGATGAAGATGAGGCCCACGCCGCCGGGAGGGTCGGCCGCCCGGACCCGAGCCTCGATTCGCTCCCGATCCTCGCCCGCCGGAAACGGAATCGGCACGATGCCGAATCGCGGCAGTATGTGCTCGAACAGGTGGCACGTGCCCCCGTACAGCGGCGCGCTGTGGAGGATGGCCTGGCCCGGGCTCAGGAACTCCAGCACGGTCGTCGTGATGGCCGCCATCCCGCTCTCGAACGTGGCGCAGGCTTCCGCCCCGTCCCACAGGGTGAGCCGGTTCTCGAGGATCTCGAGATCCGGGTTGTTCAGGCGGCTGTAGATGAGGCCGATCTCTTCCGCCGGGCCCTTCTCGCGCAATTGATACGCGAGCTCGAAGAACGCCTTGCCCGCCTCGGCGTTCTCGAACACGAACGTGGATGTCTGGAAGATGGGACTCTTGAGCGCACCCTCCGAGAGCTCCGGACGATACCCGTAGCTCATCATCAGGCTCTCGGGACGCAGCTCACGCTCGCCGATCCTCCGGTCGTCCCCGTATCTGGACATGATTCTCCCGTTCTCCCCTGAGATGGTGACCCGCCCCGACCCCCGGCCGGCGCCGGGCGAGCGAGCTTCGCACGCTACGCCGGCGGCGGCCACCGCGACAGATCGCGGTCCCGCCGCTTGCCGGCCCGTCGAGGCTCCTCCAACTTCCTCCCATGCGTGGCTCGACGCGCCGATTTCGTGCGGCGATCCGGATTCCGGCCGGGCTTCTCGCGACCGCGGCCATTCCCGTGGTCGCCGAAGCACAGATCGTGCCGGTGGCGACGGGCGCCCCGACGGTGGCCCGCCTCCACTACTCCGGCGGTGGGGACTGGTACGCGAACCCCTCGAGCCTTCCGAATCTCCTGCACGCCGTGTCGGAGCGGACGACCGTCCGCGTGGCCGTCCGTCCGGCGGAGGTGCGCGCGTCCGACCCGGATCTGTCGGATTACCCCTATCTCTACGTCACGGGTCACGGCAACATTCGCTTCAGCGAGGCCGAGCGCGCCGCCCTGCGTCGATATCTCCGGGCCGGCGGGTTCCTGCACGTCGACGACAACTACGGTCTCGACCCCTATTTCCGGCGTGAGATCGCCGCCCTGTTTCCCGGAACCCCGCTCGTGGACGTCCCGCTGGATCACCCGATCTATCACCTTCGCTACGACTTCCCGCACGGCATTCCGAAGATCCACGAGCACGACGGCCTGCCCGCGCAGGGCCTCGGCATCTTCCTCGACGGGCGACTTGCGGTGTTCTACAGCTACGAGTCGGACCTCGGCGACGGCTGGGAGGACGCGAGCGTACACGGCGACCCGCCCGAGATCCGGGAGAAGGCCCTCCGCATGGGCGTGAATCTCTTCCTCTACGCGCTCGCTTCCTCCCCGGCGGGCGGCTGACCGGATGGGCGGACTCGGCAGAGGCGCGGCCCGAGGGGCCTGGATCGCGGCTCTCGCGACCGGATGCGGGGGAACGAAGCCGGCCTCCGTCGGCGAAGACGGCGGCCCGGACGTCGTCCGGGTGACCCTGCTGGGCACGACGGACGTGCACGGCCATCTCCTGCCCTACGAGTATCCGACGGACCGCCCGGCGCGCGAGAGCCTCGCCCAGGTCGGGACGCTCGTGGACAGCGTGCGGGCGGCGGACGGACGCGTGCTCCTCTTCGACAGCGGCGACCTTCTCCAGGGCTCGGCTCTTGACGAGTACGAAGCGCGCGCGGGTCGCGACTCCGTCCACCCGGTCATCGCGGCCATGAACGAGCTCGGCTACGCGGCGGCCGCGATCGGGAACCACGAGTACAATTACGGACTGCCGTTCCTCCACTCCGCGCTCGAGGATGCGAGGTTCCCGTTCCTGTCCGCGAACACGCTCCGCGCCGGAACGGACTCGGTCGCATTCGATCCATACGTCCTGCTGGACCTGGACGGCGTGCGGGTGGGCGTGGTCGGCTTCACGACGCCCGGCGTCGCGATCTGGGACCGCGACAACGTGCGCGGCCGCCTGGAGTTCATGGACATCGTCGAGGCGGCACGGCGCTGGGTACCCCGGCTCGAGGCGGAACGGCCCGATCTCGTCGTGGCCGTCGTCCATTCGGGTGTAGCCCCGGGCTCCAGCTACACGGCCGAGGGCGTCCCCGAGGAGAACGCGGTCGCCCGCCTGGCGGGGGTGAACGGGATCGACGTGATCTTCGCCGGCCACACGCACGTACGGATCGACGGCCGTCTCATCGGCCGGACCCTCGTCGTGCAGGCCGGCCGCCACGCGAACGCCCTCGCCGTCGTGCACATCGATCTGGAGCGCCACGCCGGTCGCTGGAGGGTGCGCTCTCGCGAGGGCTTCACGATCGGCACGGCGGACGTGCCCGCCCGTCCGTGGCGGGACCCCCGGATCCGGGACGCGCACGAGCGTACGCTCGCGTGGCTGCGCGAGCCCATCGGGTTCACTCCGGATCGGTGGAGCGCCGCCGAGGGCCGCGTGCGCGATACGCCCATCGCGGACCTCGTGACGGCGGTCGAGCGAGGCGTCAGCGGTGCGGACCTCGCGAGCACGGCCGTGTTCTCCCCGTCGGCCGCCTTCGGCCCCGGGCCCATCTCGCGGCGGGACATCCTGGGGCTGTACGTCTACCCGAACACACTGCGCGCCGTTCGGATCTCCGGCGCCGACCTGGCCGCGTACCTGGAGTGGAGCGCGAGGTACTTCAACGGCTATCCGGCCGACCCGATCGTGAACGACTCGGTGCCCGGATACAACTTCGACCTCGTGAGCGGGGTGGAGTACACGCTCGACCTGCGCCGGCCCGTGGGCCGCCGGGTGACGCGTCTCTCACGGGAGGGCGTGGCGGTCTCGCCCGCGGACACCTTCACGCTGGCCGTGAACAACTACCGGCAGTCGGGCGGGGGCGGAGCCGCGATGATCGGCCGGGCCCCGCTCGTGTACGGGGACGAGATCCCGATCAGCCAACGGATCATAGACTTTGTGCGCGCGCGGGACACTCTCCGCATCGCGGACGTGTATCGGGAGAACTGGAGGCTCGAGCCCGCGGCGGCCCGCCGGCAGCTCCTGAGCGACGAGGCGACGCGGTCGCGGCACTGATCTCGCCTCAGCCGGCCGGAGCCCCTCCGCTCGTGAAGAGCCCGTACATGGCAAGCATGGCGAGGATGATGACGACCGCGACCGCGAGTGGGCCCACGAACACGCTCGTGAAGAGCTTCCCGTCGAATTTCAGGTGCATGAAGAACATGACCACCAGCGCGAACTTCGTCCCGGAGAGCGTGAGGAGGATGGGAACGATGACGGGGTGCAGCGCCTCGACGTAGAACACCATCACCTCGATCGCCGTGATCACGGCCAGCACCGCCGCCACGCCCAGGTAGGTCTTCGTGCTCGCGTGCGCACCCCCGTGCGCTCCGGACCGGCTGTTCGCCATCATCGCGTCTCCGTCTCCGCTCGCTCCGTTCCCGCGTCTCCCGCCGTCCTCAGCTGAGCAGGTAGATGAGGGTGAAGAGGACGATCCACACCACGTCCACGAAATGCCAGTACAGGCCCGCGATCTCCACGGTCTCCGCATTCGCGGCCGAAAGCCGTCCGCGCACGGCCATCCCGAACAGGCTCAACAGCCAGATCACGCCGACCGTGACGTGAGCGCCGTGAAACCCGGTGAGGAGGAAGAAGGTCCCGCCGAACAGGTTCGTGCTCAGGCCCAGCCCCTCGTGCGCGAAGTGGGAGAACTCGTACACCTGGCCCCCGAGGAAGATGAGCCCGAAGGCCGCCGTGAGGACGAGCCACAGCTTCCCCTGTCCCATGTCGTTCCTCTGCACGGCCGCGAGAGCGAGGACCATCATCAGGCTGCTCATCAGGAGCACGAACGTGGTGACCGTGATGAACGGGATGTTCAGGAGCTCCTCGGGATACGGCCCCACGACGCTCCGCCCCCGGTAGACCAGGTACGTCGTGATCAGGGAGCCGAACAGCATGCACTCGGATCCGATGAAGGTCCACATCAGGAGCTTCCGGCTCGACATCCCGGTGCTCGTCACCGTATCCGCGGCGCCCCCGTGGCTCACGTCGCCTCTCCCTGCCCGTGATCGACGGGCTCGAAGGCCCACCCGTACACCCCCCACAGGACGATCGCGACGCCCGCGAACACGACCGGAAGCACCGTGAGGGCGCCGGCCGCGACCGTCACGAGCCCGAGCGCGAGGATCGCGGGATACGTGGAGGGCGAGGGCATATGGGGCTCGGGCCCGCCCGCCGTCGCGCCCAGCTCCACACCACCATCGGCCCACAGCGGGTCCCGGCGGTGCACGGTCGGGATCGTCCGGAAGTTGTAGTGCGGCGGCGGAGAGGTCGTCGACCACTCCAGCGTGCTCCCTTCCCACGGATCGGCACCGGCTGCCTCGCCGCTGCGCAAGCTCCGCAGGAAGTTGTAGACGAAGACGAGGACGGAGAGCCCGAGGAACAGGGACCCGATCGTGGAGACGAGGTTCATCGCGTCGAAGCCTAGGCCGGTCTGGTACGTGTAGATCCGGCGGGGCATCCCGAGAAGGCCCAGGAAGTGCTGCGGGAAGAATGTCACGTTGAACGAGACGAGCATCAGCCAGAAGTGGACCTTCCCGATCGTCTCGCTCATGCGGCGGCCGGTGATCTTCGGGTACCAGTAGTAGATGCCCGCGAACAGGGCGAAGATCACGCCCCCGAACAGCACGTAGTGAATGTGCGCCACCACGAAGTACGTATCCGTCTGCTGCAGATCGGCCGCCGCGGACGAGTGCATGACGCCGCTGAGCCCGCCGATGATGAACATGGCCACGAAGCCCACGGCGAACAGGAGAGGCGTTCGGAAGCGCAGGCTCCCACCCCACATCGTCGCGATCCAGTTGAAGATCTTCACGCCGGTCGGGATCGCGATGAGCATGGTCGTGGCCGAGAACACCGTGTTCGCGATCGGTCCCAGGCCCACGGAGAACATGTGGTGCACCCACACGCCGAAACCCAGAAAGGCGATGAGGACACCCGAGTAGACGACGAACGGGTAGCCGAACAGGGGCTTTCTCGAGAACGTCGGGATGACTTCCGAGATGATGCCCAGCGACGGCAGCAACAGGATGTAGACCTCCGGATGCCCGAAGATCCAGAACAGGTGCTGCCACAGGAGGACGTCGCCGCCGGCCGCCGGGTTGAAGAACTGCGTTCCGAACAGCCGGTCGAACATGAGCAGGACGAGGCCGACCGTGATCGCCGGGAAGGCCAGGATGAGCAGGAAGGAGGTGACGAGCGTCATCCAGCTGAACAGCGGCAGGCGCATCATCCGGAGGCCCGGTGCCCGGAGGTTCAGGATCGTGACGATGAAGTTCAGGGCCGCCGCGATGGAGGAGACGCCGAGGAGCTGGAGTCCGATGACCCAGAAGTCGACCCGCGCGCCCGGCGAATAGGTCGTCGAGGTCAGGTTCGCGTAGCCGAACCAGCCGGCATCCGGCGCGCCGCCGAAAAAGAAGCTGGCGTTCAGGAAAAGTCCGCCGAACAGGAAGAGCCAGAAGCTGAACGCGTTCAGCCGCGGGAAGGCGACGTCCCGGGCCCCGATCTGCAGGGGGACGAGGAAGTTGAAGAAGGCGGCGCTCAACGGCATGATGGCGAGGAAGACCATCGTCGTGCCGTGCATCGTGAAGAGCTGGTTGTAGAGGTCGGGATCGACGAGGGTGTTGCCGGGAGCTCCCAGTTGCAGCCGGATGAGCAGGGCTTCCAGGCCACCGACGAGGAAGAAGAAGATCGCGGACAGGCCGTACATCACCCCGATCCGCTTGTGATCGACGGTTCGGATCCAGCTCCACACCCCTCCGGCGTAGAGTCCCGGGTGCCTCGGCGCGGCGGGCATCGCCCTCTCGTTCGTCGCGTCCGTCATCGTCCCGTTCACCGCAGGCCGCCCAGGTAGGCCACGAGCGCCTCGATGCGAGCCTCATCGAGTCCGAGGTTCGGCATCTTCGCCCCCGGCTTCACGGCCTGCGGATCTCTGAGCCAGCGGGCCATCGCCTCCGGCGTGTTCTCCAGCACCCCGGCCGCGATCGTGCCGCGGCTTCCGACATGGGTGAGATCCGGACCCACCGTGCCGGCCGCCGCCGTTCCGCGCACGGCGTGGCAGGCCATGCAGCCGCTCGCCAGGAACGCCCGGCCTCCTTCGGTCGCCAGGTCACCGACGGGGGACGCGGCCGCGGCCCGGTTCGCCTCCACCCAGGCGGCGAAATCGGCCTCCGGCTCCACGACCAGGCGCATCTTCATGAGCGCATGCGCAAGACCGCAGAACTCCGCGCACTGCCCGAGGTACGTGCCGGCCGAGTCCGCCGTGAACCAGATCCGTGTCTCGTGACCCGGAATCACGTCCCGCTTGCCTCCGATGCGGGGAAACCAGAAGCTGTGGATCACGTCGGCGGAGGTCAGGCGGACGTTCACCGTCCGGCCCAGGGGGACGTGGAGCTCGTTCGCCGCCACGACGTCCTGCTCCGGGTAGCGGAACTCCCACCACCACTGATGGCCCACGACCTCGATCACCATCGCCTCGCCGGCGGGCGGTCGATCGACCTCCCAGATCGTGCGAATCGTGGGGATCGCGATAAGCATGAGAACGACCGCCGGCGCGAGGGTCCACGAGATCTCGAGGATCGTGTTCCCGTGCACGGCCCGCGGGCGGGGGTCGCCCGGACGGGCACGGAATCGGATGATCGCGACGAGCAGGGCCCCCTCGACGAGCACGAACACGACCACGGCCCACCAGAAGATCCCCCGGAAGAGATCCTGGAGCTTCCAGGCGAAGTCCGAGTTCGGGTGCAGGGCGGATTGCGGGAACGGCCCCCCGCAGGACGTCACGGCGATTGCCGCGAGGAGCCCCAGGGCGAGCCCCGCGCGGACCCATCCCGTGTGTGAAGACCTGCGTCTCACGTTCTGTTGCTATGCCGTGAAGATCCAACCCCGGTCCGAAGCACGCGCCACACTAGGCCGACGCCCCGGGTGCGTCAAGAGACGACACACGGCCTCTCCCGCGCCGCATTCCGCCACCTCCGGGCTCAGTGGCGGAAGAGCCTTCGGCCCGTCATCACCATCGCGACGCCGTGCTCGTCCGCCGCCTGCGTGACCTCCCCGTCCCGCACCGAGCCCCCGGGTTGCACGACGGCCCGCACGCCCGCCTCCGCCGCCGCGTCCAGCCCGTCCCGGAAGGGAAAGAAGGCATCGGAAGCGAGGACCGCGCCGTCGATGCTCAGGCCGGCATCGGACGCCTTCTGGACGGCGAGCCGCACGGCGTCGACCCGACTCATCTGACCCGCCCCGATGCCGATCGTCGCCCCGTCGCGCGCGAGAACGATCGCGTTCGACTTCACGCCCTGCACCGCTGCCCAGGCGAAGGCCAGGTCCTTCCATTCCGCTTCGTCGGGGGCGCGCGCCGTGGCGACGACGGCCCCTCCACCTCGCAGGCCCGCGGGCCGGGCCGGGGCGGGCGACGTCTGGAGGAGCGCCCCTCCCCGGATGCCCCGCACGTCGACGCCGGGCACGAGGTGGCCGTCGGACCGGGCGAACCGGGCGGCGTCCTGCGGCTCGAGGATGCGCAGGTTCTTCTTCTCCTGCAGCCGCCGCAGCGCCTCCGGCGCGTAGCCGGGCGCCACGACGCACTCCACGAACACGTCCGCCAGGCGCTCGGCCACCGCCTCCGTGACCGGCTCGCTGAACGCGATCGTGGATCCGAAGGCCGACACCGGATCGCAGGCCCAGGCCCGATCGAGCGCCTCGACCGGCGAGCGACCCAAGGCGAGTCCGCACGGCGTCGTGTGCTTCAGGACCGCACAGGCCGTCCCCTCCTCCTCCAGAAACGGCTCGATCGCCGAGATCGCGCCGTCGAGATCCAGCAGGTTGTTGTAAGACAGCGCCTTTCCGTGCAGCTGCCGCAGCGAGGGAATCCCCCCGCTCGGCGCACCCGCGTTCCGATAGAACGCCGCCTCCTGGTCGGGATTCTCCCCGTACCGCAGGGACTCCACCCGCACGAGCGAGAGCAGGACCTCCGGCGGGAGGCGATTCTCCGCCTCCGGGGTCCGCTCAAGCCTCAGATAGCCCGAGATGGCCGCGTCGTAGGCCGCGACGTGCGCGAACACGCGGGCCGCGAGCTCCCGGCGAAGCTCGGGCGCGTCCCCGGTCGAGGCGATCGCCTCCACGACCCGCGGGTAATCGGCGGGATCGCAGATGGCCCAAACGAACGGGTGATTCTTCGCCGCCGCGCGAAGCATCGTGGGCCCGCCGATGTCGATCTGCTCGAGGGCCTCCGCCAGCGTCGTGGACTCCCGCGCCACGGTCTCGCGGAACGGATAGAGGTTCACGGCCACGAGATCGATCGGCTCGAAGCCGAGTCGCGCGAGATCTTCCCCGTCCGCCTCCACGGACCTGCGGGCCAGGAGGCCGGCATGGATCGCAGGGTGCAGCGTCTTCACGCGTCCCCCCATGACCTCCGGAAACCCCGTGAATGCCGCCACGCCCGTGACCGGGATCGCGGCTTCCTCGAGCGCCATCCGCGTGCCGCCCGTCGAGAGGATCCGCCACCCGTGCTCCACGAGGGCGGCGGCGAACTCGATGATGGCCGTCTTGTCGGACACGCTGATGAGTGCGTTGCGCATGACGGGCTCTCAACCTCCGTGCTGTCGGGGAAGACCGAGGTCCCCGGTTTCCTCCAGACCTTCCGCATCCAGGCGCGGCGTCGGCCGCGGCACCTCCCACCGGCATCGTCCCTCCGCGTCCAGCCGCACCTCGCCTCGCGCGAGCGCCCGGACGACCCTGGGCAGGAGAGCGTGCTCGACCTCCAGCACGCGCGCCGCCAGCGTCTCCGGGTCGTCCTCGTCGAGCACGGCCACCGGCCACTGGGCGATGATCGGGCCGCGGTCGTATTCGGCATCCACGAAATGGACGGTCGCGCCGGACACCGTGACACCGGCCGCGAGGGCGGCTTCGTGCACCCGACGGCCGTACATGCCGCTCCCGCCGAACGACGGAAGGAGGGCCGGGTGCACGTTGATCATCCGGCCCGCGTACCGATCGACCACAGTGGCGGGCACGCGCCGCAGGAATCCGGCGAGAACCACGAGGTCCACCGTCGCCTCCCCCAACCGTTCCGTCAGGGCCTCCGCGAGGCGTGCCTCGGCCGTCTCCCGGGGGGACCGCGATGGCAGCACGAGCGCCGGCACGCACGCCCGTTCCGCCCGCTCGATGGCACCGATTCCCGGACGGTCCGCCAGGACGAGGACGACCTCGAACGGCGCTCCCCTCGTCGCCGCCCCATCCAGCAGGGCCTGGAGGTTCGTGCCCGCGCCGGAGACGAGAACCGCCACCCGCGCCCGGCCGCTCACGGCCCGGTCTCCTCCTCCCCAACGCGCCGTCGCATCGCCTCCTCGAGCACGCGCGCGGCTTCCCTTTCCTGGCCGGGCAACAGCGTACGGAAGTCCACGCGGAATCCGCCATCCTCGATCCGGCCCACGAGGGGCGGGACGCCCTCACGGCAGCGGCGCTCGATCCGGTCCGGGTCGGGCTCCAACACCGCCCAGCCGGCGGAGTCGAGGGTCACGCCCGGAAACGACCCCCCTCCGACGAGACCGCGCATCCGTTCGACCTTCACCTGGCCCCGGAGATCCTCGCCCAGGAAGGCGAGCGCCCGCCTCGCCCGCGCCTCGATCTCGTCGGCGGGCGCCGCGAGCATCCGCAGGACGGGAACGTCCCGAACCGCGACGACGGGGTCCCGGTGTAGCCGCAGGGTCGCCTCGAGGGCCGCGAGCGTGGGCCCATCCACGCGGAAGGCCCGCAGGAGCGGATTCTCGCGCAGGCGGCCGATCGCGGAGGCGCGGCCGTGCAGGATCCCGGCCTGCGGCCCTCCCAGGAGCTTGTCACCGCTCCACGTGACGACGTCCGCTCCGGCCTCGACGGATGTCCGTGGACCCGGCTCGGGTGGAAGGCCGACGGCCTCCGGGGGGACGAGCAGCCCCGATCCGAGATCATGGATGACGGGCGTGCCCATCTCCCGGCCCAGCTCGACGAGCGCCGCCAGCGGGACCGATTCCACGAATCCCTCGATCCGGTAGTTGGAGGGATGGACCTTCAGGATGGCTCCGGTCTGCTCGCCCATCGCGGCCCGATAGTCCCGCAGCCGCGTCCGGTTCGTCGTCCCGATCGCCCGCAGGACCGCCCCACTCCGCTCCACGATCTCCGGGATCCGGAACGAGCCGCCGATCTCGACGAGCTCCCCGCGCGACACGACGACGTCGCGCCCCCGCGCGAGCTCGTTCACGGCGAGGGCCACCGCCGCCGCGTTGTTGTTCACCACGAGGGCGTCCTCGCTCCCCGTCAGCTCTGCGAGCAGGTGCACGCAATGCGCGTAGCGGTCTCCGCGGCGCCCCCGCACGAGGTCGTATTCGAGGGCCGCGTACCCACCCCCGACCTCGGCCGCGGCCCGGACCGCGGCCTCCGGGAGCGGGGCACGGCCCAGGTTCGTGTGGAGGACGACGCCCGTCCCGTTCAGCGTCGGCGCCGGAGAGGTCCGTGCGGCCTCCTCGAGCCCCCGACGGGCGGCGGCCAGAATCCGCTCGGCCGAGGTCGCCTCACCCCGACTCGCCAGCTCGCGGGCTGTGGCGA
Organism: Gemmatimonadota bacterium; assembly: GCA_046757885.1. Classification (GTDB taxonomy): domain Bacteria; phylum Gemmatimonadota; class Gemmatimonadetes; order Palauibacterales; family Palauibacteraceae; genus JBHHZD01. Next base: position 20,872 of record JBHHZD010000010.1, read on the forward strand.
CCGCCCGGCGCAGCTCCCTCTTCACGGGCTCGCGTCCCCATACCTCGATCCAGCTCGCGACGCGGCTCTCGCGCAGAAGGCCGTCCACCGACGGCAGGATTCGCCGAGCGTCGTCCCCCCCGCTCATCCGACCGTGCCCTCCGGCTCGGGCGCCGCCGGGCGTGTCGGGGGCGCAGGCGGCACGGAGTCCGGACCCGGGGCCTCCGGCCCGAGGATCGAGTCCGGCTCGGCCTCGCCGGGGGCGCGGAGGGAATCCGCCGGGAGCGTGTCGGGCGCCGACACCGTGTCCGGCGGAAACCACCCGACGGTCGTATCGGCCCGGCCGACCAGCTGGCGCAGGTTCCGCACACTCCCGACCTCCACCCGCAGGGAGCCCGGCGGGGTCGGCTCGACGAGATCGATCCGGAGATACGCCGAGGGGAGCGGGCGCTCGCTCGCCGGAGGCCTTCGGCCCGGCAGCGCGCGCGGCGCTCCCGGCTCCGCCTCTTCTTCTCCCCGTCCGACGCGCAGGCGGGCGACCGCCCTCCCGCTCCGGTCCTCCCCGGTCACCGACGCTTGCACCGAATCCGCCGGCTGCTCGGGATCCAGGGGCTCGTCGAACTCGAGCAGGATGACGGCGCTGTCCGGCATCTCCGCCCCCACGAGGACCGGCGGAGTCGTGTCCGGCTCCACGAGCCACAGATCCGGGCCGGCGACCGCTTCCGGCCCGGAGAGCTCCAGGGTCGCGCTGTCGTACGGCTCGAAGGCGCGGTCGAGCCGCCGGTTCTGGTTGCGGTCCACGAACGCGAACACCCTGTAGGTTCCGGGCGGAAGGCCGGGCAACCGGTACGCACCGGCCGTGTCCGTGACGGCCCCGTACGGCACGGTATCCGGGGGCAGGAACCGAACGGACGCGTTCAGGGCCGCCATGCCCCGTACGCGGTCGTACACGTGACCGCGCGCCTCCGTGGCTGGCACCTCGGGCCCCGTCGAGAATAGAAGCTCGATCGGGGCGGCGGTCGGGTTCCGCATCAGGTCCGACAGGCCGGGGGCGATGCGGAGGTAGTAGACGACGCCGTCACGCCATCCGCCCTCCGGGCGCACGCGGATGCGACGCCGTCCGAGCTTGATGTCGTACCGGTCGACGGGAGAGCCGAAGAACAGGCGGCGCACGCTGCGAGGATCCACGAGCGGCTCGTCGAATCGAACGGACGCATCGCCGTCGAATCCCGGGACCACCGCGTTCGTTTCCGGCTCCAGCGCGATGGCTCGCGGTGGTCGAAAATCAGGCGGGGAGCCGGGAGGCGCCTCCTCCCGTGCGCAGGCCACGGCGCCGGCGGCGGCCAGGGCCACGGCCAGGCGGCTCCGACGGCGCCCTCCCCGGGGTCCGCCGCCCGCCTCAGCCTCCTCCGACGGCCGCCCGCTTCTCCGCGAGTCTCTCATATCGCTCTTCGAGGGCCTGGGCTCTCTCGCGCTCCCGCTCCACGACCTCGGGAGGCGCCTTGCCGATGAAGCTCTCGTCTTCGAGGCGCCGGCGGCTCCCCGCCAGCATCGCTCCGACCTTCTCCAGCTCCCCCTCGAGCCGATCCCGTTCCTTCTCGATATCGATGACGTCCCGGAGCGGGATGAAGAGCTCGGTGCCGCCCCGCAGCACGATGTGCGCCCCGGGCTCTCCTCCGGCCTGCGAGGCGGAGGCGACGTCCGACAGACGGGCGAGGTTCCGCAGCCCTTCCCGTTCCTCGTCCAGGGCCGCGGCGAAGCCGGCGGAGCAGGTGCCCAGCAGCAAGGGAATGCGCCGTCCCGAATCGATGCGGTAGTCGGAGCGGACGTTGCGGATCGCACCGATCGCCTCCTGCAGCTCCGACACGGCGCGCTCCGCCGCCGGATCCGCCCACGCCTCCGGCGGCTCCGGCCACGGACCCCGGACGAGTGTCGTTTCGTCGTCCGCCCCGGGCAGGTGCCGTGCAAGCTCCTCCGTGATGAAGGGCATGATCGGATGGAGAAGACGTAGCCACCCGTCGAACGTAACCCGCAGCGTGAACACCGCGGCCCGACGGCTTTCCTCCCCGCGCTCGCCCCGGAGCCTCGGCTTCACGAGCTCCAGATACCAGTCGCAGAACTCGCTCCACACGAACGCGTGCACCGCCGCGGCGGCCTCCTGCAGGCGAAAGGCGTCGAGCGCGTCCGTCACCTCACCCGCCACGCCGCGCAGTCGGCTCAGGATCCACCGATCCACGAGGGCGAGCGCCGGACGCGACGGGTCCGGTGCCTCCTGGTCCGCGAGATGCGGAAGCGCGAAGCGGGCGGCGTTCCAGATCTTGTTCGCGAAGTTGCGTCCCACCCGGAACGCGGCCTCGAGGTCCTCGTGATCGAGCTGCAGATCGGTGCCGAGAGCGGCCGCGCGAACGAGCGTGAATCGCATCGCATCCGCCCCGTACAGGTTCACGACTTCCAGCGGATCGATCCCGTTGCCGAGCGACTTCGACATCCGGCGACCGTGGGCGTCGCGCACCGTGCCGTTCAGCAGGACGTCCGGGAACGGAGCCTCTTCCATGAACTCCAGGCCCGCCATCACCATCCGGGCGACCCAGAAGAACAGGATCTCCGGCGCCGTCACGAGCGCGTGCGTCGGATAGAAGGCGGCGAGGTCCGGCGTCGCCTCCGGCCAGCCCAGCGTGCTGAAGGGCCACAGCCACGAGCTGAACCACGTGTCCAGCACGTCCGGGTCCTGCCGGACGGGTCCGCCGCAGCTCTCGCAGCCTGCCGGCGCCTCCAGGGCGACGATCTCCGACTCGCATCGGTCGCAGTACCAGACCGGAATCCGGTGTCCCCACCACAGCTGTCGGCTGATGCACCAGTCGCGGACGTTCTCCAGCCAGTTCTCGTAGATCTTTCCGAAACGCTCGGGGTGGAAGCGCAGCTTCCCGTCCCGATAGGCCTCCAGGGCGGGCTCCGCCAGCGGCTTCATGCGGACGAACCACTGCAGGCTGAGGCGCGGCTCGACGACCGTGTCGCACCGGTAGCAGCGCCCGACCGAGTGGACGTGCGTCTCCACGGCGGCCAGCAGGTCGATCTCCTCCAGATCCGCCACGATCCGCTCGCGCGCCTCGAAGCGGCCGAGGCCGCGGTAGGCTTCCGGACCCCCCGGGCTCATGGTGGCGTCCGGACCCATGACCTCGATCGGCTCCAGCCCGTGCCGCAGCCCGATCTCGAAGTCGTTCGGATCGTGGGCCGGCGTGACCTTTACGATCCCCGTGCCGAACTCCGGGTCCACGTGCTCGTCCGCGATGACGGGAATCGAGCGCCCGGTCAGCGGCAGCTCGACCCGCCGCCCGATGAGGTCGCGGTGCCGATCGTCCTCCGGATGGACGGCCACGGCCGTGTCTCCCAGCATCGTCTCGGGACGCGTCGTGGCCACGACGACTTCACCCGGCCCCTCGGTCATCGGGTAGCGGATGTGGTACAGCCGCCCCTCGCTCTCCCGGTGCTCGGCTTCTTCGTTCGAGAGCGCCGTGAGGCACCGGGGGCACCAGTTGATGATGTACCTCCCCCGGTAGACGAGCCCCTTCTCGTACAGGCGGACGAACACCTCGCGAACGGCGGCCGAGAGCCCTTCGTCGAACGTGAAGCGTGTTCGGCTCCAGTCGCAGGAGCAGCCGATCGTCTTCAGCTGGTCGATGATCCGCCCGCCGTACTCCTCGACCCACTCCCACACGCGCTCGACGAACCGCTCTCGACCCAGGTCATCCCGGCTCAGCCCCGCCTTGGCGATCTCCCGCTCCACCACGTTCTGCGTGGCGATGCCCGCGTGATCGGTGCCGGGGATCCACAGCGCATCGAAGCCGAGCATCCGCCGCCAGCGGATGAGGACGTCTTGGATCGTATTGTTCAGGCCGTGCCCCATGTGGAGTGCGGCCGTTACGTTGGGCGGCGGGATCGCGATGACGTAGGGGCGCTCCGCGCTCGAGGCCTCGACCCGGAACAGGCCGCGGTCCAACCAGCGCCGGTACGTGTCGGCCTCGATCGCGGCCGGATCGTACCGCGTGCCCAGGCTCTCGGTTTTCGTGTCGTTCTCTCGGTCCACGGCTCGTGGGGCGTCGTGCAGGGTCCGTCGTCGCGAGGCGCTAGTGTAACCGGGCCGCGGCGACGGGGGCAACGCGTCTCCGGGCCCGGTCACGGGAGGGATCAGGGACTCGAGACGACCGCGGCCGTGTCTGCCGGTTGCGGAGCCTGAGCCGTGTCCTGGCGTCGCCTCTCCACCTCTTCCTCCGTCCGCTTCCTCATCTCCTCCAGCCTCTCCCGGCGCACGGCTTCGGCGTCCTGAAGCAGGTCCTGTCGCCGGATGTCGGTCAGATCGCGTGCCTTCCGCCGGGACTCCCTCCCGTTGGGACCCTCCTCCTGAAACAGAGCGCCCAGGTTGATGGGAATCGTCACGCCGCCGAGGACGATGCCGTCCGGGGTGATCCCCCATTTCTTGTCGCCCTTCCCCACGAGCCACTCCACGGCGGCCGCTCGCTGCTCCGCGGACAGGCTGTCCAGCATCGCCGCGAGCTTCTCGCGGAGGAGGCGTTCCACCTCGGCGAACGTGACCGGCCCCCGGGCCGTCCTCCGATCCCTGAACTCCTTCCAGAGTCTCGGATCGCCTTCCCGCGGGCGCAGCTTCTCGGCGTTCGTCAGGCCTTCGCCCGGGCCGACCACCTCCGGGGGCGGGCCCGGCGCGCTGACGACGGGCGGGCGCTCCGGCCGGGGTTCCTCGAGAGGTCGTTCCACGACGAGCGGCGTCGTCACTCGGACCTCGATCTCCGGGAGGTTCACGACGCGGAGGCCTTCCGGGGGCGGCGGGGGCGCGACCGCGGTCGGTCGAAAGCGGGAGGCGCGCACGTGAAGCTCCCGCGCGACGATGAGGACCACGAGGAGGTGCACGATGAGGGAGGCCAGCAGACCGAGGCGGAAGATCCGCCTCGCGTCCCGCCGCCGGGCCGCCCGGAATTCCGCGACGCGACCGCCTTGACTCTCCGGTCCTCCCGTCACCCGGCCTCCGCGATCCGGCGTGCGACTTCCTCGTACAGCGCCGGCTCGACCGAGAGAGATGCCCGGAGCCAGCCCTCCCCTCCTTCGCCCATCGCCGACCCGGGCAGGAGAATCACGCCGGTCTCCTCGAGCAGCCGCCGGCAGTAGGACGCCGAGTCTTCCGCCGTCGGCACGGGGAACCAGAGGTAGAGCGTGGCGCGGGGCGGGCACACGTCGAGGCCGGCCGCGCGGAAGGCGGACACGGCCGTGTCCCGCCGGGACCGCAGGACCTCCACGTTGGCCTCGATCGCCTCCCGTCCCCGCTCGAGAACGGCCGCCCCGGCCGCCTGCACTGCCAGGAAGACGCCCGTGTCGAAGAAGGTCTTCACGCGGGCCAGCGCTCCGACGAGGCTCGACCCTCCGCACGCCCAACCCAACCTCCAGCCCGTCATGTTGAAGGTCTTGGAGAAGGAGTGGAACTCGATGCCGACGTCGGTCGCCCCCGGGATCTCGAGCAGGCCGGGCGGACGAAAGCCGTCGAACGCGATCTCCGAGTAGGCGTTGTCGTACGCGAGCACCGCTCCCCGATCCCGGCAGGCGGCCACGACGTCCTCCAGGTACGCCCGCTCGGCCACCGCCCCGGTCGGGTTGTTGGGGTAATTCAGGTACACGAGCTTCAGCGGCCCCTCCACGTCCCGTATCGCCTCGGGGGGAACGAGGAACCCGTCCTGGCTCCTCAGCCGATGCCGGCACACCCGGGCACCCGCGAAGAGGCTCCCGCCGACGTACGCCGCGTAGCAAGGATCGGGCACGAGCGCGACGTCACCCGGATCGAGCAGGGCGAAGGCGAGGAGCGCGATGCCCTCCTTCGAGCCGATGAGCGGCAGGACCTCCCGCTCCGCATCCATGGGCCGTCCGAACCGATCCTCGAGCCACGACGCCACGGCACGCCGGTACGGGAGATGCCCCCTCTGGAACGCGTATCCGTGCATCGCCGGATCTCCGGCCGCGTCCCGAAGGGCCTCGATGGCGACCGCCGGTGCCGGCAGGCCGGGATCCCCCACGCCGAGGTCGATGACGGACCTGCCCTCGGCCGCGAGGCGCGCCTTGATGTCCGGGATGTCCGCCAGCGGATATCCCGGGAGATTCAGGAGCCGTCGCGGAAGCCGCACGCCGGCTCGGGCACGATCTGTCATGTCTTCAGGGCCTTCTTCCGGGCCGCCGGGTAGAGGACGTTGTTCAGGATGAGCCGGTAGCCCGGCGAGTGTCGGAACAACTCCAGGTCCGTCGGCGGATCCCCGATGAGATGCTGCGGGTCTTCGGGATCGTGGCCGCCGAGAAACGTGAAACTCCCCTGGCCCACATTCCCGTGCAAGTACTTCACGAGGTGATCATCGTCCTCCCGGGCCAGCACGACCACGCCCGGCCGGATCCGATTCTCGCGGAAGCTCGTGGTGAGTCCGTAGAAGTCCTCCAGCACGCGCTCGTGCGACTGCGTGAGCATGGCGGGCACGGGATCGATCTTCGCGCTGAAATCGAACAGGCTGAAGCTGCCGAGCGGCCGGCGCGACGGCGTGTTCACGCCGTGCCCATCGATGTCGCTGAACGCGCTCACCTGCGGGTCCAGGACGAGGTGGGCGTCGCGGAAGGCCAACGTTTCCGCCCACGACATTCGGGCGACCGCGTCCGGCTCGACCGGGGTCCCGTCCGCAAAGGCGGCCGCGATGTCCACGCCGTCCGCGGCCAGAGCGAGATCCAGCGTCTCCGTCGCGGTGCACATGGCGAACAGGAATCCGCCCTCCTGAACGTACTCGCGGATCCGGCGGGCCACCGCCTTCTTCAGCGCGGGGACGTCGGCGAACCCGAACTCGCGCCCGACGGCCTCGTTGCGGCGAACCTCCTCGTCCAACCACGCGGCACCCGCGTAGGCCAGGTAGAACTTCGAGTACTGCCCCGTGAAGTCCTCGTGATGGAGGTGGAGCCAGTCGTAGCCCCCGAGGCCGTCGGACAGGACCTCGCGGTCCCACACCCGATCGTACGGGATCCCGGCATACTCGAGCGCGAGCGTCACCGCATCATCCCAGGGCGAGCTGTTCGGGGGCGTGTAGACCGCGATGCGGGGCGCCTTCTCCAGGGGCACGGCCTCCATGTTCGAACCCTCGATCTCGAGACGGAGGCGTGCGAGCGCCGGCCCGTCCAGCGATTCCACCGTGACCCCCATGAGGGCCGCGCGCCTTCGGACTCCCTCGGTCGCGGGGAGGAGGAACGCGCCCGCTCGGTAGTTCAGGAGCCACTCCGCTTTCTCGCCCGCCGCGATGGACTGGTAGACGAGGCCGTACGCGCGCAGGTGGTTCTCCTGCGCCCGGTCCATCGGGACGAGCAGCCGGCCCTGCGCCCGGGCGTCCCGCGCGATGGAGCCGAGGACGAGAAGACCCGCCAGCCACGCGGCCGCCCTCGACGCGGCTCCCGGTCGTACCCTCACGAGCTCGGGACCGCCCCTTCCAGCTCCGCCAGGAGGCGGCGGGCCAGAGGGGCGAGCGCGCTTCTCGGATAGTCCACGATGAGTCGCTCGAGCCGCGCCCGGGCCTGCGCCGTGTCGCGACTCAGGGCGAGGCGGGCGAGATCGAGCAGCGCGGCCGGGGCCTCCGGCGAGCCCGGATGCCGTTGCACGATGCGTTCTCTCAGCACCGCGGCCTCGGCTTCGAGACCTCTGGCTGCGAGCTCGTCCGCGGCCACGGCCAGCAGGGCGGACCGCGCCGCCGAGGGCGAAAGCGACGCCCACGCCTCTAGGATCTCTCTGGCCGAGGCCGACCGCGGCCGCCTCCGGATCGAGAGGAGTGCCGACCCCAGCGCCACGGATTCCAGCGAGTCCGCCCTTCCGAGGGCGCGCGTGAGGTCGAGAACCCGCGAGCGCGTGGCCGGGTCGCCCCCGGCCGCGGCCGCCTCCCCGAGCTGCGCCCGGGCGAGGCCGGGCCGGCCCGAGAACAGGGACAGGTAGCCGCGCGCGCGCAGGAGTCTCAGGGCCGTGGCCGGGTCCGCCGGGGCTCTCGAGATCAGGTCCAGGTCCGCCCGCGCACGCTCCACATCCCCGCGGGCAAGGTCGCTCTCCGAAAGGTCCACGACCATCGCGGCCAGCGCTTCGTCCTCGGACGGGTAGAAGCGCCTGAAGTCCCGCAGGCGAGCGCGCGCCCCGTCCGGGTCCTCCAGCGAGAACTCGAAGCCCCGGATAAGCGCCGTCCGGTGCGCCTCGCTGCCCGGCCTCGCCTCCCGCGACAGGGCCCCGAACTCCCGGCGGGCGCGGGCTTCGTCACCCGCCTCCAGGGCGAGGTCGGCCGCCATCGCTCGCCACTGGAGCCTCTCGTCCGCCGTGCGAGCCTCACGCGCGAGGAGGGAGGCCCCCCACGCGGCGTTCCCCGGCATGTCCCGGTTCGCCGCCCCCAGCGTGAAGTCGCTCAACAGGGCGAGCCGGGCATCCTCGGGGGCGCGATTCGCGGCGACCTCCGCCAGCCGTCGCGCCGCCGACGGGTCAGGAAGACGCAGGGCGAGCTCGATGCCGCTCCGCACAGCGTCGAATGGCGTGTCCGGACGCTCGAGCCGCGACCACAGCGCCGCCCGCGCGGCGGCCGAATCGATGGACGGCTCCCCGATCTGCCGGGCGACGACGTCCCGACCGGGCTGTCCCCAGGACAGCATGATCGTCCAGTCTCCCGCAGCGTCTGCGAATTCGCCGGCCGTCGTCCGAAGCCGTCCGAGCTCCTGGGCGAACGCCTCCGGCGCGCCCAGGCGTTGCCGTCCGTCGGTCAGGACTTCGATGGCTTCGGCCTGCCGCCCGCGCTGCCGGAGGACGGAGGCCAGCTCCAGAAACGCCATGGCCTCCCGCGGCGCCGAGCGCGTCCAGCGCTCCGCCGTCGCCTGTGCGCTGTCCTCCCGTCCGGCCGCCAGGAGGGCCCGAATCCACACCTGCATGATCGCCGGGCGGGCGCCCGCCGAGGCCTCCACCGCCCGCTCGACGTACGGCAGGAGCAGGCCCGGTCGACCCTCCTCGGACCGGAGCCGCTGGAGGACCGCGAGGCCGGACACGGAGCCCGGGACCCGATCCAGGAGCGTCTCCAGGACCCGGATCGCCGCCGGGGCATCTCCTTCCCGCTCCAGGCGCGCAGCGCGGGTCAGCGCCCGGCTCTCCATCCTCATCCGTTCCGGGGTTGTCTGGCCGAGCGCGGGTCGGCCCGGCCACGCTCCACTCGCGAGCAGCGCGAGCAGGACCCCGAATCCCCGGCGGCGGGCACGGACGCGTCTCCGCCTCATCGCGGTGACTCCCGGGGCTCCGCCGCCGGTCCCGCGTTGATCCGGTCGAAGTAGTCCAGGACGATGCGCCGCGTGGCCGGAGCCAGACCCCTCAGCGCCTCCTCTCCGGGATGGGGATAGCGTGAGCCCTCCCGGACGGTCGGCGTCAGATCTGCGGGCGTCCGGAGAACGATCTCCCGGGCGCTCCTCGACTCCCGGCGGTCCGGATCATCCTCCTCACGGCTCAACGTCCGGCCCGCGTCCAGGAGCCGGCGGAACAGCCGCTGCTGGCGCTCGACCGTGGCCGGATCCAGGTCTCCGGATCCGATCGATCGCGCGATGTCTTCCGCCTCCCGCGCCAGCTCGTCGGGTCTCGCCGCCAGACCCCCGGCCCCGGGTTTCCGGGCCAGCTCCCGAAGCCTCGCGGCGATCGATGCCTGCTCCGAGGCCAGCCTCTGGAGGCGCGCCCCGATGGCGCGGCCCTCCCGTCGCAGGGCTAGGATTCCCTCCCCTTCCCGGCTCAGCCCACCCTGGGCCCGGCTCAGCCGCGAGAGTTCCTCGAGCGCCTCCTCCATGCCGGTGCCCGACTCCGCTCCGGCCACGGCCTCGCCCGTGGCCAGAAGCTCCCCGGCCAAGTCGTTCAGGGCGTTCGCGAGCCGCCGACCGGCCACGGCGGCGTCCCGTCCTCCCCCGCCTCTGCCGAGCGACTCGAGAAGGCGATCCATGTCCGTCGCCGCCTGCGACGCCGCCCTCGCCACGCGCCGATCCAGGAGCGCGGTCTTGCCTCCGACCTCGGCGATCGATCCCAGGAGATTGTCGAGGCCCTCCCGCAGCGCCGCCTCTCGTCCCCTCGCCGCGTTCCGGCGCTCGCCCGCCAGGAGATCGGCCACCTGCATCTGTTCCCGTGCCAGGGACAGGGCATCCCGGGTGGCCCGATCCACGGCGGCCGACGTCTCCTCCCGCCACTCGCTGGACAGATCGGATCCGGCCGCGGACAGCCGGTCCGCCGCCTCGCGCAACGCCTCCGCCGCATCCCCCGCCGCGCGCCGTCCGTCGGGCGACCCACGCCTCGAGGACATCCGGGCGATCCCGGCGGCGCGCCTCGCGCTCTCCTCCCCGCGCGCGAGGGACCGGGAGCCAGCCTCCACGCCCACGGCCGCCCGATCGCCCGCGTTCCCGCGGAGACGGTCCCGCAGCGCTTCGAGCTCCGCCTGCAGCGCGGCGGCGCGCTCCGTCACCTCGTCCTCCCTCGCGATCCATTCAACCTCCGCGGCGAAGTCGGCGGCCAGGCCGGCCTGGTCCGCCGCCAGGTCCTCCGCCCATCGGGCCACCTCGCGCATAGCCTGCTCCGCCGCCACCCGCTCCAGAAGCGTGCCCGCGGCCTCGAGGCTCTGCCGCACGTCGGCCGCACGCGCGGACAAGTCGTTCAGAGCCCGGCGCAACGCCTCCGGGTCGAGCGTCTCGAGCGCCCTCTGCAGATCCCTGATCCTCGCCCCGAGATCGGATTCCATGAGCTCGCGGTACAACGAGTCGATGCGCTCCAGGTGGGCTCGAAGCGCCGGGTCGGCGGCCGGCGAGCGCGCCACCTCAGCCGCCACGTCCTGGATCTCGGCATGCAGCTCGCGGACCCGGGTCTCGAGCCGCTTCGTTTCCTCGAGGAGACGGCGGCTCTCCTCGGTCGCGCGGAAGCTCGCCCGCTCTCGCTCCTCCGATCGGTCGGCCCGTGCTTCCTCCTGTCCGGCGGGCGTCCCGCGTGACGCCGCCCGCCGGGCGGCCCCTCTCGCGTCCCCTTCGACCGAGGCCGCCGCCTCGGCGACCGCCGCCGCCTCTCGCGCGAGATCGGTCGTCCTCACAGCCCGGCTCTCTCCGAGCTCGCGCAGCGAGGGCAGGCGGACGGCGAACGTGTCGGACGTCACGACCGGTCCGGACGGACGGTCGTCCCGCACGCGCGCGTAGTAGAACACGGTGTCCCCGGGCAGCAGGCCCCGGTCGCGCACATCGAGCACGGGCCTCAGAAGCACCCGCTCCTCCGGCTCCGCCTCTTCCAGCAGCTGCGCCGTATCCGGCGCCCCGTCGCCCGCCGGCGATCGGCGCCAGCTCACGAGCGCGACACTCCGGACACCGTGGTCGTCGCGGGCGTCGATGACGAGGGGCAGGACCATGTCCAGCGGCAGGACCGTATCCGTCGCCGGATACGCGATCCGCACGGTCGGAGCCCGGTCGGGAATCAAGGAGATCCGGAGCGGCGGTGGAGGCCGGGCCGGCGGATCCTCCGGCCACGCCGCGACACGCCAGAACCATGTCCCCGAACGGGTCGGCGCCAGGCTCCCGCCGAAGCTTGGGCCCTCGAGCCGCAGCGCGACCCCCAGACCCATTGCCTTCTCGACTAGCTCGATGCCGGACACCGGACGGTTCGTCTCGCCGCTCACCTCGACCCGGCTTCCCGCCGGAATCTCCAGCCTCGGGAGTGGACGCGAGTACGTCTCGGAACGGCGACCCAGATAGGCCGGGAACCGCACCCGCGCCTCCAGCTTCGTCACGAACGGAGGATCGAACGGCTGCAGGACGAGCGTGTCCGAGCTCGAGCCGGACCGGTCGGCTGCCCAGATCGCGAGCGGCGAGAGGACGGGGCCGACGTCGCCCACGGCCGTCCCCGTCGCGGGATCCACGGGCAGCCAACGGACGTCGACCTCGCCCGCGGCGACGCGCGCTCGCAGAGAGATGTCCTCGCGACCCGACGCTCCGATCCGGACCGTTGCGACCTCCCCGCGCTCGACCTCCGTCCCGGAGGCCCGGATCCAGGGTCGGGGCGGTGGCGCAGGGAACGATATCGCCCACGGAGAGACGAGGGCCGACGCGGCGTCCCGGGCCCGTCCGGCGTCCGCGGATCCCGCGGCCACGACGGCCGGCATCACGAGGAGCGCGCCGGCCCCGGTCAGCCTCCGAAGGCGGCGCCAGCGGCGCGCCGTGCGCGGGAGCAGGTCCGTGTCCCCACGACCCTCGAGGCGCTGCGCCACCCTCCGCACCTGGAGCTCCGCCAGATCCCGGGAGCCGCTCGTGTCCCGCCGCGCGAGCTCGAGAGCCGCCGTCAGCTCGCCGTCTCCGAGCCCCGACGCGCTCTCCATCTCCGGCCCGAGCCGCTCGAGCGTCAGCGTCCGCTGGAGACGCCCGGCGAGCGCACCGGCCGCGGCGGCGATGCCGAGGAGGCAGAGAGCCGTCACGATCGGCACGGGAGAGCCCGGCGTGCGCCACACGGGAGCGGGGAGGAGCAACCCGACGGCGCCGATCCCACCTGCCGCGGCGAGCGCCGCGAGGGCGACCCCGAGGACGGCCCGACGCCTCAGGGTCTCCGCGGTCCTGACGAGCCCGCCGAGGGTCGCCCGCGGATCCGGGGGCGGGGCGGTCAATCTCCCTCTCCGCCGGCGCGGAGAGCGATCCGGTAGGCCTCGTTGCGCGCGAGGCCCGTCTCGGCCCGAAGTCGTCTCGCGACCTCGCGCACGCTGAGCCCCTTCCCGGTCAGCTCCGCGGCCACGCGTTCCGCCTCCTCATTCGCGTCCCCACTCTCCGATCCCGGACTCCCCGCGTTCCCCTCGATGACGAGCGTGATCTCACCGCGCACGTCACGCCCGGAGTAGTATCCCGCCTGCTCGGACACCGTTCCGCGACGCACTTCCTCGTACAGCTTCGTCATCTCGCGACATACGGCGCAGGACCGGTACCCGAGTCCGGCGGCGACGAGGTCCTCCAGGAGAGCGCCGATCCGGCCCGGCGCTTCGAAGGCCACGACCGTCATCGGCAGGCGACGCGCCTCCTCCATCCATGCGCGCCGCCGCCCGCCGCCGCGTGGAGGAAATCCGAGGAACGCGAAGCGGGCGCTCGGAAGGCCGGAAGCGACGAGCGCCGCGAGAATCGCCGACGGGCCCGGGACCGGGACCACTCGATACCCGGCGTCCAGCGCGGCTTCGACCGCCCGGCGCCCCGGGTCGGAGATCCCGGGCGTCCCGGCGTCCGACACGATCGCGCACGATTCGCCGCCGGCCAGACGCCCGAGCAGCTCCTCAAGGCGCGAGCGCTCGTTGTGGGCGTGCAGCGACCGCACGCGCGTCCCGATGTCCAGGCGGCGCAGGAGGCGCCGGGTGCGCCGCGTGTCCTCCGCGTAGACGACCGTCACGTCGGCCAGGGTCGATGCGCCCCGGGGCGAGAGGTCGGAGAGGTTTCCGATGGGCGTGCTGACGACGTAGAGAATCGCGTCCGACATGGGCTCGCCCCTTCATCCGCTCGCGTGGCTCCGGCCCCTCGCGACGACACCCCCCGCCTCCGCGCTGCGGAGCCGGAGGGCGTCGGAGTCGAAGCCCGGGCCCGCCGGCGGCCCGACTCACGCGTGCTGCTGGATCTTCTCCACCAGATGCGCCTTCGGGACCGCACCCACGACGGTGTCGACGAGCTGACCGTCCTTGAAATACAGTATGCTCGGAATCGACCGAATGCCGAAGCGCTGAGCCGTCCCGCGATTCGCGTCCACGTCGACCTTGCCGATCTTGACCTGCCCGGCGTAGTCGCCCGCGAGCTCTTCCAGGACCGGCGCGACCATGCGGCAGGGACCGCACCATTCGGCCCAGAAGTCTACGATCGCGAGCCCCTCGTTCGCTTCGATCTCTTCCGCGAAGTTTTCGTCGGTGATCGTGATCGGGTGAGCTGGTGAGTTCACTGGATTCCTCAATCTGGCGGTGGTTTCACGGCGGCCCGGCGCCTAGTATCGTCCTCTCGTCACGGCCGCAACGGGCGGCCGGACCCGAGGATAATCCCCGCGAGGTTCGGGAGTGTCAAGAATCGATCACATCGGCATCGCCGTCCGCTCACTCGCGGACGCCGTCCCCCTGTACGCCCGGTTGCTCGGACAGAACCCCCGCGGGGTGGAGACGGTTCCCGCGGAGCGCGTGCGCGTGGCCTTCTTCGACATGGGCGACTCCGCCGTCGAGCTGCTGGAGGCAACCGACCCGGAGTCGGAGATCGCCCGCTTCGTCGAGGGGCGGGGTCCGGGCATCCACCACGTGTGTCTCGCCGTGCCCGACGTCCGCGCCGCCCTGGAACGGGCCGAGGCGGAAGGGGCGCGGCCCGTTCCCCCCGGGGTCCGAACCGGCGCGGGAGGCCGGGAGGTCGCGTTCCTGCACCCCGCCTCCACCGGGGGCGTCCTCATCGAGCTCGTCGAGCAGACCGCGTCGGAGTCCTGAGCGCCGCTCGCGATGGGTCAGGGCAACCCGGTCCCGGTGAGCTCGTCCACGTCGAGCTGCTCCACGTACCACCGGCCATCCGCGGCGGGGACGGCCACGAGCGCGACCGTCGCGTCTCCCTTGCGCGTGCCGGTCATCATCGCCAGGTACCGGACCCGGTCCGGACCCAGCTGGGCTAGGTTCGCCTGGCGCAGACGGTAGGAGTCGTGCCTGAGCAGGGCCCTCAGGAACACCATTCGCTGCTCGACCTCCACGATCCCGAGATGCCCCTCCGCCGGGCCGTCCTTCGTCCCGAACAGGTCCCCCATCGCACCGGTGTCGTCGGCCGCCACCGCATCGAGAAAGCCCCGGACGGCGAGCTCGGGGGAATCTGCGCCGTAGGTCCACGCGCTTCGGGACAGCGTTCCCGTCGAGGCGCACCCCACGAGTAGCAGGAGAGCCGCGAGTCCGCCGATCCGTCGTCTCGTTTCCTGGGTCACGTTCGTCTCGCTCGTTGGAGGACCTGGGCGCCTGCGCCCGGGCTAATCTGTCCCGCAGGCCGGCGTCGTCAAGCGTCGTCCGGGTTGCGCCGATCGGACAGGAATCGGAGACCTTCGCCGTCCGGATCCGCCTCGACGCGCACCGTGTCGCCCTCGTGGAAACGACCGTCCAAGACGGCCATCGCCAGCGGATCCACGACGAGGGTCTGGATCGCGCGCTTCAGTGGTCGGGCCCCGAACGCCGGATCGTATCCCACCTCGGCGATGCGCCGCCGGGCTTCCGGACTCACCTCGAGGGCGAGCTGGCGCTCCGCCAGGAAGGATCCCACCCGTCCGAGCTGGATCTCCGCCACCCGCTCGAGCTCGTCCGGCGTCAGGGGCCTATACACGAGGATCTCGTCGATCCGGTTCAGGAACTCCGGCCGGAAGTGCTCGCGGAGGCTCCGGCGCACGCTTTCCTCCACGGCGTCCCAGTCCGGGTCGCCCGCGTGCTCCAGGATCCAGGCGCTTCCGATGTTGCT
This sequence comes from Gemmatimonadota bacterium, assembly GCA_046757885.1. GTDB lineage: Bacteria > Gemmatimonadota > Gemmatimonadetes > Palauibacterales > Palauibacteraceae > JBHHZD01. Next base: position 36,376 of record JBHHZD010000010.1, read on the forward strand.
CGTGAGGATGATGACCGCATTGCGGAAATCGACCGTCCTCCCCTGACCGTCCGTGAGCCGCCCGTCGTCCAGGATCTGCAACAGGACGTTGAACACGTCCGGGTGCGCCTTCTCGATCTCGTCGAACAGGACGACGCAGTAGGGCCGGCGACGCACCTGCTCCGTGAGCTGCCCTCCCTCCTCGAATCCCACGTAGCCCGGAGGGGCGCCGATGAGCCGCGCGACCGCGTGTCTCTCCATGTACTCCGACATGTCGAGCCTCACCATCGCGTCCTCGTCGTCGAACAGGAACTCGGCGAGGGCGCGGGCGGTCTCCGTCTTTCCGACGCCGGTCGGGCCGAGGAAGATGAAGCTCCCGACCGGCCGATCGGGGTCCTGCAGGCCGGCGCGGCTCCGCCGGACGGCCCCGGAAACGGCACGGATCGCCTCGTCCTGACCCACGACCCGCTCGTGCAGATGTGCCTCGAGGTGGGTCAGGCGGTCGCGCTCGCTCTCCAGCATCCGGGCGACCGGAATGCCCGTCCACGAGGCCACGACCTCGGCCACATCCTCCGGCCCGACGACCTCGGCCAGGAAGCTCCCGTCAGCCTGCCGGCGCTCGAGCGCGGCCTCGGCCTCCTCGAGCTCCGCCCGCGCCCGGGGCAGCTCTCCGTACGTGATCTCGGCCGCGGCCGCGAGATCGCCGGACCGAGTCGCCCTCTCTGCCTGCTGGCCCAGCTCCTCCGTTCTCCGCTTGAGCTCGCGTGCCCGCTCGATGGCCTCCTTCTCCAGGAGCCAGCGGGACTTCAACCCGGCCAGCCTCTCGCGAAGCTCCGCCAGCTCGCCCTCGAGCGCCTCCCTGCGCTCGCGGCTGGGCGCATCCGTCTCGTCCTTGAGGGCTTCGCGCTCGATCTCCAGCTGTGTCTGCCTTCGCTCCAGGATGTCGATCTCCTCCGGCATGGAGTCGATCTCCATGCGCAGCCCGGAGGCCGCCTCGTCGATGAGGTCGATGGCCTTGTCCGGGAGGTAGCGGTCGCCGATGTAGCGGTCGGACAGGCGCACGGCGGCCACGAGCGCCGGATCCGTGATCCGGACCCCATGGTGGACCTCGTAGCGCTCCTTCAGGCCGCGCAGGATCGCGACGGCCTCCTCCGGGGCCGGCTCGCCGACGAACACGGGCTGAAATCGCCTCTCGAGCGCCGGATCCTTCTCGATGTGCTTCCGGTACTCGTCGAGCGTCGTCGCGCCCACCATGCGGAGTTCCCCGCGCGCGAGCGGCGGCTTGAGCATGTTGCCGGCATCGACGGCTCCCTCGGCCGCTCCCGCGCCGACGATCGTGTGGAGCTCGTCCAAGAACACGACGTAGCGCCCCTCTCCCTCCGTGATCTCCTTGAGGGCCGCCTTCAGGCGTTCCTCGAACTCGCCGCGGAACTTCGCGCCCGCGAGCATGGCCGCGATGTCCAGCTGGATGAGCTTCTTGTCACGCAGGCTGTCCGGCACATCCCCCGCCACGATCCGCTGGGCGAGGCCCTCGACGATCGCCGTCTTCCCGACCCCCGGCTCTCCGATGAGGACGGGGTTGTTCTTCGTGCGTCGAGACAGGACCTGGCTCACCCGGCGAATCTCCGCATCCCGTCCGATGACCGGATCGAGTCGCCCGGCGCGCGCCCGCTCGGTGAGATCGATCCCGAATCGCTCCAGGGCCCGGTATCGCTCCTCGGCGTTCGGATCCGTGACCCGGTGGGGACCACGTACCTCGGCGAGCGCCCGCCGAATCGCCTCCTGATCGATCCCCGCCTCCGTGAACATCCGGGCCGTGCTGCTCGCCCGGGGGCCTGCCAGGGCCACGAGCAGGTGCTCCGTCGACACGTAGGCGTCCTCTGTCCCGCGAGCCTCCGCGTCCGCATCGTCCAGCACGCGCCCGAGCTCGCGGCTGGCGGTCGGCGCGGCTCCCGACTGGCGCGGGAGCCGGGCGAGGGCCGCGTCCAGCGGACCCCGAAGGCGGTCCGGCTCCAGCCCCGCCTTCCGGAGGATGGGCGCGATGACGCCGTCCGGCTGGTCCAGGAGGGCCGCCAGGAGGTGCAGGTCCTCGACGGCCGGATTCTCCGCCCGGCGCGCTCTGGAGGCCGCCTCCTGCAGGGCCTCCGCGGCCCGAACGGTCAGGCGATCGGCTGGAATCATGGCCTCTGCCTCCCTCAGCGCATCGCGGGGCCCAGGAGAAGGGCGTTCACGAACAACCCGAAGGTGGAGCGCCACATGAGCCGAAACAGCGGGTCGTCCGCGAACAGGATGACCCGCCCGCGTCCCAGCCGACGCGTCACGAGCCAGGAGGAGGCCGAGATCTCACTCCGTTTGCGCTCGCTCATCACGCCGCTGACGACGTCCACGCCCTCCTCGAATGCGGCGACCGTCTCGTAGTCGTCGGAGGGCTCGAACGCGAGATCCTCCACGTGCAGGACGTAGAGCGCTCCCCTGTCGTTCCCCAGGCCGGCGCCCCACGCAAGCGGGTTTCCCTCATCCAGGCGCACGGGGAGGATGGTCCCCGTCACGCTGCCCTCCCATCGATCCGACTCCCGCTCCTTCCGCGTCCGCAATCCGCGGCGCGTGCGCTCGGCGTCCGACAGGTCGGTGGAGTCCGCCCGCCGCACGGCCACGCTGGCGATCGCCTCCGCCACCCACCGCGCGGAGCCGCCCGAGGCGACGAGGACGCCCCCATCCCGCACCCACCTCTCGAGGCGCTCCGCGTCCGCGGGCCTGAACGCGGAGGATGGCCGCCCGTCCGGCAGCACGAGGACGTCGTACTCCGCCGGCTCCCGGATGTCCGCGCCGGACCCGAGCCCGTCGAACGGGATGCGGAGGACGTTCTCGAGGAGGAACCACGCCGCACCGTACGAGGTCGACTGCATGCCCCGACCGCCAACGAGCCCGATGCGCGGCGCCCGCAACCGCAGGGCTCGATCGCTGCCGAGGTCGATGCCGCTCGCCGTGAGACCGGTCTGGACCGGCGCGGCGAGATCCGAGAACCCCGCCGCCGCGAGCCGGGCCGCGGCGGAGTCGTCGTCCGGAAGAAACACGGTCCCGGCCGGCCAGGCGCGGTCGTCGATCGTGACGCCCTCTCCGAGGGCGAACGCCCGTCCACCGTCCGAGAGGTACCGAAACAGCGGGCCCGAGGCCTCGATCACCGGGGGCACGAGGTATCCGTACGGACGCGGCGCGACGGACGCGCTCGAGCCTGCGGGCTCCCACCGCTCCAGGGGCCGGAAGGCCCCGTCCCGCACGGGTGGGGACGTATGCGCCTCCACCCCGAACGCGTACGGCAGCGACCACGCCGTGATGTCGTAGCTGTGCTGGGTGCCCGCGGAGTCGAACAGGGTCTCGGGCTGCAGCAGGGTGAGCGCCAGCCGTCCCCGGGGCTGGACGCTCGACACCCGATACGTCCCGATCGGAAACGCCTGGCGCCGGTCGAATCCGGGGTGCGGCTCGGCGGAGGCCCGGAACGGTCGCGTGGAACGGTCGACCCGGATGCCCTGCTGGAGGAGGGTGAGGACGAGGGCGCGCGCCGCTTCCGGCCTCGGTCCCGGCACGATGAGAACATCGCGAGGATCCTCCAGCAAACCCCGGTGAAACGCCGCGAACTCCAGAAGCAGATCCGTCTTCCGGCGGGCCGCGGCACGCAGCGTCGTCAGGCCGGCCACCCGGTGGTGCTCCGCCCGGTCGGCCAGCGTGAGCACGCTCCCGTCCGGCCGCTCGAAGGCGAGACCGGCCCGCCGGCTGCCGGCCTGCTCGTAGGTCATCCCGATGGCGCCGACGAGGCTGGGCCAGGTGTCGCCGTATCCGGGATAGAGCAGGTCGAACGTCTCGCCCGTGAAGTAGAGCCACCGCCTCCGATCGAACTCTGCGGCGTTCTGGCGCCCGAAGTACTCGGCCCACCGGAGGGTGTAGTCCGGATAGATGGCGTTGATCGGCCTCGTCGCCGGAAAGAAGAAGTACGTGCTCGTGGGGCCCATCTCGTGGAAGTCCACGTGGACCTGAGGGTTCCACCGCGTCCACTCGGTCAGGCGGGCGCGCGTCTCCGGCTGGGTCGCCCACGTCCAGTCCCGGTTCAGGTCGAACAGGTAGTGGTTCGTTCGCCCGCCCGGCCACGGGGGGGCGTGCTCTCGGGCCTCCGGATGCGGATTCGGTCGGACTCCGCGCACCCCCCGATACCACAACACGTATCGGTCACGGCCGTCCGGGTTCACGACCGGGTCGATCACGACGACGAGGGAGTCCAGGGCATCGGAGGCCGAGGTCGCCAGGTCCCAGGCCGTCCACAGGGCCGCCTCGGTCGACGCGCTCTCGTCCCCGTGCACGCCGTAGCTGAGCCACACGACGGCGGGATTCGCGCGCGCGATCGCCGAGGCCCGGACCGCCGGGAGGGATGGATCGACGAGCTCCGCGTTCCGGGCCAGGATGGCATCCAGCTCCCCCAGATGGGCCTCGCTCGCGAGAACGAGGAGCGCGAGCGCTCGCCCTTCCGGCGTCTCTCCGTACCGCAGGAGTCGGACGCGCGGCGACGCCGTCGCCAGCCGCTCCGCGTACTCCAGCGCCTCCTCGGCCGAGGTGAAGCTCTCTCCCAGGTCGACCCCGAGGATGTCCCGCGGCGACGGTGGCGCCTGCGCCGCCGCCGTTCGGGCGGCCACGAGGGCGAGCACCGCCGCCACGACGATTCGGGTCCTTCTGGACCGCATGCCCCCACTCCTCTGCTCCCGGGATTCCCGGACCGGCCGTCCCGGCCGTCTGCGTGCGCCGAAGCTACGCTCCCTCGCACCCGATCTCAACGAACGGTATTGTAGCCGCCATGGGGACAGACGCGACGCCGAAGCGGGAGGATCGCCGCCCGGGAGATTCGGGCTGGGCCCGGGCCGCGGCGCTCGCGCTTCTCCTGCCCGCCTGCGGCGGCCCGCGGCCCGACGCGGCCGATCGGGCGGCGGACTCGACGTACGCGGCCGTGATGGCCCGGCTCCTGGTCATCCACGCGCGTCCCCCACGGGGGACCACGCGCGAGGAGCGGGAAGCGAGCGCGGACTCGGCCCGGCACGAGGCGCTTCGCTCCTTCAACCTCACGCCGGACAGCCTGCTTCGCCTCGCGGGTCGCATCGGCTCGGATCCGGCTCGCAGCCGACGGGTGTGGGAGGCGATCGCCGCCGCGAGCGACTCGCTCCTGCGCGCGACGGCTCCCGGGGACCAGGAAGCGGGCGGATTCGTCGGTGCCGGGCGGTTGGCCGTCGACAGCGCCGCATCCGAGCCCCCGGTTCGTCCCGGGCCGGGCTCCCGGCTGCGCACCCGACCGACGAATCCCGACTCCGTGCGCGAGTTCATCCTGCGGGGCAAGAAGCCGCCTCCGGCGCGTGGCCCGCCATCTCCCTGACGGATCCGACCCGGAACCCGGGGACCCGTTTGCGGAGTTGTTTCAGGACCGTAGCTTTCGTGGGCCCAATTCCCGATCTACGAGCGGATCCGACTTGACCACGCGAACGGAAGCACCGGACGGACCCGTCGGAGAGCGCAGCCTCCCCGGCCGGTGGCTCAGGGCGCTGGGCCGCTTCGGACTCGAGTGCGGCCAGCACCTGGGCCGCGCGGGCATCCTCGCCGCGGCCACGGCCCTCGCGCTCCGACGGCCCCGGCGCTACGTGAGGGCGAGCTTCGCCCAGGCGAGGGCAATCGGCATCGAGAGCCTGGGACTCGTGATGTTGGTGGCCGCCCTCAGCGGGGCCATCCTCGCACAGCAGACGGGCTACCAGTTCACGACTCTCCCGATGTGGATCGTCGGGGACGCAGTGGCGGCCGGCATGCTCACGGAGCTGGCGCCGCTCCTCACGGCCATCATCCTCGCCGGGCGGGTGGGCTCGGGGATCGGGGCCGAGCTCGGAACGATGAAGGTCACGGACCAGATCGACGCGCTGCGGACGCTCGGACGTGACCCGGTCGTCGAGCTCGTGGCGCCCCGCGTGCTCGCGGGAGCCATCGTCATGGTGCCGCTCGTCGCCCTGTCGAACATCGTGGGCATCTGGGCCGGATGGCTCACGTCCATCAGTCTCCTGCCGATCACGACCCACGAGTACATCTACGGCGTCCGCCAGTACTACCACGCGGCGGCGCTCATCTTCTCACTGCTCAAGGGCTTCGCGTTCGGGATCACGATCACGTTCGTCTCGAGCTACGTGGGATTCCAGGCGGAAGGCGGCGCCGCGGGCGTCGGCCGGACGGCGACGAACGCCGTCGTGTCCATCATCGTCGCCCTCATGGTGCTCGACATGATTCTCGCCCCCCTCTACAAGGCCGTTTCGTGATCCAGATCCGGGGCCTTCGCAAGACCCTGAACGGCAAGCGGGTGCTCGATGGCGTGGATCTGGACATCCACGAGGGAATGAGCCTCGTCATCATGGGTCCGTCGGGGACCGGCAAGAGCGTGCTCCTGAAGCACATCGTCGGTCTGTTCGATCCGGACGACGGCGAGATCCTGGTGGAGGGCATGTCCGTGCCCCGGGCCGGAGGTCGGGCGATCGCGGAGATCCGGTCCAAGATCAGCTACGTGTTCCAGAACTCGGCGCTGTTCGACTCGATGACCGCCGGCCAGAACATCCAGCTCGGACTGCCGACGGAGCACTGTCTACGGGTCGACGCGCACACGGATCCGGCCGTCCTCGAAGCGATCACGCACGTGAACCTCGAGCCGGACGTCCTCCGCCTTCTCCCTTCGGAGCTGTCCGGGGGGATGCAGAAGCGGGTCGCCATCGCGCGCGCCATCGTGGGCCGCCAGAAGTACATCCTGTACGACGAGCCCACGACGGGCCTGGATCCGGTGAACGCGACGGTCATCAACCGCCTGATCGCGCGCCTGCAGGGGGAGATCGGGGCCACGAGCGTCATCGTGACCCACGACGTGGATTCCGCCTTCTTTCTCGGCGACCGCATCGCCCTGCTGTCGGGCGGCCAGGTGCGGGCCTTCGGAACGCCCGAGCAGCTTCGCGACTCCGACGATCCCGACGTGCAGGGATTCCTACACCCGAAACTCGACGAGGCCCCCGTTTCATGAGAGATCCCGGACTTCGGAGCCACTACCGGATCGAGCTGCAGGTTGGACTCTTCGTGCTCGTCGCTCTCATCGCGCTCGTCATCGGCGTGTTCTGGGTCAGCGGTACCCGGATCGGGGGGCACAGGCTGAGGTTCTACGCCGCGACTCCGGAGGCCGCCCAGCTGGCCGAGGGCTCCCGGATCTACCTCCGGGGCGTCGACGTCGGGTCCGTCCTCGACGTCGCCCTCGCGGGCGACCACGCCGTCCTCACGCTCGAGATCGCCCAGGACGGCGGGGGCCTGCCCCGGGACACCCGGGCCGCGATCCGGCCGTCGGGCTTCCTCGGCTCGCAGCTCATCGAGCTCATCCCTGGAGACGCCGACGTCCCGCTCGGCGACGGCGACACGATTCGGGGCGGGCCCCTGCCGGACCTGCAGAGCGTGGCGGGCGACCTCGGCGATCGAGCCGGGCGCGTGCTGGAGCAAACCGAGAAGCTCCTGGGGGACGAGACCGTGGAGGGCGTGCGGCGCAGCTCGACCGCGCTGTCGGCCACGATGGCGGACCTGCAGGCCCTCATCTCGTCCGAGCGCGAAGCGCTCTCCACCCTCATCGAGAGCCTGAGCGCCACATCGGCCCGGCTCGCCGGCGCCACGTCCGGACCCGAGCTGGATCGTACGGTCGCGAACATCGACTCGCTCACGAGCCGGCTGCGGGCCGCGAGCGCGGGGATGGATTCGACGAGCCGCTCGCTCGCCTCGATCGTCGCCAAGGTGGACGCGGGTGAGGGATCGCTCGGAAAGCTGGTGAACGATCCCGAGCTCTACGAGAAGATCGCGGCGGCGATGGAGAACATTCAGGTCGCCACCGAGGAGATCGCGCTGCTCTCGCGGGACGTGAGGAAGCACCCCGAGCGGTACCTGGAGGGATTGAAGATCTCCGTCTTCTGATTCCGGCCGGCCCCGGCAGAGGCCGGCTCCCTAGAGGCCCGTCGGGACGTCGAGGAACTCCGCCTCCACGTCGAACCGCTCGGCGACGAGCTCGCCGAGCGCCCGGATGCCCATCGTCTCCGTCGCGTAGTGCCCCGCGTAGAGCACGTTGAGCCCGAGCTCGAGCGCGAGGTGATGGCTGTGATGCCCCCCCTCCCCCGTGATGAAGGTGTCCAAGCCTTCGGCGTGGGCCTGCCGGATCAGGGAGGCACCCCCACCCGTCACGAGCCCCACGCGCCGCACGTGCTCGGGACCGCCCGCGATCACGTGCGGCGGGTCTCCGCACACCTCCTCGATGCGCTGTGAGAGCTCGCGCAGGCTCAGGTCCGTCGCAGACCACACGCCGATTCCCTCCACTTCCGCGACGGTGCCGAAGCGTCCCTCCACGGGCAAGCCCAGCGCGCCCGCGAGCAGCACGTTGTTACCGATCGCCGGGTGCAGGTCCAGCGGAAGATGTACGCTGTAGAGGGCCATGTCGGCGTCGAACAGGGCCCGGAGCCGGCGATAGGCCGACCCCGTGACCGGGAGCGGATTTTCCCAGAACAGGCCATGGTGGACGAGGAGCATCTGCGCGCCCGCCCCGGCGGCCGATTCGATCGTGGCCCGCGCCGCGTCCGGGCTCGTGCACACCTTCTCGATCGGCGAGCGGCACGCGACCTGGAGACCGTTCCACGCGCCCGGGTAGTCCGGCGCGCCCGCCACGCCCAGGTAGTCGTCGAGGAACTCCGTGATCTCCGTCAGATCCGCCATGTCATTCCCACTCGATCGTCGCGGGCGGCTTCGAGGAGACATCGTACACCACGCGGTTCACGCCGTCGACCTCGTTGATGATCCGCGTGGACATCCGGGCCAGGACGTCGTGCGGGAACGGGAACCAGTCGGCAGTCATGCCGTCGCGGCTCGTCACCGCCCGCAGGCCCACGACGTTCTCGTACGTCCGGCTGTCCCCCATCACGCCCACGGACCGGACCGGGAGCAGGACCGCGAACGCCTGCCATATGTCGTCGTACAGGCCCGCGGCCCTGATCTCCTCGAGATAGATCGCGTCCACCTGACGAAGCGTGACGAGCCGGTCGCGCGTGACGGCACCCGGGATCCGGATCGCGAGGCCGGGGCCCGGGAACGGGTGACGGCCCACGAGCTCCTCGGGAAGGCCGAGCTCCCGGCCCACCGCCCGGACTTCGTCCTTGAACAGGTCCCGCAGGGGCTCCACGAGCTCGAATGGATGGTCCTCCGGAAGCCCCCCCACGTTGTGATGCGACTTGATCACGTCGGACGGACCGCCGGCCGAAGTGGATTCGATGCGATCCGGGTACGTCGTCCCCTGCACGAGAAACCGCGCGTCCCCGTGCCGCCCCGCGGCCTCCGCGAAGACCTCGATGAACGTGTGGCCGATCCGGACCCGCTTCTCTTCGGGCTCTTCGACGTCCTCGAGCGCCGCGAGGAACCGGTCGGAGGCATCGACGACCTCCAGGCGGAAGCCCAGATGCTCCCCGAACACGCGCTCGACGGCGTCCCGCTCCCCCTTCCGCAGGAGCCCGGTGTCCACGAAGATGCACGTGAGCCGATCCCCCACGGCGCGGTGAACGAGCGTGGCCGCCACCGAAGAGTCGACCCCGCCCGAGAGTCCGCACAGGACTCGTCCGTCGCTGGCCTGGGCCGAGATCTCGGCCACCTGATGCTCCACGATGGACCCCGGCGTCCAGTCTCCCGCGCAGCCGCAGCTCCGGAAGAGGAAGTTCTCCAGCAGCTCGGCGCCACGCGGCGTATGCGCGACCTCGGGGTGAAACTGGACGCCGTAGATCTCCCGGCCCTCGGCCCGAAAGGCCGCGACCGGACTCGTCGCCGTCCGTCCCACGACCCGGAACCCCGGGGGAGCGGCCTCCAGCTGATCGCCGTGGCTCATCCACACGACGGTCCGCTCGCCGGGCTCGAGCCCATGGAACAGGACGTCCGCCTCCATCACCTCGAGCTCGGCCCGGCCGTACTCTCGGCGGTCCGCCCTCCGCACTCGACCTCCCGCGAGCTGCCCCAGGAGCTGCATTCCGTAGCAGATGCCGAGCAGCGGGATGCCGAGGTCGAGGATCTCGGGATCCGCTGCGGGCACGCCCTCCTCGTAGACGCTCGACGGCCCGCCCGAGAGGATGATCCCCGTCGGATCCCAGTTCCGGATCCACTCCAGGGTTCGGGTCGGCGGATGGATCTCGCAGTACACGCGGGCCTCCCGGACCCTCCGCGCGATGAGCTGTGCATACTGCGCCCCGAAATCCAGGATGAGGATCCGGGTGGACGGATCCATCAGTAGGCCCTCGCCCAGACGACCTCCGTCCGCGCCTCCTCGCCGCAGATGCACCTCGTGGGCACGTCCTCCGACCGGAACTCCGGATCGGGGACGACGCGGATCGTCGCCTTCGTCTCCTCCTTCACGCGCGCCTCGCAGTCGGCCCCGCCGCACCAGCCCGAGAACACGAAGCCGCCCCGCTCGGCCATGATCGCGCGCAGCGTCTCCAGGTCGGGCACGCCCCGGGTCGTGTTCTCCTCTCGCCGGCGCTCCGCCGAGGCCCGCAGCGCGCGCTGAAGGGCGCCGAGACGGCCTCGCACCTCCTCCGCCGCACCCGCCTCCGGGACGCTGACCTTCCTCCGATCGTCGTCCCCGATCCGCGGCACGAGCATCACGCTTTCCCCGGCGACGTCGCGGGGCCCGATCTCCATCCGGAGGGGCACGCCGCTTCTCTCCCACTCGTAGTACTTCGCGCCCGGATTCAGGCCTTCTCGCGCATCGAGGTGCACGCGGACCCCCTGCAGCCGATCCTGCATCCGCCCGGCCGCCTCCAGCGTGAGCTGCCTCTCATCCTCGTTCTTCCAGATGGGGACGATGACGACCTCGTGTGGCGCGAGGCGCGGGGGGAGGACGAGTCCGAGATCGTCACCGTGCGCCATGATGAGGGCTCCGACGAGCCTCGTCGACACGCCCCACGAGGTGCTCCACACGTAGTCGTGCTCTCCGTCCTCCGTCTGGAACCGCACGTCGAAGGCACGGGCGAAGTTCTGGCCCAGGTGATGGCTCGTTCCCGCCTGGAGAGCCCGGTTGTCCTTCATGAGGGCTTCGAGGGCGAACGTCCGCAGGGCCCCGGCGAACCTCTCCGACTCGGTCTTCTCGCCCGTGATCACGGGCAGGGCCATCCACTCCTCCATGAAGGTCCGGTACACGCGGAGCATGCGCAGAGCCTCCTCCTCCGCTTCCGCCGCCGTGGCGTGCGCCGTATGGCCCTCCTGCCACAGGAACTCCGTCGTGCGCAGGAAGGGCCGCGTGCGCAGCTCCCACCGGACGACGTTGGCCCACTGGTTCAGGAGCACGGGCAGGTCGCGATACGACTGGATCCAGTCGGCCAGGATCGGCCAGATGATCGCCTCCGACGTCGGCCGGATGACGAGCGGCTCTTCGAGCTCGCTCCGGCCCGCGTGGGTGACGACCGCCGTCTCCGGCGCGAACCCCTCGACATGCTGGGCCTCGCGGTCGAGAGCGGACTTGGGCAGGAAGAGCGGGAAGTACGCGTTCTCGTGCCCCGTCTCCTTGAACATCCGGTCCAGCGCTCCCTGCATGAGCTCCCAGATCCGGTACCCGTACGGCCGGATGACCATGCAGCCGCGCACCGGAGAGTGAGCGGCGAGCTTCGCCTCCTGCACGACCTCGTTGTACCAGGCCGAGAAGTCCTCGCTCTGGGGCGTCAGCCCCTTGCGCTCCGCCATCGCGTCTCCGCCCTTCAGTCCCGCGGCCCGGGCGCCCCGGCCCCCGAGCCGTCGATGAGTGCCTCCAGCGTCACGTTCCGTTCCTCTCCGTCCGCCATGTCTCGGATCCGCACCTCGCCTTTCGCGGCTTCCTCGGGCCCCACGATGATCGCGCGACGGGCGCCGGCCTGCCCCGCGGCCTTGAACTGCCGACCGACCGCCCGACCCGCGTAGTCGAACGCGACGCGGCGGCCCCGGTCCCGGAGCGCGTGGGCGATCCGCAGACACAGCGGACGCAGGTCTTCCTCCACGCAGATGACGTAGTCCTCCAGCGCGCGCTCCGACTCCGGGACGAGACCCTCGCGCCGAAGGAGCTCGCCGAGGACGACGTCGCCCATCCCGAAGCCCACGGCCGGCAGATCCACGCCTCCCAGCGCCGCGAGAAGCGCATCGTAGCGCCCCCCTCCGCAGATCGCCCTCAGCTCTCCCTCTCGATCCCAGAGCTCGAAGACGAGCCCGGTGTAGTACGCGAGCCCGCGCACGAGCGTCGCATCGAACCGGACGAAGTCCCCCAGCCCCACGCTTCGCATCATCTCCAGGAGCCCCTCGAGCCGTTCCGTCTCCTCCCGCACTCCGGCCGCATCCGCGAAGGTCTCGCGGACCTCGCCCGGATCCATGCCCCGGAGCGCCAGAATCCGGTCGACACCGTCCGGCCCGGCCCCCGCCCCGGCCAGCCGCGCGCGCACCCTGTCTTCGCTCTCGCGGCCCAGCTTGTCCAGCGCCGCGTACGCCTCGAAAAGCCCCTCCGGCCGAACGCCGGCGGCGCCGAGAAGGGCGCTCGCCAGCCGGCGATCCGACACGCGGGCCTCGAAGGCCTCCGCCCCGAGACCGAACGCGCGCAGAGTGTCGATCGCCGCGCCGAGCAGGTCCACATCCGCGAGAGCCCCCCGCTCGCCCACGATGTCCATGTTCAGCTGGAAGTGCTCTCGGAGCCGGCCCTTCTGCGGGCGCTCGTACCGAAACAGCTGCGGAATCGAGAACCAGCGAATCGGCTTCGCCAGGCCGGCAGCCCGGGCCGCGACCATGCGCGCGAACGTCGGCGTCATCTCCGGACGGAGCGCGACCTCCCGCCCTCCCCGATCCGTGAATCCGTACAGCTGGCCGACGATCTCCTCTCCCGATTTCTGCGTGTACAGCTCCAGGGGCTCGAGCGGAGGCCCGTCGTACTCCTCGAAGCCGTAGCGCCGGGCCACCTCCCGCCACACGGACGTGATGTGGGCGCGCAGCTCGAAGTCGTCGGGGAAAAAATCCCTGAAACCGGGCAGGCTGGCTGTCGTCATACGCGCCGGAATGTATCCGGCGCGCTTCGGGCCCGGCAAGAAACGGCGCGCGTCAGCCCGCGGCGCAGAACCGGTCGAAGGCGTCCGTGAGATCGCGGGCGATTTCGTCGGCCTCGCGACCCTCGATGCGATGCCGTTCGAGTACGAACACCGGCTCCCCGTCGCGCAGAAGGGCCAGGGATGGCGAGGAGGGCCGGATGCCCGGAAGGAACGCCCGGGCGCGGGCCGTCGCGTCCAGATCCTGCCCGGCGAACACCGACACCATTCGGTCCGGCTGGACGTCGTGGCCCACCGCCATGGCGACCGCCGGCCGCGCGTTCCGGGCGGCGCAGCCGCACACCGAGTTGATGACGACGAGGGTCGTGCCCGAGCCGCCGGCCAGAATCGCGTCGACGTCGTCGGGCTCCCGCAGCTCCGTCACGCCGAGACGGGACAGTTCGTCGCGCATGGGCTGGACCATCTCCGGATCATACGGCATTCGCCTTCGCCTCCGCTTCGGTTTCGGTTCGATCGATCCCCGCGCCGGCCGTGAGCCGAAGCAGGGCATCGCCTACGGTATGACAGGACCCGGTGACGAGTACCGTCCCGCCGCCGGCGAGTTCCCGCGCCCTCGCCATCGCGCGACGGAACGACGACTCCACGAGCGGTCGGACATCCCCCACGCTCGCCGCGGCGGCGGCCGGATCCCAGCGTCGCTCGGCCGGCGACGACGGGGCCACGGTGAACACGGCGCCGACAGCCCGACGCAGCAACGGTCCCAGCATCGCCTCCCAGTCCTTGTCTCCGAGAATCGCGGCCAGCACGACGAGCGGCTCGTCGAAGGGAAGCTCGTCCAGCGTGGCGGCGAGGGCCGCCGCCCCCGCCGGATTGTGCGCGAGGTCCAGCAGCCAGGCGCCCTCCGGCGTGCGGATCCTCTGCGCGCGCCCGGGCCAGTCGATCCGCTCGAGCGCCCGTCGGGTCGCATCGCGCGCCAGGGGTCGCAGAAGCTCCACGGCGCGCAACGCCAGCGCGGCGTTCTCGGCCTGGTGCCGGCCCACGAGACGGGTGGTCAGTTCGAACCCCCGGGGCGTGTCCGGCGATCGATACCGGAAGCTCGTCCCCTGCTCCAGAACCCGGACGTCCTCCGCCCGGAACGCCTCTCCGTACCGGTGCGCGGAGGCTTCCAGCGCTCGGGCTCGGCCGAGGCACACGGTCTCCGCCTCCCGGTCCATCGGACCCAGGACCACGGGCGTCTGTGCCTTGATGATGCCGGCCTTCTCGGAGGCGACCTCGCGCACCGTGCCGCCGAGCAGGTCCGCGTGGTCCGCGGCGACGTTGGTGATCACGGTCACGTCGGGCGACACGACGTTTGTCGCATCCAGCCTCCCACCCAGACCCACCTCGAGCACGGCGACCTCCACGCCCGCGCGGTCGAACGCCTGCACGGCGAGCGCCGTCGCAGCCTCGAAGAAGCTCGCTTCCACGTCCCGCACGGAGGCGGTGAGACGCTGGGCCTCCCGGTCGAGAAGGCGGGGGTCGGCGATCACCCCGTCGATCCGGATGCGCTCGGCGAACTCGATGAGATGGGGCGACGTGTACAGGCCGGTCCGAAGCCCGGCTTCCCGGAGGAGGGCCTCACACGTCACCGCGACGGAGCCCTTCCCGTTCGTGCCTCCGACGTGGACGCAGCGGAAGCCGCGCTCGGGATTCCCGAGCCCGTCGAGCAGGGCCCTGATGCGGTCCAGGCCCCAGCGGATCCGGGTAGGCGGCCTGCCCTCGAGCAAGCCGTGGAGGGCCGCCGTCAGCACATGTGGCCGAGGAGGGTCCCGATCGTCTCCTTCAGGCGCTCGCGCGGCACGATGGCGTCCACCATCCCGTGCTCGCACAGGAACTCCGCCGTCTGGAAACCGTCCGGGAGGTCCTGCCGGATCGTCTCGCGGATCACGCGCGGTCCGGCAAAGCCGATGAGGGCCCCGGGCTCGGCCAGGATCACGTCGCCCAGCATCGCGTAGCTCGCCGTGACGCCGCCCGTCGTCGGGTGGGTGAGGACGCTGATGTAGGGCAGCCCGAGCCCGGCCAGACGCTCGAGCGCCGCGGCGGTCTTCGCCATCTGCATGAGCGAGAAGATCCCTTCCTGCATCCGCGCGCCGCCGGAGGCCGACAGGATGACCACGGGGCGCCCCTCATCCGTCGCGCGGTCCACGAGCCGGACGATCTTCTCTCCCACGACGGACCCCATGGAGCCCCCGATGAACCGGAAGTCCATGACTGCGGCGCACACCGGCCGATCCTGGATGCGTCCCCGGCCCGTGAGCACGGCGTCCTGCGCGCCCACGTTCCTCTCCGCCTGCGCCACCCGCTCCCGGTACGGCTTCGAGTCGACGAAACCCAGCGGGTCGGCGGAGCGGAGATGCGCGTCGAACGTCTCCTCGAACCCCTCATCGAGCAGCAGATCCACGTACGCGGGAGCGGGAATCCGAAAGTGGTGCCCGCACGCCGGACACACGTACAGGTTCTCCTCGAGCCGGCGGGTGTACAGAATCTCTCCGCACTCGTCGCACTTCTCCCACACGTCCGGCGCGAGTTCGCGCTTCTGCGAGACGAGCTTCTGCTTCGGCTTGCGGAACCAGGACATCGCGATCCCTCGGTTAGGGCGCCAGGGGGTCCCGAATATAGACCGCCGGCCGCCTGCAGGCGACCGGCCGCGACCGGCCTCAGGATTCGGCGGCGACGCGCTGAACGATCGCAAGCCCCGCGAAGGCCGTGAGCAGGAAGCTGCCGCCGTAGCTGAGGAACGGGAGGGGCAGGCCCGTCACCGGCATGAGTCCGACCGTCATCCCGACGTTGATCACGAGGTGCGCGAACCAGATCCCGAACAGGCAGAAGACGACGATGCTGCCGAACCCGTGCGGCGCGCGGCTCGCCACGCGCAGCACCCGGCGGAGGAACCAGGCGAACAGAAGGAGGAAAAGGAGCACGCCCACGAACCCGAGCTCCTCGCCGACGACCGAGAAGATGAAGTCCGTGTGCTGCTCCGGCAGAAAGGCGAGCCGCTTCTGGGGTCCCCGCCCGTAGCCCTGACCCAGCCAGCCGCCGGAGCCGATGGCGACCCGCGACTGGATGAGGTGCCAGCCGGCCCCTCTCGGATCGATCTCGGGATTCAGGAAGACGAGGATGCGGTTCTGCTGATAGGGGGCCAGGCCGTTCCAGAAGGGGAGCGTGAGCGCGCCCGCCGCGATGTTGCCCAGGCCCACGCCCAGGGCCTCGATGGCATACGACCGGCGCAGATACAGCACGAGGACGAGGACGACGAACCACACCCCCCAGACCATGGCGGAGAACCCGAGCAAGAGACTGATGCCGGGGCTCACGAGCATGAAGATCGTGATGAGCGGGACCCCTGCCCAGAACAGCGAGCAGATGAGGATGACCCCGAAGATGAGAGCGCTCCCGAGGTCCGGCTGGCCGAGCACGAGGGCGAACGGGACGAGGACGATGAGCAGCGGCTTCCAGAGCCGCGACAGCCGCTGTCCGGGCTCGCGCTCGCCGCCGAGTGTCCGGGCGATCATCAGGATCGTCGCGAGCTTGGCCACCTCCGCCGGCTGGACGGAGAATGCGCCGAAGCGGAGCCAGCTTCGCGTGTTCGGGCCCGTGCCCACGAGAAGCACGACGACGAGGAGAATCAACGCGGCCGCGTAGATCCTCGGTGCCGCCCATTCCAGCCAGCGCAGCGGAATCCGGGAGACGACCAGGAATCCGCCGAGGGCGGCCACGACCCAGAGAAGCTGACGCCGCCAGACGCCCGTGACGGCGGATGGGAGGTCCACCTGGCCGGCCGAGTAGATCATCCCCACGCCGAGTCCCGTGAGGAGGAGAGCGGCTCCGAGCAGGGCCGGGTCCCCGATCCCGGGCAGCCGGTCCCGTCGGCTCATCTCCCGCCCCACCCGTCTTCGGCCCTCGTCTCCCGCGGCTCGGAAGTTTCCAGGAACCGCTCCACCAGGGAGGCGGCGAGCGGCACGGCGAGCGCTGTCTCATCGTCCGGGTGGCCGAACTCGACGATGGACGCGACGAGGATCTTCGGCGAGCGCGCCGGGGCGAAGCCCACGAACCAGGAATGCGGCTCGCCGTGCGGGTTCTGGGCCGTACCCGTCTTCCCCGCGAGGAGCCGGCCCGGCAGTCGGTACGGATAGGCCGTTCCGTGCTCCTCGTTCACGACGCGGACGAGGGCGTCCACGAGCTCACGGCGGCGGGCCTCGGGGAGGTTCAGCGACCAGTCCACGCGTCGCCGCTCGAGCGCCGGATCGCGCAGGACGTGCGGCCGCACGGGGGGCCGTCCCGTCGCCAGGGCGGCGTAGAACTGCGCCATGCCGACGAGCGTCTGGAGGTTCTCTCCCTGCCCGATCGCCAGGTTCAGGGTCACCGCCTCCGTCCATCCCCGGCGCCCGAACTTTCGATCGTACCAGGCCCGGGAGTCCGGAAAGCTGCCCGCCGCCTCGAACGGCACGTCGATGCCCGTGCGGGAGCGGAACCCCAGGCCACCCACGGCCCCGAGAAGCGGATCGAGTCCGATGCGTAGGCCGACCTGGTAGAAATAGACGTTGCAGCTCTCCTTGATCGCGCCCGACATGTCGAGGTCGCCGTGCCCGCCCGGCTTCCAGCAGCGGAAGGCTCGGCGCCCGTACTGGAGCGCTCCGCGGCACGCCGTGGGCATGTGCGAATCGATGGACAGGGCCCCGCTCCGCAGAGCGATCGTCGCGAGGACGAGCTTCCACGTGGAGCCCGGTGGATACAGGGCCGCGATGGCCCGGTTCAGCAGGGGCTGATCGGGATCGTCCCGGAGCGCCGTCCACTCCGTCGCCGAGATACCTCCGACAAAATGGTTGATATTAAATGTCGGCCTGCTATACATGACAATCACTTCCCCGTTATTCGGATCCAGGGCCACGACGGCGCCGCGTCGGCCCTCGGGGAAGATGGAGTCCACGTATTCCTGGAGGTCGAGATCGAGGCCGAGCGTGAGGTCCTCCCCCGCTTGCGGCGGCACCGTCGGCCGCGGCCCGAACTCGCTCACGATGGACCCGCGGGCGTCCACCTCGACGGTGCGCACGCCGGGCACGCCGCCCAGTCGCGTCTCGTATTCCCGTTCGATCCCGTTCTTCCCGACGATTCTGTCCGGATCGTAGCCCGCGAATCCCTCCATCTCGAGCTCGGCCTCGCTGATCTCGCCCACGTATCCCATCACGTGCGCCACGGCCCGACCCGACGGATATCGACGCCGCGGATGCGTCTCGATGAGCGCGAGACGAAAGTCGGGCCTTCGCTCCTCGATCGCGGATACGGTCTCGAACGGGACGTTGTCGCTCACGAGCAGCGGCCGGTTCGGATAGGTCCGGAATCGGTCGATGAGCTCGCGGCGCCGCTCACCCGTGAGGTGCAGATACGGCTGGAGTCGGTCCAGCGTGGCCCGGGCGGAATCGGGGCGGCTGGGGAGCAGCGAGATGGAGTACCCGGGGACGTTCTCGGCCAGGAGGCGGCCGTTCCGGTCGTAGATCGATCCGCGCGCGGCGGGGATCGGGATCGTGCGCAGACGATTCTCGACCGAGCGGAGGGAGTACGCCGAGCCGCCGAACACCTGCATCCGGAAGAACGTGGCGGCCAGGATCGAGATGACACCCGTGAGAACGATTCTCGCCGCCCGCTCCCTCCCGGGCCGGAGCGTCTCGCCGGCCGGACGCGGCGGCCCCACGGTCAGCGCTCCACCAGGGCCACGGCCCGCTCGGCCACGCCGGCCACGAGCGCCGTGAGGGCGGCCGTCGCGAGGCCCGGGAACACGACCGCGAACGGACTCGTGACGTCGGAGGCGAAGAGGACGATGCCGATCTGGGCCGCCCACGTGCCCACGAACAGGTACAGGAAGCCGAAGGCCCGCGCATCGAAGAACAGGAGCTCACGCGATCTCGCCCCGAGGTAGGCGACGAGCGTGAAGACGAGCGCGAGCTGGCCCATCCCCTGCATCGCGAACGCGGCCTCCAGGACCCCCAGCCCGAATCCGAAGAGGGCCGCGTAGCCGGCCCGCATGCGCGCGGCCCCGAGGAGAAGGGCGCCGAGGAGCAGGTCGGGAGCCACGGGAAGGCCCCGGATCGTCGGCCGCAGGAGGAAGTGGACGAGGATGAGACCCGGCACGAGGCCCCACGAAACCACCGATCCTTTCGCTCCGCTCGTCATCGTCCCCCCCTAGCCGTCCGGTCCCCCGGAGGCCGCCGTGTCCGGAGCGGCACGCCGCCACACGAGCACGATGCGCACGCCCGCCGGACGCACGGAGGGCTCGACGAGATAGCTCTTGGACCAGCCCGACTTCGCGGCGGCTTCCGTCCGTACGATGCCGACCCTCAACCCTTCCGGATAGAGGCCACCGAGTCCGGAGGTGACGAGGGTGGTTCCGGCGGGGATCCGTGTCTGGAACGGGACGCCCTCGAGGAGCATCATCTCCTCGCCCGACGGGAGAACGGTCGCGCGTACGATGCCCGAGGCCGCTCCATCCTCGGTGCGGGCACTCACGCGAAACTCGGGATCGGTCCAGAAATCACCGATCGCGATCCCCCGCGTGGCGGAGCGCACGACCCCCACCAGCCCCCCCGCGATGCCCACACCGACCGGCGGCCGAATTCCGGCGGCCGAGCCCGCGCGGAGCAGGAAGCGGTGCGAGTCCCCGATCGACGGGCTGCCGGGCACGATCTCGGCGACGAGGAAGTTCCCCGGAGCCCGTCCCCGGAGGCCGAGGATGCGGCGAAGCTCTTCGTTCTCCCGCTCGAGCGACTCGGCTCGGGTCACGATCCGGGCCAGCGAATCGGCCTCCCCCTGGAGGACCGCGAGCCGGGCGGAGAGGTCGGCCCGGTTCAGCACGGCCCGGTGGACGGCGAGGAAGGGCGCGAGAACCGTGGAGCGGAGGGTTCTCGTGACGACGAGCCCGCGGTCCGCATCGAGCCGCGCGACGCCCCAGCCCGCGACGATCGCCGCCACGACGAGAAGAAGATCTCGACGCTGCCGGGCCTGACCGCGGGTGGGCGTGTAATGCAACGTCCGTCAGGTCGCCAGGACGCTCCGATACCGGGGCAGGTCGTCCAGAATCCTTCCCGCTCCCCGCACGACGCAGGTCAGCGGCTCCTCGTCGACGTGGATCGGAAGTCCCGTCTCTTCCCGCAGCAGGATGTCCAGGCCTCGGATGAGGGAGCCGCCGCCCGTCATCACGATGCCGCGATCGACGATGTCGGACGCGAGCTCGGGGGGGGTGATCTCGAGCGCCCGCCGCACCGCGCCCACGATGGCGTGGATCGGCTCCAGCATGCACTCGCGGATCTCCGCCGAGTTCACCCGGACCGTCTTCGGGATACCCGACACGAGGTCCCGTCCCTTCACGGACATGTCCGTCTCGTCCTCGGTCGGGAACGCCGAGCCGATCTGAATCTTGATCGCCTCGGCCGTGGGCTCCCCGATGAGGAGGTTGTAGTTCTTACGCAGGAAGGAGACGATCGCCTCGTCCAGCTCGTCCCCGCCGACGCGGATGGACGTCTCCGCCACGAGGCCGGAGAGGGCGATGACGGCGATCTCCGTCGTGCCGCCCCCCACGTCGATGACCATGTTGCCCGTCGGGGTCTCCACCGGAAGCCCGACGCCGATCGCGGCCGCCATCGGCTCGGACACCATGTAGACCTCCTTCGCGCCGGCGGCGAGCGCACTCGAGCGGACGGCGCGGCGCTCCAGCTCCGTGATCCCGGACGGCACACCGACCACGACCCGCGGCCGGACCTTGAAGAGACGATTCGCGGTGACGGTCTTGAGGAAGTACCGCAACATGATCTCGGTCACATCCACGTCCGCGATCACGCCGTCCTTCAGCGGCCGGACGGCCTCGATGCCCGTGGGCGTGCGCCCCAGCATCCGTTTCGCCTCGAGGCCGATGGCCTTGATGCGGGACGAGCTCTTCTCGACCGCGACGACCGATGGCTCGTTGAGCACGATGCCCTCGCCGCTCATGTAGACGAGCGTGTTCGCCGTGCCGAGGTCGACGCCGATGTCGTTGACCGGGAGCAGGCTGCCCCCAAAAAGCCGTTTCCACATGTCTCAGGATCCGGAGCGCCGCGGGGTGAAGTTCGTTCGCGATCCGTTCGCCGAGCCGCCGGGCGCGCGCGGGAGTCGGTCGCCGGAATCTAGACCGTCGCCCAACCGGACGAAAGCCGACCCTGCCGCGCGGGTCAGAGCAAGCCGTCCAGGGGCATGACCTCGAGGTCGAACGCTTCGGCAACGGCTCCGTACGTACAGTGTCCGTCCGCGGCGTTCACGCCGAGCGCGATCGGCTCGCTTCGTCTGCAAGATTCCCTCCAGCCCCGATTCGCGAGATCCAGCGCGTAGGGGAACGTCGCGTTCGTGAGCGCGAGGGTGGACGTTCGGGGCACCGCGCCGGGCATGTTCGCGACGCAGTAATGGACGACGCCGTCCACGACGTACGTGGGCTCGGCATGGGTGGTCGGGTGGACCGTCTCCACGCAACCGCCCTGATCGACTGCAACATCTACGATCACCGAACCTTCTTTCATAACGGCCAGATCGCCCCGGAGGACGAGATGCGGGGCCTTGGCCCCCGGCAGGAGCACGGCTCCGATGAGCAGGTCCGCGCGGCTCAGCTGCTCGAGCACGTTGTGGCGGTTCGAGTAGAGGGTATCCACGTTCGAGGGCATCACGTCGGCGAGGTAGCGCAACCGGTCCAGGTTCACATCCAGCAGGGTCACGTGCGCCCCGAAGCCGGCGGCGATCTTCGCGGCGTTCGTGCCCACGACGCCGCCTCCGAGAATCACGACCTCCGCGGGAAGGACGCCCGGGACGCCGCCCAGGAGGACGCCGCTGCCGCCGGACGCGCGCTCCAGGTACTTGGCGCCCTCCTGCACGGCCATCCGACCCGCGACCTCCGACATCGGGGTCAACAGGGGCAGCTCGCCGTTGGGAAGCTGGACGGTCTCGTACGCGATCGCCACGCAGCGGCTCTCGAGGACCGCCCGCGTGAGCGTCTCGTCGGCCGCGAAATGGAAGTACGTGAACAGCACCTGGTCCGCCCGCATCAGGGGATACTCGGACGGGACGGGCTCCTTCACCTTGAGGATCATCTCCGAGCGGGCCCACACGTCCGCCGCCTCGACCGCGACCTCGGCCCCCACGGTCTCGTACGCCTCGTCCGGGAAACCGCTGCCCACGCCGGCGCCCGCCTCGACGACCACCCGATGTCCGCTCGCGGTCAGGGCCTCGGCGCCCGCCGGGACCAGGGCGACCCGGTTCTCGTTCGGCTTGATCTCCCTGGGAACGCCGACGATCATTGAAACCCTCCACCCGTGCGTGTATCCGGGCCGCAAGCGCGGCGCGCGGTATTGTGCGCGTCCCCCCCTCCCGGGGCAAGCGCGCGCCTAGGCGGGCGCGAGCTCGAGAACCGCGACCCGGTCGGGGTCGTGAAGGGCTGCCGCCTGCGCGGCATCGCCGGCTGAGATCTCCCGGACGAGACGGGCCACTTCGTCGAGCGATCGGTACGGCTCATCGTGAAGGGCGATGCCCGCGAGTCGGTGCATCCGCGCCGCGGGAGCTTCCAGCGAGAGCATGAGCTGGCCCTCGAGCTGCTCGCGCGCCGTCTCCAGCTCGCCGGGCTCGAGCCCGGACTCCGCCAGGCGCCCGAATTCCTCCAGCAGGAGATCGCGGGCCGCGTCCGACGTCTCCGGCCGTGTCCCCACGTACGCTCCGAGGTGGCCTCCCCGGCGGTAGAACGCCTGGAACGAGTACACGCTGTACGCCAGGCCCCTCTCCTCCCGGATTCGCTGGAAGAGCCGCGAGCTCATGCCCCCGCCGAACGCCGTGTCCACGAGGATGGCCGCATAGCGCAGCGGGGCGCCCCGGGCGACGCCCGGGCAGCCCGCCACGATGTGCGCCTGGCGCGCTCCATCCCGCTCGATTCGGCGAAGGCCGGAGGCCATCCGCGAGGGCGCCTGGACCCACGGGGCCGAGCCGTTCGGCATCGCGGGAAGCCGCTCGCTCACGCTCGCCACGAGCTCCTCATGGCGCACGGCTCCCGCCGCCGCCACGATGAGGCGGCCCGGCGTGAAGGCCTCACGATGCAGGCGCCGCAGGTCTCCGGCGCCGAGGCCCGCCACGCTCTCCTTCGTCCCCAGAATCGGGCTTCCGTAGGGGTGCCCGTCGTAGAGGAAGTCGGCGTGCAGATCGAAGACGATGTCCTCGGGCGTGTCCTCCGAGCGTGCGATCTCCTCCAGCACGACCTCGCGCTCGGTCTCGACGTCGGAGGCCCGGAGACGCGGCGCGAAGCACAGGTCGGCGAGGACGTCGATGGCGTCCCCGATCGCCCGCTCGGGAACGTGGGCGAGGAACGAGGTGTGCTCGTGGGTCGTGAAGGCATCGAGCGAGCCGCCGAAGCGCTCCAGGGCGACCGCGATCTCGTGCGCCGTCCTGTGCGCGGTCCCCTTGAACACGACGTGTTCCAGGAGGTGCGTGATGCCGGCCTGATCGGCGTTCTCGTGCGCCGTGCCCTGCCGGAACCAGAAACCGATCGCGACGGAGCGCACGGAATCCATCCGCTCCGAGAGCACGAGAGTCCCGCCCGGGAGGCGGGATCGCCAGACACGGGCATCGAGCTGCTCCAGCCCGCTCTCATGGCCCGGCTGCCGCTCCGTGCTCTTCATCGGCGCTCCCACGACCCCGGTCCCAAAAGGAGCGCGGGAACCGGCGAATCGCCGATTCCCGCGCCTGACGGCCGAACCCGTCCGATCAGTTCTCCAGCGCCGCCTTTCGGGACAGCTTCAGCCGTCCCCTCTCGTCCACCGCCAGGAGCTTCACCTTCACGACGTCGCCCGAGCTCACGACATCCTCGGTCTTCTCGGTGCGGCCTTCCTCGAGCTCCGAGATGTGGCACAGGCCCTCGACGCCGGGGATGATCTCCACGAACGCTCCGAAGGTCGTCGTGTTCTTCACGACGCCTTCGTAGATCCGCCCGACTTCCGGCTCGGCCACGATCGCCTCGATCATCTCCCGGGCCTTCTCGCCGCCCTCGCCCGAGATGGACGAGATCGTCACGACCCCGGAATCCTCCACGTTGATCTGGGCTCCCGTCTGATCCTGGATCGCGCGGATCGTCTTCCCCTTCGGCCCGATGATCTCGCCGATCTTCTCCGGGTTGATCTGCACCGTGATGATCCGCGGCGCGTAGGGAGACATCTCCGACCTCGGACGGTCCAGCGTCTGGGCCATGAGATCCAGGATCGAGAGGCGGGCGGCCCGGGCCCTCTGCAGGGCCTCCTGCATCGTCGCGACCTCGAGCCCACCGATCTTGATGTCCATCTGGATCGCGGTGATCCCCTGCGCCGTGCCCGCGACCTTGAAGTCCATGTCGCCGAGCGCATCCTCGACACCCAGGATGTCGGTCAGGACGGCGACCTGGTCGCCTTCCTTGATGAGCCCCATCGCGATGCCCGCGCAGGGGGCCCGCAGCGGCACACCCGCGTCCATCAGGCTCAGCGAGCCGCCGCACACCGTGGCCATCGAGCTGGAGCCGTTGGACTCCAGGATGTCCGAGACGATGCGGATCGTGTACGGGAATCCCTCGTAGTCCGGAAGCAGGGACTGCAGCGCCCGCTCGGCGAGCATCCCGTGACCGATCTCGCGCCGCCCCGGGCCCCGGAACGGCCTCACCTCGCCGACGGAGAACGGCGGGAAGTTGTAGTGGAGCATGAAGGACTTCGAGGTCTCCTCCCGCACGTCGATCGAGTCCACCCGCTGCTCGTCCGCCACGGTGCCCAGCGTGGTCACGCACAGCGCCTGGGTCTGCCCGCGCGTGAACAGCGCCGATCCATGGGTCCTCGGCAGGACCCCGACGTCGCACGAGATCGGCCGGATCTCGTCCAGGCCGCGTCCGTCCACCCGCTCGCCGCGCTCGAGGATCTGCCTTCGCATCCCCTCCTTCTCGAGCGACTTGATCAAGCCGCCCACGGCGTCCAGCTCGTCGGGGAACTGCTCCTCCAGGTCCGTGACGACGGATTCGCGCAGGGCGGCCAGCGCCTGGTTGCGCTCGAGCTTGTTCGGAAGGCCGAGCGCCTCCTCGACGCGTCGCTCCGCATGCTCCCGCACCGTGGCCTGCAGCTCATCGGAGATCGGAGCCGTGTCGAACTCGAATTTCTGTGGCGGTCCGCCGATCGCCTCCACGAGCTCGTGCTGGAGCCGGATGAGCTCCTTCACCGCCTCGTGGCCACGCTCAAGCGCCTGGATCATGTCCGCTTCGTCGATCTCGACCGCGGCCCCCTCGACCATCACGATGGATTCCTCGGTTCCGGCGACGACGATGTCCATGTCCGAGAACTCCAGCTGCTCGAACGTCGGATTGATGACCCATTCGCCCGAGATGCGGCCGACGCGAACACCCGCGATCGGACCGCCCCACGGGATCGGCGAGATCGTGAGCGCCGCGGACGCACCGAGCATTCCGAGGACGTCCGCGTCGTTCTCCTGGTCGGCGGAGATGATGAAGCAGGCAACCTGCGTCTCGTTCTGGTACCCATCCGGGAACAGCGGCCGCAGAGGCCGATCGATCTGGCGCGCGGAGACGATCTCCTTGTCGCTCGGGCGTCCCTCTCGCTTGATGAACCCGCCCGGGAACTTCCCCGCCGCGTACGTCTTCGCCCGGTACTCGACGGTGAGCGGGAAGAACGGCAGATGCGACCGCTTCCGCTCCGCCACCGCCGTGACGAGCACGACCGCGTCGCCGTATTGCACGAGCACCGAACCGTCTGCCTGGCGAGCCATCCGGCCCGTCTCCACGATCAGCTTCCGGCCGGCGAACTCTCTCTCTATCCGATGTGCCATGTCTCTCGTTTTCCTCTGCAATCCAGTCATCTCCACCCCTCTCCCGCCCGAACGACCCGAGCGTCGGGGCCTGCCACGAGCTACTCCTGTCGCCTCAAACGAAAAGCGGCCGACCGGGCACGCACCCTCGCGTCCCAGACGGACCGCCGTCGTCCGGCTACCGCCGCCTCCGACTCAGTGCCTGAGTCCGAGATCGGCGATGACCTGACGGTATCTCTCGAGGTCGGTTCGCTTGAGGTACTCCAGGAGCCGACGCCTCCTGCCCACCATCTTGAGCAGGCCGCGGCGACTGTGGTGGTCCTTCGGGTGGCTGCGGAAGTGCTCGGTCAGCTGTCCGATGCGCGCCGTGAGCTGGGCCACCTGTACGGCGGTCGAGCCCGTGTCTGTCTCGTGCGTGCCAAAATCCTCTACGACCTTCTTCTTCGCGTCCACGTCCAGCGTCATCAGAGCACTTCCTCCGGGGTCCCGCCTCGTGCGGGTCGTCTTTGTTTCACGTCCGCTATCAAGCACGAAATACTAGCACTTGCGGTCTGAATCGTCAACGTCGTTCCGTGATCTCCCGAAAGTATGCCTCCGCCATCTCCCGATCCCGGATCATCTGCCGGATGAGCTCGGCCGAGGTCGCGAACGGAAGGACATCGCGGAGGCGCTTGAGGAACTCGACCCGAATCGCCTGGCCGTAGATGTCCCGGTCGAAGTCCAGGAGGTACAGCTCGACCGAGGGAGGGGATCCAGCGAAGGTCGGGCGGGGCCCCAAGTGCAGAAGACCATCCAGGATCTGGGTCCGCAAGGAGGCCCGAACGGCGTAAATCCCCGCCTTCGGGAGGAGCTTCCGTCCGGTCGGAACCTGCAGGTTCGCGGTCGGGAACCCGAGGTCCCTGCCCCGCCCGAGCCCGTGCACCACCGGAGCACGGAAGGAATACGGACGCCCGAGCTCCCGGCCGGCGGCGGCCACGCGTCCGGCCTTGATGTGCTCTCTGATTCCGGTGGAGGAAATCGCTCGATCCTCCACGCGGACGGCCGGGACGACGTCCACGCCGAACTCCTTCTCCGATCCGAGCCGCCTCAGAGTCTCCACGCCGCCCGAGCGGGAGCGGCCGAACCCATGATCGTACCCGATGACGAGGTCCCGCATCCGGAACCGATCCAGGAGGACCCGTCGCACGAAATCCTCAGGACTCAGGCGCGACAGGTCCCTCGTGAACGGAACGAAGGCGAGGTAGTCCAGGCCCGTCTGGCTCAGGATCTCCTTCTTCTCGTCCGGCGAGGTGAGGAGTGCCGGCGCGGACTCCGGCCGCACGACCGTGAGCGGGTGTCGATCGAACGTGACGAGCACGCTGTGCAGGCACCGCTCCGTCGCCCGGCGCGTGATCTCCTCGAGAACGGCCCGATGCCCGAGGTGGACGCCATCGAACGTCCCCACGGTCACGACCGTCCCCTCGACCTCCGGCGGAAGTCCGCTCTCCCGTTCCATCACCGTCGTCTCACGCGAAGACCGTGCGCGGGCGCAGCCACGCCCCGTCTTCCTCCGCGAGGCCCACAAGGTCTCCCCCGGCGAGGAGCGCCACCGGCCAGGTCGTCGGGACCTCCCCGGCGGCGGGGGCCGCGGGGGGCCGGATGTCTCCCGCGGAGATCGCCTGGCCCCGGACGATCCCCTCCCGCTCGGCATCCTCCAGCTCGCGGGCCCTCAGGAAGCCCACCGCATGGGCGGGCGGACGCCAGGCGGGCCGCAGGTCGGGTCCGTCTTCCTCGCCGATCCCGGCGCCGGCCGCCGCGTCCTCCACCCGGAACGGTCCGATGCTCGTCCTGCGCAGCTCCGACACGTGGGCGCCGCAGCCCAGGAAGCGGCCGAGGTCCCGGCCGAGGGCGCGGATGTAGGTCCCGGTGGAGACGGTCGCCCGGATCCGCATGCGCGGGGGATCGAATTCCGCGAGCTCCAGCCCGTGAACGGTCACCGTGCGGGGTCGAAGGCGCACGCTCCTGCCCTCCCGGGCCCACCGATAGGCGCGCTCGCCGCCCACCCTGACGGCAGAGAACGATGGAGGCGTCTGCCGGATCGGGCCCGTGAGCCGCTCGAGCGCGGCCAGCGCGTCCTCGCGCCGCACCGGCTCCCACGAGCCCTCCGAGATCACCTCGCCCGTCGGGTCGTCGGTCGAGGTTTCCCGTCCGAGGCGGATCTCCGCCTCGTAGCACTTCGGAAGGAGGTGAAAGGCATCGGCGAGCCGCGTGGCCCGTCCGACGAGAAGGATGAGCAGCCCCGAGGCGAACGGATCCAGGGTCCCGGTATGCCCCACCCGGTGCACGCCGATCCGTCGCCGGACGCGGCGCACGACGTCGTGCGAGGTGGGCCCGGCCGGCTTGTCCACGAGGAGCGCGCCGTCGGTCGCCGGCTCAGTCCGCGCTCTCTCCGGCCTCACATCCGCTCTCGTGGGTGCTCTCGAGCAGGGACTCGATCCGGCGCGCGTGCTCGAGCGTGCGATCCGCTTCGAACCGGAGCTCCGGTATCCGACGCATGTGTAGCTCCCGGCCGAGCTGCCGGCGGATGAATCCCTCGGCGCTGTCCAGCCCCCGGATCGCCTCCTCCACGGGCTCCCGGCCACCCAACGTCCGCACGTACACGGTCGCGTGCGCCAGGTCGGGCGTGACGCGGACACCCGTGATCGTGACGGAGCCTACGCGAGGATCCTTCAGCTCGCAGCGCACGAGCCGCGCGAGCTCCTCCTGGAGGAGATGATTCACCCGCTCCAGCCGTCTCGGGGGCGCCATGTCGCTTCTCCGTTGCGGATTCGAGCCGAGACGCGAGGCCGTCAGGATGCGCCGCCGGTCGCGCCCGGCTCGGCCAGGGTCCGCGCGACCTCTTCGATCCGGTAGCACTCGATGACGTCCCCCACTTTCACGTCGTTGAAGCCATCGATGGAGATGCCGCACTCGTACCCGTCCCGGACCTCGCGCACGTCTTCCTTGAAGCGCCGCAGGCTACCGATCTTCCCCTCGTAGACCTGCACGAAGTCGCGCAGCAGTCGGATCGGGAGGTTGCGCTGCATCGTGCCGGACACGACGAAGCAGCCGGCGACGGTTCCCGCCTTCGGCACGCGGAACAGCTCGCGCACCTCCGCCGACCCGACGACGACCTCCCTTTCCTCCGGCTTCAGCAGTCCCTCCAGCGCCAGGCGGATGTCCTCGACCGCCTCGTAGATGACGTTGTAGGTCCGGATCTGCACGCCGTCCCGCTCCGCCATGCCGCGGGCCTTCGTGTCGGGCCGCACGTGGAAGCCGATGATCGCCGCCGCGCTCGTGGCCGCGAGAAGCACGTCGCCCTCGTTGATCGCGCCCACGCCTCTGTGGATGACGTCGACGGCCACCTCCTCGTTGCTCAACCGCTCGAGCGAGTCGGAGAGCGCCTGCACGGATCCGTCCGTGTCGCCCTTGATCACGAGGTTCAGGGTCGCCTTCTCCCCCGCCTGGATCTCGGCGAAAATGTCCTCCAGACGGACGCCCTTCGTCCGGCGGCGGATCTCGCGCTCCCGTTCCAGCTGCTGCCGCCGGGACGCGATCTCGCGCACCCGGGCGGGATCCATCACGATGAGATTGTCGCCCGCCTGCGGCACGCCCTCGAACCCGAGGATGCGCACGGGGGTCGAGGGTCCGGCCCCGTCCACCGCGTTCCCCCGCTCATCCAGGAGCGCCCGGACCCGGCCCGCGACGAGTCCGCACAGGAAGTCGTCTCCGATGCGAAGTGTTCCGGTCTGAACGAGGACCGTCGCCACCGGGCCCATCCCGCGGTCCAGCTCCGCTTCGATGACCGTCCCCCGGGCCTCTCCCTCCGCCGTCGCCGTGAGCTCCAGCAGCTCCGCCTGGAGCACGATCTTCTCGAGAAGATCCTCGATCCCCAACCCGGTCTTCGCGGAGACTTCGGCTGCGAGGACGTTACCGCCGAACTCCTCGAGGATGACCTCCCGGGCGAGCAGGTCGTTCTTCACCTTCGTCACGTCGGCCGAGGGGAGATCCACCTTGTTGATCGCGACGACGATCGGCACGCCCGCGTTGCGGGCGTGGCTGATCGCCTCGACCGTCTGCGGCATGACGGCGTCGTCCGCGGCGACGACGAGGATTACGACATCCGTGAGCTCGGCTCCGCGCGCCCGCATGGCCGTGAACGCCTCGTGGCCCGGCGTGTCGAGGAAGGTCAGGGACCGGCCCTCGTCGAGGTCCACCTGATACGCGCCGATATGCTGCGTGATGCCGCCCGCCTCGCCCGCGATCACGTTCGTCTTGCGAATGTAATCCAGCAGCGACGTCTTCCCGTGATCGACGTGGCCCATCACCGTGACGACGGGAGCCCGGGCCGACAGCTCGCCATCCGTGACCTGCTCCAGCTCGGGGATCGCCGCGAGCTCGGCCTCGTAGGCTTCCTCCCGAACCGCCTCGAAGCCGAATTCCTCACAGATGAGCTCGATCTGGTCGAAATCGAGCCGCTGGTTGATCGTGACCATCAGGCCGAGGTTCTTGAAGGCGGAGGTGATGATCTGTTGCGGCGAGGATCGGAGCTGCTCGGCGAGCTCCGCGACCGTGAGGAACTCGTTCACGCGCACGAGGGTCTTCTCCGCCTCGGCCTGCTGCTCGCGAAGCTCCCGCTCCACCTCCTGCTGGGACGGCCCCGTGTCCCGCCGGCGCCTGCGTCCGCCCCCGCCGCTCTCCATCGCGGCGAGCGTCTTCTTCACGCTTTCCTGTACGGCCTCCTGGTCCACCCGCCGCTGCTTCTTCTTCTCGCGCCGTCCCCGCCGGCGACCATCCACCGTGTATCCTTCTGCCTTGATGCGGACGGTCCCTCCGGGCGCGGCGGAGGCCGCCGGGGCGGAGACGAGGCCCCGGCGCACGGGCTTCGGCTTCCGCGTCGTGCTCTTCTCGCCCGCGTCGGCCTCGGCCTCCGGGGGCTCCTCGCCGGCCTCGGGGTCGGTTTCGGGCTCCGGCGCGACCTCCGGCGCGGCCGGCTCCACCCCTTCATCCCCCGTCTCCGCCCCGGCGGCGGGCGCCGGCGGCGATTCCTCGCCATCCGGGAGCTCCACCTCCGCGTCCCCCGCCACGTCCTCCGCGGCATCCGCCTCGATCTCCCCCGCGGCATCCACGGCGGCCGGCGCCTCCGCCGGCCCGGCCTCGACCTCATCCGCCTCGTCGACGGCCGGCTCCTCCACCGCAGCCGCCTCGCTCTCCTCGGCGGACTCCACGGCGGCCGCCGTCTCCAGCGCGGCAGGCGCGGCCCGACGACGCCGACGCCGGGAGGGTCCCCGGGACTCGGTCTTCACCTCGACGCCCTGGCTCCGTCGCTCGCGCTCCAGCCGCGCGTACAGGCGGGCGATCTGGGTCTCGTCCACGGTGGACATGTGGCTCCGGACCGGGACGTCCATCTGATGCAGCATCGTGATGAGCTGCTGGCTCTCGACGCCCAGCTCTTCCGCGACCTCGTAGACTCGGTACTTGGACAACGTCTACCCTCCTGTCGGCCCGGCGGGTGGCGTGCCCCGCCACCCGGCCACCGCCGTCTTCATTCCGACTCGATCGAATCCCGCAGGATGCGACCGGCGAGCGCGCGATCCGTGATGCCGACCGCGACCATCGGCCCCCGCCCGACCGCGAGGCCGATCTCCGCGCTCGTCGCGAGGCTCGCGCACGGGACGCCGCCCGACCGCAGCGCCGGCTCGAGCCGGGCCCGCGCGTTCTGCGTCGCATCCGTCGCCAGCACGACCCCCGCGAGGCCGCCCCGTCGCGCCGCTTCCCGGACGGCGCGCGTCCCGATCACGGTCCGGCCGGCCCGCCGCGCCAGCCCCAGGAGGCGCAGGCGCTCCGCCTCGTCTCTCGTGGATCTCACGAAGCCTCAATCCCCGCCCTCTCCGACCTCGACCTCCGCCGCTTCGGCTCCGGCCGGCGGTGTGCGCTC
>JBHHZD010000011.1:0-65281 GCA_046757885.1 Gemmatimonadota bacterium
CTGCTCATCCTCGTGCTTCTTCTCATCGCCTACCTGGATCGTGTCGGATAGCCGGACCCGGGGGCGCCTGCCGTGCGGCTTCTGATTCTCGCCGTCGGGAAACCGAAGGATCCGGCCATCGCGACGGCGATCCGCGAGTACGAGACGAGGCTGAGGCGGTACTCCTCGTTCGAGTCGAGAGAAGTACCCGTGGCTAGGGGCGCGGAGACAAACCGCAGGCGGGCGGAGGGCCGCGCGCTTCTCGGGCTCGTGCCGCGGGACTTCGACGTCATCGCCGTCACCCGGACCGGTCGATCCGTGTCGTCACGCCGGCTCGCGGCCGACGTGGCGGAATGTGGGAACGTACGCCCGGGCGGGAGCCGCGTTTCTCGTGGGGGCCGCGGACGGCCTCGGCGAGGAGGTGCTCGGACGGGCGCGGCATCGGTTGTCGCTGTCCCGCATGACGCTCCCGCACGACATCGCGCGACTCGTGCTGACCGAGCAGCTCTATCGGGCGGGCACCCTGCTCAGGGGCGAGCTCTACCATCGGGGGGCCTGAGGTGAGCGGTGAGTGGTTTGCGAGGTGGTTCGGGGACGAGTACGTGGAGCTCTACCCTCACCGGGACGAGCGGGAGGCGGAAGCGGCCGTCGATCTCTTCCTGGATCATGTGGCTCTGCGCCCCGAGGGGCGGGTGCTGGACCTCGGCTGCGGAGCGGGGCGCCACGTCGGCGTCTTGCGGCGGCGCGGCGTGCACGCGATCGGCCTCGACCTGTCCGCCCAGCTGCTCCGTCGGGCGCGCGCGACCGATCGAGGCCTGCCCGTCGTGCGTGGCGACATGCGGGATCTTCCTCTCGCGACCGCGAGCGTGGACGCCGTCACGAGCTTCTTCACATCGTTCGGTTATTTCCGTGACGCGAGAGACGATGCGCGCGTACTGCAGGAGACGAGGAGGGCCCTGCGGGCCGGCGGGCGGTTCCTTCTGGATTACCTGAACGCTCCCCACGTCCGGCGCCACCTGGTCCCGGAGGACGATCGCACGGTGAACGAGCGCACGATTCGGCAGCGGAGACGGATCGAGGAAGGCGTGGTCATCAAGGAGATCGAAATCCTGTCACCGGCCGGCCAGCGCCTCCGGCGGTTCGAGGAGAGGGTCCGCCTCTACGAGCCTCCGGAGCTCGCCGATCTCCTGGCCGGGGCCGGCTTCGGCGTCGAGGCCCGATTCGGCGAGTACGGCGGCGCTCCCTACGCCGAGGGCTCGTCGCGCCTCATCCTCCTCGCGGACGCCCTGTGAGGATCGAGCCCCGGAGCCTCGGAGCCGCCGGTTCGCCGGGCGGCGACTTCGCCGTCGGCACCGAGCGGGCCCTGCATCTCTTCCCTCCGGAGGCGCTCGCCGTCGGCGTTTCGCATCCGGAGAGGAGGCCAAGGCCGGCACGGCTGCGGGCGGAGATCTTCGGCTGCTCCAGTCCGGCCGCCCGGACCAGGCTGGGGGAAATCCTGGGTGGACGGGGCCGGCTCGTGACCACGGGCCAGCAACCCGGGCTGTTTCTCGGTCCCCTCTACGTCCTGTACAAGTCCCTCACCGCGATCGAGCTCGCCAGGAGGCTCGAGGCGGCGAGCGGAGCGCCGGCGCTCGCGTGCTTCTGGATCGCGTCCGATGACCACGATTGGCAGGAGATCGCGGTCAGCCGTCTGCTGGACCGTGAAGGCTCCCGGGTCGAGATTCGGCTCACGCCGCCGCCCGGCGACGAGAGGCGCGCCGTGGGCCCCGCGCCGTTGCCGCCGGATGTGGTCGGGGCCCTGGAGCGCCTGCGGGAGGTCCTCCCGGCCTCGGAGTTCGTGGAGGACTACCTGGAGCTGCTCCGCCGGGCCTACCAGCCGGGGCGCCCGTTCGCCGATGCCTTCGCCGAGGTCCTGCCCCGGGTCGTCGGAAAGCAGGATTTCTGCTGGCTCGACGCGGCGACCCCGGGCGTGAAGCAGGCTTCGACCCCCCTGTTCGAGCAGGCGCTGGGCGAGCACGCCCGGTTCGAGGAGGCCGTGGCCGTCGGCACGGAGGCCGTGCAGGGCGCCGGCTACGCTCCCCAGCTCAAGCACGTGCCGGGGGCCACGCTCCTCTTCATGGATCTCGGAGCGGGCCGCGAGCGCCTCTACGTCCGGAACGGAATCGTGTCGGGCCGGGAGGGAACCGAAATGCGCCTCGATGAGGCGCGGGCCCGACTCCACGCGAAGCCGGACGCCGTCAGTCCGAGCGCCGCCCTGCGGCCCGTGCTCGAGAGC
Source organism: Gemmatimonadota bacterium (assembly GCA_046757885.1). Classification (GTDB taxonomy): domain Bacteria; phylum Gemmatimonadota; class Gemmatimonadetes; order Palauibacterales; family Palauibacteraceae; genus JBHHZD01. The sequence continues at coordinate 2,255 of JBHHZD010000011.1, forward strand.
TGGCTCCTTCCGGTCGGCGCCACGGTCCTCGGACCCGGAGAGATCGCATACTGGGCACAGCTCCCGCAGGTCTTCGCCGCCGCCGGGGTTCCGATGCCCGCCATCGAGCCCCGCTTCGCCTGGATGGCGCTCGAGGCGAGAGTCGCGCGGCTTCTCGACGAGCTCGGCGTGGGGCCGGAGGATCTTCGGGACGGGGGGGGCGCCCTCGCGCGCAGCGTCGTGGAGCGTCAGCGTCCGGAGGCGCTGCGGGGGGCGCTCACGGAGCTCCGGCAGGCGCTCGGAAGCGGCCTCGACCGGGTCGAGGACGTCGTGGGCCGGGAGCTGCCAGGCATTCGATCCGCCGCCGGGAAGGCTCGGAAGGCGGCCTTCGACGCCGTCCGGGGGCTGGAGCACACCATCGATCACCGCATCCGCGAAAGACAGGAGAGTCGGCTGGAGCAAATCGCCCGCGCCGCCGCCCAGCTGTTTCCGGGGGGCAAGCCCCAGGAGCGGGTCCTGAGCCCGTTCTATTTTCTGGCGCGCTACGGTGCGGGGTTCACGAGCGCCGTGGCGGAAGCGGGTGGATCGCAGCTTTTGCGCACCCTGGTGGGCGTTGCTGGGGTCGATGAGCGGGAGTAGCTTTTCCGACGGTCTCCGGCGCGACACCCCGAACGGATGGGCAGATGGTCTGGGCTCTCGTCATTCTCGTCGTCCTCCTGATCCCGATCCTCGCGATCGTTCTCGATTCGCAGGTCGGGCAGGCTCTGGCGAACCGCATTTCGGGAGGGGCGTTGCAGGAAGGGGAAGGTGCGCCTCCGCGTGAGCTGAAGGAGCTCGAAGCCGAAGTCCGATACCTGAGCGAGGCCGTCGAGAGCTTGCGCGAGGAAAGCGAGTTCATCCGCTCCCTCCTGGAGGGATCGGGCGACCGGGATGTGCCGGAGCTCGAGTCCGGTGACTGAGCCGCTTGGCGGGTCCGCCCACGCGCCCCCGAACCGACCGGGGTGACCTCCCGACGCGCCCGACCCGCGGCCGCCGTAGGGGCGGGAATCCTCCTGAGCCGGATCACGGGCCTGGCCCGGGATGTCGCCTTCGCCGCGTTCCTCGGCACGCGTGTCGGGGCGGATGCGTACTGGGCCGCGATCCGGATTCCCAACATCATCCGCAACCTTCTGGGCGAGGGCACCCTTTCCGCCTCCTTCGTGCCCGTGTACAGCGAGATCCTGCGCGGGGAGGACGAGAAGGCGCGCGGCGGGCGCCTCGCCTCGGATGTGCTCGGCGTCGTCATCGGCGCGGCGACCCTTCTGAGCGGCCTGGGCATCCTTCTCGCGCCTCTCCTCACGCGGCTCATCGCTCCCGGCTTCGACGCGGCGGCCACGCAACTCACGGTGTCCCTCGTGCGCATCCTGTTCCCGATGTCGGGACTCCTCATCGTGGGCGCCTGGTGCCTGGGCGTGCTGAACAGCCATCGGCGCTTCTTCCTCCCCTTCGTCGCGCCCGTGCTCTGGAACCTGTCGCAGGTGGGGGGGCTGCTTCTCGGCGCTCGACTCGGCTGGACGCCGCTCGTCGTCGTCCTCGCCTGGTCCGCGCTTCTCGGAAGCCTCCTCCAGGTGGGGTTCCAGCTCCCCGTCGCCCGCCGCCTGGCGGGGACGCTCCGACCGTCGTTCCGGTGGAGCTGGGAGCCGACCCGCAGGGTCATCCGCAACACGGGCCCCGTGATCTCGAGTCAGGGGATCTTCCAGATCTCCAGCTTCGTGGACGTGCTCCTGGCCACGCTCCTCGGGACGGGCGCGCTGTCCTCCCTGGCGTACGCCCAGCGGCTCGTGTACCTGCCCTTGAGTCTGTTCGGCATCTCCGTGGCCGCCGCCTCGCTGCCGGAGATGTCGAGGGAGACGGCTCCGGAGGCGCTCCGACCCAGGATCACCGGCGGCTTCCTGAGCATATTGTTCTACGTCCTCCCGTCCGCCGTCCTCCTGCTCCTGTTCGGCGACCTCGTGATCCGGACCGTGTACCTCCGCGGACAGTTCAGCCAGGCGAGCGCCGCCTTCGTGGGGGGCGTGCTCATCGCCTACGCCCTCGGGCTCGTGGCCACGAGCTCGATCAAGCTGTTCGCGAGCGGCTTCCACGCCCTGCAGGACACGCGCACCCCCATGCGGATCGCCGCCGCCTCCGTCGGAACGGGCATCGCCCTCGGCGCGCCGTTGGCCCTCGGCCTGCGCGGGGCCGGATGGGGCCCCCTCGCGGCCGTCGGGCTCGCCCTCGGGGGGGCCGCCGGCGCGTGGCTCAACCTCCTGTTGCTGTGGCGGGCGCTGACGCGTCGCGTCGGGCGACTGCTCGGCGGGCCGGAGATCCGGGTCATCCTGCGCCTCGCCGCCGGCACGGTCGCCGCCGCGGGGGCGGGGGCCCTCGTCCGGTCGCTCGTGGAGCCCCGCCTCGCGCACCTGGGCCTTGCCGGGACCCTGGCTACCCTGGGAGCCGTGCTGCTGGCGGGTGCGGGACCGTATCTGGCCATCGCCGGACCCGCACCGCGACGAGGGCTCCCGCTCGCTCGACGAGAGGCCGATGACGCCTGAGCCGCGACGTCGCGCACCGACGGACCTGCCCGCGGCTCCGGGGGTCTACCTGTTCCGGGACGCGGCCGGCGACATCCTGTACGTGGGGAAGGCAAAATCCCTTCGCGCCCGCGTGCGATGGTACTACGGCCGGGACGCGGAGAAATCGACGAAGCTCAAGGAGCTCCTCCGCCGGCTGGAGTCGGTGGAGACGATCGTCGTGTCGACGGAGTCGGAGGCCCTCCTCCTGGAGAACACCCTCATCAAGGAGCACGCGCCGCCGTTCAACATCCAGCTCCGTGACGACAAGAGCTTCCCGTACGTGAAGGTCACCGTGAACGAGCGGTTTCCTCGCATCCTCGTGACGCGGGACCTCCGGCCCGACGGAGCCCGATACTTCGGCCCCTTCACGGCGGTGGGCGTCATGCGACGCACCCTTCGAGCGATCCGCCAGATGTACACGGTTCGGACGTGCCACTTCGACCTGCCGGATGGGGCTCCCGACAGGCCTTGTCTCGACTATCACATCGACCGGTGCCGCGCGCCGTGCGTCGGCTACCAGTCCGAGCAGGAGTACCGGGCGATGATCGACGAGATCCTCGCGATCCTGGCCGGACGCACGCGCGGCCTCAAGGCTCGATTGCGATCGCGCATGAAGGACGCCGTCGATGGGCTTCGCTTCGAGGAGGCCGCGGAGCTCAGGGACGTCATCGTCGGCCTCGAGGTCCTCGAACGAAGGCAAGCGGCCGTGGATGTCCGCGGGGGAGATCGGGACGTCCTCGCGGTCGCCCGGAGGGAGGACGGGGCCGGGGCCGTGGCCGTCCTCCTCCGCGTGCGCGACGGGCATCTTCTCGGGCGCGAGGTCAGGCGCCTGCGTACTGTGGACGGCAGCGACGGGAGCGAGGTCACGGCGGCCGTCGTCAAGAGTCTGTACGTCCGCCGGGAGGAGCTGCCGCCGGAGCTGCTCGTCGAGGACGACTTCCCGGATCGGCGCCTGCTGGAGCGGATGCTGACGGATCGGTGGGGGCGGGCGTTTCGCATCCGGGTCCCGCAGCGCGGCGCCAAGCGCCGCCTGGTCGAGCTCGCACGCCGCAACGCACGCCAGCTTCTCGAGGAGGACCGCGTCTCACCCGACGCCGGCCCGGCGGGAGAGAGCGACCTGCCGGCGGCGGCCGCGGGGCTCGCGCGCGTGCTCGGCCTCCCGGATCCTCCCCGGTCGCTCCTCTGCTTCGACGTGTCCACGCTCGGGGGCAGCGATTCGGTGGGCAGCGCGGCGTGGCTGCGCGACGGGCGCCCGGATCGGTCCGAGTATCGGCGCTTCCGGATTCGGGGCTCGGACGGAGATCCCGACGATTATGCGATGATGCAGGAGATCGTGAGCCGCTACTTCCATCGCCGTGTCGCGGAGGGCGGCAGGCTGCCGGACCTGGTCGTCATCGATGGCGGCCGGGGACAGCTCGGCGCGGCGCGCCAGGCGATGGAGTCGGCGGGCGTGTCCGACCTGCCCGTCGTGGCCCTCGCGAAGCGGGAGGAGGAGATCTTCCCGTCGGAAGCCGCATCCGCCGCGGTACGCCTCCCGCGACGCGACCCCGCGCTTCACTGGCTTCAGCGGGCCCGCGACGAGGCTCATCGGTTCGCCGTGGGATACAACCGGACGCTGCGGCGGCGGCGGACCCTGCGGTCGCGGCTCGCCGACGTCCCCGGCGTCGGCCCCGGCCGGGAGGCGGAGCTCCTGAGGCGCTTCGGCAGCGTGCGTGCGATCGGCCGTCTGTCCGCGGAAGAGCTGTGTGCCGTTCCCGGGATCGGGCCCGCCCTGGCGGAGCGGATTCGCGCGGCGCTCGAGTCGGGGCCCGCCTCGTGAGGGTCCGGACGCGATTCGCGCCCAGCCCCACGGGCGAGATGCACGTGGGCAACGCCCGCACGGCGGTGCTGAACTGGCTTTTCGCGCGGCGCCACGGCGGCCAGTTCGTCCTCCGCCTGGAGGACACGGACGTCGAGCGTACCGTTCCGGGTGCGGCGGAGAGAATCCTCGAGGCCCTGGATTGGCTCGGCCTCGATCGGGACGAGGATCCGGTGCGCGGAGGCCCGCACGCCCCGTACCGGCAGAGCGAAGCCCTCCCGCTCTACCGGGAGGCGGCCGACCGCCTGGTGCACGCCGGCGCGGCCTATCCCTGTTTCTGCGCCGCCGACCCGGATCTCCGTCGGACCGACGGGGGCTCGGATCCCGTCCGGCTGGACCCCTGCCGCGGGCTGTCCCCGGAGCAGGCGCGCGAGATGCGCACCGAGGGCAGGGCCGCCGCGATTCGCCTGCGCGTCGAAGCGGGGCGCATAGCCTACGTGGATCTCGTGAAGGGCGAGCTGGCGGTGGACGGGGACGATGTGGAGGATTTCGTGCTCCTCCGGTCAGACGGGACGCCGACGTACCACCTGGCGGTGGTCGTCGACGATGCCCGGATGGAGATCACGCACGTGATCCGGGCCGTCGGCCATCTGCCGAACACGCCCAAGCAGATCCTCCTCTATCGGGCGCTCGGCCTCGAGCCGCCCCACTTCGCGCACATCCCGACCGTTCTGGCCCCGGACGGCGGGAAACTGTCGAAGCGCACGGGCGCGCGCGGACTCCTCGAGCTGCGCGACGAGGGCTTCCATCCCGATGCCGTCCTGAACTACCTGTCCCTCCTGGGCTGGTCGAGCCCGTCCGGTGAGGAGATTCGCTCGCGCGGAGAGCTTGTGCGAGAGGCGGACCTCCATCGCATCGGCCTCACGGACGTGGTCATGGATCCGGAGAAGATGCGCTGGATGTCCGCGCAGCACTTCCGCCGTCTCGACGAGGATGCCCTCGGGGAGGCGCTCCGGGCTTTCGCGGGTACCGCGGCGGCGACCGTCGAGCCCGTGGACTGGACGGCCGCGGCCGGTCTCCTCCACGACCGCTTCTCCACGCTGCGTGAGGCGTGGGAGGAGCTCCGGTCCCTCCTCGAGCCGCCGGCGGGCGGCGCGGGCGGCGCCGCGCCCGGCCCGGCGCAGGCGGCCGTGCTCGCCGCCGTGCGCCACGCCTGGGGGGAGATGGCGACCTGGGATGCCGAGGCCCTGCAGGACGGCTTGCGCCGGGCCTCGGAGCGGGTCGGCGTGCGCGGGCGAGACCTGTACGCCCCGGTCCGCCAGGCACTGACGGGACGGGAGCAGGGGCCCGCCCTTCCGGGCCTCGCGCGGCTCCTGGGCCGTGAGCGGTGCCTGGATCGGCTCGAGCGGCGTCTCGCGAGCCGCGCGGGCGGAGATGACTGACTTCGGTCTCGAGTGCGGAGCCTGCGGACTTGCGTCGGACGCGAGCCCCCGGGCCACGGTGTGCCCCGACTGCGGCCGGCCGTGGCTCGTGCAGTATGGTTCACCGGTCGGCGACGGGCCCGATCTCGCCGCACGCTGGCGGCGGCGTTCGGGCGGCATGTGGAGGTTCGCGGAGCTGATGCCGCTCCGGGACGGAGAAGCGCCGGTCACGCTCGGCGAGGGCGATACACCTCTGCTGGACCTCGGGCGCCCGGGGGAGGAGCTCGGCCTTCGTCTCCTTCTCAAGGACGAGGGGAGAAACCCGACGGGGAGCTTCAAGGACCGGGGGCTGTCGGCTGCGGTCACGCGGGGGGCAAGTGATGGAGCTCCGGGATTCGTGATCCCGAGCGCCGGCAACGCCGGCGTCGCGCTCGCCGCCTACGCGGCGCGCGCAGGCCTTCCCGCCCGCGTCTTCCTTCCCGAGGACACGCCGGCCACGGTCGAGGACCGATGTCGCGGGTTCGCCGCTGAGGTGGAGAGAGTCGCCGGCCTCATCACGGACTGCGGACGAAGGGCGACGGAGGAGGCGACGGCGACGGGTGCATGGAACGTCTCGACCCTGCGCGAGCCCTACCGGCTCGAGGGGAAGAAGACGATGATGCTGGAGATCGCCGAGGCCCTGGACTGGCGGGTCCCCGACGCGGTCGTTTATCCCACGGGAGGAGGCACGGGTCTGGTCGCCACGTGGAAGGCCCTGCGGGAACTCGCGTCCCTGGGTCTCGCGCCCGCGTCGACGAGGCTGTACTCCGTGCAGAGCACCGGTTGTGCGCCCATCGTGCGGGCCTTCGAGGAGGGCGAGCGCTTCGCGACTCCCTGGATGGAGGCGAAGACGGCGGCCTGGGGCCTCCGCGTACCGACGGCCCTGGGGGATTTCCTGATCCTGGACGCGCTCCGGGCGTCGGGAGGCGGAGCCATCGCCGTCCCGGACGAAGAGATGGAGGCGGGAGCGGCGGAGCTCGGACGCGCGGGCCTGAACGCGGGCATCGAGGGAGGCGCCACGCTCGCGGCCGCGCGCCGCCTGCGTGCCACGGGCGAGCTCAAGGAGGGCGAGACCGTCGTGCTGTTCAACACGGGGGATGCCCAGAACTACGGACCGCGAGGCGGCGCCGCGGCCCTCGCGAGGACCACCTGCGGGATGAACGGGTAGGAGGGCCTGATCCCGCCTCTCAGGTTGCGTCCCAGACAGGGATCGACAATCCTTGGGACCGCGAGAGGCCCTCACCCGAAAGGAAGTCGAGGCAATGACCAAGATCGCTCATGGTGTCTCCATGGCCACCGCGGCCCTGCTCATCCTGCCCGCGGGCGCGACGGCGCAGCAGTGCGCGAAGAAAGGGAACCAGCACACGCGAGCGGCCGACGTGGAGATCACGTTCGCGAACCGCGGGGATGATCCGCAGACCCCACAGGAGCGGTACACGCGCGCGCTGGAGAAGCTGAAGCCGGCGTTCGAGGCCGATCCCGATCTGCCCCGGCCGTATCTGTTGGCGGCGGTGTCCTATCTCGGGCTCCGCGACTATACGGGCGCCGACTCGATGCTCACGCGGCTCGTGTCCCTCGCGCCTTCCTGCGAGAAGCAGGCCCGGGACATGCGGTTCAATGCCTGGGCGACGCTCTACAATCGGGCGATCACGCAGATGAGCGGCGGGGACAGCGACAAGGCGCTCGCCACGTTCGAGCTGGCGAACACGATCTATCGGGACGCCCGCTCCCTCACGAGCGCCGGTTCTCTCTACCAGAACCGGGGAGACGTCGAGCTCGCGTCGGGACGATACCGGGAGGCGATCGACGTCGGCGGCGACGAGTCCATGGTGCGGGTCGCCACGATCAACCTGGCCGAGATCCTGCGCTCGCAGGACCGCGATGCGGAAGCGCTCGCGCTCTACGCCGAGCACGCGGAGAAGCACCCGGACGATGTGATGGGGAACCTCAACTACGCCATCGTGCTCATCGATGCGGGGCGGGGAGACGAGGCGCAGGCGATTTTCATGAAGCTCCTCTCTCGTGAGGATCTCACGTTCGCTCAGTGGTCTCAGGTGGGCATCGGGCTGTACCGGGCCCAGAGCTTCGGAGAGGCCGCCGTCGCCTTCCAGAAGGCGCACGAGATCAACCCCGTCAACAAGGAGATCCTCACAAATCTCGCGAACACGAAGTACCAGCAGGAGGACTACGAGGGCACGATCCCCCTCGCCGACACGCTGGTTCGCTTCTTTCCGCTCGAGGCCGCGAACTACAATCTCCTCGCGGCTGGCTACCGGGAGCTCTCCCGCAACGACGAGGCCCTCCAGGTGTTGAAGCGCCGCGACGCCCTCGATTTCGAGGTTCTGCAGAGCCAGCTCGCTCCGAGGGGCGAGGGCGGGTGGGTCGTCCGGGGGCAAGTGATGAACCGGACCGTGGCGGCCGGCACGGAAGTGCTGATCCCGCTCGAGCTGATGGGAGAAGACGGCGCCGTCGTGGCGAACGAGACCGTACACATCGAGATGCCGCCCGAAGGAGAGGTCACGGCGTTCGAGGTCCAGCTCGAGTCCGCCGATTCGGTCGCCGGCTTTCGCTATGCGGAGGCGACCGAGACCGGGTCCGGCTCCTGACCGCGGGGGGCGATTTCGAGAGGCCCCTCCGTCTCCCGTCCGTACGCCGTCGCCGACGGACGCATTCCGGCTGTCGGCGCTGCTCGGCTCCGCGCGGCGGCGAGGCCGAGAGCTGTCCGCGCTGCGGGACCCTGCCCGCCGCGCGACCCTGTGACACCCACCCGACGCGGCTCGCCACCCGCGCGTGTGTGATCTGCGACCGGGTCGTGTGCGAGCCTTGCCGCCGCGGCTCGCGCCACACGACATTGTGCGGGCGGCACGCCCGGGTCAAAGTGACCGAAGGATGGGCGGAGGTCGCGCGCACGGCCAACGACCTGGAGGCCGAGCTTCTCGCGGGGTCGCTGCGAGCCGCGGATCTCGACGCCGCGATCCTTTCTCAGAAGGACCACGCGAACGTCGTGAGCATCGGCGGCCTCTCGGTCGTTCGGGTCCTGGTCCCCGCACACAGCTACGAGGCCGCGCGCGCGGCCCTGTCCGCGCATCCGCCGACGGACCGGGAGAGACGGACGGAACCATGATTCGGGTCGCCAGCGTGATCGAGGGCTCCATCGGGGCCCGGCTCGGGATCCCCCCCGGGGCCGTGCTTCTGGCGATCGATGGGCGCGCCCTGGAGGACGCGCTCGACCTTCGGTTCGCCGAGGCGGAGGAGCATCTGGAACTCGAGGTCGTTCACCCCGACGGCGAGCGGGTCGTGTACGACATCCAGAAGGACTTCGATGACTCCCTGGGGCTCATCCCGCGGCCGGACAAGATCCGACGGTGCACGAACGCCTGCCCTTTCTGCTTCGTCAAGGGGAATCCGAAGGCCGGACGCCTGCGCGCCGGCCTGTACATCAAGGACGACGACTTCCGGCTCTCCTTCCTGTACGGCCACTACGTGACGCTCACGAACCTGCGGGACGCGGACTGGGACCGGATCGTGGAGCAGCGTCTCAGCCCCCTCTACGTCAGCGTGCACGCGACGGATCCGGCCGTGCGTCTCGCCATGCTGCGCAACCCGCGCTCCGGCGACCTCGGGATCCATCTCGACAGGCTGGCCGCCGGGGCGATCCGCATCCACGCCCAGGTCGTGCTGTGTCCCGGGCTCAACGATGGCGCGGTCCTGACGAGGACGATCACGGATCTGTTCGACCGGGGGGAGGACGTCCTCTCCCTGTCCATCGTCCCCGTGGGCCTGACGAAGTACAATTCCGACCGCGGAGTCCGACCACTGCTCCCCGTCGAGGCGAGGCGGGTCCTGGCCCAAATCGACGAGGCCCGTGACGCCGCATTCACGGATCGGGGCTTCGGCTGGTGCTACGGGGCAGACGAGCTCTTTCTCATCGCTGGACGGGATCTGCCGGGTCTCGACTACTTCGACGACCGGGAGCTCGCGGCGAACGGGGTGGGAGCGATTTCGCGCCTGCGGGACCTCGTGCAGCGAGACCTGCGTCGTCTACCCTCGCTCGCGGGCCGGCGGATCGCTCTCCTCACCGGCCGCTCGATGGAGCCACACCTCGCGCGCCTGGGCGACGAGATCGCCGCGGCGAGCGGGGCACGGATCCGTACGGTCGGCGTTACGAACGAGCTCTTCGGCGAGTCCGTCACGACGGCCGGCCTCCTGTCCGGCGAGGATCACCGCCGCGCCCTGCGCGAGCTGGACGGATTCGACGCCGCGCTGTTCAGTCGCGCCGCTCTGGGGGACGACGGGACCCGCTTTCTGGATGACGTCACCCTCGACGACCTGCGCTCCGAGTTCCACGCGATCTCCCTATGGCCATCCGAGCACATCACGGACGTCCTGATTCCGGCCTAGCCACGCCGACGGTGGCCATCGTGGGGCGACCGAACGTGGGGAAGTCGACGCTGTTCAACCGCATCATCGGCAAGCGGCTCGCCATCGTGGCCGAACGGTCCGGGGTCACGCGCGATCGTCAGTTCGCGACGGCCGAATGGGGCGGACGGGAGTTCGTTCTCACCGACACGGGCGGGCTCCTGGAGTCCCCCGAGGGGCCGCTGGACCGCGAGGTCCGCCGACAGGTGCTCACCGCCATCGACCACGCCGACGCCATTCTCTTCGTCGTCGACGGGCGAACGGGCCTCCACCCGATCGACGAGCACGTGGCCGACCTGCTGCGGCGCGCCGCGAGGCCGGTCCTGGTGGCCGTGAACAAGATCGACGAGCCGGTCGGGTCGATGGGCGAGCACGAGTTCCACGGACTCGGGCTCGGCGATCCGTGTCCCGTGTCGGCCCTGAGCGGACGGGGAAGCGGAGACCTGCTCGATCGCCTCGTCTCCGTCCTCCCTCCCGCCGGCGCGGAGTCCGCAGAGGAGGCGGATCTGCACGTCGCGGTCGTCGGCAAGCCGAACGTGGGAAAATCCAGCTTCGTGAACCGATTGCTGGGTCGGGAGCGGGTGCTCGTGCACGAGGAGCCGGGCACGACGAGGGACGCGATCGACACGACTCTCGAGGTCGAGGGTGCGCGCCTCTGCCTGGTGGATACGGCCGGCCTGCGGCGGCGGGCCCGCGTCGACGATGAGGTCGAGTTCTACAGCCGCCTGCGAACGGCGACGGCGATCCGCCGCGCGGACGTGTGCCTCCTGCTCGTGGACAGCGCCGCCGGCGTGACGAATCAGGATTTCCGCATCGGAGAAGAGGCCTGGGAAGCCGGCTGCGGACTCGTGCTGGTGGCGAACAAGTGGGACCTCGTCGACGAGCGGGGGCCGGACGCGCTCGCGGCGTTCGAGCGGGAACTCCGGGAGCGGGCCGCCTTCCTGCGATCCGTGCCGATTCTCACGACGTCCGCCCTGTCGGGGAAGCGCGTTCACCGCGCGCTCCAGCTGGCGCTTCGGGTGCGGGAGGAGCGCGAGAAGCGGATCCCCACGGCAGAGGTGAATCGCGTCCTCGAGGAGCTCGTTCGGGCCCGACATCCGCCCCAGGGTAGCCGTGGCGAAGTCCGCCTCTATTATGGGAGTCAGGTCGCGACGGCGCCTCCGCTCTTCGTAGTGTGGGCGAACCGCCCGGAGGACATCGCGGCGCCGTATGTCCGATATCTCACGAACGGCTTCCGACGCGCCTGGAGTTTCGAGGGCTCGCCGATCCGGATCAAGGTCAGACGACGCGGAGAGGAACGATGACCGTAGTGGCCCTGCTGCTGGCCGCCTACGCGCTCGGCTCCATACCCACGAGCTATCTGGTGGGGCGGTCCCGGGGCGTGGACCTGCGCGAGCACGGGAGCGGCAACCTGGGCGGGACGAACGTCTATCGTGTGTTGGGACCGGGGGCCGCCGCGCCCGTGCTCCTCATCGATGTCGCGAAAGGCTGGGCCCCCGTCGCTCTGTTTCCGGCCTGGGACGGGAGCGGTCAGCCCACCCTGGCTCTCGCCTACGGGCTCGCGGCCATCGCGGGTCACGTGTGGTCCCTCTTCCTGCGCTTCCAGGGAGGGAAGGGAGTCGCCACAGGCGCCGGCGTCCTCGTCGCCCTCGCACCTCTCACGACCCTCGTCGCGTTCCTCGTGTGGGCCGGCGTCGTGCTCATCACGCGCATCGTCTCCGTCGCGTCCCTCGCGGCGGTAAGCGTCGTCCCACCCGTCGCCTACCTGACCGACGCGCCTCGCCCGACGATCCTGTTCACGGTCGGAGTCGCACTCTTCGTCTGGTGGACCCACCGGGAGAACCTCGCCCGCCTGATGCGGGGCCAGGAGCTCCGGTTCCGGCGTCGCGGCTCGGCCGGAGAGGAGGGGGCCCCGTGAAGGAGCGGATCGCGGTGCTGGGATCGGGAAGCTGGGGAAGCGCCCTCGCCGATCTGCTCGTCCGCAACGGCCACGACGTCTCGATGTGGTGCTTCGAGGTTGAAGTCGCGGAGGCGATCACGGCCCGGCATCGCAACGAGAAGTATCTCCCGGGCATCTCCCTCGCCGATGATCTTCGCGCCACGACGAGCATGGAGGAGGCCCTGCGGGACGCCTCCGTCCTGCTCTCCGTGAGTCCCTCGCACGTCGTCCGGCCCGTCATCGAGCAGGCGCGCCACCTCCTGGGCGAGGCCCGGCCGCTCATCGTGAGCGCGTCGAAGGGACTCGAGACGGGGACGGATCTGCGGATGAGCGAGGTGCTGGCCGAGGTGCTCGGAGCCCCGGTGTCCGCCGGGTGCGTCGTCCTGTCGGGTCCGAGCTTCGCGGCGGAGCTCGCGCGCAGGCTTCCGACCGCCGTCACGGTGGCGTCCCACGACGAAGCGAACCGGCGTCGCGTGCAGACGCTGTTCCAGAACGAGCATTTCCGGATCTACACGCAGGAGGACGTGATCGGGACGGAGCTCGGCGGCTCGCTCAAGAACGTGATCGCGCTTGCGGCGGGGATCAGCGACGGTCTCGAACTGGGGAACAACGCTCGCGCCGCGCTCATGACCCGGGGCCTGGCCGAGATCGGCCGACTCGCGGATCGACTCGGCGGGGACGGCGCGACCCTGGCCGGGTTGGCGGGCGTCGGCGACCTCGTCCTCACGTGCACGGGAGACCTGAGCCGGAACCGGAGGGTGGGTCTGGCGATCGGGGCCGGACGGCGGCTCGGCGACGTGCTGGCGGAGATGACGGCGGTCGCCGAGGGGGTCCGTACGACTCGGGCCGCGAAGGATCTCGCCGATCGACATGGGGTGGAAATGCCGATCGTCGAGGCCGTATACTCCATCCTGTTCGAGGACGTCGAACCCGAGCGGGCTCTGGCCCGCCTGATGGCACGCGAGCCCAAACCCGAGCGCTGGAGCTAGGCATGACGGACCGCATCGCGCCAAAGGAGTACTACTCCATCGGCGAAGTGTGCGAGCTCATGGAGCTCAAGCCGCACGTGCTTCGGTACTGGGAGAGCCAGTTTCCCGCCTTGCGGCCCACGAAGAACCGGGCCGGCAATCGCGTCTATCGGAGACGGGAGATCAAGCTCGTCCAGCTCCTCAAGCATCTTCTCTACGCCGAGCGATACACGATCGACGGCGCCCGCAAGAAGCTCGAGCAGCTCCGCAAGGAAGGGAAGCTCGCCCGGGCGGCGAAGGTCGCCTGGGATGCGGAGACCGTGCGGGAGCTCCGACGGGAAGCCGATGCGCTCGTGTCCCTTCTCGTGCTGGATGACTGACCCCTGCCCGCGCACCGGAGCCGCGGGATGAGCTCCGGACTTCGATTCCTGTGCACGAACGATGACGGCATCCACGCGGCCGGCCTGGCGCTTCTCAGCGAGGTCGCGGCCGGGTTCGGCGACGTCCAGATCGTGGCCCCCGACAGACAGCAGAGCGCGAGCAGCCACTCGCTCACGCTTCACCGTCCCCTGCGGGCGACGCGGGCGGGGAAGGGGAGAACCGTCATCGACGGCACGCCGACCGATTGCGTCCTCATCGCCCTGAATCAGCTCCTGCCCGATCCTCCGGACTTCGTGCTCTCGGGCGTGAACCACGGCCCGAACATGGGTGAGGACGTGCTCTATTCCGGGACGGTCGCGGCCGCCATGGAAGGCACGATCCTGGGGATTCCGTCCATCGCGTTCTCTTTCGCGGGCAAGCCCGCCGGAGGGCTCGGAGAGTACGCTCCCGTGCTCGCGAACCTGCTCGGCGCGCTCACGGGCCGGGACGACTTCCCGGCCCAGACGTTCTTCAACGTGAACATCCCCGGCCTGCCCGCGGGCGACCTGCGAGGAATTCGCATCACCACGCTCGGCCGCCGCGTTTACGCGGACTCGCTGACCCGGCGGGAGGATCCGGCGGGGCGGGAGTACTTCTGGATCGGCGGTGGGGTCTCCCGCTGGTCCGGGAGGGAGGACTCGGACTTTCGGGCCGTCGAGGCCGGCTACGTGTCGATCACGCCCATGCACCTCGACCTGACGAACTACCGGCTGGTCAGCGAAGTCGGCGCTTGGGGACTCGACCTGTAGATTCCGCCTACCGGCGGGATCGGCGACGGCTCATCGCGGACCTCCGCGCCGCCGGCATCGAGGACCTGGCGATCCTGCACGCGTTCGATGCCGTTCCCAGGCATCGCTTCGTGCCGGAGGCCGTCCGACACCGGGCGTACGAGAACGTCGCCCTCCCTCTCGGCTTCGGCCAGACCATCTCGCGGCCCGGCGTGCACGCCCTGCACCTTTCGCTCGCCGAGCTCACGGGTGACGAGCGCGTGCTCGAGATCGGGACGGGCTCGGGGTTTCAGACCGCCCTGCTCGGCGTGCTGGCCGGCGACGTGTACTCGATCGAGGTCGTCCCGGAGCTGTCCGCCCTCGCCCGGGATCGACTGCGAGAGCTCGGACTCCACAACGTCCACCTCCGAACCGGCGACGGATCCGTGGGCTGGCCGGAAGGGGCTCCGTTCGACGTCATCCTCGTGGGCGCCGCCGCCCCCGCGATCCCCGGTGCGCTCGTGGCCCAGCTCGCGGAGGAAGGCAGGATGATCGTTCCGGTCGGACGAGCCCGCGACCAGAGACTGCTGCGGCTGCGTCTCGTGGACGGGGAGCTCGCGTCGGAGGAAGTCGAAGGTGCCAGGTTCGTTCCCCTGATCGGAGAGCAAGGATGGTGAAGCGACTCTACCGTTGGGTCCTGTCGTGGGCCGACCGCCGGGGCGGTGGGGCCGCGCTCGCCGGCATCGCGTTCGCGGAATCCTCGTTCTTCCCGATTCCCCCCGACGTTCTGCTCATCCCGCTGTGCCTCGGCAGGCCGCGCCGCGCGCTCACGTTCGCGCTCCTGTGCACGGGGGGCTCCGTCCTGGGGGCCATGTTCGGCTATCTCATCGGGAGCGGCCTCTACGAATCCCTCGGCCGCCCCATCATCGAGATGTACGGGTACGCCGACCAGTACCGCGCCGTGGGCGAGCTGTATGATCGGAATCTCATCCTCTCTCTGGGAACCGCGGGATTCACGCCGATCCCGTTCAAGGTCTTCACGATCGCCGCCGGCGGGTTCCGTGTGTCCTTTCCGGCCTTCGTCACCATCTCCGCCGTGAGCCGCGGGGCACGCTTCTTCCTCGTCGCCGGCCTCCTGCGCGCCTTCGGCGAGCCGATCCGGGCGTTCATCGAGAAGTACTTCAATCTCCTCTCCATCCTGTTCGTCATTCTTCTCGTGGGTGGGTTTCTCGCCGTCTCGTTCCTGTTCTGACCCCCGTTGGCGCTCGAGGAAGGGATCGGGTATCTTGGCGCGTTTTCCGGTCCTCCGGGCCCGACCCGTGCTCGCGGGGGGGACGAGCGGCGGGCCGGATTGCAGTTCGTCTGTCGGTGCAATGGGTTATGATTCGTCATCTCAGGTATCGTGTGACAACGAGTTCGGAGGATGATAGACCGCATGTCTAAGGCCATGGCTCGTCCGAAGAAACGGCCGACGCTCAACACGCAGGACGCGATCCTGTCGCGGCTCGATGAGGCCGCAGGCTGGATTCAGGCCCATACGCGCACCTTCACGATCGGCCTCGTCGTCGTCATCGGCCTCGTGGCCGCCGGATTCTACTACACGCGGTACCGGGCCGGCGTGGAGGAGCAGGCGGCCGTCCAGCTCGCGCAGCTCCGGCTCGCCG
The DNA here is from genome assembly GCA_046757885.1 of Gemmatimonadota bacterium. Taxonomy (GTDB): domain Bacteria; phylum Gemmatimonadota; class Gemmatimonadetes; order Palauibacterales; family Palauibacteraceae; genus JBHHZD01. Next base: position 18,200 of record JBHHZD010000011.1, read on the forward strand.
CCGTGTCGGACAATCCCGACGCCGTGAGGACGGCGCTGCAGGAGTACCTGACCCAGTTCGGCGCAACCCCGGAAGCCGCGGAGGCGCGCGTTCTTCTGGCAGACATGGAGCTGCGTCGCGACAGCCTGGGCGCGGCCATCGCCGCGCTCGAGCCGGTGGCGGAAGCGTCGGTGGCGTCGCCGGTCGGCTACGCCGCCGCGTCGATGCTCGCGGCCATCTACGAACAGGCGGATCGATCGGAAGACGCGATCCGGATCCTCGGTGCCGTCGCGGAGGGAGCGCCCTTCGAGTTCCAGCGCCGCCGCGCGCTGTCCGAGCAGGCCCGTCTGCTGGCGGAGCAGGAGCGCTATGGCGAGGCCGCGGACATCCTCGCGCGGCTCGTGGCCTCCTCCGGCGCCGACGCGGGGGACGAGTTCGATGCCCTTCGCGAACGGCTGGGGGAAGTGCGGGCGCGGGCCGCTGCGGGGGCGGGCTGAGCGTGGAGGAACAGGGCGCATAATATACATTATGTAACGTATGGCTCGGGCGGCCGGCGAGAGTGCCGTCCCAACCGCCGCGCGCGTCAGCGGGAGATCCGGCCCCCACCCCGGGCCGCGAAGGCGCCCGCGAGCTCGTCGGAGGAATCCCGTCCGCCCCGCGACGCCGCCACCATCCGCTGCACCCTACAGCCGACCGAAGATGGCCTTCAGACGAAGCGCCCACACCCGCCAGATCGCCTCGCGCACGATCGCCCCCGACATCTTGCTCTCACCCGCGTGGCGGTCCACGAAGACGATCGGCACCTCGCCGATGCGGAACCCCTTCTTCCAGGCCCGGAAGTCCATTTCGATCTGGAAGGCGTACCCCGTCGAATCGACGGCGTCGAGATCGATCGCCTCCAGGACGGTCCGCCGGAAGCACTTGAAGCCGCTCGTCGCATCGCAGAGCGGCAGCCCCGTGACCCAGCGGGCGTAGCGGTTGGCGAAGAAGCTCAGGAGAAGCCGGGACATCGGCCAGTTGATGACCCTGACCCCCGTCACGTAGCGGGAGCCGACGACCAGGTCCGTCCCCTCCTCGGCCGCCTGGAGCAGGTCCTGGAGGTAACGCGGAGGATGGGAACGATCGGCATCCATCTCGATGAGGAAGTCGTATCCGTCCGCGAGTCCCTGCCGGAACCCCGTCAGGTACGCCGACCCGAGGCCGAGCTTCTCCTCCCGATGCAGGACCCGGATGCGCCCGTTCGCCGCGGCGAGGCGCTCCGCGACCCTTCCCGTCCCGTCCGGCGAGCCGTCGTCCACCACGAGCACGTCCAGCCGGGCGTCCTGCTCCAGAACGAGGCGAACCACGACTTCGAGGTTCTCCGCCTCGTTGTAAGTCGGCATCACGACGAGCGCGCGTCCCTGTTTCGTCACTCCGTCTCCCCTTCCCCGACGAGCCCGTTCGTCCGCCTCCTCGAGGCGGCCGCGACGCCGACCGCGAGGGCCTCCGAGGCGACGATCCATACCCTCGCGGCGACGGCCGCCAGTCCGGCGACTCCGAGCGCGAGCGGCGTGAACGCCGCCAGAAGCCCGGCCAGCGTCCCCTCCCGAACGACGAGGCCCCCGGGGGTCAGCAGGACCAGGTAGCCGACGACGTAGCTCGCCGCGAAGAAGCCCGCCAGAACGAGCACCCCCGCCTCCGTCCCCACCGACATCCCCGCCAGGAGCTCGCGCAGGCCGAGGCCGTAGACGAGCCAGGCGGCGAGAAGCACCGCCGCCGCCCGCGCCAGCGCGAGGATGCCGACGGACGCGCCCGGTTGGTCTTCTCGCAGCAGGCGTGCCGCCAGGCGGGTGAGCCTGCTCAGGATTCCAGGATGGAGAAGAACGAGCAGGAGCGCCAGAACGACGGCGGTGGTGGAGATTCCTTTCGCGGGCAGGAACGAGAGACGTCCCCCCAGAGTGGCGACGGCGATCACGGCCCCGCTGCCGAGCGAGAGAATCTGGAACACGAGCGTCGCGCCCAGGGCAGCCGTCGCGGACTCCCCCTTCTCCCGCGCGTACACGGCGAGGCCCGCCAGCTGCCAGATCTTGCCGGGGATGTACCGGCCGAGGTTCGTCGTCATCCAGGCGCGCACGCCTTCCCCGTGCCCGATCCGCCCCCCGAAGGCCCGGAAGAGCCCGACCCAGACGCTGCCCATCAGGAACAGGTTCGCGGTGGCCAGGCCCAGGGCCGCGACCAGGTGCTCGAACCTGAGGTCCCACCGAAAGGAGGCGACCTCGCTCCGCAGGTCTGCCAGGGAACGAAGCTCGCCGAAGGTCAGGCCCCCCGCGAAGAGCAGGGCGATGAAGACGAAGCCGGCGACGAGGGCGCGGCGGCGCCCTCTTCCGTCACGCGCCCCGGGGGAGCTCACGCCCGGCCGCCCGGATCCGGTCCCGACGCCGTGCCCTTCCTCCGGCGGGCGACTCCGATCCCCACCAGGCCCCCGACCGCGATGATGAGGCCCGCCCCGGAGAGGAGAAATCCCGCCCGAAACTCCCGACTCGAATACGTGAACCGAAGCGTGTGTCGGCCCGCCGGGATCACGACCCCGCGGAACGCGACGTCCGTCCGCAGGATCGGGGTCTCCACGCCGTCCACGGTCGCCCGCCACGAGGGATGGTCGATCTCGCTCACGAACAGGAGACCTCCCCGCTCTGCCTCGACGGTCAGCTCGAGCCTGTTCGGCTCGTAGATCCGAATCGAGGCCGATCCCGCACCGGCCGACGGAGCCCGGTCGGCCTGCACGACGGCCAGGGAGGTCGGATCCTGAAACGCGAGGACCCGGCGGAGCGCCTCATCCTCGTCACGCACCGCGATGACGGAGTCGGGGAAAAAGGCGTGAGGCGTGTTGCGGACGACCCGGTGAGCGCGGGCCCGGCTCCCCTCGGCCACAGTCTCGAGCGCCGGGTGCTGGACGGGGGAGCGCGTGGTCAGGAACCGTACGTCCAGCAGCCCCCAGAGGGCGGGCCGCCCCATGTTCCGGTAGCCGCCCGGCGAGGCGCCGCCGACCAGCCGGTCGAACCACGCGAGGCGGAAGTTCTGAGAACCCGTGACGACGGGAATGTCGTACGCGGTGAGCTCATTCGGCCGATAGCTTTCCTCGATCGGAAACGGGAAGACGCGCTCCCCCGGCCCGAGCTCCGCGCGCATCGCCTCGATGACCGGGTCGTCCGGGAAGACCTCCTCGGGGCGGACCGTGCTCAGATATCGTGCATCCACGCGCCACAGCTCGGCAACCAGGAAGAGCATCACGACCGCCGCGCTCCATCCCGGCGCCCGCCCCCGCGCCACCGTCCGGCCGAGTCCCAACGTGGCGCTCCAGCCGACGAGCAGGATCCATCCCCCGACCCGGAGCGCGGGCGCCAGCTCCGGCGGAGGCATGCGGCTCCATCCCGCGGGCATCCACCCGTGCAAGATCCAGCGGAGAAGCCCATCCGGCGACAGCACCGCCCCGAGCGCGATGAGGAGAACCGGCGCGGAAGCCACCCACAGCCAGGCCCACGGCAGCTCGCGGCCTCCGGCCCTCGCGTCCAGCACGCGCTGCCAGCCGAGACCCGCCAGGAGGGCGAACATTAGGGCCGCCGGGCCCATCATCATCGAGGCCGCCCGGAAGCGTCCCACGAACGGGATCAAGGCGTACGCGATGCGGTGAACGGGCGTGGACGCCCCGAGAGAGAAAAGGATCGCGACGGCGAGGCAGACGACGAGACGTCGCACCCGCCGGTCGCTCCGCACCCCGGCCAGCGCCACGGCCCCGAGCGCGAGGGGTACGGCCCCCACGTACTCCGTGTGGAGCTTGAACGGGTTGCGGCCCCAGTACGTGGCCAGCGAGCCGAGCAGGTCGGGCAGCCCGAGCGCGGTGATCTCCTGCCAGGGCAGGGCCCAGGAAGAGGCGAAGGCGTACCCGCTCTCCCCTGCCCCACTCCCCCGCACGGCAATGTCCAGGATCCCGAGCGTCGGCAACAGCTGCGCCGCCCCGACGAGACCCGCGAGCGCAAAGCCCGCCAGCGTGAGCCCGCCGAGCCGCGCCGCCCGGCGCCCTCCCCCGACCTCCCGCAGGCCCTCGCCGATCCGGAGGACGGCGTACAGGAGGAGCAGGAGGGACGAGTAATACATCACCTGGACGTGCGGCGTGAAGATCTGGAGGGCCACGGTGAGGCCGAAGCCGACGAACCAGCCGGGACGCTCCGATGCGAGCCCGCGCTCCAGGCAGCCGAAGGCGAGCGGGATGAGGACCATGCCGAACATCCGCCCGTCGTGGCCTCCGTACAGCGTGGACACGACGAAGCCGCTGAACATGAAGGCGAGGCCCGCGATGGCGGACGGCCAGCGATCGAGCCTCAGCGAGCGGGCCGCGAAGGTCCCGAAGATCCCCGCCAGGGCCGTGTGCAGGACGAAGGTCCAGCCGATCGCCCGGTACAGGGGAAGGACCAGGTACAGCAGGCTCGTCGGATAGAAGACGGGTCCGGGCAGGATCGCGAGGTACGGGAGTCCCCCGTAGACGAACGGGTTCCAGAGCGGAAAGCCCCGGGTCCGGATCTCCTCCACGCCGAATCGGCGGAGCTGGTAGGCCTGATCGACCATGTCCGTCCCGAACAGCATCCGGCCCGGATGGAAGACGAAATCCCGGTAGAACGCGAGCGCGAGCAGGACCGCGGTCCCCGCCACCGCGAGGCGCCATGCGGAATCACGCCGCATCCACGACCTCATCATTTCGCCTCCGGCGGGCGGGCGGGCTCACCCGCCGGCTTCTCGAGCAGAAAGAACCATTGCGGAGACAGGACCTCGAGAGCCCGACGCCGCAGGCCCGCGGGGGCGCGCCGGCACACCGCCCAGATCCGCGCCCAGGCCGAGCCCCACGTCGAATCGATGAGCTCGTCCAGCGCCCGCTCCGTGATATCGTGAATGGACAGGCCCGAGGCCCGTATCAGGCGCGTGAGCGGCCGGTAGGAGAGAAAGCGGATCCCTTCGTAGCTCCCGCCGCGGCCCGTCGCCCGCACGTATCGATCGGCGAGCCCCGTCGGAAGCCAGCTCAGGAAGGGGAGCCGAAAGTGGGGCTCCACGATCGCGAGGCGACTGCCCGCCGTCACGTACGCCCGCCCCCCCGGCGCGAGGACCCGCGCAACCTCGCGAAACAGCGCCCCCGGGTCCGGCACGTGTTCGTACAGGTGGTTCACGATGAGCAGATCGAAGTCTCCCCCCCGGAGCGGCAAGCGGCGGACGTCGGCCAGGACCATCCCCCGGCGCTCGACGAAGAAGGCCGGATCGATGTCGAAGCCAAGAATCCTACGACCCGCCACCTTCTCGAGCTCCCGCTTGATGAGCCCCGTTCCCGCCCCCAGGTCCGCGATCCGCCGCGCGGCGCGGAGCTCGGACGCGCAGAGATGGGCGATGACCCTCGCCTTGCCGCGCCGGCTCCGCCGATAGGCCTCGGAGCCGAGCAGGTTTCCGTACCGATCCTCGCGCTCCGTGTCACGCACGCTCGCGCCTCCGGGCCACGGCCCGCTCGTAGACCTCGATCGTGGCCCCGATCACCCCGTCCCACGAGAAGCGGCCGCGCACGATCTCGCGCCCGCGCCGCGCCATCTCGCGGGCCTCCTCCGGCCGCCGCGCGACGGACTCCAGCGTCTCCGCAAGCGCCTCCGGGTCGCCCGGCGGCGTCAGCCAGCCCGTGCGCCCCGGCTCGATGATGTCGGGGATGCCCCCGATCGCCGAGCCGATGGCCGGCCGCTCGAAGCGAAGGGCCTCGAGGAGGACGACGCCCAGGCCCTCGGTATCCCCCTTCGCGTCCACGACCGCGGGGAGCACGAAGATGTCCGCCGCCTCGTAGGTGGCCTCGAGCTCCGATCTCGTCAATCGGCCCGTGAAGGTGACATCCTCGCTGACGCCGCACGCGGCCGCGACCCGCTGCAGCTCCAGCTCCCACTCCCCCTCCCCGACGATCGTGAGCTGCGCGGGCCATCGGGCACGCAGGAGGGCGAGGGCGCGGATGAGATCCGACACGCCCTTCCGCTCGACCAGCCGCCCGACGAAGAGCAGGCGTATCGGGCCGTCGTCCGAGAACGCGGCACGCTCGATCGGACGCCCGTCATCCTCCAGGGCCGCGGCGTACGGAATCACCCGAACGGGCCGGGGCGACACCGCATGCACGGCTCGGGCCGTGGCGCTCGAGATCGCGGTCACCTCGTCCGCCGTCCTCACGGTCCACCGCAGGAAGAAGCGCAGCCACGGCAGGCGGGCGCGCACCCAGCTCACCTCGACGCTGTAGTAGCTGCACACGAGCCCCGAGCGTCCGGCGGAAGCCCGCCGCCCCACCGTGCCGAGGAGGGCGTGCGGCATCGGCCAGTGGACGTGGAAGACGTCCGCGCCCGAGCGACCCTCCCGCCACGCGGCCCGCATGCCGGCCGCCAGGTATCCCGGCACGAGGGCTCCGTACGCCGGCCTGCGTCGAAGGCGGTCCGGGACCGTCTCCTCGTGCGAGAGGCGTTCCCAGAAAGCGGGCGCGTATCGGAACCGGTGAACCGGCACGCCCGCAACCTCCTCGGCGCCCCCGCCACGGTAGGAGGGCGCGAGCACCGTCGCGTCGATCCCGGCGCTCCGCTCACGACGCACGAGCTCGACGAGCCACGGCGTGATCGGATCCGCCTCCGAGCGCGGGAAGGCCGTCACCACATGGACGACTCTCACGAGCCCTCACGGGATCGGGGAGCGCCGTCCCGCGACGCGTTCCTCGTCGCCCGCACGAACCGCAGGATCAGGGTGACGGGATCGCCCTTTCCATACACGACCTCGAATCGGTCGGCGTGAGCCATGATGGCCGGCGCCAGGTAGAGGTCCGTCGTCACGCTCGTCCGGTCCAGCACGACATACTCCGCCCCCATCGCCTCGAGCCGCTCCATCACGACCTCCGGATCATCGGAGAAGGGATAGAGGTCTCCCCGCCTTCCGGAGATCCAGTAGAACACGTTGGGCCTGCGGTTCGCGAAGATCGCGTCGGACGGTGTGTTCTCCGCCGCCCACTCGGCGGCCGCGTAGAAGCTCCCATAGGCCGGGAGGTCGCACGGAAGACCGTCCCGATAGGACGCCTGGCACCAGCGAGCATCCGGAATCCGCACGACGCTCGACGCAACCGACGGCGCGGCGAACATGAGCGCCGCCCCCGCCGCGACCGCCGGGCCGAGCCGCCTGCCCCGCGCGCTCCCCACCCGCTCCGCCCCACGGATGAGGTAGAGGACGACGACCGGAAGGATCGGCAGCAGAAAGCGCCGGTCCGTCCACACCTCCGGCCACAGGACGATGAGCAGGACGTACAGGGCCACGAACAGGCCCTGCACGGAGACCCGCTCGCTCATCGCTCGCGACCAGCCCACGAGCGCCAGGCCGGCCCCCATGATCCCCAACCCCGCCGTCGAGATTCCCCCCAGGCCATTCCCGCCCCGCGACCCGAAGGCGCCGGGAAGCTCGGCGCTCACGTATCGCCAGAAGTTCACGGCCGCCCGCGTGAGGAGTCCGGCCACGTCCACGGGCCCTCTCGCCGGATCGTACGGATTCACGAGCAGCAGCTGCTGCAGGTACCCCGGCTGGTCCGGCGTGGCCACGCTCTGATAGACGCTCCAGCCCCCGATCGCCAGAACCGCGACGATCCCCGACAGGACGGCCAGACGGCGCTCGCGCCGCGCGAGCGCGAACAGGGGTACGGCGATGAGCAGCGGGAGCCCCGCGCTCCGAGTGAAGAAGGCGGCGGCCGCGAGTCCCACCCCCCCGAGGCGCACCCGGCGGGCATCCGCGTCCAGCGCGAGGAGCGCGGCGAGCACGAGGACCGTGAACAGCGCCTCCGACAGAACGACATGGCTGTACTCGAGCACGACCGGGCTCACCGCCACGAGCGCGGCCCCCGCGAGTCCCTGGACGCGCCCGCAGGCTCGGGCGCCGAGCCGGTACGTCAGGTACACGGCGATGCCGGTGAGGACGAGGGCCGAGGCCTTGAAGACCTGGAGGCCGCCGAACTCCCCGAGCCCGGCCAGCCACAGGGGAAACAGAGGTGGATACTTCGTGTGCAGGGGGGCGCCCGGGAGGTACAGGTCCACGTAGCCGCGTCCCGTGCGGATCGCGTCGCCGAGCACCATGTAGGTGGCGTTGTCCCCCCCCGGGAAAAGCGTGGGGTCGAACAGGAGAAGGCCGAGGGCGAGGTGGACGCCGATGATCACGAACAGCCAGGTGGAGGCCGGAAGCCCCCGCCCCACGACCTCCGCCGAGCCGCCTTCGCCCGGCGGACTCACGCCTGCAGGTCGCGCCTGAGCTCCTCGATCTCGCCGCGCAGGCCCGCGATGAGCTCCGCGAGCAGGCCCACCACGAACAGGAGCATGCCGACGAGCACGAGCAGCACGACCAGCGTGAGCAGGGGCCGGAAGCCGGTGCCGGCCACGAAGCGGAGGTACAGGGCCACGAGGCCCGTGAGCCCGCCGAGCGCGATGAGTGAGAGTCCGCTGAATCCGAAGAACAGCATCGGCTTGCGCGAGAAGACGAGCTGAAACCAGACGGACAGGAGATCCAGCGTCCCGACGAGGATGCGACCTCGCCCCGAGTACTTCGGGCGGCCATGACGCCGTGGGTGCAGCGCGATGTCGATCTCGGTGACCCGAAAACCGCGGGCGAACGCGAGCACGACGAGGAACCGGTGCCAGTCGCGGCGCAGGTGGATCTCGTCCAGGATGGAGCGGCGAAACGCCTTCATCGCGTTCAGGTCGTGCACCGGCACCCGAAACACGACCCGCGACAGCCAGTTGTAGAAGCCCGACACGAGGCGCTTCTCGTACCGGCCCACCTTGCGGCCCGTGACCACGTCCCATCCCTCCTCCAGCTTCCCGACGAATCGCGGAATCTCGTCCGTGGCGTGCTGAAGATCGGCATCGAAGAGCACGAGGTACTCGGCTCGCGAGGCACGGGCCGCCGTGAGGAGCGCGGCCGTCTTCCCCCGATTCCGGCGATGCCGCAGAAGGGTCACGCGTCCCTGACCGGAGTCGGCGGCCGCCGCGCGTGCCGCGTCGGTCGTGCCGTCGACGGATCCGTCGTCCACGAGGATGACCTCGGCGTCCAGGCGGGCTCGACGGATCGTGTCCGCCAGCTCCCCGAACAGCTCGGGCATGTTCTCGGACTCGTTGTAGGCGGGGACGACGATGGCGACCCGGGGAGCTTCCGGGTGAGGGGAGGCGAGGGGACTGACCGGAACCGACTCGGTCATACTCGCTTTCGCATGCGGGCCGAGAGGATTCCCAGCTGATCCCGGTACTTCGCCACCGTCCGCCGGGCGATCTGAACGCCCTCGCCCTTGAGCCGGTCCACGATCGCCTGATCCGTGAGCGGGGCGTGCGGATCCTCCTCCGCCACGAGCTTCTGGATCCGGGCTCGGATCCCGCGGGCCGAGACGTCCTCTCCGTAATCCGTCGCGAGTCCGCTCGAGAAGAAGAACTTCAGCGGCAGCACGCCGCGCGGCGTCTGGGCGAACTTCTCGTTCGTCACGCGCGACACGGTGGACTCGTGCATGTCGATGTGCTCGGCCACCTCACGCAGCGTGAGCGGTCGCAGGTGCTCGACTCCCTTCTCGAAGAAATCGCGCTGGCGGTCCACGATGAAGTTCATGACCTTGAGCATCGTCTGCCGACGCTGCTCGATCGCCTGGATCATCCACTGCGCGCTGTTCAGCTTCTTCGAGATGAAGGCCTTGTTCTCTCCCTTGAACTGGTTCCTGTCCCGGGCCACTTCCCGGTAGGAACGCGAGAGCTTCAGGCGAGGCAGGCTGTAGTCGTTGTGGAACACGTAGTACTCGTCATCCACCTTCTCGACGATGAGGTCCGGCGTGACGTAGTTTCCGCGCATATCGGCATACTTCAGGCCCGGCTTCGGGTCCAGCTTCGCGATCTCGTCCGCCGCCGACTGCACCTGTCTGGCCGGAATCCCATGCTCTTTCGAGAGCTCGCTCCAGCGGTGATTCACGAGCTGGTCGAAGTGGTCGTGCACGATGCGATAGGCCAGCGTCTCCTTCTCGCCGCGGTCCCGCAGCTGAATCAGGAGACATTCCCGCAGGTCCCGGGCACCGACGCCGCTCGGGTAGAAGCTCTGGATCGCCGCGAGGGCCCGCTCGGCCTCCTCCAGCGTGTACGGCTCCATGGCCGCCCAGGTCTCCGACTCGTGCTCCTCCAGGTAGGCGTGGACCGAGTCCAGCACCTCCTCGAGCGAGCAGCTGAGGAATCCCTCCCGGTCGATGTTCCCGATGATCTCTTCACCCAGGCGGACGTTTCGGGCGTCCAGCTTCATCAGCTGCAGCTGGTCGCGGAGATGGGCCCACAGATCGGGCGGATCCGCCGGCGTGGGCTGGAAGTACTCCCGATCCTCGTACTCCGCCCGGCGTCCGCCCACGTCGAACCCGTTCAGGAGGATCTCCTCCCAGTCGATCTCGTCCTCGTCCTCCTCTGTCTCCTCGGCCTTCTCCTCCTCCATCTCCTCTTCCGCCGGCTCGCTGAGCTCGAGGAACGGGTTCACGAGCAGCTCCTGCTTCAGGTGCTGCTGCAGATCCAGAAGGGGCATGTACAGGAGGTCCATCGCCTGATACAGGCGCGGATTCACCTTCAGCTCCTGCCGCATCCCCAGGCTCTGGTGGAGCCCGCCTCTGAAGTTCGCCATCTGCCGGTCGGATCCCCGTGTCAAGCCCCGGCGCGGCTCACCGCCGCGCTCGACGTCCGTGCGCGAGAGAAAGATACGGCCTGGCCTCTGCCGCGGCACGCCCCGGGCACCCGGTGGGAACCTACAGTTGGAAGTCCTGGCCGAGGTACATCTTCCGCGCCTCCGGATCGGCGACGAGCCGCTCGGCCGGTCCTTCGATGTGGATTCGGCCGTCGAACATGAGGTAGGCCCGATCCGTGATCGACAGGGTCTCGCGCACGTTGTGGTCCGTGATGAGGACGCCGAGGCCCCGGGCGCGGAGACCGGCCACGATGCGCTGAATGTCGTCCACCGCGATGGGGTCCACGCCGGCGAACGGCTCGTCGAGCAGCATGAACTTGGGGTGCGTGACGAGGGCGCGCGTGATCTCGAGCCGGCGCCGCTCCCCTCCCGAGAGCTCGTAGGCCATGCTCCGCCGCAGGTGCCTGATCGACAGCTCCTCGAGCAGCTCTTCCAGTCGACGCTCGCGCGCCTCCGTGTCCAGGTCCAGCGTCTGGAGGATCGCCCGCACGTTCTCTTCGACCGTCAGCTTGCGAAACACCGACGGCTCCTGCGAGAGGTAGCCGATGCCGGCACGCGCCCGACGGTACATCGGCGTCCGCGTGAGCTCGCGGCCATCGAGGAACACCTTGCCCTCCTGGGCCGCGAGGAGTCCGACGATCATGTAGAAGGTCGTCGTCTTCCCCGCCCCGTTCGGGCCCAGCAGGCCCACGATCTCCCCCTGTCGCACCTCGAGGCTCACTCGGTCCACGACCCGACGCCCGCCGAACGACCGCACCAGACCTTCGGCCCGCAGGACGCTGCTCCGGGGGTCCGCGCCGCGTGCGGACACTTGCGCGGCCCCGATGTGTCCCGCGATCTCCTTCAGAAGCCCCGCCCGATCCCCGCGGAGCTCGCCCCACACCTGCGGATGGAAACGCACCCGGGCCTCGACTCCCTCGCCGTCCACGGTCGCGAGCCCGGCCTCGTGGAGCCTGGCGACCAGCCTGCCCTTCAGCGCCTCGGCGACCTCGGGCCCATCCATGCGCCGGATGGCCCGATCCCGTGCGTCCGTCGGCTCCCCCGCCCTCTCGTGCGCGGCGAGGATGCGCGCCCGGTAGGCCGAGGCCACGTCGCCCAGCCGGGCCACTCCGGCATCGTCCGCGCCCGCGATGAGCACCTCAAGGGCCGTCCAGAGACTGTCCGCCCCGGCCGGCATGGCCGCCAGCAGCCTCTCTCTCGCGCCCGTCACGGCGTCGTCTCCGGACGACCGTCGGCATTCGACCGGGAGCCCGGAGCGGGCCCGTCCTCGCCCGCGCCCCGGTAGACTCCGATCGCGTCCTCCCCCCGGATCTCGGACGCCTCCCCGTCCCGGAATCTCACCTCGATGGAACGCCCGATGAGGTAGTTCACGGTCGGCCCTCCGGCCTCGGTCGAGTCGATGGAGGCGAAATACGACCTCGCCTGCCCGACCGCCCGCAGGATCTCGAGCTCCGCCTCCCCCTCCTCGTCCGAAGCGGCCTCCCCGGCGGGGCGAAACCTTGCGACGACCGTATCTCCGACCAGCCAACCGTCCTCATCGCCGGTCTCGATCGGTGGCTCCGGCGTCCGCACGGAGTCTGCCTCCGCTCCCGCCGACGGCGTGCGTACGGCGCGCGCGTCCCCGACCGCGACGAGAGAGTCGAGCTCGCCGCGCGCGAACGCGAACACCACGGAGTCGCCCGCGACGGTGTGCCGGCCCGAGTGGGCGACGGCGCGCCCTTCGCCGAACGCCCACAGCGCTTCGACACGCTCCTCGCCGACCCGGGCACGGATCCGTTCCGAGATGAGATCGAAGCGCGCGCCGACCGCCGTGCTTCGGCCCATCGCTTCGATCTCTCGCAGGTCACCCTCCTCCACGCGGGCTCGCACGCTGTCCCCGGAGAGACGAATCTTCCGGCTCTCGACGATGGGGGATCCGAACAGCCAGCCCTCGCCCGCTCCCATGTCGAAGCGCGCGCTGTCCGAGTTCGCGCTCAGGTCGGTTCGCTCGATCTCGACGTCGCCACGCGCCACCGCCCGGTCCTCGCCCTGGATCTCGACCACGTCCGCATCGATTTCGAACGGCTCCCCCCGCCCGCCCGGCGGTCCCGTGGGCAGGGTCATGTGCGGCCGGCTCGTCGCCAGGGTTCGGTCCGCTCCGGCCTTCATCGTCCGGAAGAACTCCACCCGCGGGCCCGAGAGCACGGATCCGGAGCGGAGCCGCGTGAGCACGACCGACCCCTGGGTCAGGACCCGATCCTCCCGCTCGAAGAAGGTCAGCTTCGCCGCGTCGAGCACCCGGGTCGTGTCCCGGTAGTGCACGTCCCCGATCATCTCCACCCGACCCAGCCGCTCGAAGTAGACGGCGCTGTCCGCCGTGATCCTCGCGTCGCCGCACTTCGTGACCACGTTGTCGCGCGCGTAGTGGACGTAGGCCTCCGGCTGCCGTCCCTCTCCGACGCTCAGGCTGCTGTCGGCCTGGAGTCGAAGCGTGCACGCCCGCCCCGCCTGCGCCCGCAGCTCCCCCGCGGTCGCGCAGGCCAGCGCGACTCCGAGCACCGCGCCCCGCCATTTTAGCCGCCGGAGCCGGGGCCCGGCCCACCTCATTGCGGCACCTCGACTCCCGGGGTGACGACCTGGGGCCGGGAGAGGCGGACCCGGTCCATGCTCGGATCCGACACGAAGCTGGAGCCCCGCGTGGTCGACTCCCCGCGTCGAAACACGAACGTCGTGTCCCCCCGCAGGACATCGTCCTCGACGTCGTACGCGATGCGCGCCGTCTCCAGGCGGCGGCCGGCGGATTCGTTGACGACCACGACGTCTCCGCTCGCCTCCATGTCCGTCGTCTCGGTGTCGTAGACGCCCTCGCGCGCCCGGAGAGTGGACTGCGGCTCTCCCCCCGCGTTGAAGAAGGTGATCCTCAGGCCTCTGAGCTGGATCCGCGACTCGTCCGGGAAGAAGCGCGCGGTGTCCGCGAGGAGATGGGCTCGCCGCACGCCCTCCCGCGTCATGAAGTGCTCCAGGCCCACCATCACCTGGTCCGCGCGCAGTCCGAGGAGCTCCGGACTCGCGACGTCCACGTCCTCGCCGCCCCGACACGCGGCGAGCCCGAGAAGGAGGGTGAGGACGCCTCGCGTGAGCGTCCGCCCCGAGACGCCTGCCGGTCGGGCCCGAACGTCGGGCCGTCTTCGCGGCGTCAGGACCCGCGGCGCCGGAGATCGGCGGCGGCGCATGTCAATCCGGCCGCCTCGCGGAGCTCACGCTCGGCTCGCCGACGTCCACGCGACCCCATCCGGTCCGCCGTCCATGGCTGCGCCTTCTTCCGGCTGCGCCTCGAGGCCGGCTCGCTTTCGGGCCGCGCCGATGAACGCAGCGAACAGCGGGTGCGGACGCATGGGCCGCGAGCGGAGCTCCGGATGAAACTGCGTGGCGAGGAAGAACGGGTGGTCCGGGAGCTCGATGATCTCGACGAGCTGACCGTCCGGAGAGAGCCCGCTGAACCGCAACCCCGCCTCGTTGAGCACGTCGCGGTAGGCGTTGTTCACCTCATACCTGTGCCTGTGCCGCTCCGACACCTCGTCCGCGCCGTACACCGATCGGGCCACGCTCCCGTCCACCAGGACGCACGGGTAGGCGCCGAGCCGCATCGTGCCGCCCATATCCGTGACCTGGCGCTGCGAGTCGAGCAGAGAGATGACGGGATCCGCCGTCTCCTCGTCGAACTCCGAGGAATTCGACGCCTCCAGCCCGCACACGTTGCGGGCGAACTCGATGATCGCGCACTGCAGTCCGAGACAGATGCCCAGGAACGGGATCCCGTTCTCCCTCAATCGACGCACGGCATCCACCATTCCGCGCACGCCGCGGACGCCGAATCCGCCCGGGATGAGCACGCCGTCGAATCCCTCCACGACCTCCGGGCCCGTCTCGTTGATCTGCTCGGACGACAGCCATTGGATCTCCACGCCCGTGTCGTGCGCGATGCCGCCGTGGACGAGGGCTTCGTGGATGGACTTGTACGAGTCCACGAGCGCCGTGTACTTGCCCACGACCGCGATCCGCACCCGCCCGCGGCCCGGATTGCGGATCCGCTCGACCATCGTGCCCCAGGCGGTGAGGTCCGGCTCGCGGGTCTCCAGGCCCAGAAGATCCACGATGTGGTCGTCGAGCCGTTGCTCCCGGTACCGCAACGGCACCTCGTAGATCGTGTCCAGGTCGCGCGACTCGATCACGTGATGCATGCCGACGTTGCAGAACCGCGCGATCTTGCGGCGGATCTCCTCCGTGAGCGGCCATTCGGTGCGGCAGATGAGCAGGTCGGGCTGAATCCCGATCTCCATGAGCTCGCGGACCGAGTGCTGGGTGGGCTTCGTCTTCAGTTCCCCGGCCGCCGCGATGTAGGGGATCAGCGTGAGATGGATGAACAGCGTGTTGTCCTTGCCCACATCCTGGCGAAGCTGCCGAAGCGCCTCGAGGAAGGGGAGCGACTCGATGTCGCCGACGGTCCCGCCGACTTCCGTGATCACGACGTCCCGGTTCGGCGCCAATCGGCGGATGTGCGCCTTGATCTCATCCGTCACGTGCGGAACGACCTGCACGGTCGCTCCTAGAAAGTCGCCTCGCCGCTCCTTGGTGATGATGTTCTGATAGATGCGACCCGTCGTCACGTTGTTCGCCTGCGACAGGGATTCCTCCACGAACCGCTCGTAATGGCCGAGATCCAGATCCGTCTCCGCGCCATCGTCCGTGACGAACACCTCGCCGTGCTGGAACGGCGACAGGGTCCCCGGATCGACGTTCAGGTACGGGTCGAACTTCTGCACCGTCACGTCCAGACCCCGCTCCACGAGAAGACGGCCGATCGAGGCGGCGGCGATCCCCTTGCCCAGCGAGGACACGACACCGCCCGTCACGAAGATGAACTTCGTCGGCTTCGGGGAAGGGTTCGCCATGTTCCTCTCGCTCTCAGGCCGTGCTCGGGGGCGCGCCCGCGCCCCGCTCGATGTCGTCGAGATTCAGGACCGCCGAAGCCGGTCTCCAGACCCATCCGACCGCCAGGCGATCGGCGATGATCTGAAGGGGTTTTCCGGGGAGACGCTCGCTCTCGGTCCGCGCGGGAAGGACGCACAGGACCGGCATCAGACCAGAGCTCGCGGGCGTGACGCTGAACCGTTCACGCACGCTAATCTAACCGGGACGCGAAGATCCTGTCAAAGCGCGCGGGGTCGATTCCTTCACGGGCCTGCCCGCAGCTTTCCGGCGACGCTCGCCTCCGTGTCGCCGGTGCGGGGATCCACGGCCAGGGTCGCCTCGAACCGCAGCACCCGGAGTCCCACCATCAGGTTGTGCTCGAACACGGGGTCCTCGCCCTCGCTCCACGCGGCCCCCACGGCCTCCCGCACGAACGCCTGCGGGACGCCGAGCGGACCGAGATCCAGGGGGTCGATGGCCACGAGGTACGTCGCCTGGCCATACGTGATCCGGTCCCCCCGCAGCGCGAGAACGGAAAAGGTCGGGAGGGTTCCCCGTCCCCCGAGCGCCGAACGTCGGCGCGGCGCCAGCGTGCCGGCAAGATCCCCCCGGACCAGGCCGAACAGCTCGACCGCGTGGCCGGAGGCGGCCGGGACGCGAAGCGACAGGCGGCCCTCCGCGAACAGGTAGGAATAGTCTCCCGCGATTGAGCGGTCGGCCCCCTCGAGCCGCACGCGTGCCGCGAGTCGAGTCTCCCCCCTCTCGCGCCGAACGTCCAGGGACAGCGCGGCGCTCCACACGTCGCCCCCGGCGACGGCCGGATTCGGTCGCCCCGGATCGTCTCCGAACAGCACCGTTTGCGGACTCGCCGCCAAGCTGCGCGCCTCCTCCCATTGAACCTCCAGCCCCGGCGTCCAGGCCCTCGCTCCACTCCCCTTCACCACGAACGCGACCCGGTCCGCCTCGTAGTAATTCCGGAAATCATCGCCGCTGAACAGGAACGAGATCGAGTTGGAGAGGTCGCCGCGGATCCAGTCCTCGTTGCTGATCGTGTTCCGCTCCGCCTCGACTCCGAGCGCGAGCCCGCGCGTCGGATGCCAGAGCTGCCGGAGCGTGCCGTCCACGTCCCCGTTCTCCGTCCGAATCCGACCCACGAGCTCCAGGCTCGGCCGCCATGGCCACGCCGCGGCCGTCAGCGTCGCTCCCGCGCCGAACGACCACTCGTTCACCCGGTCGTAGGTGGGAAGCTTGATGCCGCTCAGGCCGTGGAGCCTGAAGGTCTCCGGCCGCTCCTCGAGCGCGTGGATCAGCAGGCCGCCCGCCCGCGGCACGACCTGATAGCGCACGCTCGGGCGGTAGCGAAGCTGCCCATCGATGACGGCCAGGGTGGATCCGTAGTAGCCTCCGCCGAGCACGAGGACATCACCCCGGATCCTGGCGCCGGGCCGGAGGAACAGGTCGCCGTCCACGACGGTGATGGAACCCGTCACGTCCCCGCCCAGCCGCACGGCGGCCTCGAGCACGAGGACATCTCCCTCGACCCGGGTCCCCCGCGCCAGCACGGTGTCGCGTGTCCAGAGCGTGTATGCGCCCGTCTCGAGAAGACGCGCGAGGCGGACCTCGTCGGGATGGTCCCGGCGCGGTCGGAACTCGATCGTCTGACCGTGCGCCGGAGCCGGCTTCGCGAGGGAGGCCAGCACCGCGACGGCCATGAATACGCCGGCCCCCGACGCCCTTCGGCCCGCACCGCCCCTCCGAAGCCGACCCCGCCGCATCACGCGGGTTCCACCGTCCCATCCCAGGTCTCCCACGCCAGGATCTCCGAACGGGGCCGCCGCTTCGGAAGCGGGGAGAAGCCGTCCGGGTAGCCGAGAGCGAGGAGCGCAACGAGGGGGACGTCCCGCGGGACCCCGAGCAGTTCCTGGATCGCCGTCTCCCGGAACCCGGTGATCCAGCTCGTCGCCAGGCCGACGTCCGCCGCCGCGACCACCATCTCCTGGGTGGCCGCGGCGAGATCCACCGGATGGCTCGGTCTTCCATTGCCGCTCACGCGGGTGTGGATGCGCGCGCAGCCGACGACCACGGCCCCCGCGCTCCGCACGATGGGGTTGTTGAAGGCCGCCGCCGCGATCCGGTGCTTCATGAGCGGATCCCGCACGACGACGAACCGCCACGGCTGGGCCTCGCCGGCCGAGGGCGCGTACCGGGCGCACTCCAGGATGCGCGCGAGGACCTCGAGCGGGACCGGCCGTTCCTCGAAACCCTTCACCACCTGCCGGTTGCGCGCGAGGCTCAGGACCCGCGACACGTAACTCACCGGTCATCCTCTCGGATGAAACTGGCGGTGGACGTCCTGCAGATACGACCGGTCCACGTGCGTGTAGATCTGCGTCGTCGAGATGTCCGCATGTCCCAGCATCTCCTGGACCGCCGCGAGATCCGCACCCCCCTCCAGCAGGTGGGTCGCAAAACTGTGGCGCAGCGTGTGCGGCGTCACGCGCCCCTCGAGCCCCGCCCGCTCCGCCGCCCGATGGACGATTCGCCAGCCCCCCATACGGCTCAGGCGTCGACCGTTGCGGCTCAGGAACAGGGCCCCTTCCGACCGTCCCTGATCAAGCTGCGGCCGCGATTCCCGAAGGTACCGCCGGAGAGCCACGGCCGCACGACCGCCCAGCGGCACGAGGCGCTGTTTGCCGCCCTTGCCACGCACCTGCAGGAGGCCCTCGTCCAGCTGAACATCCCGCGTGCGCAGGGCGAGCGCCTCCGAGATGCGCAGCCCCGATCCGTAAAGCACTTCCAGCATGGCGAGATCCCGAAACGCGAGCGGGCGCTCGACCTCGACGGAGGCGAGCAGGCGCTCGACGGCCGCCACGCTCAGGACGTCCGGCAGAGGCCGACCTCGCCGGGGCGCTTCCAGCCGCTCCGTCGGGTCCGCGTCCGTGACCCCGTCGGCGACGAGGAAGCGGAAGTACGCGCGGAGTGCCGATTGCGCGCGGGCCACCGTGGCCGCGGCCAGGCCGGCCCGCGTGAGCCCCGCCACGTGCTCCCGCAGGACGTCGTACGTGACGACCTCCGGACCCTCGGCGCCTCTGCCCAGCGCGAAGTCCGCGAGCCGCCGGCAATCCCGCACGTAGGCCCGCGTGGTTCCGGCGGAGAGGCCGCGCTCGTAGCGCAGGTAGTCCGCGAACGGCTCCAGGAGGAACGCCGCGGAGGGGTCGCTCGGCTCCTCGCCGGGGCCGGTCACCCTTCGTCCGCGGATCGGCGGCTTCGCCACCAGAGCACGACGAGAAGGCCACCCAGGAGGGCGGCGACCAGGAGCGCGCTCACGTTCACGGCCTGGATGGCCCTGACGATCGGGGGAATGTTGCGTGAGGCCAGGATCCCCGCGCCCACGAGGAGCCCGTACCAGATGGCGGACGCGACGGCGAGGGGGATCGCCGTTCTCCAGAAACCGAGCCGACTGATGCCCGCGAACGCCGGCACGAGCACGCGGAAGACGGGAAAGAACCGGCTCACGAGAATCGTGATCGTGCCGTACTCGTCGTAGAAGGCCGCCATGCGGCGTAGCTGGCCGGGCCGCAGGAGCCAGCGGCCCCATCGCGTGTCGAAGATCCCCTTCCCGTACCGCCGCGCGGAGGCGTAGACGACCAGCGCGAGCACGAGATTGCTGGCCCAGGCCACGCCGAACACGAGACCTCCATGCATGATCCCCCGGTCCGCGAGGACTCCACCCACGACCACGATCAGGTCCGACGGAACGGGGGGAAACAGGTTCTCGACCGCGGCCGCGATCCCCACGGCCAGGTAGCCCGTCTCCACCGGTAGCTGCGCGACGAGCCGAAGCAGGGCCTCGAGTTGCTCCAGCACCGATCACTCTCGCATCGAGCGAGACGCGGTCCCGGCGGGCCCCAGGAGGGCCACGGCGTGCACCGCGATGCCCTCGCCCCGGCCGATCCAACCCATGCCTTCGTTCGACTTTCCCTTGAGGGAGACGGCCGACGGGGAGACGCCCAGGGTTGCGGCGAGACGCTCGCGCATGGCCTCCCGGTGGGGCGCGAGTCGGGGCGCCTCCGCGACGACCGTCACGTCCACGTTTCGGATCTCCAGCTCCTCCCGGGCCAGGAGGCGCACGACCTGTGCGAGCAGGAGGATCGAGTCCGCGCCCTGCAGCGCGGGATCGGAGTCGGGAAACCGCACCCCGATGTCGCCCAGGCCGGCGGCTCCGAGCAGCGCGTCGATGAGCGCGTGCACCACGGCGTCGCCGTCCGAATGCCCCGTCAGCGCGGCACATTCCGGGATCCGGACGCCGCCCAGGACGAGCGGCCCTTCCGTCCCGAACCGGTGGGAGTCGTACCCGATGCCGACGCGCACGGCGGTCAGCCCCGTTCCCGACCTCGGCCCGGGTGGCCCGCGAGACGGAGAATCCGAGCCGCGAGGATCGCCGCGTTCTTCGCGTTGTCGATCCCGACCGTCGCGACCGGGACCCCGGAGGGGAGCTGCACCGTCGCCAGCAGGGCGTCGAGCCCACCCAGCGTGCCCGCCGAGATGGGCACGCCGATGACGGGAAGCTCCGTGTGGGCGGCGACCACGCCCGCGAGCCCGGCCGACAAACCCGCACCGCAGATCACGATGGAGAATCCCCGCGCCTCCGCGTCCACCGCAAGGCTCGCCGTGTTCTCCGGATCGCGGTGCGCGCTGCTCACGATGAACTCGACCTCGAAGCCGCGCTCCTGGAGGAGCGCCACGCCCTTCTCCATGACGGGTCGGTCCGATTCGGAGCCGATGATGACGAGGATGCGGGGCGGGGACGTCACGCGGGCCGTCTCGAGAGACAGACGCGGCAACCGCAATACCAATCCAGGTCCGGGTCGACGGGCGAGTAATCCTGGTAGCGCGACACGGGCCGGAACCCGGCCTGCTCGATGAGGCGGGTGATCTCCTCCGGCGGCATGATGAAATCGGTGCCCGCGGCCGACACGACGTTCTCTTCCATCATCAGCGACCCGAAGTCGTTGCACCCGAAGTGGAGCGCGACCTGCGCGACCTTGGGTCCCTGCGTCACGTAGCTCACCTGGAGGTTCGGCACGTTGTCGATGACCAGCCGCGCGATGGCCACGGTCTTCAGGTACTCCGTCGCTGTCGCCTCCGGCGTTCCCGCCATCTCCGTGCCCTCGGGCTGCAACGTCCACGGGATGAACGCCGTGAAGCCGCCCGTCTCCGCCTGAAGATCCCGGATCCGAAGCATGTGCTCGATCCGGTCCGCCCGCGACTCGCCGGCCCCGAACATCATGGTCGCCGTGGTGAGCAGACCCCGCTCGTGCACGACCCGATGGATCTCCAGCCAGCGCGCCGTGTCGATCTTCTTCTTCGCGATGTCCGTCCGCACGGAATCCACCAGGATCTCAGCCCCCGCGCCCGGGACGGAGTCCAGGCCGGCGTCCGCAAGCACGTCGACGACCTCGGCCACGTCGAGCCGGTGGACGCGGGCGATGATGTCCAGCTCCGAGGCGGAGAATCCGTGCACGTGGATGGGGTGGCGTTGCTTGATCGCCCGCAGGAGGCCCGTGTAGTAGTCCAGATCGAGGTACGGGTTGTGACCGCCCTGCATGAGGATCTGAACGGCCCCGATCTCCCGGGCCTCGTCGATCTTCGCCCCGATCTCCTCGACCCCCAGGACATATCCCTCGGGGTCGCCCGGTCGCCGGTAGAACGCGCAGAAGCTGCAGTCGGTGACGCAGACGTTCGTGTAGTTGATGTTCCGGTCGAGAATGTACGTGACCTCTCCGGACGGGACGACCGCGCGCGCCCGCTCGGCCGCCATCGCCCCGAGCTCCAGCAGGGGCAGGTCGTACAGGCGCTCTCGCTCCGCCTTTTCCGCCGGATCCACGGGCGGCAGCCTCTCCTCCTGAAGGGCCGTCGGGCTCATCGCTCGACCGGGCGGTACAGGGAATCCCGCTCCACGGGCGTACGCCCCGCATCCTCGATCAGCCGGACGATGTGCGACAGGTCGAGCCCGACGGGCGTCTCGGCGCCGGCCGTGTGCGTGACCTTTTCCAGGACGACCGTGCCCTCCAGGTCGTCCACGCCGAAGTCGAGCGCGAGCTGGGACACGCGGGGAGTCACCATGATCCAGTGGGTCTTGATGTGGTCGAAGTTGTCCAGGAAGAGTCGGCCGACGGCGAGCGCCTTCAGGTCATCCACCCCACCCGTGCGGCGTCCCTCACGGCCCAGGCTACGACCGAGGGCGGTGTGATCCGGATGCCAGGCGAGCGGAATGAAGGTGTTGAAGCCCCCCGTCTCGTCCTGCAGGTCCCGCAGGATCTGCATGTGGTCGATCCGGTCCGCGTACGTCTCCACGTGGCCGTACAGCAGCGTGCAGTTCGTCGGAATCCCGAGCCCGTGGGCCTCCCGGTGTACCCGAATCCAGTCCTCCGCGGCCAGCTTGCGATCCGCGATCGTCGAGCGCACGGCCGGGCTGAAGACCTCCGCCCCTCCTCCCGGCATCGTGTCCAGGCCCGCCGACTGGAGCTCGCGCAGGACCTCCAGGGTGGAGATTCCCTCGATGCGCGCGAGATGGGCGATCTCGACCGCGGTCAGTGCCTTCACGTGGACGGTCGGATGCCGCTCCTTGAGCCCGCGCACCATGTCCGTGTAGTAGCGTAGAGGGAGCTTCGGATGGAGCCCTCCCACGATGTGGAATTCCCGCGTCGGCGCGTGTCGCGCCTGTTCCGCCTCTGCGAACACCTCGTCGAGCGTCATCGTGTACGCGTCGTCGGCCAGCGGTCGCACGCCGTACGAGCAGAAGACGCACACGCGGTTCAGGATGCACACGTTCGTCGGATTGATGTGCTGGTTCGCCACGTAGAACACGCGGTCCTCGTTCCTGCGGCGATTCACGAGATCGGCGAGTCCCCCGATCCCGAGGAGGTCGTCCGATTCGAAGAGCGCGATGCCCTCCTCGCGCGACAGGCGCTCGCCCGCGAGTACCTTCTCCGCGACGGGGCCCAGGCGGCCGTCGCGCGGGAGCGTGCGTGGCCGCACCGGCGCGATCACTTCCCCTCCCAGCGGCGCAGGGCGAGCGTGACGTTGTGGCCCCCGAACCCGAACGAGTTGGAGATCGCGCCGCGAACCGTTGCTTCGCGGGGCCCGTCCGTCGCGTAGTCCAGATCGCACTCCGGATCCGGCGTGCGGTAGTTGATCGTGGGCGGGATCGCTCCGCGCGCGCACACGAGCGCCGCGATCCCCGCCTCGATGGCGCCCGAGGCTCCGAGCGTGTGGCCCGTCATCGACTTCGTCGAGCCGACCACGAGCTCCCGGGCGTGATCTCCGAACACCGCCTTGATCGCCGCCGTCTCGGTCGCGTCGTTCGCCGGCGTCGAGGTCCCGTGGGCGTTCACGTAGCCCACGTCCGTCGGCTCCAGGTGACCGTCGGCCAGCGCCTCGCGCATCGCGAGCTGGGCCCCCGCCCCGCCGGGCGCCGGAGCCGTCATGTGGTAGGCATCCGCGCTCTGCCCGAAGCCGGCCAGCTCCGCCAGGATCGGCGCGCCCCGGGCTCGCGCGTGCTCGAGCGATTCCAGCACGAGCATGCCGGACCCCTCGCCGAGCACGAACCCGTCGCGCTCCGCATCGAACGGCCGCGAGGCCGTCGCCGGGTCGTCGTTCCTCGTGGACAGCGCCTTCATGGAGGCGAAGCCCGCGATGCACAGGGGCGTGACGGTCGCCTCCGCCCCTCCGGCGATCATCAGGTTCGCCTCTCCGATCCGGATCGAGCGATACGCGAGTCCGAGGGCGTGGGCACTCGATGCACAGGCCGACACGGTCGCGTAGTTCGGCCCCCTGGCTCCGTACTTCATCGAGATCATCCCGGACGCCATGTCGGAGATGAACATCGGAATGAAGAACGGCGACACACGGCCCGGCCCGCCATCGAGGAGGCGGATGTGCTGCGCCTCCAGCGTCGTGAGACCCCCGATGCCGCTGCCGACGATGACGCCGGTCCGGTCGGCGGACAGGATCTCCAGCTGCTCGGCCAGGCCGGCGGCGTTGACCGCCTCCCGCGCCGTGGCCATGGCGAGCTGCAGGAAACGGTCCGCACGGCGGGCATCCTTCGCCTCCATGGCGAGCAAGGGATCGAAGTCCTTCACCTCGCACGCGAAGCGGACCTTCTGGTCCGACGCGTCGAACAGCGTGATCGGCGCGGCCCCGGACGTGCCCGCGAGCAGCGCGGCCCACGTTTCCTCGACCCCGACGCCCACCGGCGTCGCGAGCCCCAGGCCCGTGATGACGACGCGCGCGCTCTCTCCCGTCACGTTGCGGTGCCCTTCCCTTCCCTACTGCTTGTTCTCGAGATATCGGATCGCGTCCCCGACCTTCTGCATCTGCTCGGCGTCCTCGTCGGGAATCTCGATCTGGAACTCCTCCTCGAACGCCATCACGAGCTCGACCGTGTCGAGGGAGTCGGCTCCGAGATCCTCGACGAACGAAGCCTCGTCGGTGACCTTCTCGATCTCGGCACCCAGCTCGTTCGCGATGATCTCCCTGACCCTCGATGCTGTGTCGGACATGTTCGTCTTCCCCTCTTTCTCGAATGGATCGCGCTTCCCGCGCTCGACCGGATTCGCTACATGACCATCCCGCCATCCACGACGACCACCTGCCCCGTCATATACGAAGCCGCCGGGCCGACGAGGAATCGAACGGTGCGGGCCACATCCTGCGGCGTGCCGAGACGGCCGAGCGGGATCCGTTCCAGCATCGCCGCGCGCACCTCCGCGCTCAGACCGGCGGTCATCTCCGTCTCGATGAAGCCGGGGGCCACGGCGTTCACGAGGATCTGTCTGCCGGCCAGCTCCTGGGCGACGGACTTCGTCAGGCCCAGAAGTCCGGCCTTCGACGCCGCATAGTTGGCCTGCCCGCGGTTTCCCGTCAACCCCACGATGCTCGTGATGTTGACGATCCGTCCCTCCCGTCTCTTCATCATCCCGCGCGCCACCGCGCGCGTCATGTTGAAGGCGCCTCCGAGGTTCGTGTCCAGGACCTCTCGCCACGCCTCCATGCTCATCCGTACGAGCACGCCGTCCCGGGTGATTCCCGCGTTGT
Organism: Gemmatimonadota bacterium; assembly: GCA_046757885.1. Lineage (GTDB taxonomy): Bacteria > Gemmatimonadota > Gemmatimonadetes > Palauibacterales > Palauibacteraceae > JBHHZD01. Next base: position 42,986 of record JBHHZD010000011.1, read on the forward strand.
TCACGAGGATGTGGACGGGACCGAGCTCGGCCTCCACGCTCGCGACGAGAGACGTGCAGGCGTCGCCGTCCGAGACGTCGCAGACGAAGCCCGCCCCCCGCCCTCCCGCCAGACCGTCGGCCGCCACCCGGGCCCGCTCCTCGCCGCGCGCCACGACCGCCACCCGGGCCCCGGCTTCCGCCAGCTCGCCCGCGATGGCCAGGCCGATGCCTCGTGAGGCCCCCGTCACGATCGCCGTTCGCCCCTCCAGCTCAGTCATTCGGCTCCGCCTCCGCGTAGGTCCGGATGGATTCCGGACCGTCCAGGGCCGCCACGCTCGCCGCTCGATCCAGTCGCTTCAACAGGCCGCTCAGGACGCGGCCCGATCCGAGCTCCAGCCACTCCGCGATGCCCGACGCACGCATCGTTTCGAGTGATTCTACCCACCGCACCGGGGACGTCAACTGCTCCACGAGCAGCCGTCTGGCTTCGGCGGCCGTGGTCACCGGCTTCGCCGTGGCGTTGGCCACGACGGGAAAGCCCGGGTCCGACACCGGCACGTCCGCCAGCGCCCGCTCGAGCTCCACCTTCGCCTCTTCCATGAGCGGCGAGTGGAAGGCACCGCTCACGTTCAGCGGCAGGACGCGCTTCGCCCCGGCGGCCAGGGCCGCCTGCCCAGCCTCCTCGACGGCCGCAACGTCCCCGCTGATCACGATCTGCCCGGGTGCGTTGAAGTTCGCCGCCACGGCCGTACCGGAGCTGGCGGCCGCGCAGGAGGCCTCGACGCCGGCCGGCTCGAGGCCCAGGACCGCCGCCATCGTGCCGGGGCGGCGATCACCCGCCTCGGCCATGAGCTCGCCACGCCGCCGCACGAGCCGGACCGCGTCATCGAAGTCCAGGGCGCCCGCCAGGAGGTAGGCGGTGAATTCTCCGAGCGAATGGCCCGCGCCGACCACGACTCGCGCCCGCACGGTCTCCGGGAGGGCCGACCACACCGTGTAGCTGTGGACGAGAAGGGCCGGCTGGGCGTTCTCGGTCCGCGTGAGCTCTTCCGCGGGTCCCTCCCAAGCCACGCGACTCAGGGGAGCGCCGAGGACGGCGTCGGCCCGCCTCCAAAGGTCCGCGATCCGCGCGTCCTGCGTTGCGAGCTCCCGCCCCATGCCGACGTCCTGGGCTCCCTGTCCCGGCAGGAGCACGCCTATGCCCGAACTGTCGCTCATGTCTCCTCGTTTCCTCTGCCGTCCTCCGGAACGGGGCCCGGACCGTCCCCGAACGCCGTCGCCGCCAGATCCGCCGCCGCGTCCGCGACCAAGCCGGACTCGACGCTCCGCTCGGCCACCCGAATCGCGTTCTTGATCGCGTTCGGCGGCGAGGCGCCGTGACACACGACGGAGATCCCGTCGATGCCGAGCAGGGGCGCGCCGCCGTACTCCGTGTAGTCGAGCAGCGCGAACACATCCTGAAGCCGTACACCAGCCTCCGGCCCGAGCGCGGAGCGCAGCAGGCCGGTGAGGAATCCCGCCATGGACTCGTAGAACTTCAAGAGGACGTTTCCCGTGAAGCCGTCGCACACGAGCACGTCGCAGTCTCCCCGGATGATCCGGTGCCCCTCGACGTTCCCCACGAAATGCAGCGCGGGGTCCGCATCCAGCAGGCCGTAGGCGGCCAGCGTTTCCTCGTCCCCCTTTCCCGGCTCCGCCCCGACGTTCAGGAGGCCGACCCGGGGCCGCTCCACACGAAGAAGGTCCCGCACGTAGACCGAGCCGAGATGGGCGAAGCGATGGAGATGGGAGGGTTTGGCCGAAGCGTTGGCTCCGCAGTCGAGGACGAGCGTCGCACCTCGGGCCGTCGGGAACATCGTCCCCACCGCCGGCCTGTCGACGCCCGGCAGGCGGCCGAGCCTGAGGAGCGAGGCGGCCATGATCGCCCCCGTGGATCCCGCCGACAGGAACGCGTCCGCCCTGCCCGCCCGGACCCGCTCCAGACCGACGACGATCGAGCTGTCTCGCTTCCGTCTCACGGCGCTGACGGGCGCTTCGCCCATCTCGATCGTCTCGCTCGCCGGAACGATGGTGAGCCCCTCCGGCACGGGATCGCCCGTCAGGGGGCGCAGGCGGGACGGATCGCCTACGAGCTGAACCTCCAGGGAGCCGGCTCGACCGGACACGGCCTCGATGGCCCCCGCCACCGGCACCTCGGGCGCGCCGTCGCCGCCCATCGCATCGAGGGCGATACGGACCACGGAGCCCCGCCTTTCCGGGAGATCAGTACTCTTCGATCCGAACGACTTCGCGATCTCCGTAGTGGCCGCAGTTGGGGCAGACCCGGTGGGGCCGCCGCGGATCCCCGCAGCGCGGGCAGGCCTGGTGGGCCGTCGGGTCCGCCACGTGGTGCGTGCGGCGCTTGCGCTTGCGCTGCTTCGACGTCCGTCTTTTCGGTACCGCCATCGATTCTCAGTCCTGTTCTTCGGCCATCAGTCGCCGCAGGCGATTCCACCGCGGATCCACATCGTCTCCCCGGCACTCGCACGGTCCTTCGTTCCAGTCCGCCCCGCAGTGCGGGCACAGGCCGCGGCACCCTTCACCGCACACCGGATACTCCGGAAGAGCGAGCAACGCCTCCTCCCGCAGCGGACCCGCGAGGTCGAGCTCCGACGCACCCCGCTCGACCCGATACACGGGCCCCTCGACCTCCTCCTCCGGCACGGACGGATCGAACCACAGATCCAGAGCCACGTCGAGGGTCGGCGACATCTCCCGCAGGCAGCGCCGGCACGCCAAGCGCGCGCGAAACGTGAGCCGCCCCGTCACGTGGAGCCCGCCGTCCGCCGTCCGGGACGCCCGGGCCACGAGCGACGCCGGCTCGAGCAGCTCGATGCCCGTCCCCGACCACACCTCGGCCGAAGCCGGGATGCGACCCCGTATCTCCCCGCCCTCGCCCTCGATCCCCTGGGGGCCGATTCTGAAGGACAGAAAGTCTTTCTTCATATGCGTTCAGGGCGGTGAAGTCAACCCGTTCCGCGGGCGTCCGCGAAGAAGAAACCGATCTCGAGGTCCGCGTTGTCCGGCGAATCGGACGCGTGAATCCCGTTGCGCTCCTTGCTCTCCGCGTACAGCGCCCGGATCGTCCCCGGCCCCGCCTCCGCCGGGTCCGTGGCCCCGATGACCTGCCGGAGATGCGGGACCGCGTCCTCGCGCTCCAGCAGGAGCGGCATGCAGGGCCCCGACGTCATGAACCGCACCAGGGAGTCGTAGAACGGGCGGCCCCGGTGCACGGCGTAGAACGCCTCCGCCTGCTCTCTCGTCAGCGTGAGGATCGTGGCGGCTCGCAACCGGAATCCCTCCGCCTCCAGATGGGCGATGATGCGTCCCGCCTTCCCGGCTCCGAACGCGTCGGGCTTGATGATCGCCAGCGTCTGCGTCTCCGCCATTCGTCTCTCCCCCGCCCTCAGAGCCGTTCCTGGATCAGCGCCGCCACCTCGACCGGCCGCTCGGCGACGGCGATCCCGTTCTCCCGGAACGCGGCCACCTTCTCCTCCGCCGTGCCCTCGGAGCCGGAGATGATGGCTCCAGCATGTCCCATCCGCCGCCCGGGCGGCGCCGTGCGTCCCGCGATGAACCCGACGACCGGCTTCGTCATGTGCTCCCGCACGTACCGGGCCGCGACCTGCTCGTCCGTGCCTCCGATCTCGCCGATGAGGGCCACGGCCTTCGTCTCCTCATCCTCCTCGAACGCCGCCAGGCAATCGACGAAGTTCGTCCCGATGAGGGGATCGCCCCCGATGCCCACGCAGGTGGATTGACCGATCCCGTCGCGGGTCAGCTGGAAGATGACTTCGTACGTGAGCGTGCCGGAACGGCTCACGATGCCGACGGGGCCGCGCCGCACGATCTGGCCGGGCAGGATTCCCACCTTGCAGACGCCCGGCACGATGAGTCCGGGGCAGTTCGGTCCGACGAGCCGGGCACCGTGCTCCCGGACGTACGGCAGGACGCGCATCATGTCGTGGACGGGCACGCCCTCCGTGATGCACACGATGAGCCGGATGCCTGCGTCCGCGGCCTCGAAGATCGCATCGGCCGCGTACGGCGCGGGCACGTAGATCACGCTCGTGTTCGCCCGCCGCTCCCCCACCGCCTCCTGGACCGTGTCGAACACGGGCACGACGTCCTCGAAGCTCCGCCCGCCCTTGCCCGGGGTCACCCCCGCGACGACCCGCGTGCCATATTCCATCATCTGCCGGGCGTGGAAGGAGCCGTCCCGGCCCGTGATTCCCTGCACGACAAGCCGCGTATCCTGATCGATGAATATGCTCATGACCCTCGTTCGTTGTAGGCGTTTCGCTCGCGCCCCGTCGAATCAGCCCACACGGGCCAGCTCTACGGCCCGCTCGACGACCTCGTCCATGTCCGCCACCGCGTCCAGCCCGTTCGTGCGCAGGATGTCCAGCGCCTCGTTCTCGTTCGTGCCGGTGAGACGGATCGTGAGCGGCACCGGGATGTCGATCCTCCGCGCGGCCTCCACGATCCCGTTCGCAACATCGTCGCAACGGGTGATGCCGCCGAAGATGTTGAACAGGATGGAGCGGACGTTCTCGTCGGCCGTGATGATCTCGAGCGCCGCCACGACCTTGTCCGGATTCGAGGAGCCGCCGATGTCGAGAAAGTTCGCGGGCTCACCGCCGTAGTGCTTGACGAGGTCCATGGTCGCCATCGCGAGGCCGGCTCCGTTCACGCAACAGCCCACGTTCCCGTCGAGCTGGATGTACGAGAGCCCCGCCTCCCGGGCCTTTCTCTCCGACGGGTCCTCCGCTTCGCCGTCCCGCATCTCCCGGATCCCGGGCAGGCGGAAGAGGGCGTTGTCGTCGATGTTCATCTTGGCGTCGATCGCCAGCACCTCGCCGCTTTCGGTGACGATGAGCGGATTGATCTCGGCGAGCGTCGCCCCAGCATCCCGGTACGCATCCCAGAGCCGCCGGATGATCGCGGCGGCCTGCCGCGCCGTCTTCGGGTCCGCGTACAGGTGGAACGCCAGCGCCGATGCCTGGTGCGGCAGGAGTCCGTACCGCGAATCCACGACGAGCTTGCGGATCGCAGACGGATTCGTCGCGGCGACCTCCTCGATGTCCACACCGCCCTCCGAGGAGGCCATCACGACGGAGGACTGGGACGCCCGATCCATCACGATTCCGAGATAGGCCTCGGACGCGATGTCGGCGGCCGGCGTGACGAGAACGCAGCCCACGGCGAGACCCTTGATCTCCATGCCTAGGATCTGCTCGGCGGCCGCGCGCGCGTCGGCCGGCGTCGCGGCGAGCTTCACGCCGCCCGCCTTGCCCCGTCCGCCCGCGTGCACCTGGCCTTTCACGACGACCGTCCCGCCGTAGGACGCGGCGATGCGCTCCGCCTCCTCCGCCGTCCGCGCGACCTCACCCGGCGGCACGGGAATCCCCGCGGCGCGGAGCAGCTCCTTCGCCTGATACTCGTGAATGTTCATGTTCGCTTTTCGTGTGTGGTTCGGTCCACCGGCAGGTTGGCCGCCCTCATTCCGCTCCCCCGTCCGAAACCACGGAGGTCCCGGCCCGGCCGTCCAGGGCGGCGGGGCCCTCGTCGAGGGCCGCGATGACGGCCCGACCGCCTCCGCCTCTTACGAACTGCACGGCCGCTTCCAGCTTCGGCCGCATGCTCCCGGCCCCGAGATCGTCCGACGCGATCAGGCTCTCGGCCTCCGAGGCGGTGAGTCGATCCAGCTTCTTCGCCTCGGGCGTTCCGAAGCCCGCATACACCGCGTCCACGTCCGTCAGGATGAGCAGGATGTGGGCGCCGATCTCCCGCGCGAGCAGGGCGGCGGCGCGGTCCTTGTCGATCACGGCGTCCACGCCCTCGAGTCCGAGACGGGCGTCAGTATACACGGGGATCCCGCCGCCGCCAGCCGCGACGACGATGTCGCCCCGCGACACGAGCTCCCCGACCATGCGCGACTCGACGATCTCGAGCGGAATCGGGCTCGGGACCCGCCTCCGCAGGTCTCCGCGCGTGTCCGTCTCCACGTGGAGCCCTGCCGACCTGAGATCGTCCGCCGTCGCGGGATCCAGGGCCCGACCGATGAACTTCGTGGGCTCGACCATCGACGGATGGTCCGGGTCCACGCGGACCTGCGTGATCAGTGTCACGACGCGGCGCGGACAGCCGGCCCTGGAGAGTGCGTTCTCCAGCGACTGCTGAATCATGTAGCCGATCCACCCCGCGGTCTCCGCCACCAGGACGCCCAGCGGCAGAGGCTCGACGACGCCCCGGGCCACCTCGTTCCGGTACAGCTCGTCCCCCACCTGCGGGCCGTTCCCGTGCACGACCGCGATCTTCCACCCGTCGCAGGCGAACTCCACGATGGGGGCCAGGCTCGAACGGGTGTGGCGGAACTGGTTGGCGATCGTGGCCGCCTCGCCCGACGGCGACAACGCGTTCCCACCGATCGCGACGACGACGGAACGCTCTCCCTGGTTCGTCAACCACCCTCCCCGTTGGCCGGCGGCCGGGCGCCCTCTCGACCGCCATCCTCGCTATCTCCGACGGCCCGACGAATCCTCTCCCACATCTCGGCGAAGGCCCGCAGATCGCCCTTCCTCAGGGCCGCATCCGCGTTCCGAACCAGCGACCCGAGGTCCTCCGTCTGCCCGGGGCCGGGCGCTGCCTGGCCGGGCATGGCCGGCGTCTGGACCCGCTCCTCCAGAAGGCTGCCGAGGGCCCCTTCCAGCGTCTCGCTCATCGCCACCCGGTCGCCGGCGGACGCGATGACGCGCTTCAGCCCCGGCGCCGCGCCCTCCCGGTCCTCGGCTTCGAGGAACAGGGGCTCGACGTACAGCAGGAACCCCTCGACCGGCACGAGCAGGAGGTGCCCCCGGGTCGCGCGCGAGCCGAGCTGCCGCCACAGGGACAGCTGCTGCGAGATCGCCGGGTCCTGGTCGATCTGGACCTCCACCTGCCTCGGGCCGAACACCTGCCGCACGGCCGCGATTCGATACAGCGACAGCTCCCCGTACGCGTCGCCGTCGTTCCGCGCGATGAGGAACGCGGCCAGGTTGTCTCGGTTCCGGGGTGTGAACGGGAGGGTGAGCAGGAACTCCGAGGACCCTCCCGCCTCGCCGGGGAACGGCATGAGGAGGTAGTACGGCTCCACCGGCACGGGACGGTCCTGGTACACCTCCTTCGCGAGGCTCCACAGGTCCTGCTTGTTGTAGAACTCCTCCGGCTCCTTCAGGTGGTACGCCTCGAGCACCTCGGCCTGCGCCCGGAGGAGGGCCCGCGGGTACCGGATGTGGCTCCGCAACGACGGCGACATGTCCGACATGCGGCGGAAGAGCCCCGGGAACGATCGGTCGTACGTGGCGAGCAGCGGGTCATCCGCATCGATGAGGTACAGCGTGACCCTGCCCGTGACCCCATCCACGATGGCCTTGGCTCCGTCCCGCAGGTAGTTCACCCGCTGGCCCCGCACGAGGGCCGGCTCGGACAGCGGATACCGCCGGGCCGCGGCGTACACGTCCACGATCCACTTCACCCGCCCCTCGTCGATCACCGGAGCCGGATCCGGATCGACGAGGAGGAAGGGGACGATGGCCCGGACGCGCGACACGACCTGCCGCCTCCACAGGAGGAGGGAAGCGCTCGAGCCGCCCCGCAGGAGGATGTTCTTCGACCGCAGCGCCCAGGCGAAGGCGAGCCGTCGCGTAAGTCCGCCGAGATCCACCCCGGCGGGTCGGAGGCCCTCCGCCAGCGAGTCGGGAACGACGAGCGCGTAGGCGGAGCTCAGCTCTCCGAAGAAGACGCGGGACTCGCTCAGGTCCAGCCCGGCCGGCGCGCCCGGGGCCGGGACGGGCGGGAGGTCTCGAACGTAGTACTCCGGCTCACCGCCGCTCCGGACCCTGTCCACGGGGCTCAGGACCACCCCCTGCCCGTGCGTGTACCGGAGGTGAAGGTTCAGCCACGTGCGCGCCGACGCGGCGAGCCGGGCCGGGCTGAACTCCCGCACGGCGATCGCAACCTGTTCCTGGGCTCCGACCGCTCCGTAGCGATCGTTGTCCACGTCCGGGAACTCGTGATACGCGAGCAGGCCCTGGAGCTGATTGTAGGTCGCGCGCAAGGGTCTCTCGTCCCAGAGAGGAAGCCCCGCCGTCCAGCGGCGGAGCTTCTCCGCCGACGGCGGCGTCTCCTCCGTCGCATATTCCTTCTCTTCGATCCCGTCCAGGCCGAAGGCCGAGCGGGTGGCGTTCACGTTGGCCTGGATGAAGGGCCGCTCCAGCGCGAGCTCGTTCGGCTCGACGCGGAATCGATGAATCAGGCCGGGATAGATCGCGGTCCCCAGCGGCCACACCACGGCCACGATCCCGACCGACACGAGCGCGAGCCGCCACCGCCCCGTCCGGCCGGCCACGCCCACGGCGGCCGCCCCGAGGAGGGCGAGGATCGCGAGGAGTCTCCGCGCCGGGATCGAGCCGTACACGTCCGAGTACGTGATCGGCCCCGCCCCGACGATCTCGAAGGCGGAGAGCGCGAAGTGGCCGGCCACGACGAGCAGGACCGCGACGCCCAGCCGCGAGAGCCACGTTCGGGCGAGCGCGTCCACGCGGATCGCGTTCGGCTCCGCGGCGATCCGGCCGCTCAGGACGAGGATCGATGTCACCGCGATCGTGGCCCACAGGACGAGGGAGAGCGTGATTGACCACGCCACGCGCAGGGCCGGCACGACGAAGATGTAGAACCGGGCATCCCGTCCCAGGATCGCATCCGCCTCGCCCCACGGCCGCGCCCGGAACGCGAACAGCAGTCTCTCGCCCAGCGCGGCCGCCGTGGGAGCGGCGACGAGGAGCGCCGCCAGAATTGAAACGGACAGGACCGCGATCCGCGCCCACCGCCCCGGGATCGCCTCGGCGATCTCCAGATCGCCGAATCGCCGGCGGACCTGCATGGGGCCGGAGCGACGCAACACGTCCCACAGGACGAAGTACAGCACGAGCGCTGAGACTCCGGCCACGCCCACCCAGGCGGCTCCGCGCGCGAGCGCGAGCGTCCAGAAGCGCCGGGTGTAGCCCAGGGCGCCGAACCACGCCGCTTCCGCGTACACGTCCACCGCGAACTGGCCGAAGCCCAGCACGAGGAAGACGCCGACGCCGACGCCGATGAGCCGGCGTCGGGCCCTAGCTCCCATCGATCTCGGGCACGGGCACGCCCTCTCCCTCCAGACTCGCCGCGATCTCGTCGCGGATCCGTCGGAGCGCCGACTCGGAATCGGCCTCGAAGCGAAACACGATCACGGGCTGCGTGTTGCTGGCCCGGATGAGGGCCCAACCGTCCTCGAACAGGATCCGCGCCCCGTCGATGTCGATGACCTCGTGCGTGCCCCGGTACGCCTCCACGATCCGCGCGACGACCTCGAACTTTCGGTCCTCCGGACAATCGACCCGAAGCTCCGGCGTCGAGGGATAGTGCGGGATCTCCGCCGCGAGCTCGGACAGCGGCCGTCCGGCCCGCTGCACGAGCTGCGCGAGACGCGCGGCTGCGAAGATTGCATCGTCAAAGCCGAAATAATTGTCACTGAAGCAGATGTGTCCGCTCATCTCACCTGATATCGGAGATCCGGATGCGCGCATCCGCTCCTTGATCAGCGAGTGGCCCGTCTTCCACATGGTGGGCACGCCTCCCGCTTTCGCGATCATCTCGGGCAGGGCCTTCGAGCACTTCACGTCGAACACGATCTCGGCACCCGGGTAGCGGGGCAGAGCCTCGAGGGCGTACAGCAGGAGCAGGTGATCCCCCCGGATGATCTCTCCGCGCTCCGTGACCGCTCCGATCCGGTCCGCGTCACCGTCCAGACCCACGCCCAGGGCGGCGCCCGAGGCGCGCACCCGCTCGATGAGATCCACGACGTTCGCGTCCACGGTGGGATCGGGATGATGATTCGGGAAGGTCCCGTCGGATTCGCAGTACAGGCAGTCCACCCGGATCCCGGCTGCGGCCAGGGCCTGCGGCGCCGCGACGCTCCCGGCCCCGTTCCCGCAGTCGAGAACCAGATCGATGGGGCCGTCCAGCCGCGCCCGGCGCCCGATCTCCTCCACGTAGCGCTCCACGATGTCGCGTCGGGCCATCGCGGCCGCCCCGTCGACGAAGCGATCCGCCTCGATCAGCGCTCGCATCTCCTGAATCGCGGCGCCGTATACGGCCCTCTCCCCCACCGTCATCTTGATCCCGTTGTACTCGGGTGGGTTGTGGGAGCCCGTGACCTGGATGCCGCCGTCCGCGGCGAGCTCCTGCTGCGCGAAGTAGAGCGCGGGCGTCGGGACGGTGCCCACGAAGGCGACGGCGGCCCCCGAGGAGGTCAGCCCGTCGCACAGTGCCTCGGCCAGGTCCGGCGAGCTGGGGCGATTGTCGTGGCCGACCGCGATCGTGGGCGACTCCACGTCTCGCCTCAGGCGCGTCGCGTAGGCGCGGCCCACGCTCCGGGCGACGTCCGGCGTCAGATCGCCGCCGGCGACGCCGCGGATGTCGTATTCACGGAAGATCGTGGGAGAGACGTTCATGGGACCTCAGGGTCAGCGTCGTTCGAATACCGGGCTCCGCGGACCGGCGCCTCTGGACGGCCGCGGCCTCAGTCGATCGTCGCGCCGGGCTCGGAGCCTCCCGGAAGCGGCGCCGGCATCTCGAGCGGCACGACCGTTCGCGTCTTCATCGAGTCGCCCGCCCGATCCGCCGCCCGCACGGCGAGACCCGGCGCGAGGCCGGAGGCGAGGATTCCCGCTACGGCGACCGCCGAGGCGAACCGGAACGCGACCGCCGGGTGGGCGACCTCCGGCGTCTCGGCCGGCGCGGTCTCGAAATACATCTTCCAGATGACCCGGAGGTAGTAATAGTACGAGACGAGACTCGTGAGGACGAGCGTGACGGCGAGCCCGACCTCCCCACCGTCCAGCGCCGCCCGCAGAAGATAGAGCTTGCCGATGAATCCTCCCGTGGGCGGGAAGCCCGCCAGGGAGAGCAGGAACACGACAAGGGCCGCGCCCAGCGCGGGCCGTCGCCACCCGAGACCCCGGAAGTCCCCCAAGCCCGACCTCCGGTCCCCCGGTCCCGCCACGAGGGCGACGGCGGCGAACGCCCCCAGCGTCATGAGCGCGTACACGCCAAGGTAGTACAGCACCGCCGCGCGGCCGAGGGCGCTCGCCGCGACCACGCCCACGAGCAGGTAGCCCGCGTGCGCGATGGACGAGTACGCGAGCATCCGCTTCACGCTGTCCTGCGCGAGTGCGACGAAGTTCGGGACGATCATCGTGAGCACGGCCAGCCACCACAGGATCCCGTGCCACACCGGCTCGGCGGGGTGAAGCTCCACCGTGACGATCCGCAGGAGGGCGGCGAAGCCCGCCGCCTTCACCCCGACGGCCATGAAGCCCGTGATGGGCGTCGGGGCTCCCTCGTACACGTCGGGCGTCCACATGTGGAACGGCACGGCCGAGACCTTGAAGCCGAAGCCCACGATAAGCAGGCCGACGCCCACGAACAGAAGCGGATTCGCGTCGGCCGTTCCCTTCGCGATCTCCGCCGTCACGAGCGCGAGGTTCGTGCTCGCCGTCGCGCCGAACAGGAGCGCGATTCCGTACAGGAGGAAGGCGCTCGCGAAGGCCCCGATGAGGAAGTACTTCAGCGCCGCCTCAGCGGATCGCGGATCCCTCCGGTTCAGTCCGGCGAGGACGTAGATGGAGAGGGACATCAGCTCGACACCCAGGAACACCAGTATGAGGTCCCGCGCCGCCGCGAGGACGAGCATGCCGATCGCGGCGAACAGGACGAGGGCGTACACCTCTCCGATGTCGAGCCCTTCCCTCTCCAGGTAGTCGAAGGACAGGAGAAGGGCGAGGCCCGTAGCGGCGAGGATGATGAAGCCGACCGCGATCCTGAAGCCGTCCAGGGCGACCATCCCGCTCCGATCCGGCACGTCGTACGTGAGCAGGAGACCGTTGGCCGCGAACGCGACGAGCACGCCCGCCACGGCCAGCCGGCGAACCCACGGCCGGCTCGGCACCGTAGCGGCGCCGCGCTGGACGACGTCCCCCACGAGCAGGGCGACCGCGACGAGCGCAAGCACGCTCTCGGGCAGGAGGGCGAGCAGATAGTGGATCGGCTGGCTGAAGTCGACGGTCACGCGCACCCCGCTAAGGATTCTCGTCCGTGCCGTAGATCGGCATGCGATCGAACCGCAGGTCCAGCCTCGGATCGGCCACGACGGGCGCCTTGCCCGCCCGCTGCTCGACCTGCTCGATGAGCGCCCTCACCGACGCCGACGTGCGGGCCAGGAACGGCTGCGGATAGACTCCGATGAGGAGGATCATGCCCAGCGCCGGGAGGAGCACAAGCCTCTCACGCGCACTCAGATCCCGAAGGCCCCGGTTCTCGTCCCGCGTCACGGGACCGTAGAGAAGGCGCTGCACCATCGGGAGCATGTAGGCCGCCGCGAAGATGACGCCCGTCGCCGCCGCGAACGCCGCGATCGGATGCGTCCGGAAGGTTCCGAGGAGGATGAGGAACTCTCCCACGAAGCCGTTCGTCCCCGGAAGCCCGATCGAGCTCAGAGCGACGACGACGAACGCCGCGGCGAACATGGGCATCACACGAGCGATGCCGCCGAAGTCCGCGATGGCCCGCGTGTGCCTCCGCTCGTACAGCATTCCGATGAGCAGGAACAGCGCGCCCGTGGAGATCCCGTGATTCACCATCTGCAGGATCCCGCCCTCCAGGCTCTGCCGCGTGAGCGCGAACAGGCCCATCATCACGAAGCCGAGGTGCGCGATGGATGTGTAGGCGACGAGCTTCTTCGCGTCCGGCTGCACGGCGGCCACCCACGCCCCGTAGATGATCCCGATGACGGCGAGCCCGAGGATGCCGTTCACGACGGCGGGGCTGGTGGCGGCGTGCGAGAAGAACGGAAGGGCGAAGCGCAGGAACCCGTACGTCCCCATCTTCAGCAGCACGCCCGCCAAGATGACGGAGCCGGCGGTCGGGGCCTCGACGTGGGCGTCCGGCAGCCAGGTGTGAACGGGAAAGAGCGGAACCTTGATCGCGAACGCGAGCGCGAAGGCGCCGAACAGCCAGAACTGCAGGTGTCGCGCGACCGGCATCTGCACGAGATCGTTGTAGGCGAACGTGAGGACTCCGTACTCCCGGTGGTAGAGGACCACGAGGCTCACGATCGCCACGAGCATGAGCAGGGAGCCCACGGCGGTGAACAGGAAGAACTTCACGGCGGAGTACACCTTCCGCTTCCCCCCCCAGACCCCGATGAGGAAGTACATCGGGATGAGCATGATCTCCCAGAAGAGGAAGAACAGGAAGAGGTCGAGGGCGACGAACACCCCGAGCATCGCGCTCAGGAGGAGCAGCATCATGGCGTAGAACGCCCGCACGTGCTCGGTCACGGCCCGGAACGAGCCGAGAATCGCGAGTGGGGTCACGAACGTCGTCAACAGGACCATGAGCAGCGAGATCCCATCGATCCCGATCGTGTACCCGATCCCCCACGAGCCGACCCACGGCAGGGAGACGAAGTTCTGAACCGCCGCCGTGCCGGTCCGGAAGGCGAAGAAGAGGGGGACGGAGAGCGCGAATGTCGCGACGCTCGTCCCGAGCGCCACCGACCGAACCTGCCGCTCGGGCACGGCGAAGCAGACGCCCGCGCCGGCCAGCGGAAGGGCCAGCAGGGACGTCAGGATCCAGTGGCTGCCGAGGAAAGCGCTCACTGATTCCAACCGTCTACAGGATGAAGGTCGCGAGCATCGCGACGACGCCGAGGAGGAAGAAGAACACGTAGGTCCCGAGCTTCCCCGTCTGGAACAGGCTTCCGGCCCACCCGACCATCCGGCCTCCGGCCGCGAGGCCGTTCACGGCCCCATCGATGAGCCCCACGTCCACGATCCGCCAGCAACCTCGCCACAGCGCCAGCAGCGGGCGGACGATGACGCGCTCGTACAGCTCATCCACGTACCACTTGTGGTACAGGAGGCCCGCCAGACCGACCGGCGAGGGGGCGTCGGCGGCCGCCGCGTACCGCCGGCGCGCGAGCCACCGGAACATCAGCAGAACGACGGCCGCCGCCGCGAGCGTGGAGATGGCTGCCCACGCGACCTCGCCGCCGCCGGCCGGGGCCGCGTCCCGAAGGGCCGCCCCCGCCCTCGCGGCCCGCACGGCCGGCTCGAACACCGGATGCAGCCAGTCGTGCAGGACCGTGACCTCCGGTAGCGGCAGGGCCGCCGGAACGTTGAGCCAGCCGCCCGCGAGCGAGAGGACCGCGAGGATCGCGAGAGGGATCCACATCACCCGCGGCACCTCCCGCACGTGCGGCGCCGCGTCCGACGGAGTCCGGCTCTCGCCGTGGAACGTCATCACCATCAGTCGCGTCATGTAGCCGGCCGTCAGGAGGGCGGCGAGGAGCGCGACGCCCCAGAGCAACGGATAGCCGCGCACCCCGGCGTTCCAGATGATCTCGTCCTTCGAAAAGAAGCCCGCGAACGGGAAGACGCCCGCGATCGCGAGCGTCGCGACCCACATCGTGGCCCGCGTGATCGGCATCCGCCGGCCCAGCGCGCCGTGGTTCCGCATGTCGTTCGGGTCGTCGTGGCGCCCGGCCGCGTGCAACGCCTCGTGCATCGCATGGATGACGGCCCCGGCGCCCAGGAACAGGAGCGCCTTGAAGAAGGCGTGCGTCATGAGATGGAAGATCCCCGCCGTGTACGCGCCGATCCCGACCGCGAGGAACATGTAGCCGAGCTGCGAGACGGTGCTGTAGGCGAGCACCTTCTTGATGTCCATCTGTTGCGTGGCGATCGTCGCCGCGAACAGGGCCGTGCCCGCGCCAACGGCGGCCACGACGGCCTGCGAGACGGGCGCCATGGCGAACAGGACGCCGGCCCGGGCCACGAGATAGACGCCCGCCGTCACCATCGTGGCCGCGTGGATGAGCGCCGAGACGGGGGTCGGCCCGGCCATCGCGTCCGGAAGCCAGACGTAGAGCGGGATCTGGGCCGACTTCCCGGCGCAACCGAGGAACAGGAACAGCGTGATCGCCGTGACGACGACCCCACCCCAGGCGAGGGTTCCCGGGGCGGCCGCGAACACCGCCCTGAAGTCCAGCGTCCCCAGGTGGGCGAACAGCAGGAACATCGCGATCAGGAAGCCGAAGTCCCCGATCCGGTTCACGATGAACGCCTTCTTTCCCGCACTCGCGAAGGCCCGGTTCTCGTACCAGAACCCGATGAGGAGATAGGAACAGAGCCCGACACCCTCCCAACCGACGAACATGAGCGGGAAGTTCGCCGCCATGACGAGCACGAGCATGAAGAACACGAAGAGGTTCAGGAACGCGAAGTAGCGCGAGTAGCCCGGGTCCTCTCGCATGTATCCGACGCTGTACACGTGAATGATCGAGCTCACGCCCGTCACGATCAGCATCATGAGCACGGAGAGCGGATCGAACTGCAGGTCCACGCCCACGTGCAGTCCCCCGGAGGCCATCCACGTCCACAGGCTCACGACGGCCGTCTCGTGCGGCCCGCCCGCGGCCATGCTCGCGAAGTTCCACGCGACGACGACGAAGGAGGCGATGATTGCCAGCGGGCCCACGAGCGTCGGCACCCGCCGGTTCTCCCGCCACCGGAACGCGCCGACGGCGTTGATCGCGAAGCCGGCCAGCGGAAACGCCAGGATCAGCCACGGCAGGACCGGGACGAACGCCCCGGCCTCGTGTGCGAGCTCCGTGGCCTGCATCGGGCTCACCATTTCAGGAGATCGAACCGGTCCACGTCGACCTTCTCGTAGTGGCGGAAGATCGAGATGATGATCGCCAGCCCGACGGCGGCCTCCGCCGCCGCGACCGCCATCACGAAGAAGACGAACACCTGCGCCTCGATGCCGAGCGACCGCGAGAAGCTGACGAGCGTGAGATTCACGGCGTTGAGCATGAGCTCGATGCACATGAACATGATGATCGCGTTGCGCCGGAGCAGGACGCCGGCGATCCCGATCGCGAACAGGGCGGCGGCGAGCAGCAGCGAGAGCGTGTCGATGTCCATCGCGGCCCTCACGGTGCCTTCCGGCGCGCGAGCACGACGGCGCCCACGATCGCGACGAGGAGCACGAGCGAGGTGATCTCGAACGGGACCAGGTAGCTTCGATACAGGGGCTCCGCGACGGCCCCGACCGCACCGCGCGCGCGCAGGATCGCCCGGATCGTCTCCTCTCCCATGCCCCCGGCGACGCCCGTGCGCTCGCCCCTCCACACCAGCGTCCCGATGAGCGCGAGCGACGCCGACCCCAGGAGCACGGCGGCGAGCCGCCCTCCGAGCCCTCTCAGGTCCGCCTCCTCGGCGTGCCCGAGATTCAGGAGCATGATCACGAACAGGAAGAGGACGAGAATCGCTCCGGCGTAGACGATGACCTGAACCGCGGCCAGGAAATGCGCCTCCATGAGGACGAAGATCCCGGAGATCGCGAAGAAGGTGAGCACGAGGAACATCAGGCTCGCGACCGGATTCCGGCTCCCGATCATCGCGAGGGCGCCCATCAGGGCCATCGCGGCGAACAGGACGAACAGGAAGTCGATCGTCATTCCGAGTCCGGGTCCGCCGGATCCCACAGGCCCGTGAACGGATGGTCGTTGTCGCACAGGCGCTCGAGGTCGTACACCCAGCGCTCGCGGCTGTACTCCGCGTTCTCGTAGTGCACGCCGAGGTGGATCGCCTCCACCGGACACACCTCCTGGCAGTAGCCGCAGAAGATGCAGCGGAACTCGTCGATCTCGAATACGGCCGCGTACCGCTCGCCGTTCGCGTCCTCGGCCGGGATCAACTTGATGCAGTTCACGGGACACACGGTCGGGCAGAGCCCGCAGCCGACGCACTTCGCGCGGCCGTCCTCGTGCGTCGCCATGCGGTGCGTGCCCCGGAGGCGCGGCGAGAGCTCCCACTTCTCGTCCGGGTACTGCTGGGTGACCTTGCGGGGATTCACCAGGTGCCGAAGCGTGACCCCGAGCCCGCCGGCCGCCGCCCGCACGTACGAGACTTCCTGCTCGGGCCGTCGCACGACCTTCACCGTTCCGCCCACGCGCGTCCTCCCTCAGGCCTTCCGGCTCGCCTGGAAGGCGGCGTTGCCCTTCACGACGACCCCGCGGTCGACGACGAGGAGGAACACCGCCATCAGGATCAGGTTGAGTCCGAACAGGAGCGCCGCGCCGGTCTTCCCCAGCCCGATTCCGGACGCGTCGAGCGCGAAGACGGCCAGCGCGATGACCATGATGTAGCCCATCATCACGGGAATCAGGAACTTCCAGCCGAGGTCCATCAGCTGGTCGTACCGGAAGCGCGGCAACGTCCAGCGGATCCACATGAAGGCGAACACGACGAGCGCCGTCTTCACGGAGAACGCGACGAAGGTGAGGAGGGTCTTCCACGCCGCCGGCTCGCCGATCACCGTCCCGTCTCCCAGCACCCGGATGTTGTCCCCAGCCCAGAACGGGATGTCCCAGCCGCCCAGGAAGAACAGGGTCACGAGGGCACCCGTCGTGATCAGGTGCGCGTACTCGCCGAGGAAGAACATCCCGAACTTCATCGCCGAGTATTCCGTGTGGTAGCCGCCCACGAGCTCGGCCTCCGCCTCCGGGAGGTCGAAGGGAAGCCGGTTCGTCTCCGCGAGGCCCGACACGAAGAACACGAAGGCGGACGCGAGCAGCGGCAGGAAGAACCATGCGCCCATCGTCGCGGGGCCGCTCGCGAAGCCCTGCTGCATGGACACGACCTCCGGAAGGCGGACGTTGCCCGCCAGCAGCAGCACGGGAACGAGGCTCATGCCGAGACCGATCTCGTAGCTGATCATCTGGGCGGACCCCCGCAGCCCGCCCAGGAAGGCGTACTTGCTGTTGGACGACCAGCCCGCCATCACGACGCCGTACACGCCCAGGGAGGAGATGGCGAGCACGTACAGGAAGCCGATGGGCACGTCCGCCACGATGATCTCGACGAGCCCCCATCGCGTCGGCAGCGGCGCGGCGAAGGGCAACACGGCGAACAGGACCGTGGCCGGGACGAGGGCCATGACGGGCGCGAGGAAGAAGAAGGCGCGGCTCGCGCCCTCCGGACGCGTCTCCTCCTTGAGCAGAAACTTCAGCCCGTCAGCCAGCACCTGGAGGATCCCGAGCGGTCCCACCCGGTTCGGACCGCTCCGATCCTGGATGAAGCCGGCCACCTTCCTCTCGACGTACGTCGCGAGGGCGACGAACGTGAGCAGGAGCGTGAACAGGATCACGACCTTGAGGATCGTCGCCACGACGAACGCGCTCCCCACCACGCTTCCCATCCTACGCCTCCACGCCCGCGGACGCCCCGGCCCCGGCGAGCGGCGCGCCCCGCAGGCCGAGCCCCGACCAGCTGAGTCCCTCCAGCGCCCCGATCTCCGAGGCCATGCGCGCGAACGCCGTCCGGACCGATGTCACGGCCTCGCCCTCGCCCAGGGCCGCGAGCAGGCGGCTCAACACCATCCAGGCCGGCCGGGCCACGCCGGGCGGCTGAAGGACCTGGTGGAAGCGCTGCACCCGGCCGTCCGCGTTGACGAACGTGCCCTCGAGCTCGCCGAACGCCGCCGCGGGCAGCACGGCGCTCGCGTTCCGGACGGCCGGCGTGAGCCGTGACCCGACGTAGAGGAAGTACTCGGCGCCGGCGCCGAAATCGTCCGGCAGCCCGTCGAGCGGATCGCCGAGCACCAGGAGGCGTCCGCCCTCGACCGGCGGCGGATCCCCTTCGGCCTCCCGAAATCCGAACAGCTCCGCCCCGGACGCGTTCGGCGCCCTCTCGGCTCGGAGGCGGAGAGTCGGGACGGCCGGAAGGGCGGCCTCCTCGCCCCGGGCCATCCTGTACTCTCCACCCCCGATCCCGATGGCGTCGAGCAGGCGTCGCAAGTAGTACAGGCTCTCCGACGCCGCGCCCGGTGATACGAGGACCGTGCCTCCACCCGCCTGCGCGAGCCCTTCGGCCACCGCCGCGATGGCCTCGTCCCAGCTCGAGCCGGCCAGACGGCCGTCGCGCCGCACGAGCGGAAGCTCTGCCCGCTCGCCCCGGTTCGCCATCACGAGGTGTCTGCGCCCGTAGTCGCACATCCAGTAGGCGTTCACCGCTCCGTTGAAGCGGGGCTTCACGCGGACGATCTGGTTCTCCTTCGCGTCCACGGTGATGTTGCAGCCCGTGGCGCAGCCCGGACACACGCTCGCGGCGCTGTCCAGGTCCCAGGCCCGCGCCTTGAACAGGTAGTCCTCGTGCACGAGGGCCCCGACCGGGCACACGTCCACGATGTTGCCCCGGAAGGCGTTGTCGAGCGTCCGGCCCGGAAACGTGTCGATGTAGGCCTTGTGCCCGCGCTGCGCGACGACGAGCGCGTCGTCCCCGGCCACGTCGCGCATGAACCGGACGCAACGCGTGCAGATGATGCAGCGGTCGGCGAAGTAGAGGATGTCGTCGGCGATCTTGTCCCGGCCGAGCACCAGCTTGTCATCCTGGAAGCGGCTCTCCAGTTGCTGCGTCTCGAACGCGTAGTCCTGCAGCATGCACTGGCCCGCCGCATCACAGATGGGACAGTCCAGCGGGTGGTTCAGGAGGAGGAACTCGATCACGGACCGTCGCGCCGCGCGCGCCGCCTCCGCGTCCGTGTGCACGACCATCCCTTCCTGCACCGCGAGCACGCAGGACGGCTGGAGCTTCGGCTGGCCCTCGACCTCGACCAGGCACATGCGGCACTGCGCCGGCCGCGTCGGGATGCCGGGGTGATAGCAGTAGTGGGGCACGACGACGCCCGCGCGCTCGGCCGCCTCGATCACCCGCGTGCCCGCGGCGACCTCGACCTCCACGCCGTCGATCGTGAGGTGGATCACCTGCTCCCGGTGGCCGCTCATCGTCCCGCTCCCGCTCGCATCATCACTCCACGCCGCGGCCGTTGCGGATCGCGGCTTCGTAGTCGCCGCGGAACTTGTCGAGCGACGACCGGAGCGGAAAAACCACGCTGTCGGCGAGGACGCAGATCGTTCGCCCCGTGAGCTGCTCGCACAGGTCGTAGAGCACGTCCAGATCCTCCAGCCGGCCTTCACCCCCGTCGATCCGGTCGAGGATGCGCGCGACCCAGACCGTCCCCTCGCGGCACTGCACGCACTGTCCGCACGACTCGTGGGCATAGAAGTGGGCGATGCGCCGCATCGCCGACACGATGTTCGTGTCCTCGTCCATCACGATCGGCGAGGCGGTGCCGAGCGAGCTGCCCGCCTCTCTCAGCCCCTCATACGTCGTGGCGCAGTCGAGCTCGTCCGCCGCGAGGAAAGCCGTCGACGAGCCCCCGGGAATCACGGCCTTCAGGCCCTTCCCGTCCCGGATCCCTCCGCACACGTCGTAGATGATCTCCCCCAGCGGCACGCCGAGCTCGAGCTCGTAGTTTCCCGGGCGCTCCAGATGACCGGAGCAGCACCAGAGCTTCGTGCCGGGACTTTCGTCGCTTCCCCACTGCCGATACCACTCCGCGCCGTTGGACAGGATCATGGGGACGGCGGCGAGCGTCTCGACGTTGTTCACGGTCGTGGGCCGGCCAAACACGCCGGCCTGCGCCGGGAAGGGGGGCTTGATCCTGGGCTCGGCCCGGCCGCCGACCAGGGAGCTCATGAGACCCGTCTCCTCCCCCGCGATGTAGGCGCCGGCTCCGAGGTGCACCGTGAGCTCGCACGTCCATCCGGAGCCGAGGATGTTCGATCCGATGTAGCCCGCCTCGTACGCCTCCGTGACGGCGGCGTTCAGGATGCGGGTGTAGGGGAAGTACTCCCCGCGCACGTAGATGTAGGCGTGCTCGGCCCGGATGGCGCGGGCCGCGATCAGGCAGCCCTCGATGAGGAGGTGGGGCGTCCAGCGCAGGATCTCCCGGTCCTTGAACGCGCCGGGCTCGCTCTCATCCGCGTTGCAGCACAGATAGTGCGGGCCGTCGTTGGCCTGCGGCATGAAGCTCCACTTCATGCCCGTCGGAAACCCGGCCCCACCCCGTCCTCGGAGGCCCGACTCCTTCACGACGGACGTGATCTCTTCCGGCGTCATCTCCAGCGCCTTGCGGAGCGCCTCGTACCCGCCGTACCCCAGCCACGTCTCGAGACTCCGCGCCCCGGCATCCCCGAAGTGCCGCGACAGGAGCGTCGTCGTCTCGCGATCATGGCCGTGCGGGAATCCCATGTCCGGACCCGTCCCTAGTCGAGTTCCCGGAGCACGTCCTCGACCGTCTCGGGGGAGACGCTCTCGAAGTACTCGTCGTTGATCTGCACGGCGGTCGCGAAGCCGCAGGCGCCGAGGCACTCGACCTCGATGACCGTGTAGCGCCCGTCCTCGGAGGTCTCCCCCGGCCGTGTTCCGCACGCCTCCAGGAATCGCTCCATCACCTCGTGAGCCCGGTTCAGGTGGCACGAGATGTTCGTGCACACCTGGATCAGGTACCTGCCCACGGGCCGCTTGTTGTACATGGTGTAGAAGCTGGCGACGGAATGGATGTAGGCCGGTGTGAGGTCGAGAACCTCGGCGACCTGGATCATCGCCTCCGGGCTCACCCACCCGTTCCTCTCCTGCGCGTAATTCAGGAGGGGAAGCAGGGCGGCCTTCTTCTCCGGGTAGCGGCTCAACACCTTCTCCAGCCGCTCCTTCCCCTCCTCGTCCTCGAAGAGGTCCTCGAGGGGCCGCCTCTCCGCCAGCTGGTGCGGCTGCGCCCCGGCCACCGCCGGATGGAGTCCGTCGCCGCTCATCGGTCGATCTCTCCGAGCACGATGTCCAGGCTCGCGTTCACCGCGATCAGGTTCGCCACGATCTCGCCCTCCACCAGGTACGGAAGGGCTGCGAGATTCACGAACGACGGCCCGCGAAACCGGCAGCGGACGGGCTTCGGGCCGCCATCGGACACGAGTCCGATCCCCAGCTCGCCCTTCGACGCCTCGACGGAGTACCACACCTCGCCTGCCGGCACCTGCAGGCCTTCCATCACGAGCTTGAAGTGCGCGATCATCGAGTCGATCGACGACATCGAGAGGCTCTTGGGCGGCAGGATGATCGATGGATCGTCGATGTTGATGGGTCCGTCCGGCAGCCCGTCGAGGGCCTGCTGGAGGATGTGTACGCTCTGCCGGATCTCCTCCATGCGCACCAGGTAGCGATCGTACGTGTCTCCGTGCTCCCCCACCGGGACGTCGAACTCGTACTCGTCGTAGCCCAGGTACGGCCTCGCC
>JBHHZD010000012.1:0-60508 GCA_046757885.1 Gemmatimonadota bacterium
TCACGTGTTACTCACCCGTCCGCCGCTGTACTCACCCCCGAAGGGGCTTTCTCGCACGACTTGCATGTGTTAGGCACGCCGCCAGCGTTCGTCCTGAGCCAGGATCAAACTCTCCATGATTTCGCATCAATAATGGAGCTCGACGTCGGATTCCGGTCTGGCCGGTCCCCTCCGTCGCTTGGCTCTCGAACGCATGCCCGACCTCCCGGTCGGTGCGCGTTCAGGCATCACTTTGGTTCCTCATGGGAATGCGGGAAGTGATGCCCACATCCCCTTCGAGGCCCACACGTCACTCACGCTCTCTTGTCAAAAAGCAAACGCACGGGCGCACGGCGCCACGCGCGAGCACGAAAGGATAGGCCGCCCGGTACGATATGTCAAGCGCATCTGACGGCAGGTGCCCCGACACGATCCACGCGGCCGCATCGGTCACGAGGGTGAGCGACGGGATTCGAACCCGCGACCTCCAGGGCCACAACCTGGCGCTCTAACCGACTGAGCTACGCCCACCACGAGGCCCGGCCCGGGCAATCTATGCCGGGACACGGAAGCGGCAAGGAGGCCGGGCTGTCCGAGCGCCGGGGCCGCGCATACCTTCGCCCGCACGAATCGCCCTTGCCCAGCGTAAGACGAGTGTACAGGGAAGCCATGTCCAGCTTGTCCATCGGAGTCGTCGGCCTGCCCAACGTGGGCAAGTCCACGTTGTTTCAGGCCCTCACCGCGGTGGCCATCCCGGCGGAGAACTATCCCTTCTGCACGATCGATCCCAACGTCGGCGTCGTGGAGGTCCCGGACGAGCGCCTGCATGCCATCGCCGAGCTCGTCCGGCCGCGCAAGGTCACCCCGGCCGTCGTCGAGTTCGTGGACATCGCCGGGCTCGTCCGTGGCGCCTCTCGGGGGGAAGGCCTCGGGAACAAGTTTCTTCAGCACATCCGCGAGGTGGACGCGATCGCGCACGTGGTCCGCTGCTTCGACGACCCCGCCGTGGTGCGCGTGGGAGATCCGGATCCCACGGAGGAGCGCAGGACCGTCGAGCTCGAGCTCGCGCTGGCCGACATGGCGACGGTGGGGCGGGCCCTCGAGCGGGCGGGTCGCCGTGCCCGGAGCGGCGATGCCGAGGCCGCCGCCCTCGTGAGCGTGCTGGGGAGACTCGGCGCGCGTCTGGAGCGCGGCGAGCCCGCGGCGGCCGAATCGCTGACGGCCGACGAGGAGAAGGCCGTCCGCTCGCTGAATCTCCTCACCCGAAAGCCCGTCCTGTACGTGGAAAACGTGTCCGAGCAGGATCTGACCTCACCTTCCTCCGGGCAGCTCGCATTCGAGGCCCGGCTGCGGGAGGAGCACCCGGCGGCCGAGGCGCTTGCGGTGAGCGCGCGCTTCGAGGCCGAGATCGGGGAGCTCGAGGAAGTCGAGCGCCTGGAGTTCCTCTCCGCCCACGGCCTCGCGGAGAGCGGGCTGAATCGGCTGATTCGAGCCGCCTACCGGCTTCTCGGTCTTCACACCTTCTTCACGGCCGGGGAGAAGGAGGTGCGGGCCTGGACCCTCCGGATCGGGGCAACGGCGCCTGAGGCGGCTGGAGAGATTCACTCGGACTTCGAGCGGGGATTCATCCGCGCGGAGACGATCTCCTGTGCGGACTTCCTGGAGGCCGGGTCGCTCAAGCGGGCCCGGGAGCTGGGCATGATGAGATCAGAAGGCCGCGATTACGTCGTGCGGGACGGCGACGTGATCCTCTTTCGCAGCGGGCTCTGACGAAGACGACCTGTCGGGCCGTAGCGAGATCACGTTTCGGGCCGGTATCTTCCAAAGAGATCAGGAGTCCGTCCGACGCGAAACCCCGCCGCCGGCGGGCACGTATGAGGCAGCGTGGAGGATGCGTGGACGTCCGCCGGGCGGCACGGGCGGGCCCGGCGGCCTGGAGCGACGAGAGGGAGGCATGGCGGAGGACGAAGGCATGTACCGGGACGGTCTCGGCTACGCTCTCTGGTGCTTGTTCTTCGTTGGAGCCGCCGGGATCCACCGCATCTACCTCGGGAAGTACGGCACCGGCATCCTGTGGCTCCTGACGGGCGGATTGTTCGGCATCGGGCAGTTCGTGGACCTGTTCCGGATGAAGACCCTCGTTCAGGAAGCGAACATTCGGGCCGGATATCTCCCCCATCCGCGGTTGGCGGGGCAGCTTCAACCTTCGAATCCGCCCCGGCCGCCCGAGCGGCCTCTGAAGCATCGCCTCCTGGACGCAGCGCTCGAGCACGGTGGCGTCATCTCCGTCACCGAAGGTGTCGCGGCGACGGGTGCCAGCTTCGAGGCGGTCGAGAGCACGCTCATGGAGCTGGTGGAGACCGGATACGTGGACATCGACAACGCGCCGGACACCGGCGTCATCGTGTACCGGTTCGTGGAGATCAGCCGCTAGGACCCGCTCAGGGGTGGTGCCCTCCCTGGATGTAGCTTCGCAGGTACCGGTTCTCCGCCTCCATCTGGTCGCGGATCGCGTTCACGACGTCGCCGATCGACACGATCCCTCGCAACTCCCCCTCCTCCACGATGGGAAGGTGCCGGATCCGGTTCCGCGTCATGATCGCGGCGGCGTAGTGGATCGCGTCCTCCGGGACGCCGACGACGAGATCCGTCGTCATGACCTCTCCCACGAGCGCGGTCTCCAGGCAAGACGGGTCGTCCGCGCCCAGCCGCAGGACGTCCCGCTCCGAGAGGATCCCGAGGATGCCCTCGCCTGAGACGACGAGCACGGCCCCGATGTTGTGCTCGACGAGCAGGCGCATAGCCTCCAGCACCGTGCGGTCGGGGGTGATGGTGATGACCTCACCGCCCTTTCTCCGCAGGGTATCGCGCACGCGCATGGCATCCTCCCAGTCAGCGCAGCCCTCCGGTTGCCGCGCGATTTCGGCGTCGGAAGCGACCCTCCACCGGCGACCGACCTCTGGATTCAGGATAACCCAATGCCGCCGCGGCGGGAATTCCCTCCGCGCCGAGAACCTTCATCCCGTGCCGATTCACTCCTTCGGATCCAGGTACCCGGCCCGAAGGGCGAGCACCTCGCCCGTGGACAGCCCGTGCCGGAATCCCGTCAGAGCATCGCGCCAGGAGCCGTAGGTCGGGTTCGGGAGCACGATCCAGCGACGACCCCAGAGGGCCGCGTGCCGCCGGGCGAGAGCCGCCCGATCGGCGGGCGGGACGAGAACCCCCGACAGGAAGTCGCCGAAATCGTCTCCGATGAGAAGGAGGATGCGGTACGTCTTCGCGATGAACGCGCGTCGCGTGCCCTTGTCGGGGTCCCAGCCGGGCCGCTCGCCGAGCGTGAGGATCGTGTCGAGATCGTCTTCGAGCGGGAACCCGTCCCGCTCCAGATTCCGCCGGGTGGCCCCGTCCACGACGGCCGCCCGATTCGTGACGTAGAAGATCGTCACGCCCCTGGCCCTGGCCCCCGCCAGGAAGTCCAGCGCGCCGGGAACCGGATCGGCCCTTGCCTCGCGTACCCAGCGGCGCCAGCTCACCGTGTCGAACGGTGTGCCGTCGCGGATGAGCCGGGCGGCATACGGGGCGTTGTCGAGCACCGTCTCGTCGATATCGACGATGATCGCGGGGGGGAGGGTGGCGAAGTCTCCGGTCTGCTCGAGCGCCGCCGTCCACCCCGAGTCGGCGAGGGCGGCCTCCAGGCCGCGCGCCGCCGCTGCGTACGCCGTCCGGGCCGCCCCGCGGTACTCCACGGAAGTCTGGATCCACAGCGCGGCATCCAGGGTCTCCTGCCCGCGCGGAGCCGAGGCGCAGCCCCCGATCCCGACGCCGATCGCGAGAAGCGCCAGGAGCCGTCTCCATCTGCCTCGAGCCATGCAGCCTCCTTCCGAGACGGGTCGCAACGGGGCCGCGCCGGGGAACGTGATCGCGCGCCCTCGAGCCCCAGAAAGGCCCGTGGAACCTGCCCTTTCGGAGGATCTCGCGCAATCGGTCCGGCAGCGGGTCGGGAAGCGGATGTAAGATTTCGCCTCCCAGCGGCATCTAGTAGGATATAGGCGTGGTTCTCGCTCGCGAACGCGAATCCCCGATCCGGTTGGCGCCCCTGAGTTCGGATACCGGAAGGCAGCGGGAGGAACGGCGGCTGCTGAGCGCCGTGAAGGCCGGTGACGCGGCGGCCCTGGAGGCGGTGTATCGGGCGCGCAGTCAGGACGTGTATCGCCTGGCCTTGCGGCTCACGGAGTCCCCCGCGGATGCGAAGGACGTCATGCAGGAGGTCTTCCTGGGGCTTCCCGAGGCCCTTCGGACGTACGACGGGTCGAAGAGTTTCCATCGCTGGCTGATGCGCGTCACGACACGCACGGCCCTGATGAAGATGCGCGCGCGGCGCCGGCGGCGGGAAGTCTCGCTGCGGACCCTGGGCGCGTTCCGGGGATCCCATGGAGAGCCGCCGGTCCTGGACCGGCTGGACGTCGAGCGGGCCCTGGAGCGGCTCCCGGAGGCCCTGCGGTCGGTGTTCGTGCTGAGGGAGATCGAGGGGTTTTCGCACGAGGAGATCGCGGAGCTCCTCGGGATCCGCCGAGGCACGTCGGAGGTGCGGCTCTTTCGCGCCCGACACCTCCTCCGGAACTGGCTTCGAGAGACATAGCGACGACACACGTGATGCTTCGGATCCACCCGTCATTCAGGCGTCTCAGCCGCTGGGCCGACGCGACGAGCCCGCACGAAGACGCGCAGCTCGCGCGGCACCTCCGCCTTTGTGAGCGCTGCCGGGCCGAGCTGCGATTCCTGCGGGAGCTCGGGAACGCGGCGCGGTCCGTCTCGACGCCGAGCCCACCGGCGGAGCTTCTCTCGCAGATCCTGGATCGGCGGCGGCGAGGAGACCGGGTCCTCGTGCCCGTGGCCACGCCCACGCCGGCCCCGCGGCGCCTCCGGTGGGCAGGCGGGCTCGCCGCCGCCGTGCTGCTCGCGGCCGGACTCTTCGTCTTGCCGACCGGCGACGCCGTGGCGGGGGCGAGCGCGCTCACCTTCGCCCCTCGGGCCCCGCAGAGCGGTCAGGAGCTGGTGGTCCGCTACCGACCGGCAGCGTCCCTGGCCGGACGGAGCGCGCTGAAGCTCCGGGCCCGGTACCGGGCGGCGGAGGACCGGTCCGTCCGGGACGTGCTCGGGCGCTCCCTCGAGATCACCCTCCTGCCCGCCGACGACGGGCTGTACGCGGGAACGATGCGGATCCCCGCTTCGGCCGTGTATCTCGTCTTCGCGGTCGAGGACGCGGAGGGGAGGACGGTGGACGCGAACAGCGGCCGCCTGTGGGACCTCCTCGTGCACGATGCGGAGGGCGTCCCGCTGTTCCCCGGCCTTCGGCAGCAGTTCCTGGTTCGACAGCGCCGGGATCTTCCGGCGGCGCTGGAGACGGCCCGGCGCATGACGGAGCTGTACCCGGACCGGGCGGAGGGGTGGGCGGTCCGGAATACGCTGGCTCGTCTGCTTGAGACCGACGGACGCGCCCAGGAGATGTATCGTCCACGGTTCCGGGAGCTCGAGACGGCGGCGTTCTCGGCTCGGTTCCTGGCGGGAGCGGAGATCGCCTCCCTCGCCCTGTTCGCCAGGCAGCTCGGCGACTCCGCGGCGACGGAGTACTGGAACGGGAGGCTCCGGAGCGAGGCGCCGGAGAATCCGTCTGCCGGCCGGCTTCGGTACCTCGAGGCTCTCCGAGCCGCGAAGGGGGACGACTCGGCGATGCTGGCCTGGGCGGAGGGCGAATGGGGCGCGTTCGGGCCCGCCACGCCGGACGTGACGATGCAGGACGCCCTGAATCGGGCCGTCCGGCTGGGCGACGGCCCCGCCGTCCTGCGCTGGGCGGCTCGGGTCGAGCGGGTCTTGGCGGGGGGAGAGGAGAAGGCCGCGACGACCCTGCTCCGGATCCCCGACCTCCGGGCCGAGGGATTGCGTCGCCTGCGGGATCTCCTGGGCGCGCAGGAGGGCCCGGGACGATCGCTGCGCCGGCCGCTCGACGAGTCGGTGCCCGACTACGCGCGACGGCAGCGCTCGCGGGCCCGGCAGCTCCGTGCGCGCGCCGCGACGGAGCTCCTGCGAGGCGGAGACGTCCGGGCCGCTCGGGAGATGCTCGAGCCCACCGCGGCGACGGCCTACGAGCCCGCCGTGTGGGCGGCTCTGGCACGGGTGCGCCTGGCCGATGGCGACACGGCGGCCGCCCGACGGGCGGCGGTGAGCGCGGGCGTGGGCCTCGACGGGTGGCGGGGTGCAACCGCGACGGGGGCCGGCCCGCTGGCCGGCGGAAGCGGCCGGGAGTGCAATCGCATCCGGCGCGAGGCGCGCGCCGAGCTGGACCGCCGCATCCTCAGCGGGCTTTCCTCCGGCGCCCTGGCCGGCTCGATCGAGGTCGAGGGGCCCGCGGGCGTCCCCGTGCAGATCGACTCGCTCCTCGCGGGCCGCGTGACGTTCGTCGCCGTCTGGACGCACATACGCTCCGAGGACCTGCCCCGCCTGGACTCGCTCGCCGGCCCGCTGCGGAGGGCCGGGATCGGCCTCCTCGTCCTGGCGGCCGAGCCGCGCTCGCGAGCGGCGGCGGGCATGGTCCGCGAGGCGGCGCCCTCGATCACAGCGTACTTCATTGGCGGACCCGAGACCCTGCTCGGCTTCCGGGCCTTCGGCGTCCCCGCGTACCGGGTCGTGGATTCGACCGGACGCCTCTACTACCTCGACGATGACCTCGAGAACGCGGTGCGCCAGGCCGTCGCCGTCCGGCGCCGGGGGCAGATGACGAGCTACGTCCTCGGGCCCACGGCGAAGGCCCGGCGCAACCGCGTGGGCGAGGCAAGAGATATGGCGACGACCGCGCCGCCCGACCCCTCCGCCGCCGGCGGGGTCAGGCGCGTGCTTTCGTTGGACCGGGCGTCGGCGGAGCGCGACTCACGAAGGAGTGGTTCCCATGCAATCCTCGCGCAATCCGTTCGGCGGCCTTCGGCTCGTCCTGCTCGTCGTCCTGTTCTCCCTCGCGCCTCTCGGCTTCACGAGCCGTGGCGTGGATGCGAATCGGGCGTGCGCGGCGGGTACGGGCTCGGCGGATGACCCGTGCGTCATCGAGATCGATTCCATCTGCCTGTACAACGACCTGATCATGCTCGACCGCTACCTCAAAGAGACGCCCTGAGGTGCTCGGATCGATCCACGACTGACCACGCGTCCGGCCTCCCGGGTGAAACGCGCAGACCATCGCCTGACAGCTCCGCTCGGGCGCCCGGTCCGGTCTCCGCGTCTCACCCGGCGACCGGAGGCGGAAGGAGAGAGATGAATCGAATGGCGAAGACCGGCCTCATGTCCGCCGGGATGCTCGGCGTCGGCCTCGCGGCCCTGGCCACGTCACGGCCCGACGTGCGCGCGGCCCCGGCACCCGTCGTGGCGCCGGCGGCGAATGCGCTTAGAGCCGCCGTGCTCACCTCCCCGCAGGACCTCGCCCTTCCCACGGCGCTTGCCGTGCGGGACGGGCGCCTCATCGTCATCGATCGCTTCGGCGATCGGGCCGTGCGCGTGTTCGCCACGGCCGACGGCAGGGAGCTCGCGGCGTTCGGGCGGACGGGAGACGGGCCGGGAGAGTTCCGCGGAGCCCGATCCGTGACCTTCGACCCTGTGGACCCGAGCGCGTTCTGGGTCTACGACCTGAGCCTGGCCCGGCTGACCCGGTACGGCCTCTACCGTCCCGGCGGAAGCACGGATGACTGGCGGGGTCGCATCCTTCCCGTGAGGCTCGCGGCGACCGTGACGTCGCCCGTCTGGGTCTCCCCGAATCGGCTTCTGGCCACGGGATTCTTCGCGGAGGGACGGCTCGCCGTCCTGGATGCGGAGGGATCGCCCGCGGGCTACGCCGGTTCCCTGCCTCCCGCCGAGAGACCCGTTCCGGCCCCCGTGCTCCAGCATGCCTACCAGGCCCGCGTGGCCGTGAGTCCCGACCGGCGGCACGTGGCCGTCGCCTCGCGTCATGCGGGGCGCCTCGAGCTGTACGACGCCCCCCGGGGAGCGTTTCTGGGGCTCGCGGACGTCCCCCTCTCGTTCGAGCCGACGTACGGGATCGTGCAGACGAAGAGAGGTCCGCGCATGGCATCGGGCGGCGACCTGCGCTTCGGCTACATCGACGTGGCCGTCACCGATACCCGAATCTACGCGCTGTTCTCCGGTCGTACGCGCGCCGACTACCCGGGGCGCGCGAACTTCGGAGAGGTCGTTCAGGTGTTCGACTGGTCGGGCGAGCTCCGGGAGGTCCTCCAACTCGATGCGGATGTCCTCGCGATCGCGGCGGACGAGGGGGATCGGACGCTGTACGCGATCCGGCACCTGCCGGTGCCCGCCGTGCTGGCGTACCCGCTCGGCGGCTGATTCTGGCGAAAAGGCCCCGCCCCCGGAGATCCGGGCGGCGGGGCCTCGCCACGATCCGTCGGCCTGCAGGCTAGAGGTCGAGCCGGAGGCGGGTGTAGTAGAAGCCGCCGTTGGACCCGAACTGGCTCACGCGCCGGCTGAACACGAAGCGCTCCCCGCTCCGGTTCGCCGCCTTCTGATGCTGATCGGGATAGGTGTTGAACAGGTTGTTCGCGCCGATCGACCAGCGGATGCCCTGCGCGATCTCATACCCGAGATCGAGGTCCACGAGGACCTTGGAGCCGAACGTCTCGTCGTTTGCCGTGTTCGTCGGCTTGTACTCGATGCTCCCGTAGTACGTGCCCCGGAGAGTGCCTGCGAAGCGCCCGCGCGAGTACTTCGCCGAGACGCTTCCCTTCTCTCTCGGAAGCGCGTCCTCGAGCCGGTTCTGCTCCTCCCGGTTGAACAGCGTGCTCCGCACGGCGTCGAGGTTGCCGCCGGCGAACTTCGCCGCCACGCTCGGCGGGATGTTGATGTTCGTCACGTCCGTGTCCGTGAAGTTCGCCGACCCGGTGAGGGTCAGGCGACCTCCGTTCATCTCCGTCGCGTAGGAGACCACGATGTCGAGTCCCAGCGTCTCCGTGTCGACCGTGTTCGCGAAGAACTGCGCCTGGGACACGCCGAGCGACGAGAACGGAGCCAGGAGCGAGGCGACGATGGGATCCGAGTCCGTGAAGCGGCTCGTGAGCACGATGCGGTCGTCGATCGTGATGTAGTAGACATCCGCCGTGAGGGAGAAGCCGTCCGTCGGGCGGGCCGTGAAGCCGCCGCTCAGGTTCACCGAGGTCTCTTCCTTGAGGCGCGGAATGCCGAAGGCCGTCGCGACGCCGCTCAGGTTGTTCGCCGTGAGGACCTGCTTCGGAACCAGATTCCCCCCGGAGAACACGAACTGGGTGCTCACGTTGTTGAACCAGATCTGGTGCAGGGAGGGGGCGCGGAAGCCCGTGCTCACGGCCCCCCGAAGCGCGAGTCCCGGGGTCACCTCGATCCGGGTCGCGATCTTGCCCGTGCCCCGGCTTCCGAAGTCGCTGTAGTTCTCGTATCGCCCGCCCACATCGAGCAGGACCTGGTCGCTGATCTCGGACTCGAAGCCGGCGTACGCGCTGATGCTGTTCCGGTTCCTGTCCACCTCGTTCGACGGCTGGAAGCCCGGGAAGACCTGGGAGCCGGCCGCCTTGGGCGCGCCGGTCGACGTCGTGTCGAAGTCCACGCCCGGGATCGGGCCGCCGTTGCCGAGCATCCAGGAGGCGTCGTCCCCCGCCCGGATCTCGTAGTTCTCGACCCGGAACTCTCCGCCCAGCACGAGCGAGAGCGACTTCAGCGCCCCTTTCGTGTCGATGAGGCGCACGGCGTCCACGTTGCCCACGCTCTGACGGAAGAAGAGCGTCCCCGCATCGAAGCTGATCGGGCTCGCGGGGCCGAGCGAGGCGTTGTTCGTGTTCTCGATGTTGAACTTGAACGAGTTCGATCCGTGCGTGACGCTGAGATCCACATCCCAGCCGGCCTTCTGGCCCCTGAGGCCCACGCTCACGGACGCGTCGTTGATGCCAGTCGCGATCTCGGGCAGGAAGCCGTTCGGGAACAGCTCCGGCACGACTCGCTCCTCCTGATTCGGCCGGCGGTAGAAGCCCGTGGCCCTTCCGTCACGGCGGGAGAGGCCTCCGAAGCCGTACACTTCCGCGTCCTCCCCGAGGGGCAGCGAGGCATTGAAGAAGGCCATGCCCACCACGGCCTCTCCCTGTCCCGTCTTCATCGACATGTCGGCCCGGGTGAGCCCGCGCCGCTGGAGCTCGGAGTCCGTGGCCGCCGTGCCCGAGATGCCCGGGAAGAAGTCGGCCGTCTCCGCGCCCGAGCGATTCGTGCGCTCCCGGTCCAGGAAGTTGCCCGACACGTTGAAGAAGCCTCCGTCGCCGATCGGGAAGCCGTAGTCCACCCCTACGTTGACGGTCTCGCCGTCACACTCCCAATCGAGATTCAGGGGCTGCCCCGAGGGGTCATCCGGCGTGCTCAGGCATCCGCCCGTCTCACCGACCGTCGCAGTCGCCTGGAACTTCTGCGTCTGCTCCTTGAGAACGATGTTGATCACGCCCGCGATGGCGTCGGACCCGTACTGGGCGGACGCCCCGTCCCGGAGAACCTCGATCCGCTCGATGGCGGCCGTCGGGATCGCGTTCATGTCCACACCCACGGTTCCCCGTCCGAACGTGCCGTTGACGTGGACGAGGGCGCTGGAATGGCGTCGCTTGCCGTTGATGAGAACGAGAACCTGATCGGGTCCGAGCCCGCGAAGGCTGGCCGGGTTCACGTGGTCCGTCCCGTCGGAGATCGTCTGATGCGAGGCGTTGAACGACGGGACGATCTCCCGCAGGATCTCGTTGACCTCCGTCTGGCCCGATTCGCGGATCTCCGCCGCCGTGATGACGTCCACGGGAACGGGTGTCTCCGTGGCCGTTCTCGCGGTCCTCGATCCGACGACGACGAGCTCCTGTCCGATGTACAGAACCTGGCTCTCGAGCTGGAAGTCGACGCTCACCTGCTCACCGGCCGCGACGGTGATGTTCTTCTCCAGCGGCGCGTATCCGATGAGGGTCGCCCGGATCGTGTACGTGCCGGCGCGGATGCGCAGCCGATAGGTTCCGTCCTCGTTCGTCGCGGACGCTCTCGAGGTGCCCACGATGGAGACGCCGGCACCGGCCAGGGGTTCCGCCGTACCGGCCGCCACCACCGTCCCGGACACGACCGCCACCTGCTGGGCGGCGCCAGGGCGTGCCGCGAAGAGCGCGAACACGCTCGCGATCGCCAGAATCTTCGATGCCGAGAACGATGCAGTTCTCATCACGAGCCTCCCTGCAATGGGATACGGGCATCCCCGATGAGCCTCTCCCAGCGGGTCCTATGAACGGCGATCTATTCCGGCAGGGCCCGGATGCACCGGACCGGATCCTGAGGCGGAAGGATAGGGCAGGAACGAGCCAGGTCGGAGCCTCGCGGTCGAACCCGTGGCGGAGCCCGCACTCCGCCGATCGTCAGCCTCTCGCAGTCGGGTTCCCGGCAATATCGCCGCGTACCACGAGGACGTCAACGGCAACGGCTCGTTCGGGGTACGCGAACACGGGATTCAGCTCGACGGTTTCCAGGTGCGGATCCGAGAGCAGGCATCCGGCTACGGCCTCCGCCACCGCGGCGAGCGCGTCCAGATCCGCCGCGGGACGCCCACGTGAGCCCCGCAGCACGGACTCGATCCGGAGACCGGCGAACAGCCCTCCCCGATCACCGCGCAGCGGAAGCCCGTGGATCCGTACGTCCGCGGCCGCCTCCACGTCCACTCCTCCCTGGCCCACAATCAGGAGGGGGCCGAATTCCGGATCCCGACGGGCCGCGATCAGGACTTCGGCCACCGGGCGAGGCAGCTCCGGGGACAGAAGCACGCCCGACATCCTCTCCCCCCCCGCCGCCTGCTCCATCTCCCCGTAGGCGCGCA
Source organism: Gemmatimonadota bacterium (assembly GCA_046757885.1). Classification (GTDB taxonomy): domain Bacteria; phylum Gemmatimonadota; class Gemmatimonadetes; order Palauibacterales; family Palauibacteraceae; genus JBHHZD01. The sequence goes on from JBHHZD010000012.1 coordinate 11,885, forward strand.
CGACCGCATCCGGGCCGAGGAGGCCGAGAGCCACGCCGCCGGCCTCCGTCTTATGGAGGATGCCGGGGGACACGATCCTCATCACGAGTGGCCCGTCCATTCCCGCGGCCGCCTCGCGGACCGCCTCCCGATCCGGGCAATGCACCCCTTCCACGACCGGGACGCCGAACCGGGCGACGAGCGCCCGGGCCCGGGGCTCCGGGAGCGCGCTCCTCACATCGGGATCGGGGGACCGGTCGCCGGACACGCGGAGGGTTCGTCTCCCGCTCCCGGCGCTCGCGGGCCCACCGTTCAGCACCGCGGCGCACCGGCAGGCGATCTCGAGGGACCCCAGCACCGGGATGTCGGCCTCCCTCAGCCGTCCCAGTGCGTGGCTGGCCGCATCGGCGTAGAGGGTGTGGAGGATGAGCGGCTTTCCGGATGCGGTCGCCCCGGCCGCGAGGCTGGCCGCAGCCTCGTCCTCCGCCGTCTCCAGCGACGAATCGAAGCGCGTCCCGTACCCGCCGAACAGTCCCGTCACGAGGACCCCGCCCACGTCCCGCTCGGTCATCAGGACCCGCGCGGCCCGCGCGAAGATCGCCGGATCGCGGTCCGCGGCCCCGGCGAGGTCGATCGGATTCGCCGTCACGGTCGCCCGGCCGAGGAGGTTCCCGAGCTGGCCCCGGCCAGCCTCCGAGACCTCGGCCAGGCGCACCCCGAGCTCGTGCAGGACATCCGTGGCGAGCGTCGCGTGGCCTCCGCCGTCGGCGAGAACCGCGATCCCCGTTCCGGCCTCGACCCTCCTTCCGCCCCGCAGAGTCTGGGCGAGTCCCAGGAGCTCGTCGGAGCGCTCGGCCACGGCGATCCCCCTCTCCTCGAGGAGCGACCGCAGCACGACGTACGAGCCCGCCACGGCTCCCGTGTGGGAACGGGCCGCGGTACGCCCGCCCTCCGTCCGCCCTCCCTTGAGGACCACGACCGGCTTGCGCTCGTTCACCCGTTCCGCGGCCGAGAGGAAGGCCGTTCCGTCGCGGAAGCCCTCGGCGTAGATCATGACGGCTTCCGTGACGCCGTCGCTTTCCACGTACTCCAGGTACTCGTGCAACCGGACGTCGCTTTCGTTCCCCACGCCCACGTAGAGAGACAGCCCCAGGCCCTGCCGGCGCGCGGCCGTCATGAGGTCCAGCCCGATGTTGCCCGACTGGGAAAGAACCGCGAGCCCGCCGGCGGCGACCCCCGCGATCCCGACGAGATTGAGTCCGATCGCGGGGTTCAGAATCCCCGACGTGTTCGGACCCACGATCCGGACCCCGCGCCGCCGGGCCGCCTCCGTGATCCGCGTTTCCAGCGCCGCGCCCTCCGGCCCGCTCTCACGGAAACCGACGGCGAGCACGACCGCGCCGCGGATGCCGAGGCGCCCGCACCGTTCGATGAGATCCGGGATCGTGGCCGGCCGGGTGCAGAGAAGCGCGAGGTCGGGAGCGGCGGGGAGAGCGTCGAGCGAGCGCGCGACCGAGATACCGAGGACCCGTCCTCCGTCCGGGTGCACGGGGTGGATGTCGCCGCGGAACCCGGCCTCCAGCAGCCCCCGGACGGCCTGATGGCCTCGCTTCGAGGGATCGGACGAAGCGCCGACGATCGCCACGCGCCGGGGCCTGAGGATCGCATCCAGCGGAGAGCTCACGTCACTCTCCCGTGAACCGCGGATCCCTCTTGTCCCGAAATGCCTCTATGCCTTCCCTCCAGTCCGCCGTCTCCATGCAGAGAAGGAGAGCCTCCGCCTCCAGGTCGAGCACGGCATCCGGGTCGAGGCCACCCGCGCGGCCGAGCAGGTCCTTCGCAAGGGCCATCGGGAGAGGGGCTCGCCCGGCCAGCTCTGCCGCCAGCTCGAGAGCCGTCGGGAACACGTCGGCAGCCGGCGTCGCGCGATTCAGCAGCCCCATCTCGACCGCCTCGGCCCCGGAGAACATCGGACACAGGAGCACGAGCTCCTTCGCGCGCGCGAGTCCCACCCGCCGAACGAGGTTCGCGGTGGCGCCGCCGCCGACGAACGTGCCCAGGCCGATCTCGGGAAACCTGAGCTTCGCGTCCTCTGCCACGACCCCGAGGTCGCACGCCAGGGCGAGCTCGAGTCCCGCGCCGATCGCGTGTCCGTTCACCGCCGCGACGACCGGGATGCGAAGGGAGCGGATCGTACCGGCCACGGACTGCGCCGCGGCCACGTACGCCGCGCGCGACGCTCGATCGCCCGGGTTCCGTCCATGTGCCTCGAGGTCGGCTCCCACGCAGAACGCACGCCCCTCGCCGGTCAGGACGACCGCCCGGACGTCCGTCCGGTCGCCGACGTCGGCCAGGCTTCCCGAGAGCTGCCGGTAGAGCTGGAGGCTCACCGCGTTCAGCTTCTCCGGCCGGTTCAGGCGAATCGTGGCCACCCGTCCTTCCATGGCCATGACGACGGAGTTCTCTGTGGGCACCGTTCTCCGTTCTCCCGGACTCGCGCTTCCCGGGTGGCGGCCTCCGGGCCTCCCGCTAGCGGCCCGCGCCCAGGACGCGGCGAACCTCTTCCAGGCTGCCCTCGTTCCACGTGGGCGGAGCGGGATTCTGCGCGACGGCCGCGCCGACGTAGAAGGCCAGGCGCGCCACGCGGGCCGCCTTGTCGGCATCGATGAGATCCACCTCGTCTCCTGGCCGATGATAATCGTCGTGAAGCCACGCCGTCAGGAACAGAGCCGGGATTCCATGGCGCACGAAGTTGACGTGATCGCTCCGGAAGAACGCCTGCTCGCTCGGATCCGGGTCCGGAGCCACCGTCAGGCCCACATCGGGGCGATCCCGGCCGATCGCCGCCGCGACGGGACCGAGGGACGAGTACTCCTGGCCGATGCCGATGACGGTGTCCGGGGCGTTCCGCCCGATCATGTCCAGGTTGATGTCCGCCACGATCCGATCGAGCGGCACGGTGGGATGCTCGGCGAACGCGGCGGACCCGAGCAGGCCCTTCTCCTCCCCGCTCACGCCGAGAAACAGGAGGCTTCTTCGAGGCGGCTCCGGAAGGGCCGCGAACGCGCGCGCCACCTCCAGCAGGACCGAGGTTCCCGAGGCATCGTCGTCCGCTCCGTTGTAGATCGAGTCGCCGGACGCATCGGGCTTCCCGACACCCAGGTGGTCGAAGTGTGCGGAATAGACGACGTAGGTCTCGCGAAGCTCCGGGTCCGAGCCGCGGAGCACGGCCACGACGTTCGGCGGCTCGGCGAGGGACCGCTCTCCCCCCTCCGCAAGACGGAGCGTGAGACCCGCCGCCACGGTGCCGACGGCCGCCGAGTCCCCCAGGAACGCTGCAGCGTCGAGCCCGGCGGCGGCGAGCAGCCGGAGGATCGCCGCGTGGGACACGCCGAAGGTGGGGATCCGACGGGGGGCCACGACGCCACCCTCGAGCTGCGATGCGATCTGGCCGATGACCTGTCCCGGGACCTGCGGCGGAAAGACGAACACGAGTCCCCGCATCCCCGCATCGGCCGCCCGTTCGATGAATCCGAAGACGGGAGAGAACGTACCGGTGACGGGCAGGTGCAGGATCCCGATCCGGCCCGACGCACCGTCCGGCAGGGAAGCGGGCGAGTCATCGAGACGGCCGACGAAGATCGGCTCGCCCTCCACGCCGTCCTCGCGGGCGGGGACGGCGAAGAAATCGGATCCGTACTCGAGCCGCGTGACGCTGCCCTTCGGCGCCTCGAGCTCCAGTCCGACCCGGGCCCGATTCATCCGATACGCTTCGTACGTCCACCGCTGAAGATACGAGCCCGCGTCACCGGCCGGCTCGAGGCCGCTCGCCGCGAATTGGTCCGCCAGATACCGGGCTGCCGTCTCGAGGCCCGGGCTCGGCGTATCCCGTCCTCGGAGATCGTCACTCGCGAGAAACGCGATGTGGTCGCGCATCCTGGCGGCCGTGATCATGGCGGCGGCCGCTCCGAGATCATCGGCAGGCTCGCGGACCGCGGGAGGCGGAGCGGTCTCCGGCTGCACGGGTCGTGGGGCACAGCCGGCGAGAAGCGTGCACAGGCCCAGCCCGAGGCGACCTCGCATCGTTCCTCTCCGTGCCGTCCGATTCGCCGGGCGGCCCGCGCGGCCGCCGCCGTTGGCCGCCACGTTAGGGACCCCGCGCTCCGCCAGCAAGCTCTGGCCCGGCCTCTTCGACCCGCCGGAAGCTGGCCTCCAGCCGGTTGCCGAGTCGGACTCGCTCCTCGTCCGGGAGGAAGGCGGCCGCCGCCGCGGCCCGCACGAGCGCCCGCAGGTCCCGCGCGTCCCATCCGAAGGCCGACGCCGTCCTCTCGTACTCGCGCGTAAGCGTCGTTCCGAACATCGGGGGGTCGTCGGAGTTCACGGTCACGACGAGCCCCTCCGCGCGCAGCCGCGGCAACGGATGGTCGGCCAGGCTCGGGACGACGCCGAGGCGGACATTGCTCGTCGGGCACACCTCGAGCGGGATGCGTCTCGCCCGCAGCTCGTCGACGAGGCCCGGATCCTCGAGGCAACGGACGCCGTGCCCGAGGCGATCCGCCGCCAGGCTCCGCAGGGCGCCCCAGATGCTCGGGGGCCCTTCGGTCTCCCCCGCATGCGGGGCGCTCGGGATCCCGGCCGCGCGGGCGCGGGCGAAGCCCTGAGCGAAGGCATCGGGCGGGTGGCCGACTTCGGGACCGCCGAGTCCGATGGCGGCGACGCCATCGTGCCGCCCCTCGATGGCCCAATCCACGACGCTCTCGAAGCCCCGGGCGTCCAGCTGGCGCGGATAGTCCAGGGTCAGGCGCATCTCGACCCCGAGCTCCGCGCTCGCCCACGCGCGGGCCCGATTGATCGCCGCGAGCTGGTCGGCGAACTCCATGCCGGAGTTCCGATGGTGCGTGTAGGCCGTAAGCGTGACCTCGCTGTACAGCACCCGCTGCGAGGCCTGCCCCTCGAGAAAGCGCCGGGTGATGAGCTCGAGGTCCGCCGGCGTGCGGATGCAGCGCGAGACCGCCAGATAGATCTCGATGAAATGATCGAAGTCGCGAAACGAGTACCAGGCGCGGATCCCTTCCTCGTCCTCGGCAGGAAGCGCGACTCGATTCCGCGCCGCCAGCTCCAGAAGCGTTGCGGGCCGGATCGAGCCCTCCAGGTGCACGTGCAGCTCGACCTTCGGCATGTCTCGCGCAAAGCGGGCGACGGGCGATGTCTCGGTGTCCGTTTCTCCCTCCGGCTCCAGGCATTCCCGCCGCACTATAGGCGACGGCGCGCCCGGCCGTAAGCCGTCGCGCGGAACTCCTCCGCGGTGTGCCCCGTTTGCCGGGTGCGGCCCCCCAGGGGGGGGCGATGGCTGAAAGGCAGGAAGGGAACGGAGAGCATGTCGGAGGCGGAGCGGGCACGAAAGACGGTGGCGGAGTCAAGGATCGAGATCTCCCAGCTCATGCGGCCCCAGCACGGCAACTTCTCGGGCAACGTCCACGGCGGGGTCCTGCTGGGTCTCATGGACGAGGCGGCCTACCTCTGCGCGTCACGGTACGCGGAGGCCTACTGCGTGACCGTCGCCGTGGATCACGTCGAGTTCCAGTCCCCTGTGCGCGTGGGCGACGTGGTCACGCTGCGGGCATCGGTGAACGCCGTCGGATGCACGTCGATGGAAGTCGGGATCTCCATCGTCACGGAGGATCCGACGAGCCCGGGCTCTTCGCGACGAACGAATCGGTCGTTCTTCAAGATGGTTGCGCTCGACGACGCCGGGCGCCCTCTCGCGGTGCCCGACCTCACCTGCGAGACGGACGAGGACAGAAAGTGGCAGTGCGAAGCGGAGCTCCGGCGGGACCTCAGACACCGCTTCGAGCGCGAGGTCGCGGCCGGTGCTTGCGACTTCGGCGCGCCGTGACGCGGCGTCTCACGCCGGCGGGCGACGGCCGCCGAGGAAGAGGAACAGCACGGCGAGGGACGCAATGCCTGCACCGAGCGTGAAGGCGGCGGGCGGACCGTACCCGTGCCACACGAAGGCGAAGAGCAGGCTCGCCGGGAGCGCGCCGATGCCGATCGCGAGCTGATACGCTCCCATGGCCGCGCCCATGGCCCCCTCGCCGGCCATCCGTGAGACCAGGGCCTTCTCCGGTCCTTCCGCGAGCCCGAAGTAGGCCCCGTAGGCGAGAAACAGAAGCCACACGTGCCATGCCTCCGTGGCCACGGCGAATCCCACGTAGACGAGCGCATAGATCCCCCAGCCGAGCCCGATCGCGGGACGGGCGCCGACCCGATCCGCGAGATCGCCCCCGGGAGCCGAGAGCAGCGCCTTGCTCGCGTGAAAGGCGGCCCACAGGAACGGGAGACTCACGACGGGAACGCCGAGGTTCTCCGCCCGGAGGAGAAGGAACGCGTCCGTCGAGTTGCCGAGCGTGAAGACGAAGAAGGTCCCGAGAAGCCAGCGGAGATCGCGGGCCATGACGACGCTCCGCGCGGCCGCCCGTCGGGGCGGGCCGGAAGCCGATGGAACCTGCTCGCGCACCACCCGGGCCAGGACGACGAGGGCGCCGGCGGCGGGGATGGCGGCGAGGGCGAAGAGGAGCCTGAGGTCCACGCCGAAGGCCGCGAGAAGCGCACCCGCCACGAGCGGACCCGCGAGGGCGCCAGCGTGATCCAGGGAGCGCTGGACCGCGAAGCCCAGCCCCCGGGATCCCGCGGGCGTGGCCTCCGCGAGAAGCGCATCCCGCGGGGCCGTTCGCACACCCTTCCCGATCCGGTCGGCCACGCGCAGACCGAGCACGTGCCACGGTGCCGCCGAGACGGCGAGTAGCGGGCGGGTGGCCGCCGCGAGGGCATACCCGGCGGCCACGAGGGGCTTCCGCCTCCCGAAGCGATCCGAGATTCGCCCCGAAACCAGCTTGACGAGGCTGTTCGCGGACTCCGCCGCGCCCTCGATGAGCGCGAGACCGGGGATCCCGGCACCGAGCACCCGCACGAGGAACGTGGGCAGCAGGGGATAGATCATCTCGCTGGAGAGGTCGTTGAAGAACGAGACGAGACCGAGCCCGCGCACCGTGGGAGGGAGGTCTCGCAGGCGCGCCCGAAAGCCGCCCGCGCCGCGCCCGGTTCCCCCGCGGCTCACCCTCGTCCCCGATCTGGCGGAGGTTGGTTGCGGCTTGGCCCCGGCGGCTCGACTCTTAGGAGGGGATCGGAACCACGCCGACGGGACGCGCAACAGGAGAACGCATGGAAGGCGGCCGGAACGCACGCCTCGAGAAAGAGCTGGGCCTGTCCGACGTGTTCGTCATCGCGGTCGGGACGATGCTCAGCGCGGGCTTCTTCCTCCTGCCGGGGCTCGCAGCCTCCAACACGGGTCCCTCGGTCATCCTCGCCTACCTGCTCGCGGGGTTGTTCATCGTTCCCTCGATGCTGAGCACGGCCGAGCTCTCGACCGCGATGCCGAGAGCCGGGGGCACGTACTACTTTCTCGACCGCAGCCTGGGTCCGATCGTGGGCACGGTCGGCGGGCTCGGCACCTGGCTCGTGCTCATCCTCAAGAGCGCCTTCGCCCTGATCGGCATGGGGGCCTACCTGTCCCTGTTCGCGGACCTGCAGATCCGCCCGGTCGCGGTGGGGCTCACGCTCCTGTTCGGCGTCGTCACCCTGGTCGGAGCGAAGGAGTCCACCCGTCTCCTGCGCGCTCTCGTAGCGACGGTGCTCAGCTTCGTGGCCCTGTACCTCGTAGCGGGCTTTCTCGGGCTCTTCGCCTTCCGCACGCCGGAGCTGCCGGCGGACGTGTTCCGGCCCTTCATCGACCACGGACCCGAAGGGCTGTTCGCGACCATCGGGCTCGTGTTCATCTCCTACGCCGGGTTGACGAAGGTGTCGAGTATGTCGGAGGAGGTGGCCGACCCGGATCGGAACATCCCGCGCGGCATGGTCCTGGCACTTCTCGTCGGCACGATCGTCTACATCGCCGGCATCTTCCTCATGGTCGCCGCGATTTCCCCGGACGTGCTTCACAGCGATCTCACGCCCGTCGTCACCTCCGGCGTCGAGTTCCTGCGCTGGATGCCCCGCCCCGTGGCCGTCGTCCTGCTCGCCGTCCCGGCCCTGGCCGGGCTCGCGGCGGCCGGAAACGCCGGGGTCCTGGCGGCCTCCCGCTATCCCCTCGCCATGGCCCGTGATCGCCTGCTCCCGTCGCCCTTCGCGGCCGTCGGCCGCTTTGGAACCCCGGCCCTCGCGGTCGTGGCCACCGTCGCGCTGATGGTGGTCTTCATTCTCACCCTCGACGTCCTCAGCGTCGCGAAGCTCGCGAGCACCTTCCAGCTGCTCATCTTCGCGCTCGTGAATCTCGCGGTCATCGTGATGCGGGAGAGCGGCCTCGAGGCGTACGACCCGGGCTACCGGTCGCCTTTCTACCCCTGGTTGCACCTGTTCGGCCTGCTGGCCCCGTTCCTCCTCATCGCGATGATGGGTCTCATGCCCATCGTGTTCTCCATCGGACTCGTCGGGGCCTGCCTCGCCTGGTACTTCTTCTACGCCCGGGATCGAGTGGCGCGGGACGGGGCGCTGCTTCACTGGTTCGCGCGGCTCGGGAGGCGCCGCTTCGAGGGACTCGACACGGAGCTGCGAGGGATCCTCAAGGAAAAGGGGGTGCGCCAGGAGGATCCGTTCGACGAGGTCATCGCACGCTCCTCCGTGCTCGATCTTCCGGCCGGCATCACGTTCGAGGACACGGTGCGGCGGGCCGCGACGCTGCTCGCCCACCGGATCCCGCTGCCGGCTGACCGTCTCGCGCAGGGCTTCCTGCACGGAACCCGCACGGGGGCCACGCCGGTCGCCCACGGCGCGGCCCTGCCCCACCTGCGCCTGACCGAGGCGGAAGCTCCGCAGCTCGTGCTGGCCCGTTCCCGCGACGGGATCGAGATCTCCGTGGCCGACGCGTTTCCCGACGAAGAGCTCCACGGAGAGCGGATTTTCGCCCTCTTCTTCCTGGTGAGTCCTGAGGAGAATCCCGGGCAGCACCTCCGGATCCTGGCGGAGATCGCCGGCCGGGTGGACGACGCCGACTTCATGCACGCCTGGCTCGGCGTGGAGCACGAGCAGGCGCTGAAGGAGGCGATCCTGCGGAACGAGCGCTGCCTCTCTCTTCGCCTGAAGCCGGAGCAGGCCTCCGGTCAACTCATCGGTCGGGCCCTTCACGAGATCGAGATGCCCGGCGGAAGCCTGGTTGCCCTCGTGCGCCGCGGGGACGAGATCCTCGTGCCGCGGGGACAGACCGTCCTGCGCGACGGAGATCGGCTTACGATCGTGGGCGATCCCGAGGGCATCGTGGCCATTCAGCGCCGATACGGCTCGCTCGCCTGAATCCTCAGGGTCCTTCCGAGGCGAGTCGGCCGAGCAGGGCCCCGAGGAAGTCGTAGAAGGTGCCGACGGACTCGATCCTCACCCTCTCGTCCGGAGAGTGCGGAAACTCGATCTGCGGACCGAACGAGATCATGTCCATCCCCTCGTACTTCTCCGCGATGATGCTCGCCTCCAGGCCGGCGTGGACGGCTCCCACCTCCGGCTCGCCGATGCGCTCCCGGTGCAGGGATCGCACGACCTCGAGCAGGGGAGAGTCCACGTTCGGTCGCCAGGGCGGATATCCGTCCTTCTCGTCCACCTCCGCTCCCGCGAGAGAGGCGAGAGACCGCAGTCTCATGCGGAGCGCGGCCAGCGCCGACTCCACCGAGCTCCGGCTGCTCATCAGGATCCGAAGGCCGTCCGCCTCCGTTCGCACGACGGCCAGGTTCGTGCTCGTCTCGACGAGTCCGTCCATGTCGTCGCTCATCCGGAGCACGCCGTGCGGGAGGGCCACGAGAAGGTCGAGGGCCCGCTGCGTCGCGCCCGCCGTCCAGGCGGTCTTCGGTGCGGGGGCGGCCTGGATCGTGAAGCCGAGTCCGGGATCCGAGGTGTGCAGCTCCCGGCGCACCAACTCCAGCTCGCGCCGGATCCGATCTCCGATCGCTTCCGCTTCCTCCGGGGCGCTCGCGACCAGCCCGGCCGTCGCCTCTCGTGGGATCGCGTTGTGCGCGTTGCCCCCGCTCAGCTGTAAGACGGCGAACGCCCGCTCGTCGAGCGCCGCCCGCAGGGCCCGGCTCAGGGCCCGGATCGAGTTCCCGCGCTGAAGGTGGATCTCGCATCCGGAATGCCCACCCCTGAGTCCGGAGATGGCGACCTCCAGCGCCACGGCCGCCGGAGCGACGGGCTCGGTGTCGAGCGGAAGATGGATATGCGTATCGCCGCCGCCCGCGCACCCGATCGTCAGGACCCCGTCTTCCTCCGAGTCCAGGTTGAGAAGGATCCGACCTTCCAGCAGGCCGGGCGCGAGGCGGGCGGCCCCCGTGAGGCCGGTCTCCTCATCGATCGTGAACAAAAACTCCAGCGGTCCGTGGCGGACGTCGCCGCTCTCCATGAGCGCGAGCATCGCCGCCATGCCGATCCCGTTGTCCGCGCCCAGGGTCGTGCCGTCGGCCGTCAACCACTCGCCCTCCCGCACCGGCCGAATCGGGTCGCGGTCGAAGTCGTGCTCCACGTCCGCGTTCTTCTCGTTCACCATGTCGAGGTGGGCCTGCAGGACCACGACGGGGGCCTTCTCGAGACCCTCCGTCGCGGGCTTGGAGACCACGACGTTCCCCACGTCGTCGACCTGCACCCGAAGTCCATTGCGCTCGGCCACGCCTACGACATAGGCGCGCGCACGCTCCTCTTTCTTCGAGCCCCGCGGAATCGTGAGGATCTCGTCGAAATGCGCCCAGAGAGACCGGGGCTCGAGCTCGGCAACGAACGTCATCTTCCCTCCCGCGTGTCTATGTCGGAGTCGTGCGATGCACGGTCCCGGAGTCGATCATCCGCCACATCTGCAAGAGCCCCCCGAACCTGCGCCGCATCTCGGCGGCGTCCACGGCCCCTCCTTCCGCCTCGATCCTGAGGAGCAGGTCGCGGAGTCGCCGGTCCATCGAGGACACGGTCATCCATCCCTTCTCCAGGAAGCGGAGGACGAGATGATAATCCGGCTCGGCGCCGCGTGCGATGGCCATGAACGAGGCGGCGCAGGGATCGAAGTGGTGGAGTCGCAGGACCGAGTGCTCCGTCTCGATCGGCCGGGCTCGCTCTCCGTAGCCGTCGGGAAGCGGGAACGTCTCCGCGGGATGCTCCGTCGCCAGCGGCAGGCCCAATTCCTTCGCTCTCTCCCGCAGTCGCGAGCGAACCGGACCGGCGTCATCGCTCTCGTCCTCGCAGTTGATCTGGAGCACGTCCGCCCACTCGGACCAGCCCTCGTACAGGAGACTCGTCTCTCCCACGAGGCCCACGTGAGCGTCCGTGAGCCCGGCCTCGCGGAGGTCCCGGTCCACCCGGTCGAGGAGGCCGAGCAGCGACGACCGGTCCGCCAGCCTCACCGCGGAGCGGCCTTCACTTCCGGCCCGGGTAGCGCCGGCGCGGCGTCTTGTCGTGCACGTCGACGACCCAGAAGCAGTAGGAGTAGGGATACATCGTCTGGACGACGTGAAACGGCTCGTACTCGAACAGGCGGCGCATCGCCCACGAGAACCGATATCGGGGGTCCTCCGGCGTCATGATCTCGACGACGCAGTCGACCTGGTAGCTCACGAACACCGGAGAGTTCCCGGTCCACAGGACCGAGGCCACGGGGTTCTCGACGAGATTATGGAACGTGGAGCCCTCGAAGATCTCGAGCAGCCCGAGCCGTCTCCAGTCGATGTGCTCCGGGTGCGCGTAGAACTCCCGCGCGGTGCGCAGACGCAGGTCCCGCGTCTCGTGCACGGCATGAGGCGGCAGTTCGGCGATGCGCTCGACCGCATCCTCCACGAGGGCGAGGTACTCGTCGATGTGCTCGTCCTTCGGAGTGAAGCCCACGCCCTTGTTCGCCAGGTTGGGCGTCGCGGACCCGGTGTTCCAGGTTCCGACGACGGGAAGGTGACCCGCGTTGAAGGCGATGTACTCGTCGTTCTCGATCGCGTCGTAGATGCTGCGCTTGTAGTCCAGCTGCCAGCGGACGAACGCCTCCGGAAGCTCCTGCAGCCGATGCTCCCGGGTTCCCTCCCCCGCCGCGACGCGGGCGATCCCATCCGCCACCTGCACCTGCCCGAGCCGGGCCGCGTCCAGCATCTCCATGGGGGCTCCTGTCGGAAGGGGTTCAACCGTCGGCAGGCCGGGCAATATAGCGGGCTGCGGGATGAAAGCGAGCGACGCTCAGCCGCCCCGCACACGTGCGATGAGCTCCTTCGTCTCGGTGGCCGGCTCCGCCTCATACTCCGTCGCGAGACGATGCTGGAAGCTCTCGTACAGCTGGATGGCGGCGGCCCGGTCTCCACAGCGATCCAGGAGCTCGAGGAGACGGCGGACCGAGACTTCATCGAACGGCACGCAGTCCGCCGCCTTCCGGGCCCATGCGGCGGCCTCCTGTCCCTTTCCGTCCGCCTCCGACTCGTCGGCGAGCCGCCACGCCGCTTCCGAGGCCTGTCTCGCCAGGCTCAGCCGCTCCACTTCCAGCCAGCGCTCGAACTCCGGAGCGCCGGACACGAAGAATCCGGGCAGCAGGTCGCCGGTGTACAGATTCATGGCCTCGCGGTCACGAGACTCACGCACGGCGCGATCGAATTCGGTCACATCGCACCAGAGACGTTCCGAATCCAGCGCGAGCTCCTCGTCCCCGCGCGAGACGATCACGTGCGGGCCCAATGCCCGCCGCAGGACGTAGACGGCCTGCCGTAGGGCGTGGCGCGCACGCTCCACTTCCAGATCTGCCCACAACAATCCGATGAGGCGGTCCCGGCGCTTGAACCCACCCGTACCTCCGACGGCCAGGTACGTGAGCAGGGCGATTCGCTTCGGTTGCGCGAGCACGGACAGAACCCGGCGACCGTCGGCCGTCTCGAGCTCGAGGCCACCGATGAGCTGCAGGCGGAGGCGGTCCCCAGTCCGGCGCTCATCTTTCGGGGCGAAGGCCGCCTCCACGCCTCCGGCCGGCCGGGTCTTCGTCGCCGGCTCGGGACTGGAGTCGGGCCCCGACGCGGGACTGTCACCAGAGTCCGTGGGCGCGGAGCCGGGCGAGGTTCGGGACCCGCCGAGGCGATGGGCGACATCTGCCGCTCGCGGCCGATGGGTGGGATTCTTGGCGAGGCAGCGGGCCAGCAGGTCCGCAAGATCCTCGGTCACGTCGGGACGCAGGGAGGCGATCGGCACGGGCTCCGCGTTCAGGTGCGCGTGGGCGAACTCCGCCGGAGTGTTTGCATCGTAGGGAGACCGGCCGGTCAGCAGCGCGTATCCGAGGATGGCGAGGCTGTACACGTCGGCGTAGCCGGCGACGGGATCGCCCGTGAGTTGCTCGGGGCTCACGGTCCGGAAGTCGGCGACGACGTGCCCCGCGGTCGTGATCCGTCCCTCGTTGGCTTCCCCGGACGTAATGAGGGCGGCGATGCCGAAATCGGTCAACAGGCAGCGACCCGAGCGATCTTCGCACAGCACGTTCCCCGCGTTCACGTCTCGGTGGACGACCCCGCTCTCATGCGTGGCTGCCAGGGCGGCCGCGATCTGGCAGAGAGCCCTCCGCGCATCACTCACCGGCAAGAGACCCTCCGCCGCCATCCGAGCCTCGAGGCTGCGCCCCTTGACGTACTGCATGATCAGAAAAGGGGGGCCGTCCGGTAACTCGCCGACGCGGAAGATGGTGACGACGTTGGGGTGCGAAACCCGGGCGACCGCACGGACTTCACGCTGGAAGCGCAGCACGGCCTTCGCATCCTGGGCGAGCCGGGAGGACATGACCTTGATCGCGACGAGTCTCCTCAGAGCAGGCTCGCGCAACAGGTAGACGTCTGCCGTTTCGCTCGAAGAGAGGCTCCTCACGACTTCGTACTCCGGCTCCAGCACCGGACGGAGTCTCTCCTGGATCGTCGTCTCGGGCGGCATATCGGGTCTCCGCAGATCGAGGGGCCGCGGCCACCGCTGCGCGACGCTGAACCTAATCAAAACCGGGCGGGAAGGCACCGAGGCCACCTATCGGTCGCAGAGGGTCGTGCCTCCCTGCCTCAGCGCCGCTCGAATGGCGGGGGCTCGAGCGGCGGCGGCTCGAGGACAGGAATCTCCACGCCTTCCCCCTCGGGCCGGAGGGCGTCGGGGATCTCGGGCGGAGCCACCCGCATCCTCAGCTCCGGCGCATCCACGACCCCATCGCTGCCCCACGCGTCCCGGAAGCCGTTGGCCGGGAAGATCAAGGAGGGAGGCTCCAGCCGCCCCAACCTCCTCATCCCGCCCCTGGCGGGGTCGCTGACGGCCGCCGCCATCGCGACCCGCAGCCGGGAGGGAATCTGAGGAGGAGAGACCTGAATCGGTGCCGGGGCCGGAATGATCAGGCGCTCGAGAAGGTCCGTCCAACGGTCGCCGCAGCCCATCCTGCGGCTCGCACGGGCGATCCGGATCAACGACGCGACCGACTCGTGCTCCATGGACCCTGAGGCGAGGAGCGTGCACACGATGCCCATCTCACCGGTCTGATAGTAGACGTTCGCCGCGATGCGGAGATCGTTGTGACGCCGTCCGGGCCCCGCCGTCAGCCCGGCCGACTGCACGTGCAGGATCGCGACGTCTCGCCAGCGTGCGGGAACGGAATGCAGCCGCTCTGCCTCGCGGCGCAGGATCGACGCCAGTCGTGCGGCGGACGATGTCCGGAGTTCCCGCGAGGACCGGCGGCTCGTCGCTACGGTGCTTGCGAACTGCCCCGCGAGCCGGTCCTGGACCGGATGGGCGCTTCCGCTCGGCGGCAGGAGGGTCATCGCAGCCGCGCTGGCGGCCAGGGTCGCAAGCGTCTGCCAGGGCGTCCATGTCCTCATCGTCGTCCTCCCTCGTTCGGGTTCCGGCGCGATCGCGGTTCGCGTCGCGCTCTGTGAGGACATCTCGCCTGCACACGTCACGCACCCGTCTCCCGGTCGTCACCTCCTTCGAAGACGTCGAGGTGACGCGGGCGTGCCTCAGCCCAGGCGCGATCCCAGGTACACCAGGGCGACCCCGCCCAGCAGAGCCAGGCCCGCGTAGGAGACGAACAGGAGGCCTGGGCCGGGGCGGAGCCTGGCGGGCACCTCGTCCGACCGAACGGCTCGTAGATTCAGATAGCCCAGCACCGGAGCGGTGAGAAAGGAGACGATCGTCGCGAAGTCGACCATCGCCGTCAGCGAGCCCAGGAAGAGCGCGAGGACGACGACCGTAAGGACGCCCAGCGAGGCGAGCGTCGTCCAGTAAGGGCCGTCGGACCTCCGATGTTCCCCATCCGGCGCGACCCCGTGCACCGCCCCCAGCGACCTGGCGATGGCCCTCGGGAATCCATCGATCACGGTCAACGAGGTGGAGAGCATCGTCGTCAGGACCGCGGCTACGACCACGGGTCTCGTCCAGGAGCCCAGCGTCGCTGTGTAGAGCTCGACGAGCTGGGCCGAGAACCGCGTCCCCTGCGGGCTGAAGCTCCCGCCCGAAGCGTGCATCAGGGCCGCGCCGAGAACGAGGAAGGCGAAGGCGAGGAGGCCTGTCGCGGCGTAGCCGACCCTGAAATCGGCCAGGACGACCCCGGGGGAGGTGCGGACCCCCATCGTCCGGTCCTTCTCGAGAGTCCACAGCGAGCTCCACACGGAGATGTCGATGGCCGAAGGCATCCAACCCACGAGGGCGAGGACGAATCCGAGGGACAGGCCATCCGACGCCGAGATCCGGGGCCACCACGTGAGCGTGTCCGCGTCGATTCCTGGAGTCGCGACGGCCGCCGCCACGACGGTCGAGGCCGCGAGCACGACGAGGAGGACCTTGACCGCCGCGTCGAGGGCCCGAAACCGTCCGGCGAAGAGCAGCGTGGCGCAGGAGGCGCAGACGAGTCCCCCGATCAACGGAACCGACCACGACAGTCCGAACACGAAGCGAATCAGGAAGCTCGTGAACAGAACGACCGCGGCCTGCACGATGAGCGCCGTGCTCAACGTGATGCCGAGGTAGAGCCAGAGGGCCCAGCGCCCGATGCTCCGGTAGCCCTCCACGAGGCTCGTCCCCGTCGCCGCCGCATATCGGGGTCCATACTCGAAGAACGGATACTTCAGGATGAGCGCGATGAGGATGATCGACGCCGGCGCCAGGCCGGCCAACGCACCCGCGCGCGTGGACTGGACGAGGTGGGAGACGCCGATGGCCGCCGCCGCCCACAGGAGCCCGGGGCCGAAGCTGGCCCGGAAGGCCCGAAGCGCGGAGCTTGCCATCATCGCCATGGCGCCCGAACCTAGGTGCGAAACGCGGGCCATGCGAACCGGTCGAGTCGGGGAGGCGGGATTCGAACCCGCGGCCCCTGGCTCCCAAAGCCAGTGCTCTACCGGACTGAGCTACTCCCCGGTTCCCGGAAGGGACGCCCGGAGCTGCCGAAGCGCAAGTCCCGGCCCGGGCGGCGAACTTTTGCGGTCCATGGCCGGCGCTCGACATGAGCGAGCACATGAGATCACGATCTATACCGCCATGACGTACATGACATTAGCACTCATGGCGTCCGGCAGCGCGGTCGCGGCACCGGGATTGCGGATGAGGTCGCTCGGTTCGGCCCCGAGTCCGTGCGAGACGCCAGGAGGTTCAGGATGTTGAGAAGAATCGCTCCCATCGCCCTCGGATCCCTCTTGCTCGCGGCAGCGCACCCGCGCGGGCTGGCCGCCCAGGCCCGCTTCGGAGCTCAGCTCGACATCGGAGACGATCAAGACCTCGGGCTGGGAGGCCGCGTGGTGCTCGGGCTCGTGGAGCCGAAGGGGTTCGACTTCGTCGGGTCCTTCGACTGGTTCTTTCCGGACGAGCCGCCAGGAGTCGACGTCACGTACTGGGAGATCAACGGGAACCTGATCTATTCGCTCGATCTTCCCGCCGTGCCGTCCGTCGGGCCGTACATCGGCGGTGGCATCAACATCGCGCACCGGAACCGGGAATTCTCGAACGGGACCGACGCATCCGATACGGACGCGGGCCTGAACCTCCTGGGCGGCGCGACGCTCGACACGCGCTCGGTGACTCCCTTCCTCGAGCTGAGGCTGGAGATCGAGGGAGGCGATCAGTTCGTCGTCGCGGGGGGCGTACTCTTCTAGGCGCCCTGCGCGGCTCGGGGGCGAGGCGCGAAGCGCCGCAGGGCCGCGGCCGCCTCGAAGAGCAGCCACAGCTCGAGGACGAAGATCGCCCCCCCGACGAGCGTGAGCAGGAGCTGGTCATCGGAGATGTACCGCACCAGGTTCAGCACCATGGCCCAGGTCGTCATCACGAGCAGGAAGGCCATGGGCAGGACCGTCACCCAGATCCGGCGGCGCAGGCGCAGGAGAAACAGGGTGACGACGAGCAGGCTGAGCCCCGCCGTCAGTTGATTCGTGGTCCCGAACAGGGGCCACAGGCGCATGCCCCCAGCGCCCCGATCGATCCCGAGGGCGAGGAATGCGCAGCTTGCGACGGCGATGAAGGTCGCGACCCACCGATTCTGGACGGACCGGAATCGATACTCCGCTCCCAGCTCCGCGATGATGTAGCGCTGGAGCCGCACGCCCGTGTCCATGGTCGTGGCCGCGAAGCTGATCACGACCACCGCGGCGAAGATCACGGCCACGCGTTGCGGGAGCCCGATCCCCTCGGCCAGCGCCCCCACGCCGTTCACGAACGCCGTCGTCGCACCCCCCGAAGCGAGGGCCCAGGAGGCGTAGTGGGCGTGCCACCCGGCGCGCCCGGCGAAGATCGCGAAGCCAGCCGTCGCGGCGAGGATGGAGATGAGGGCCAGACTCCCTTCGCCCAGAGCGCCTCCGTATCCGATGTACCGGGCGTCGGGCTCGCGATCCAGCTGCTTCGACGAGGTTCCCGACGCCACGAGCCCGTGAAAGCCGCTGATCGCCCCACAGGCGATCGTGATGAAGAGGAGCGGGAACCAGCCCGGCGCGTCCGCCGGGAGCGACCGATTGACCGCGGGTGCCACGATAGCCGGATTCGTGACGAGGATCCCGGCGGTGATGATGCCGAGGGCGACGAACAGCTGGTGGCTGTTCACGTAGTCGCGCGGCTGCAGGAGGAGCCACACGGGCAGGACGCTGGCGAAGAACGCGTACACGAAGAGCACGATGACCCAGCCCGCGCGCACGCCGTCGGCCGCGGCCGCGGCGTCTGCCCCCCCGGCGGCGATCTGGGCCGCGGTGGGCGAGAAGTGGAAGACGTCGGGCAGAGCGAACGGAGCGTACTGTCCCAGCCAGATGAGCACGTACAGGATGAGCAGGGCGGCGACGGACGGCCCCAGGATGCCCGCGCCGGTGCGGTAGATGAGCAACCCCACCACGACGGCCACGACGAGGGATCCCCACACGGGGAGCACGGCTCCCGGGTTCGCCATGAACAGGTTCGCGATCACCACGGCGAACACGGCGTTCACAAGCAGGAGGAGGAAGAAGATGATGAGCAGGAAGAGAACCCGTCCGCGCCGTCCCAGCATCGATTCGGCGATCGTCCCCACGGATTGGGCCTTGTGACGCGTCGAGATCCATAGTGTCGCGAAGTCGTGCACGGCGCCGCCCAGGACCGTGCCGATCACGACCCAGAGGAAGGCCGGAAGCCACCCCCAGATGACCGCGATCGCCGGTCCCACGATGGGTGCGGCCCCGGCGACGGACGTGAAGTGGTGGCCGAACAGCACGTGACGGTTCGTGGGCACGAAGTCCACTCCGTCCTCGAACTCGTGGGCCGGGGTCCGGTAGTCCGGGTCCAGGCGGAAGATCCGCTCGGCGATGAAGCGCGAGTACAGGCGGTATCCGGTGATGAAGGCCGCAAACCCCACGAGCAGCAGAACGATGGCGTTCAAGGCTCCCCTCCCGGGCCTGTCGGTCGCAAGTGGTCAGCCAGACGCACGAGAGAGTCCAGTCCCACGAGATCCCGATCCGCCATCGGGACTCGCAGCAGCGGAATGCCTCCGAACGTGCGCTCGATGCGCTCGAGGGCCCGTCTCTCCAGTTCGCGTCGCCGGCTCGTGAAGTCGCCGCTCGCCTCCTCGGGCAGGATGCGGTTCACGACGACGCCCGCGATCGGAATCCCGTGGCGGGCGAGCGTCCCGACGGCCTTCTCCGTCTCCAGGACGGGAAGCCGCTCCGCCACGGTGACGAACACGAAGCCGGTTCGCTCTCCATTCGTCAGGGTCTGGCGCGCCCTCCGAAACAGGTCGCGCCGCTCCTCGAGAGCCCGAAGGACGCGGTCGGTTGTCGGCCGCTCGGGCGCCGCCGACGCGCCGGCGACGCGCCGCCACATCCTCCCCAGCGCGGTCACCTTGCGGCGCTGCTGGATGAGCCCCCCGATCCATGCGCCCATGTGCTCGGGCAGCGACAGGAGTCGGAGGGTCTGTCCGGTCGGAGCCGTGTCGAACACGATGCGATCGAAGCTCTCTCCCTCCTGCTCGATGAGACGCGTGAAGCGTTCGAACAGGGCGGCCTCTTCTGCGCCGGGGGACAGGCGCGCGATGTCGATCTGTCGTTCCACCTCGGCCAGCAGCCGGGGCGCCGTGCTGTCGGCGATGCGCTCCTTCACGCCCTCGATGAATCGATCCGTCTCCACTTCGGGGTCGATCTCCATCGCCCACAGCCCGGCGACCACGCGTCGGACGTCCGGTCCGAGCCGGGTCTCCAGGATGTCGCTCGTCGAGTGGGCCGGATCGGTCGAGACCAGGAGCGTCCGCGTCCCCTCCCTCGCACAGCGCGCGGCCCAGGCGGCCGCGAGGGTGGTCTTCCCCACGCCGCCTTTCCCCCCGAAGAACAGAATGTCCCGCGCTAGCAGCATCGGAATCCGCCCTCGGGCGCCTGCGGCATCCCCATCCGGAGGTGCCAGGCGTGGAAGTCCTCGATGAGCTCGGGATACAGCTCGAGGGCGTAGAAGGCGACGGGATTCGGGACGCCGAGAAGCTCCGAGAACCCGAGGAGAAGGAACAGGTCCCGCTGGCGAAGGAACTCCGCGTGGATCGCGGACCGGTACGGCGCGACGTAGATCCCTTCATAGATCTCGCGGGCCGATTGCAGTCGGCAGCGGAGCGCCGCCAGGAAGCTCACGCCCGCCCGTTCCCCATCGCCTGGAGCAGGATCCGGCGCCGGCGGGGCCGGTTGTCGAAATCGCACAGCACGATTTGCTGCCACGTGCCCAGAACCGCCCTTCCCTCTCTCACGGGGATGCACAGGGAGGGACCGAGCAGGGCGGCGCGGACGTGGGCGTATCCGTTTCCGTCGCCCCAGCGGAGGTCGTGCGCGTACTCCGCATCGCAGGGCGCCAGGCCCTCCAGCGCCCGCCTGAGGTCCTCCAGGGCACCGCTCTCGAACTCGATGGTCGTCACGCCCGCCGTCGATCCCGGGACGAACACGAGAAGGGCGCCCTCGTCGATGCCGCTCTCCCTCAGAAAGCCCTCGACGTGGGACGAGAGATCGAGCACGTCCGTGTCGGCGCTCGTCTCGATCTCCAGAGTGCTCGTCTCGATCCGCACGCTTCCTCCTCCACGCTCGACCCGGGCAACGAATCGACGCCGGGGAACGTTCCGCCCCTACCCTCGACGGGAACGCCCGGCGACCGCATTCTAGGGGGATGGATCGATGCTCGCACGCGAACGCCCCGGCTCTCCGGGTCGGTTTCCTGCTCGTCCTGTCCGCGACGGCCGCGTGCGGGAACGAAGCCCCCGAGGTCTCGACGCCCGGGCCCGGCCCGCGACCGGTCTTCACCGACATCACGGAGGCAGCCGGGCTCCGGCTCTCCGCCTCCCCTCCGGAGCGCCGGGACTACTACATGCCCGAAAGCGCCGGCTCGGGCGGAGCGCTCTTCGACTACGATGGAGACGGCGACCTGGATGTGTACGTCGTGCGGGGCGCCCGCGGGCCCCGGCGGCGGGAGGGCGTGAATCGCCTGTTCCGGCAGGATGGCGGACGATTCGTGGACGTGACGGAGGGGGCCGGCCTCGGAGATCCGGGCTACGGGATGGGGGTGGCCGTCGGGGACGTCGACAATGACGGCGATCCGGACGTGTTCGTGACGAACGTCGGCCCCGACGCGCTGTATCTGAACGACGGCGACGGATCCTTCCGGGCGGCGCCGGCGGGCGCGCTCCCGTCCGCCGACACCCCGTGGAGCAGCTCCGCCACGTTCCTCGACTACGACCTGGACGGCGATCTGGATGTCTACGTCGTCCGATACGTCGCCGGCTACGAGCACGTCACCTGCCCGGACGAGGCCGGGCGTCCGGATTACTGCGGCCCGCAATCCTTCCACGGCGTTCCGGATGCCCTGTACCGGAACCGGGGCGACGGCACGTTCGAGGACGTATCGGGCCCGGCCGGCATCGACGCGCCCGCCTCGAACGGGCTCGGCGTGGCGAGCGCCGACCTTTCGGGGGACGGCTGGCCGGACATCTACGTGGCCAACGACGGCGAGGCGAACTTCCTGTGGGTGAATCGGGGCGACGGCACCTTTCGGGACGAGGCGGGGCCCCGGGGCGCGGCTCTCAACGCCATGGGCCTGCCGGAGGCGAGCATGGGAGTCGCCATCGGCGACATCGAGGGGGATGGAGACCTGGATCTGTTTCTCACGCACCTGAGCGGCGAGAGCAACACGATGTATCGGACCGAGGGGCCGTCCCTCCGGGACGACACGGCGCCCCTCGGCCTGCGCGGCCCGGGCCTCCCGTATACCGGCTTCGGCACCGCGTTCCTGGACGTCGAGGCCGATGGCGATCTGGACCTGATCGTCGCGAACGGGCGCATCGCGCGGCGTCCCGGCCTCGCCGAAAGCGGGGGGGCGGACTTCTGGGCCGCGTATGCGGAGCCGAACCTCGTGTTCCTCAACGAGGGTGACGGCGTCTATCGCGACGCACGTCTCGCGGGACCCGGCTTCCGGGACGACGTGCGCACGAGTCGCGGACTCGCGACGGGGGACATCGACGATGACGGCGATACCGACGTCCTCATCGTCAACGCCATGGGCTCCCGCCTTCGGCTCCTCCGCAACGACACGCCCGGCGGGCACTGGCTGCGGCTGCTCATCCGGGACCCCGCCCGCCGCCGCGTCGCGCTCGGGGCGCGCTTCGAGGTTCACGTGGGACCCGACGTGCACGCCGGGGTCGTCTCCCGGGGCTTCAGTTACCTCTCGAGCAGCGACCCCCGTCCCGTCGTCGGGCTGGGAGCCGTCACGCGCGTGGACTCGGTGATCGTGGAATGGCCGGGCGGCGCTCGGGAGCACTTCGAGGGCGGGCCGGCCGATCGCGAGCGGATCCTTCTCCGCGGAGCGGGAACGCGTGAGTAGCGGCAGCCGACGACCCTGGGTCTGGATCGCAGGGCTCGCGGCCCTCTCGATCCTGGCCGCAGGCACGTGGAGCGTTCGCCGGGCCTTGTGGAATCGGGCCGGAGACGTCCACGCGGTTCCGCTGCCCGACCTCGCGGGCGCCGAGGGGCCCGTCGCCCGGAGCCTCACCCTCCTTCGGGCCGCCGTCGTGTCCCGCCCCGGTTCGGCGGAGGCCTGGGGCCGATACGCCATGGGCCTCGACGTCCACGGGTTCGATCGCCTGGCCGTAGCCGCCTACCGTCGCGCGACCGAGCTCCGTCCCGACGAGTTCAGGTGGGCGTACGACCTCGCGATCGTGCTCTCGGATCTCGGAGAGGCCGAAGCCCTCGACTGGTTCCGGAAGAGCCGCGATCTGCGCGAGGACTATGCCCCGCTGTACGTCCGCTACGGCCGGGCTCTCTACGATGCGGCAGAGTTCGCCGGCGCGGCCGTTGCCTTCGACCGGGCCCTCGCGCTGGACTCCACGCTCGCCCCGGCGCATCTCGGGCGAGCTCGGGTCGCTCTGGCCGGGAATGACCTCGAGACCAGCGAGGCGCACCTCAGAAAGGGGATCGCGCGAGCAGCGGGAGATGCGGCGCTGCACGGGACCCTGGCCGAAGTCCTGCGGCGTTCGGGAGACACCGTGCAGGCCGCGCGCGAGGCGTGGCGCGCCCGCGTGGCGAATCGCCCGGCCGCCATGCCGGATCCGGTCCGCGACGAGCTCCTGACGGTGGCGGTCGGCTCGCGGTCGTTCATCGACCGCGGCCTCCGCTATCTGGATGCGGGGCGCCCCGATCTGGCGGAGCGTGCGTTCCGGGATGCCCTTGTCGGACGCCCCGGAAGCCCGGAAGCTCACGATGGCCTCGGGACGGCGCTTCAGCGCCTGGGTCGGTACGGAGAGGCGGAGGCGGAGCATCGCCGGGCCCTCATGCTGCGCCCCGACTATCGCGAGGCGATGGCGAATCTCTCGGTGTCCCTGTTTGCGCAGGGGAATGTGGTGGAGGCCGTGGCCAGGGCGGATTCGGCGATCCGGATGGACTCGACCTTCGCCCAGGCCTATCTCATCCTGGGCGGATATCTCTCCTATGCCGGTCGCCAGGCCGAGGCCCTGGCGACGTACCGCATCGGGCTCGCGAAGGCGCCTTTCGACCCGAGGATCGCCATCCGCCTCGCCTGGCTCCGGGCCACGGCCCGGGCGAGATCGCTTCGCGACGGCGCCGAGGCCGTGCGGCTGGCGGAAGCCGTGTGCGCCCTGGACGATTACTCCGTGCCCGAAGAGGTGGACGTCCTCGCGGCCGCGTACGCGGAGACGGGGGCGTACGCGCGCGCGGCTTCCTTCGCCGGACGCGCCCGGGACCTCGCGATCGCGCAGGGGAAGGCCGAGCTGGCCCGCGCCATCGAGTCCCGGGAGTCCACCTATCGCTCCGGGCGCCCCTACCGGGAGTAGGGACGGTCAGGGCCCGGGGACGCGGCGCGTGGTGTACCGGGTCAGGAATTCCTCGTGCGAGCCCCGGGGATACCCCTCTTCCGCGCCGTAGGGATAGCGGGGCATGTCGTGGTACGGGAGGGGCTCCACGGTCGCGCCTTCCGCCGTGTTCAGGTCGGCGTCCTTCATGAAGCCGTCGCTGTACACGAGATACGTGCGCGTCCAGCCGGGCCGCGGGGGCGCGACCTCCCTCGCCGGAAAGCTCACGGCGATCTCGTCCCCCGGCGCGAGGATCACGTACTCATCGTCCGCGGCGCGGAGAAGGTCCGCGACGTCCCCATAGCGGGTGTACGTCCCGGGGATCTCCCGCCATGGAGAGTCGGGCGACACGGAATCGTAGTCGAACCAGTGCGGGCCGTTCGGACCCCCCTTCCGGTACGTCCGCGAGAATCCGCGATAGCGCAGATCCGCCGCTCCGGGTCGGAGCCGCGTCCAGCGCACGCTGGCGGGGTCGAGCGGGGAGGCGAAGAAGACGTAGTCCCAGTAGATCTGCATGTTCGTCCGAATCCGGACGTGGCGGTCTCCGGAGAGGAACTTTCCGCGCAGGTCGAGCGCGATCGTCTTGTTCTTGCCGGTCGGAAAGCTCATGTCATCCACTACGGTCCGCCACCTGCCCTCGGCCGTCCGAACCTGCACGGAGGGCCGCACGATGTCGACGGCGCCCGATTGGCCCAACGCGACGTTGATGCTGGCGTCGGTCGGAAACAGCCAGCCGTTGAGGAACAGCACGACGTCCCCCGCGGAGCCGAGATCCAGCATCAGGTCGTGCGTCGCCACGAGCCCCTGGTACGGCCCGGGGACGAGGTTGTCGACGTAGAGATCGTCCCGCGCGCGCAACCGCGGCAGGACATCGACGCCGTCCCCGTCGCGCGCCGACACGGGCGAGCGGCGGCTCCCCACGGCGTACCATGCGAAGGTCGTGTCGAAGGGCGGACGAAACCGCTCATCCCCCCACACGGACACGGTGTCGGGGTGGTCGAGCACGATGAGATCCAGCCGATCCAAATAGGCCACCTCCCACAGCTCCTCGGTGATCCGGAGCGACAGGACCCCGTCACGCGGCACGAGAGCCTCACCCCCGACTCTCAGGTACTCCCGTGACGCGTCGGGCGGCCCGTAGGTCGTTCGTCCCGCCATGATTCCCAGCGGCATCCCGAGAGCGCTCTTCCACATCATGTCCGTCACGAAACGGTAGCCCCCGCCGTCCCAGGCATACAGGAAGGCGCACGAACCCTTCAGCACCTGCTTCTCGACGATGAGCTTGCCGGTCTCCGGCCGGAATTCGTTCTGGGGCACGCCGTTCGTCCACTGGACCCGGAGGACCTCGGGACGCCGCATCCCTCCGAGGCCGAAGTGGGTGATCGGACCCGTCACGACGCGAGAGATCCTTCTCGAGCCGGCGAAGAGATCCACCCGCGAGCCGATGCCGTAGTGGTTGACCTTTCCGCTGCCCGAGGAGAGACCCACGAGTCTCACGTCCAGGTGGCCCCCGGCGTCGCCACCGTCATTCCGGAACAACCGTACGCCCGGCCCGCCGATCGCAATGTCGAGGTCTCCGTCTCCGTCCACGTCTCCCAGGACCACCTCGGGCCGTGTCGCCCGCCCGAGCGCGACGGGCACTCCGAGCCGCCTGAAGCCCGCAGGGCCCCCTCGGAACACCGAGAGCACGGCCTCCGAAGTGCCCGCAATTCCGGAGACGACCACGAGATCCTGGGCGCCGTCGTTGTCCATGTCGCCGGCCTTCAGGTCCAGGATGACCGTACCCGCGAGCTCCGTATCGAGCGTCCGGGAGGCCTCCGGGTCCAGCTCGAGATCACCGGCTCCCCGGTTTCGCCACACGCGGACGGGAGCCGCCGCCTCGCCCGACGTGCCGACGACGTCGAACGCGCCGTCACCGTCGAAGTCCTCGATGGCGAGCCGTGACACCGCATCGGCTCCCGGAAGCCGGGCGGCATCGGGCGTCACGTGGAACCGACCCTCCCGCCCGTTCTTCGCCAGAACTCCGCCCCTCTCCGTCCCGAGGACGAGATCGAGGTCCCCGTCGTCGTCCAGATCCGCGAATGCCGCCGCCGTTCCCTGCGTGACCCGGGCGCCCAGACCGGCCTCCGCCCCCCGGTCGACGAACGGAGCCGGAAGGGCGTTTCGATAGAAGCGCACGCCCTCGCGGGCGATCGTGAGAAGATCGAGGTCCCCGTCGTGGTCAAGATCGGCGAACAGGGCGTCGCGGCCTTCTCCGACATCACCCTCACCCCACTCCGGCACGAGGTGCAGGACATCCTCCCTCCCGGTGTTGCGAAACAGTCGATCTGCGCCGTCGCCCGTCACGTAGACGTCCTGAAGGCCATCGTTGTCGAAGTCTCCGGCCCTGAGCCGCGCATGCCGCGGCAGCTCCGGAAGGGAGTCGTTCGATCCGGTTCGGACGTACCGGCCGCCGTCGTTCGTGTACAGGCGCACCGACGCCCGGCCTCGCATCGGGTGCAGGACGAGGAGGTCCGGGTCCGAGTCGCCGTCCCAATCCGTGAACAGAATCGGCGTCTCTTCCGCCGACTGTGCCTCCGGCCCGAGTCCGATCCACCCGGTCACGTCCGTGAGCGCAAGCCGAGCAGCCACGGATTCGCGGAGGGCCGCTGCCGCGTATCTGTCCGACAGCGCGGTCGGCACGATCCCCGGAGCCGGTGTCGGTCCCTCCAGCGTCTGTACGCCGGCCCGATACAGGGGAGAGCTCCTGAGCAGATTGTGAAGGAGCCGGACATCCGCCACCGGCGCACACGCCCTGTCCGCCCTCGCTCCGTCCAGCACGCGTCGAATGATTTCGGACGCGTCGGGGCTCAGGTTTGGAACCTGGCTCCGGATCGCTTCCGCGTGCCGCGTGAGAGCCTCGCAGTCCTCATTCTCCGCCAGGATCTCCAGCAGCCGGAGCCTTGCCGGGAGGTTTCCCGGACGCAGGCGGACGATGCGACGCAGCGGCCCGGCCGCCCGAGGTCGCTCCCCGGCATCGCCCCCCGCCCGGAGACGCGCGAGCGCCGTCAGCGACGGAACGTGATCCGGGTGCCCCTCGAGCGTCCTCTCGAACGCCCTCACGGCGCCCCTCGTATCGCCCCCCAGCTCGAGACTCACTCCGAGATCGTAGCCGATGTCCGGGTCCTCCGGGGCCTCGTCCAGGGCCCTGCGGAACGCGGCTTCCGCCTCGGCGTACCGGCCCTGGCGCAGGAGCGCGACGCCGACGCCGGCGTGCCCGAGCGGCTCGTCCGGGGCGATCTCGGCGATCCGTCGGAAGTCACGCTCCGCATCCGAGGCCCGGTTCTCCTCCAGTTCCGCGACGGCCAGCGTGCGGAGCGCATGCACCTCCTCCACCTGCTCGGGCGTCGGACCCCGCTCGCAGCTCGCCGTGGCGAGAGCGCCGAGACTCAGAGCGACGACTGCGGAAACCGCCGGCCACCTTCGCGCCTTCATGATTCGCTCCGTCCTTCCGTGATGAATCCGCCGGCCTCGTCATTCGCCTCGGGCTCTGAGAACTCGTAGTCCGCGTCCGCCTCGAGCGCCAGCGCCCTCGTCACGGATCCCCCCGCCCATCGGATCAGGAGACTGTCTGCGGACTCCCGTTCCCCGAGCCCCAGAACCAGAGTCGCCAGATCCGACTGGGACAGGTACGAGCCCCCCGTCTCCACCCGTCGGCGCTGAGCGGCCACGCCTGCATAGAGCGTCACGGATGCCCCGATCGCATCGCGATTCGGCGCCCGCCCCTTCAGGTGAAGACGAATCCAGTGCGCCGTCCCGGACGGCAGATCGTTCCGCAGGA
Source organism: Gemmatimonadota bacterium (assembly GCA_046757885.1). Classification (GTDB taxonomy): domain Bacteria; phylum Gemmatimonadota; class Gemmatimonadetes; order Palauibacterales; family Palauibacteraceae; genus JBHHZD01. The sequence continues at coordinate 39,505 of JBHHZD010000012.1, forward strand.
GGCGGGGTCGCCCGCCGTTGGCCGTGATGAGCACGTCCAGATCGCCATCCCCGTCGATGTCGGCCGCCGCGAGGCCTCGACCGACGAGCGGTCGGCCGAAGTCGGGGCCGACCACCCGGCCGACCTCCTCGAAGTCTCCCCGACCGTCGCCCAGGAACAGCTGTGGCGACTGCTCGAAGCGGATCTCCTTCTGGACGTCGTTGATCTCCGGCTCGATGTGCCCGTTCGCGAGAAGCAGATCCAGACGGCCGTCCAGATCCAGATCCTCGAACAGGACGCCGAAGGTGAGCGGCAGGAGCGTCGGGGGCGCGATGCCGGCAGGTCCGGCCTGATCCTGGAACAGGTCGGCGGTGATCTGCTCGAAGAGCGCCACGGGCTCGCGCGAGAAATTGCCGATGGCGATCGCCAGCAACCCGTCCCCCCGGACATCCCCCACCGACACCCCCATGCCGGCCCGTGCCCTTCCGTACTCATCGAACGCCACACCCGCCCTGAGGGCGATATCCTCGAACCGGCCTCGGCCCAGATTGTGGTAGAGGAAGTTCGGCTCGGTGTCGTTCGCCACGACGATGTCGGGGCGGCCGTCGCCGTCGATGTCCGTCACGGCCACGCCCAGGGACTTGCCGTCCGGATTCTCGAGCCCGGAGAGTCTCGTGACGTCTCGAAAGGTCCTGCCCCGGATGTTCCGATACATGCGACAGGAGTCCCCCGGGTACGCCTCCGGCGTGGCGTAGGCCTTCCGCGTTCCGTCCAGCGTCTGGAATAGATCCGTCTCCGGCGTCCACCGAACGTAGTTGCACACGAACAGGTCCAGCCACCCGTCGCCGTCCGCGTCCAGCCAGGCCGCCCCCGTGGACCACCCCGGAGGGGCTCCGGGCTCGGGAGAATTCCCGGTCACGCCCAGTTCCGCGGTCACGTCGACGAAGGCCCCACCGTCGTTGCGCAGGAGGCGGTTCGTGCCGACGGCCGTGACGTAGAGGTCCGGGTCTCCGTCGGCGTCGTAGTCGGCCGCCGCCATCCCCATACCGTAGATGTCCAGATCGAGGCCGGCCTGTCGCGTCATGTCTTCGAACCGGCCCGACCCGAGATTTCGATAGAGCCTCGACGTCGATCGGTTCGCCTCGCCGCGCTCGCCCGGCCAGGATGTGCCGTTCACGAGGAAGAGGTCCGGGCGGCCATCCACGTCGTAGTCCAGGAATCCGCCTCCGCTGCCGACGGTCTCGGGCATCCACTTCCGCCCCGACGCTCCGTTCTCATGGACGAAGTCGATCCCGGCTTCCCGCGTGATGTCGGTGAAGCGAAGGGACGTGGCCGTGCGCCCGGCGCTCCGCGGCTCGGGTGCGGCCGCGTACTCCGTCGCTGCGGACTCCGCGGCGGATCGCTCGCCCGAGCAGGAAGCCGCGGCCAGCACCAGAACGAAGACGCTCACCAGCCCTCCGGCCGATCGCGGGCGGGCGATCACGGGGCCCGCAGATCGTGGACCCGCACCGGCTGCGCCATCAGATTCGCGCCCGGGTCGGCCGAACGGAGCTCCCGTGTCAGGGTGCGCGCGGTCTCGTCGACCCTGTGGTACTCGTACAGGGCCACGGCCCGTTCCGCCTCCTCGCGCCGACCCAGTGAGCGCAGGCTCAACATCCGGTGATACAGGGCGATCCGATCCTCGGGATCGATCTCGAGAACCCGGTCGAATGCGTCGAGGGCCGCTTCGTAGCTCCGGGCCAGGTAGAGCGTGCGGCCGAGGTTCCTCCAGGTCGCCCGGTCCCGGGGAAAGGTGGCGAGCACACGTCGGTACGCCGCCTCGGCCTCTTCGTAGCGACCCGCCTCCGTCAACGCCACCCCCCAGAAGAACGCCGTCCGCGGATCCCCCCCACGCATCGATTCCGCCTTCTCCAGGCGTTCCACTGCCGATGTGAGATCACCGGCCTGGAGCGACGTTCGCGCGAGGTTCAGGGGTCCGTCGATGCGGTTCCGGGCGCGCTCGGCGACCGCGGCGAACGCGCGCCCGGCTTCCCTCGTGTTGCCCTCGGCCAGGAGACCGATGCCGTAATCGTTGAATCGCCCCCACGCCTCCGCACCCGGCTCTCCGGATGCCGCGGCGGATGGGGACTCGACCACGTCCAGGCGAACCTCGTCTCTGGCGATCTCGGTGATCGGTAGGAAGCGCATGCCCTTCTCCGCCCGGAACGCCTCGGGCACGGTCTCGTGAACGAAGAGCTCGTACGAACGATTGAACTTCCTCCACAACAGGCGAGCTCGCACCGTGAGCCCTGCCTGCGAGGGGGTCGCCGGAATCCTGAGTCGGTAGCGAGCCAGGGTGGCGGAACCCGGTGCGATCAGGCTCGAATACACGGTGGCCCGGATGTCCTGGGCGTTGCGCCGCATCACCGGATCGCCCTCACGGTCGACGAACAGGGTCCGAAAGACGTGCGCCATCGGATCGAGGGCCTGCGCGTCGTCCAGGAGACCGCTGGCGGCCACGACCCGTCCATCTCCGTCCATGACCGTGACCTCGAGCCAGGCCTCGTTCGAATCCGTCGTCCCGCCCGGGAAGGTGTGACCGACTCCTCGATTCCGCACGACGACGACGAGCTCGGCCTCCGTGCCCGCCGTCACCTCGGTTCGCGCACCGAGCCCCATCCGCGGGCTCGACCCCGGTCCTGCCCGGAGTGCGAAGATGTCCACGGAGATCCGCTCGTCGCGAAGGAAGCTCTCCGTCCTCTCGAGCATGTCCCGATCGTTGCGCAGGAACGGCAACGCCGTGTTCGCTGCCACGAAGCGGTGCGAGCGCACGTGCCCATCCTCGGCCGAGACGTCGCCGAGGGGCGCCGGCTCCAGAGGCATGTGGCAGTCCCTGCACGCGCGCGCTTCCGGCGGATGGTAGAAGGCCCGGGCCGCGTTGCCTGAGACTCCGCTGTCCTCCCAGTTGTCGAATTCGTCCTGGCCCCGGAGCCATCGATACTCGTTGACGGGCCTCGTCAGGCTCACCTTGTGGCAGGTGGCACAGAACTCGGGCTGGCGGAAGAAGGGTTTCAGGAACCGGCGCCTGTGGGGCTCCGGCCTCGCTCTCACGGCCGCGTCGTGCAGCGTGCGGCGCCAGCCCGGCGCGGCCTGGTCCGCGAACAGGTACACGGCACCGGCCCCGCGTCCCAGCTCATAGCCTCCATTCCCCACCCGTCCGTGCAGGCGCTGAATCTGGTGGCAGGCAAGGCACGTGATGCCCGCCTGGGCCGCGGGGCTGGCTCTGTCGATGGTCGCCGTCATGCGCCCGCCGAACAGCAGGACCGGATCATGGCAGCCGGCGCACCAGCGACTCTTCACGACCCCCTGTTGCCCCCGACTTCGCAGCTGCTCGACCGCCGCCTCGTAGAACGGATTGTTGAAGGAGGAGAAGCGGTGCGCCGAGGCTCGCCACTGGGCCACGATGTCCGGATGGCACCGCTCGCAGGACGCGGCGCCCGGTGCTTCGCTCACAACGAAGCCCCGCTCCGCGACGTCCCTCCGGACCGCGTCCCCATCCACGATCGCAGGACCCAGAAGCGCTCGAACCGGCCACGTCACCCCATCTGCCAGCGTGGCCTCAGACGGAAAGAACGGACTTCGCGGGGACACGAAGGAGACCGGCGCCGCGGCCGGGACGCCCGGCTGCTCCCCCTCACTCTCCGTCCGGGAGGGTGGCGGATCGGTTGCGTCCGCTGCCGCATGCTCGCCGGGGGCCAGATGGCCCGCAAGCAGTACGGCCGTCAGGAAGAGGACGATCGCGGCGAACCGCCGCCCGCGGGCCGGTGCCGGGCGCACGACGCTCAGGAAGCGATGAGCCCCGTAGCCCGCGATGCCGGCGAGCGCGAGCAGCACGTGCAGCCACCAGGCCCATCGATGGCTGCGACTCGCCGCCTCCGTGAGCAGGAACAGACCGGACACGGCGAGGCCCGAGCCCACGAGCACCAGACTCACCCCGCTGAGGACCGACCCCCGGTGCCTTCTCTTCCAGATCTTCGGCAGATGGCCGGCGACGAAACCGCCGAACCCCAGGACCACGATCCAGCCGAGGACCGGGTGACTCAGGAGCATGATCTGATAGAAGACCGGCAGGACCGTCTCCGAGCCGGTCCCGCCGCCGATCCACCGGGACACCACGAGGAAGGCGCTGTTGGCCAGCAGGGCGCCGGCCGCGACGAGCGCCAGGCCCAGACCGCGCGTGAGTCTTGTCGTGAGAACCGACGGTAGCGACGGCCGCGGACGTCCGCCGGCAGGCCGCGAAGAGACCCTGTTCCCTGTAGCGTCGCCCATCGCTCTAGTTTCGCACCCTCGCGGATGCGGAACAAGCGGCGCTCGATGCGAGACGCGGCGGCCCCGTGGACCGCCGCGTCTTCCGCTCCTTGCCTTCGGGGGTCTCCTTACCGCGCTCCGGCAGCCAACCCGGCCGTGGTGAGCGGCACGGCCGGCCTCCCATCGATCCGCGCCAGGATCCCGTTCCTGTCCGAGTCCGCCACGAGCTCAGACTCACTCAACGCCTCCGCCTCGGCCAGGAGCGCTCGCTTTCTCGCAGAATACCCCTCGTGGACGGAGATGAAGGCCGCGTCCAGGTACGCGTGGGCCGCCGTGACCAGATCACCCGTCGCCCGCGCGACGCCGGCGGCCTTCTCCATGGCCCTGCGAGCCCCCGCGAAGTCGCCCGTATAGTAGAGCAGCCTCGCGGCCCGGTCGAAGCCCTGGAAGGACCTCGCGTCGTTCTTCGCGAGGCTCCTGGCCGCCCGAAGGTGAAGCTGCGCGGCCTCCGTCCAGCGGGCCGGCGTCTCGTACAGCCGGATGGCCCGAGCGTGCAGCGCGTCGGCATCCTGAAGCGCCACCACCGTGATGGGCGGCAGCTCGTAGGTGGGTCTCTCCTGCCCGTAGGCGGGAAACGTCAGGGTCCCGATCGCCGCCGCGACGGCGGCGCCGGTCCCGAGGATCTTCCTCATCATCACCGCACCTCCCATGTATCCCGACCCGAGCGGTCGGACATCCCTTCCCCTCAGTGCCTACCGGGGCCCCCTGCGCCATGCTTGCGATACCCGGCTCCGCCGAAAAGTTGCCTTCGCCTCCGCGGCTACGGCACCGTGGCCCCCGGGTCCGCTTCGCACGGCCTCGCCTGGAGCCGCCAGAAGGACACCGGCCCGCCGGCGAGCCGACCCGGCACGGGAAGCCGAAGCTCGGTCGGCGCCTCGCCGAAGCGATGGTCGACCCCCGGCCGGGCCGCGGGCCCGGAGGCCGTGTCCGAGAGGAGCTCGCGGGCCCCGGCGAGCAGGTCAGCCATCGTGGCACCGCGGCGCGCCTCGAACGTGATCCGGAGACACATCGGCGCTTCTTCGGCCCTCATCTGGCCGGGGTGGCCGGACGCCGCATCCGCGGCCCCCGCCTCTTCCCTCTCCCGACTCTTCGCCACGACCTTCTCCGCTGCCGGCGGTGGCGCGCCGCTCTCCGACTCGACCCGCCGGCGCTCGGCCCCCGCCGCCGTCCGGTCGAGCTCGGACACGCGGCCTTCCTCAGGGGTCTGCACCCGCAGCAGGTAGCCCTCCGGTGCCTCGACCGGCGCGCGAACGACGGCCTGACGGGCGAACCATCCCGCGCCCGCCGAGACGAGGATGGTCGCGGCCCAAGCGAGGGGGAGCGGCCCGAATCGGCGCGATCTCGTGCTCCCACGGATCTCCGCCGTCCCTCCGCCGGTCCTCGCCCGGTTCAGGACGTCCTGAAACCCGATCGGGTCGGCTCTGCGCGGGACGCCCCCCAGCAGGTCCGCCGTCTCCCGCCGACGCTCGCGGGCCTCTGCGAGCCGCCGTCGGCAGTCCTGACAGTCCCGGACGTGGCCTTCCACATCCACCCGGCTCCTGAGCGTTTCCCCATCCAGGAACGCCTCGAGCTCTCCATCGGTGATGTGTGTCATCACGAGTCCTCCAACGCCTCGTAGGCCCTCAGGAACCGCTGGCGAGCGCGCGACAGCGTCGTCCCCACGGAACCGGCCGACAGACCGGTGTGCGCCGCGATCTCCTCATAGCCGAGGCCGGACTCCCGCAGCAGGAGCGCCTCGCGATCCCGACTCGAGAGCGTGCCGAGAGCCCGTCGGACGCGTGTCGCCCGCCTCTCGCCTTCCAGTCGCTCCACGGGGTCCGCGGCGCTCGAGCTCTCGCTCCCGGCGAGGATCTCCTCACGCTTCCTACGCCGGATCGCCTTCTTCGCTTCGTCCCTCGCCAGGTTGCGAGCCACCGCGAACAGCCACGCCCTCGGGTTCTTCGGTTCCTCGCTCAGTGCCCGGACGAAGGCCTCCTGAACCAGGTCCCGCGCCGCATCCAGATCCCACACCTTCCGGTACACGAAACGCACGAGGTCCTCCGCCGTCTCCTCGTACACTTCGGCCCAGTTCACCGCCATGGCGCGAGCGGACGACGGCGGCCCCTCCAGGGGTAATGACGACGATCCACCCGCAAGCTGCACACCTCTCAGGCGAGTCCCGCGAGCCAGGGGCGCAGGGCGGCGACCGCCCGGGCCCGGTGGCTCGTCTCCGCCTTTACCGACGGGTCCAGCTCGGCGTACGTCCGGTCCCCGTCGGCGAGGATGAACAGCGGGTCGTACCCGAAGCCGCCGCTCCCGCGCGGGTCGCGACCGATCCGTCCGTACACCCTCCCGGTCACGACGACGGAGACGGGAGCCGAGAGGAAGGCCATCGCGCAGGCGTAGTGCGCCGTCCGCTCGTGATCGGGCACGCCCCGCAGAGCCTCGAGCAGATGCGCGTTGTTCGCGGCATCGGGATCGGGACCAGGGGCGGGCGCATAGCGCCTGGACCGGACTCCGGGGGCGCCCCCCAAGGGGTCCACGCGGAGACCGGAGTCGTCGGCGAGCGTGGGCAGCCCGGTGATTCTCCGGAAGTAGCGGGCCTTCGCGATCGCGTTTCCCTCGAACGTCTCCCAGCTCTCCACGTCCCTCTCGGCCGCGCTCTCCGCAAGCTCCAGGTCGTCCGGCGACAGGACACGCAGGGGAAGGTCGGCGAGGAGGCCCCGTATCTCCTCCAGCTTGTGCCCGTTCCGCGTCGCGACCAGGATGCGCGTGGGAGGCCCGTCCTCTCGTTTCACCCGCCCGCCGGCCGCCGGCCGGAGCTCAGCGAGGGGCCCACAGCACGTCGGACCGCAGCTCCTCCCGCAGACCTGGATGCTTCCACCACATGTAGGCGCCGATCGCCGCCGCGGCCAGGAGGTTTCCCACGAGCACGGACCACCAGGCCAGCGATTCCAGCAGCCACGAGCCGAGCATCGCGACCATGAAGACGAAGAACGTCTCGAAGACCACGAACAGGAGGATGAGCCCGAACACGAGCGGCGGCACCTTCTCCGCCTGTGTGACGAGTCCGGAGACCACGAGTCCGAACACGAGGAAGCCGGCGACGTGGATGAGGGAGTACCCGATGACGGTGGAGGCCGTCACGCGCACGCCCTCGGCCGCCGACGCGCCGAACAGCACGGCGGATCCGAGAGCGGCGGGCGTGAACAGGGGTCGTCCGGCGACGGAATCCACGATGAGGAACCAGACCGCCACGATCCCCGCACCCAGGAGGCCGGCCACGATCCCTTCCCGAACCGCCGGGTGCGCGCGGAGCTGAGCCCAGAGGCCCACGACCCCGGTCTCCGGACCCGCCCAGTGGAGGTAGGCCACGATGATCACGCCGGCCAGAACGTTGCCGAAGAAGACCGCGGGCCACGCCGGCGCGGCCAGGATGTCGGTACCCGTGATCAGGAGGGCCGGATAGAAGACGAGCGAGCAGGAGAACAACCCGTAGGCCGCTCCGATGAGCAGATTGCGCGGGATCCCCGTGAGGTCGAACGCGACGGCGGCCACGACGCCGAGCACCATGAAAACGCCGTAGTGCGCGACGGTGTACAGCGCGATGAGAAGCGAGCTCGCCTCCAGGCCATCCCGACCGAGGAGGGCTCCGGACAGGAACGTCGGCGTCGCGAGCGGCGTCCCGTGCGCAACGTCCAGGAAGAAGAAGAGAACGATGAGAGCCGTGGCAGCGAGCGCTCCGGCGGCGGTTCCGGCCCAAACGCACTTCGAGTCGATCTTCACGCTTGCCTCCTGCTCCCGGGGTCATCCGGTCCCGACTCTCCGCCCTCCCCCCCTCCTGCCGGGAAACGTCCGGCGTCGGGTTCGGGTGCCCGCAGACGCGCCCGCACCAGGCCTCCTCCGACCACGGTCAGGAGCACCGCGGGAACGGCCATCATCAAGCCCATGCCCCACAGAAAGCCCCGGTACACCTCGGGACTCGAGCCCTCGATGCATCCCGGACATCCGAACGCGGGAACCGCACGAAGCCACAGGGCTCCGAAGGCCAGGACGGTCACACACCTGCGCCAGCCGGCGCGCCGGGCGCTCACGGGACCAGGGACGCGGCGACGGCCGCCTGCGCGGACGCGTGCCCTCCGCCGCGCACGGGGCCTCCATCGACCGCGAGCGCGATGAGCAGCAGCGGAAGATAGAGAAGCGAGGTGCGGAAGAGGCGGCGTGCGGCCACGCCATCCGTCCGGCGCGCGAACCGGACCGCGCTCGCGAGGTAGGCCCCGGTGAGCCCCAGCGCCGCCACGGCGTACGTGAGCCCGGAGAGCCCGAGCACGGCCGGCAACAGGCTCGTCGGGAGCAGCGCGAGTGCGTACAGGACGGACTGGTGTCCCGCCTGGGAGCCCGTGGGGTCCGTCACGGTGAGCATGCGAAGGCCCCCGGCCCGATAATCGTCCCGATACAGCCACGCGAGCGCGAGGAAATGCGGAAGTTGCCAGAAGAACAGGATGCCGAACAGGGCCCAGGCGCCCGCCCCGAGTTCTCCGCTCGCCGCCGTCCAACCCCCGACGATCGGCAGCGCGCCCGGGATGGCACCGACCACCGTCGCGAACGACGCAAGCGGCTTGAGCGGCGTGTAGACCCCGACGTAGAGCACGAGGGCGATCCCCGCGAGACCCGCCGTGAGACCGTTTACGAGCACCGCCAGCAGACCGATCCCCGCCAGCGAGAGGGCCAGCGAGAACACGGTGGCCGGAAGCGCGCCCAGCCGGCCGGCCGGAATCGGGCGCCCTCGCGTACGCGTCATCTTCGCGTCGACATCGCGCTCTAGGACCTGATTCAGGGCGCTCGTTCCGCCGGCTACGAGCGCGATGCCCAGGATCGCGACGAGCCACCCGGCGGGGTCCACCGATCCCCGCGTGCCGAGCAGGTAGCCGACGCTGCTCGACAGGAGGACCATGAGCGTGATCCGGGGCTTCGTGAGCTCCAGGAAGTCCCGGACGTGTCCCTGGCGATCCATCATCGAGGTCAGTACTCCATGAGAACGACGAGAACGAGGATGGCCGCCGGCACGAGCGGAGCGGCGGCCACGATCCGGAGCATCCGGGGCTCGAACCGAAGGTGCATGTAGTATAGGGCCACGAGCAACGCCTTCCACACGGCGAGCCCCAGAAGGGCCAGGATGGTCAGGTTGCGGGGCATCCCCATGAACGCCACGCTGACCTCCGCCATCGTCAGGACGGCGAGGCCGATCCATACGCCGATGTAGTTCGCCTTCTTCCCTGCTTCCGCCATGTCGGCCTCTCAGATCAGGTAGACGATCGTGAACAGGATGATCCACACGAGATCGACGAAGTGCCAGTACAGCCCGATGACCTCCACCCCCTGATGGTCCTCCAGCGTGTAGCCTCCCCGGAACGCCTTGCGCGTCGCCCAGAGCAGGCAGATCACGCCGACCGTCACGTGGAAGCCGTGAAAGCCCGTCATCGTGTAGAACGTCGCCCCGTACAGCCCCGAGCTGGGCAGGAAGCCGTGGTGGACGAGCTCGCGGTACTCGATGCCCTGGATGCCCACGAAGGTCGCTCCGATGAGGGCCGTGGCCAGCAGCCACCACTTCAGGGCGTCCCGGTGGCCGCCCTCGATGGCCGCGAACGCCTTGACCATCGTCACGCTGCTGCAGATGAGCAGGAACGTGTTGAACGCCGTGATCGGCACGTTCAGGACCTCACCCGGGAGCGGCCAGCCGCTCGAGGCGCCGAATCGCAGGATGATGTACGATCCGATGAGACCCGTGAAGAACATGATCTCGGAGCACAAGAAGACCCACATCCCGACCTTCTTGTCGTAGACGCCGAGGCCGCGCTCCGTCCGCCGCTCCGCGTCCAGCGTGGCCGCGTGTGTGCTCATGCCGTCTCTCCGGTCCGATTTCCCTCATCCCCGGCCCTCACGTGTCCGGGCGACACGATGTCCGGTCTCTCGTTCTGCGCGAGCCAGTCCCTGTCCATGTCCGGATGACTGTACTCGTACGGGGCGTGGTACACGACGGGCACCTCCAGCCAGTTCCCGTGCTTCGGGGGCGAGGGTACCTGCCATTCGAGGGTCGTGGCCCGCCACGGGTTCGGAGGCGCCTTGCGCCCCCGGAACAGGCCGTGCAAGAAGATGCCCAGGAACAGGAACCCGGACGCGAAGAGCCCGAGGGCGCCCAGCGTCACGAGCACGTTCGTGTCCTGCATCTTCGCGATGTGGGCGTACTGCGAGGGATCGTAGATGCGGCGCATCATGCCTCCCATGCCCAGCCCGTGCATGGGGAAGAACGTCACGTTGAAGAAGACGAAGGTGAGGGCGAAGTGCACCTTGCCCCAGGTGGAGCTGAGCATCCGACCGAACATCTTGGGGAACCAGTAGTAGATGGCCCCGAAAAGGGCGAACAGGCTCCCCCCGAACAGCACGTAGTGGATGTGAGCGACGATGAAGTAGGTGTCGTGGATGTAGATGTCCACGGGCGTCGCCGCCATGTACACGCCGCTCAGGCCACCGATGACGAACATCATCACGAAGCCGACGGCGAACAGCATCGGCGTATGGAAGTGGATGTTCCCCCTCCACAGGGTCCCCATCCAGTTGAACGTCTTGATGGCCGAAGGGACCGCGATGACGAGCGTCGAGATCATGAAGCTCATTCCGAGCGCCGGGTTCATGCCGCTCTGGAACATGTGGTGCCCCCACACGATGAACCCGAGAAACGCGATGCCGATGAGGGCGAAGACCATGCTGTGGTAGCCGAAGATCGGCTTCCGCGACCCGTTCGCGATGATCTCCGACACCATGCCCATCGCGGGCAGGATGAGGATGTAGACCTCCGGATGTCCGAAGAACCAGAACAGATGCTGCCAGAGCAGGGGCTGTCCGCCGTTCGCCGGGAGGAAGAAGCTCGTGCCGATCGTCTGATCGAAGAGGAGCATGATGAGAGCCGCCGACAGCACGGGCATGGCGAGAAGGACGAGGATGGCGGTGATGAACAGCGCCCAGATCGACAACGGGAGGCGGAACCAGGTCATCCCGGGAGCCCGCAGGTTGATGACCGTCGTGATGTAGTTCACGGCCCCCAGCAGGGATCCCAGGCCCAGAACGACGAGACTCACGATCCACATCTGCTGCCCGAGGGTCACGCCGCTCAGATCCGGTCGAGCGCTGAGTGGCGCGTAGGCGGTCCAGCCCGCCCCGGCGGCCCCGCCCTCGACCCAGAAGCTGGCCAGCATCAGGAGTCCCGCCGGCACGGAGATCCAGAACGAGGCCATGTTCAGTCGCGGGAACGCCATGTCCCGCGCGCCGATCTGCAGGGGAATCAGGTAGTTCGCGAACACGCCCACGAGCAGGGGCATGATGGCGAAGAAGACCATGAAGGTGCCGTGCATGGTGACGAGCGAATTGTAGAACTCCGGGAGCAGAATCCCGTCGGGCGCCATCGTCTCCGGCAGGAACCTCCCCAGCGGCAGGGCCCTGCCCGGCCAGGCGAGCTGGTAGCGGATGACGATGGCCAGGAGTCCGCCCACGAGCAGGAAGAACAGGCTCATGAACAGGAACTGGATGCCGATCACCTTGTGATCGGTCGAGAAGACGTATCTCCGCAAGAACGGCAGCGGGTGCGCCTCTTCCCGCACCGGGAGTCCCGTCGGCTCGGCCGTGATCGTCGCCATTCTCGCCCTTTCTCTTCTGTCAGTCCGCCGCGCCCGCCGCGGCGCCGCTTCGCTCCCTCACCCAGGCCTCGTACGATGCCCCGTCGTGCACGCGCACCCGAGCCCGCATCCGGTAGTGGCCGAGTCCGCAGAGCTCGGCGCACCCGATCTGGTAGTCCCCCGTCTCCGTCGCCTGGAACCAGATGGGGATCACCATCCCCGGCACGGCGTCCTGCTTGACTCGCAGCTGCGGGATGAAGAAGGAATGGATCACGTCCTCGGATTCGAGGCGGACCACGATCGGCTCGCCGACCGGGATCTCGAACCGGTTCCGGAGCCGAAAGTCGTCCTCGGTCCCCAGGATTCGGTCCGCACCCGGATAGGTCACGTTCCACTCGAATTGCTTCGCGACCACCCCCAGCGTAAGCGCTTCCTCCGGGAACGACTCCGGACTCCGGATCTCGTGCCAGAGCCGACCGCTGTGCACACCCAGGAATACGAGGACGAGGGCGGGGACGGCCGTCCACAGGACCTCCGCCCTGTTGTTTCCGTGCGTGTAGGTGGCCCGACGGCCCTCGCGCCTCCTATAGCGCACGAGAAACCACAGGACGCCGGCCTCCACGATGATGAACGCGACGGCCGTGATCCAGAAGATGAGCCAGAACAGACCATCGATCAGGACGCCCTGCGTGGAGGCGTTGACGGGCAGCGACCAGTCCATGCTCGTCTCCCTGCCTGGGGGCTAGCGGGCCGCGGCCCGCGGTGCCGCGCCGTGCTCCGGATGCGGATCGAGCGGCGTCCCGAGGGGTGCCTGCTTCCCGCTCGCCACGTCCGCGTTGAACTCGAACGTGACCGTCGCCGTCTCGGCCTCGCCTACGGTCACGGTCTGCGTGGCCGTCCCGTAGAGCTCGTGCCAGGCCTCGAGCACGTAGTCACCCGGCGGCAACTGTCCGATCGTGAAGGCGCCGTCGTCCTCGGACACGGCGAAATACGGATGCTCGAGAACCCCGATGTACGCGTTCATCCATCCGTGCACGTCGCACTTGACGGGAATCATCACCTCCGCCGACCGGAAACGCCTCGTCGACTCCATCCCGGCCTGCGGCTGGCTCACGTTGAAGCCCCGATTCACGCTGGGCTGCGTGTTGATGTTGTGCAGCAGCGGATCGTCGTTGCGGATGAGGAGGTCCTGCCCCACCTGGATCCCCAGCACGTGCGGGTGATACCGGCATCCCTGCTGATCGAGGATGGCGGGCTCCGACGGCGCCGGGAACGTCCCCTCCAATCCCTCCTTCACGTACACGAACACGTTTCCGAGCCCGCCGTTCTCCCCGACCACCGCCTGGGTCATGGGCCCCGTTTCGCCGTATACGTCCGCGCACGCGGGCTCATCGGACATGTCGATCGCCTCCGCCGGCGGCGGAGCGCCGTTCAACACGACCCGGCCATCGATGGTTGCGGCGATGGCCGGATCCACGGCCGGCGCGGCAGCCGCCATTTCCTCCGTCTCCGCGGCCCCGCCACCGTCTCCAGCTCCACCTCCCCCGCAGCCGACCAGCCCGACAGCGCAGGCTACGCTAACTACCTGTTTCCACGGCATCATGATGGCCTCCTCTTCATGTCGATTCTGGTTGCAGTGCGCGCGCCGGCGCGCCGTCGTGACGGCGTCTTGCCGCCGCCACGGCTCCCAGGCCGCCGACCAGAGTGAACAGGGCCGCAAAGAGCGGGACGCCATAGGCCACGAGCGGTGCTCGTGGCGCTTCCAGGACGATCGAGTACCATCCACTGACCGACCCGCGCTCCGCCGTCTCCGCACTGGATCCGTCCCAGGCGAAGAAGGCGATGGGAATCGCCTCGCCCACGTCGAACGCGGGTGCGCCCGGCCTCTCTTCGCCGAGAGCCCGCCACATCGTCACGGTCCAGCGGCCGTCCGCGTAGGAGGAGGTGGCCCCCAGTGCCCCTTCCCCGTCGAGCGGCTCGGTGCGCCCCAGGCCGCGCGCCGCCATCTCGCTCGCTCCGCTCCGACTCGTCCAGGTCCACAGATAGACGGGCGTTCCCTCATCGCCCATGAGGAAGTAGGGGAGTTGGCCGCCCTCCAGCCTCCCGGCGGGAAATTGGATGGCCACCCCGTCCTCCAGCGGAGAGGTCCCGTCAGCCGGCTCATCCGAGAACAGCGCTCCCGCGACCTTCGCCTGCCAATCCGTCCAGTCCGGGTCCGGACTCCGCGACGGATCGTCCCACGCGAGGCGCACCGCGAGAACGGATCCATCGTGCACGGCCTGTACCCAGACGCCGTCGAGCGATGGCGAGAACTGGCGCGGCTTCCGGATCACCTGCCCGACCAGAGGGATGTACTCCGCAGGCACGTCTGCCCACGCGTCCTCCTCAGGGCCTGGCATCGCCTGCCGACGGGCGGCCGGGATGACATCCGTGATGTCGGGCAGCGGATGCGGCGCCAGGCTCGCGACGTAGTGGGCCAGGTTCCAGAGCTCATTCTCCGTCACGATGCCCGCGGCCAGGGCATCGCTGAACGCCGGCATCGGCGTCCCGTCGAGCCCCGTGAGAATGCGGGCATGAATCGCCTCGACATCGCCACCGCCGTTGAACGTCCACGGCTCTGTGAGATTCGCCGCCCGGATCGGAAACTTGCGCCAGTCCTCCAGGGTGGGCGTCGAGACACCGTTCCCGCGACCCTTCTCTCCGTGGCACTTGAAGCACTCCAGCCGCTCGTACACCTCCCGTCCGCTGGCCACCGCTTCTGCTCCCCCCCCGGGATCGCCACCCAGTTCCATGGGGACCGGCTCCGGGCCGTCGAAGAAGCGCGAGAAGCTCTTGATGTACGCGACGACGTCCGCACGCTCCTCCCCGGTCAGACTCCGCCAGTCGGGCATGGCCGTGCCTGGCATGCCGTCGCGCAACACCCGCATGAGATCTTCCGTGGTCGGCAGTTCGCCGTTCTCCGTGGTTCGGATCTGATACCGGGCCTGAACGAAGTCCCGGGGCTCCGGCAGCATGTGGTCCGCCGCGGGTCCGTCCCCTCGGCCGGATTCTCCGTGGCACTCGGCGCACCATCGCACGTACAGCGCCTTTCCCCGCTCCACGTCCTGACCCCCGAGGTCCGGGGGACGCGCGACGAGCGCGACCGCAACCGCGAGGCCCGCCGCCAGGACCTTCAGTGCCCCTCCTCCTGGGCCTCGAGCTCCCACGTTCGAGGCGTCCAGCCCGTTCGGTCGTAGAGGTACAGGATCACCGCCCAGATCTGATCGGCGGTGAGAAAGTCCTCCCACGCGGGCATGGCGGAATTCCACGGCGTTCCTTCTCGCGGCAGCCCGGGTCCTCCCTTGGCGATCCGCCAGAACACGTAGCTCTCGGTCAACTGGGCGATCGTCCCGTTGCTCGTGAAGTCGGCCGGCACCGGATGGAACGCGTGGGCGAAGTGTCCCTCGCCGTCCAACCGATCGCCGTGGCAGGGGACGCAGTTCTGGACGTATATGCGAGCCCCCGCCTCCAGGTGCTCCGCCAGATCTCCCGAGCCGCGCAGAGGATTCTCGAGTCCCGCGAGTCGGATCGTGGCTCCGCGAAACTCGATCTCGGTCGGAGGCGCCGGATGCACGGATCGCAGGACGGATGGTGCGCCCACGCCGGCGTTCACCGTCCGATACGTGACGCCCCCGACGAGCAACGGAAGTAGAACGAGAAGACCCAAGCGCACCGGGCGAAGCGAAGGCTCGACGAGCACCGCCTGCAGCGGCTCCCGAAAGCGCCGCCACCGAGTCTCCTCCGCGCTCACGTAGATCAAGACCCCCACGAGCACGGTGAGCATGTACTGGAGCATGACCGACCGCGGAACGGGCGCGCTCCGAAGCCCCAGGAGCTGCGGGAGATGCTGGATCCCCGGCCCGAGCACGAGGTACGCGCTCGCCATGACCGCGACCGCCTGCCAGAACGGATGCCGCAACCAGCGTCGCGGGCTCATTTCAGCCCCACGAGAAAGGCCACGAGAGTCTCGAGCTCGGTGGCCGTGAGATCGTCACCGAACGTCCTCGGCATCGTGCCGGCGAAGGCTTCGAAACCCGATGCGGTGTCCGCATCGGGCTGGAGGATCGCCCGGCGGATGTAGGCGGCATCCCGGGTCCTCGCGACGTCCTCCAGAGCGGGTCCGACGACGCCCCCGGCGCCTCCGACTCGATGGCAGGCCAGGCAGCCGTGCGCTTCCAGCAGCGCGGGCCCATCCGCGACGCCGGTCCGGCGCCCGGCCGGGCCCGACGGCGGCCGGGTCGCCGGCTCGTTCTGCGCGCTCGCGTAGTCCTCGGCCGTGACGGTGACGCGACCTCCCTGGCTCTCGAGGAATGCCACGACCGCCCAGATCTGCTCGGATGAGAGCGTCCGGCGCATGTCCGGCATGATCGGCTGAAACCCCTCGACGATGTACGCGCCGGGGTCCGTCATCGACTCGTAGAGATACGCCTTGCAGCTCAGTCCCTCGCGGCGGGTCCCGCAGCGGAGTCCGATCTCGTCCAGGAGATCCGGGGCCCTCGTTCCGAGGCCGTGGCAGGCCGTGCATCCCCCGGCTCCCTCGTACAGCCCCCGACCCGCGGCCACGAGCTCTTCCGGGGTCGTCCCGGCTCCGAGCTCCAGCACGGCGGGCACCTCCGATTCCACCTGCGGTATCACGTTCGCCACCGCCGTGTACAGGCCCAGCGTGCCGAGAACCGTGGCCGCGACGCCTATGCCCGTTCGGCTCACGCCGCGCCCCCTTCCACCCTCGGGATCGGATTCACCCGGCCGGGGCCGGAAGCTTCCTCCCGCTCCCCGTCCAGCGTCGGCTTCTCGACGAGCCCGCCGAGCCAGAAGATGAGTCCGACGAGCCCGAGGAAGATCAGGACGCACACGCTGATCATCGTCGCCGCCGGCCCGAGAGCGGGCGTCGCCGCCTGGGGACTCGTGTCGCGCACGACCTCGTAGACGTGCCAGTGCTGTCGGATCCCGCTCCGCGCGAACCCCATGAGGCCCATGAGCCAGGTGAACGTCACCGCGAGCACGACGAGCGCGTACTGAGAGCGCGCGGGCATCCGTCCCCAACGGATCGCCCCCCGCGACGTCGCCCCCCTCATCATGGCGACATCGAGGGCGACGACGAACACCATCGCCGCCAGGACGGCCAGAACCTGGTACACGCTGAATCCGATGCGGACGATGGCGGTCACGAAGTAGCCATACACGCCATAGAACAGCACCACGACCGCGGCCGCCGCGAGAGCTACGCCTTGCAGCACCGTACCCGACCGGGCCCAGGACACGACGGGGATCCGGTTCGCGCGCCGGTACAGCATGAACGAGAGGAAGGTCGTGAGGATCATCAGGTTCACGGCCGTGTTCTTCGCGCTCATCACGCCCAGGGCTCCGAGGAAGGGGTGGTGCGTGCCGCCCATGGCCGCGATCTCGTCCCGGCTCGCGATCATCGTGTGGGGCGTGGCCCAGACGATGACGCCGAGGACCAGAACGAGGAGCATCCACTTCACGTAGGGGGTGAATCTCTCCGCGCCCGGGATCCGGCCCATACCCGTCCAGAGGTAATAGTTGCCCGCCAGGAAGAGGACGCCGATGAGAAACGCCTGGATGATCCACAACCAGCTCATGAAGCCACCCATCATGGTGATCCCCAGCTGCTGGTTGAACTCGTAGATCTCCCTTCCCAGGTAGTAGCCGGCGAACGGGAGCACGATGAGGGCTCCGATGGCGATCGAGTTCCCGACGTAGCCCATCCAGTCGTAGTGCGCCCTTTCCTCTTCCGTGCGGGCGCTGAGGAACCGGTAGGCGGCGTACATCCCGACGATCGCACCCCCGAAGACGACGTTGGCGATCAGGCGGTGGATGTTGATCGGCATCCAAGTCGCGTTCGCGATCGCGCTCCACAGCCGCACGTTCTCCGGAGCCGTGTCGGCCGTGACCTGCGCCGGAGGACTCATCATGTACGTGAGCCAGCCGTTCGCGATGAACATCACGATCGTGCCCCACACGTTGAGCAGGATCCCGAGGCCCCAGTGCATCTTCTTCGCCACCCCCGCGCGCCACCGGTCCCAACCGTAGTAGTAGAGATAGAGCGTGAACGACTCGAAGAAGAACAGGCCGGCGTACAGCCACATCGACGGGCCGAAGATCGCCGTCAGGTACTGCCAGAACACCGGATAGAGGGTGGAGAGAAAGAAGACGAGGATCGCGCCCCAGATCGCCGTCGCGCTGTACGCGATGAGCAGCAGCCGCGTGAACTCCTTCGCGAGCCGATCGTAGCGCTTCTCCCCCCCGAAGATGCCGATCGCCTCCACGACGACGGCGAACATCGGCACGCCGAGCACGAACGCCGCGAACATGAGGTGGACTTCCGCCGCGATCCAGATCGCGCCGCGCGCGCCCACGATCGGGAAATCTCCATACTGGCGCACGGTCTCCTGAGCGTGGGCCGGAGCCGCCAGGAGGAGACCCACGAGGAGTAGCCCCCCCACGATCCGGGCTCCATGCCCCCTCCCCCCGACCCGCCCTCGGATCACGATCGCCTCCCCAGGAAGAACGGCCGTCGCCGCGAGAAGTCCACGGGGAGCTCCTCCCGGACCCGGGTCATCAACTCGGACGTGACCACATCGGCGCCCGTGCGGCGCGCGTAGGTCTCGACGCGCTCCGCCACCACGCCCCGGACGAAGGACGGGATCCGCCGCAACCGCTCCTCCGCGGCCGCATCCCAGCGCAGCTCCCTTGCCGGCGCGTCTCCGTACGTACCGCCGTTGGACGCCCGGAGGACGGACACGTCTCCGGTCGGCTCGTATGCGCACGACTCGTCCGCCGCCATGAGGTCGCCCGTGCGGGCGTACGCCCGTGCGCGGCATCCTCCGCACACCTCTCGGTACTCGCACACTCCGCACTTCCCGCCCGGAAGCTCCTCCCGGAGACGCGCGAACAGGGGCGAGTCCCGCCAGACATCCGAGAACGACTCGCGTCGCAGATCGCCGGCCTCGAGCGGGTTGTAGGGACAGGGCGTGACCTTGCCGTCCGGCGTGATCCGGCAGTACTGGAGGCCGCACGGACACCGCGTGGCGTAGCGGCGCAGCGAGGAGTCCGGTGCCTCCCCCACCGCCAGACGCATGATCTGTGGCATGCACTTCGAGCGGACGAGCATGTGCCCGCGGTACGCCCGTTCGAGGGCCACGATCTCGCGCAGGGCCTCCTCGTTCCGGTCGGGCGTCATCTCACGCAGGCCGCTGCCGCGTCCCGTTCCCACGACGAAATAGACGTTGAAGGCCATCGCTCCCTGATCGGCCGCCCAGGCCGCCACCTTCGCGAGCTCGTGGCGATTCCCGTCCGTGATCGTCATCTGCACCACGACATCGAGCTCTGCCGCGACGAGGCGGGCGACCGAGTTCCGGGTCGCCTCGAGCGATCCGCTGCCATGCCGGAAGCGGTCGTGGTATCGTGCATCCAGCGAATCGATACTGACCGCGAATCCGCTCACACCCGCCGTCCGCAGGGACTCGATTCGCCGCGGGGCGAGCTCCGTTCCGTTCGTGCCGACCACGACCGTGCAGCCGCGCCCGGAGGCCTCCGCCGCCAGCGTCTCCAGGTCCGGCCGCACCAGGGGCTCTCCCCCGCTCAGCACGAGCATCGTCCCCGGGTTCAGGTCCGCGATCTCGTGCACGATCCGGACGCACGCCGCCGTGTCGAGCTCCTCCTGCCCGGTGTGCCAGTCGCCTGCCGCGATGTAGCAATGGGCGCAGGCCAGGTTGCAGCGCCGCGTGAGGTTCCAGGCCACGACGTGGGGTACGGCCCGGACCCCCGGTGGAGGCCCGGCGCTCAGGTGTCCCTCCCGACGGCCTCGTCGGCCGCGTGGCTCGGGTCGCCGTCCTCGAGCGCCCGCTCCACGGCCTCCTTCGCGCTCTCCGGCGTCGCGAGGGTCAGGTCCACCGGACAGCGCCCCGCCATGTCCTCGATGTCCCGGATCGGACAGCGCGTCACCCCGCTCGCCTTCGCCTCCTCGATGAAGCGCCGCATCTCCTCGCTGAGACCGTCGGCCCCCGCAGTCTCCGCCGTGGCCTGCCTGACCTTCAGCTCGTTGAACATGACGAGCATCGTGTCCAGGTCGAACTCGTCCGCCTCGATCATGGACTGACGGTTCTCGTCCATCACCCGCCTCGTGATGCGCCACACGCCGGCCCGGCCGGCAAAACGCTCGACCGTGTTCCGGGCGAGAGGGCGGGCGATGAGCGGCACCTGCCCGAGGCGAGCGAAGGCCTCGACGGTCCATACCGGCGGGTCCTCCGCCGTCCGATCCCTCAGCGTGACCTGGCCCGTGTACGGACACCGGGCCTCGACCGGCAGCGGAACTCCGATCTCGTCCGCATCCGAGGTCATCACGACGGTCCGCCGCATCGCCTCCTCGGCCTTCACCTCGGCCCGCGCGAGCTCCTCCGCATCGCCGATGCCCATGATGAGCTGCATGTGCGTCGGCAGGAGCTTGCGGATCGCCTCATCCAGCCACGCGTTCGTGACGATCGGCCGCTCCGGGGGCTGGAAGTCCGCGTGCTCGAGCACGTACTCCTCCACGGCCCTCCGGGCGATGCCCAGCGCGAACGGGGGCACGCGCAGGATCCGGACTTCCGCCTCAGGCGCCCACTCGAGACCCTCTTCTCCGTCCTCCTCGATCCACGGGATATCCTCGGGACTCACGCCTTCGGTCCCCACGAGGAGCACGTTGCAGGGAACCAGTCGCAGGACGTTGTCGGCCTGCGACCCGATCTCCGTGCCGTCGATGCGGTGCGCGCCGTGGCGAGCGAGAACGAGAAGAGTGGGGTCGATCTCCGCCGCCCAGCGGAGGACGACCTGAAACGGCTTGCCAATCAGGATCTGCGAGGTCACGCGGACATCCGGAAACTCGGACGCCATCGCTTCCGCCCGCTTGATGTTCGCCTGACACAGCTTCAGGAGCCCCTTGTCGATGATGTTGTTGTGCAGCTCCTCCTGCTCCTCGAACTTGAAGACCT
>JBHHZD010000013.1:0-57586 GCA_046757885.1 Gemmatimonadota bacterium
ATTCGTGTCGCGGCCGTCGCTCTCGCCGCTCTCGCGCTCGCATCGGCAACGGCCGTCGCGCGCCCGGCCGCGGCGGACGGCGGGGGAGCGGCCCCCGCGCGGGCCGAGGCCCGCAGGCCGCCGCCCCAGGGGCGCGGGGGCACGCTCTGGCTCGGCGCGGAGGGCCGGATCGACGAGCCCCTCGGCCTGCGGATCGCGCGCGGGCTCCTCGGGCTGGGCGCGATCATCGGCCTCGCCTGGGCCTTCTCCGCGCGGCGGAGCGCCGTGGACTGGCCGCTCGTCGGCAAGGGCCTCTCCCTGCAGGTGATCTTCGCCTTCCTCGTCCTCAGGACCGGCTGGAGCCGCGCCTTCTTCTCCACCGTCAACGACGCCTTCGTCGCACTCGTCGGCTACACGAAGGAGGGTGCGCACTTCGTGTTCGGCGCTCTCGTTGACGGCGCGGCCCCGGTCGACGGCGGGGGGATGCTCGTGTTCGCGTCCCAGATCGCCTTTTTCGTCCTCCCCACCATCGTCTTCTTCTCGTCCCTCATGGCGCTGGCCTACCACCTGGGGATCATGCAGCGGGTCGTGCGCGGCGTGGCCTGGGTGATGGTCCGCACCCTGCGCACGAGCGGGGCGGAGACGACCTCGGCCGCGGGGAACATCTTCGTGGGGCAGACGGAGGCGCCGCTCCTCGTGCGCCCCTTCGTGCGGGACATGACGATGTCGGAGCTGAACACCGTGATGACGGGCGGATTCGCCACGGTGGCGGGCGGCGTGATGGCCGCCTACGTGGCGATGCTCTCGGGCTACTTCCCCACGATCGCGGGCCACCTCCTCGCGGCGAGCGTCATGGCCGCGCCGGCCGGCATCGTGGTGAGCAAGATCCTCCTGCCCGAGACGGGGGAGCCCGCCACACGGGGAGCCCTGCAGAGCGAGCCGGAGCGGACGCACGTGAACGCGATCGACGCCGCGGCCGGCGGTGCGGCGGACGGGCTCGTCCTCGCCCTGAACGTGGGCGCCATGCTCATCGCCTTCCTGGCCCTCATCGCGCTCCTGAACGGCATCCTGGGCGGCGTGGGAGGGCTCTTCGGGCTGGAGGGACTCACGCTCGAGCGCCTGTTCGGCTGGGTCTTCGCGCCGGTCGCCTGGGTGCTCGGCGTCCCGTGGTCGGACGCGGCCCAGGTGGGGAGCCTGTTCGGGATCAAGATCGTCGCGACCGAGTTCGTCGCCTTCCAGACGCTGGCGGGCTCGCTGGCCGCCGGCACCCCGATCGGCTACAAGTCGCTCATCATCTTGACGTACGCGCTCACCGGCTTCGCGAGCTTCGCCGCCATCGCGATCCAGATCGGGGGGATCGGCGGAATCGCGCCCTCGCGCCGCCACGACCTTTCGCGCCTCGGCCTGCGGGCCATGATCGGCGGGACGATGGCCACCTGGATGACGGCCACGCTGGCGGGCGTGCTCGTCTAGGCGCCGTCGGACCTCGCGTCCAGGCCGAAGTCCCGCTCGACGGCATCGAACCACGCGTCGTCGTCCGCGGCGCTCCAGTCCACCCACTCCTCGTCCGTCATCCCGGCGCGCCAGGCCAGGAACGGCTCCGCGTCCGGGCCCACCGGATGGCGCAGCTGCCACGAGTCGCTCTCGATGATCTCGCGGATCCGGTCGGCGACCACGGAGGGAGGCGTCGGGTTCTCCAGGGACGCCGCGAACATGGCGGCGAATCGCCGTTCGTGCGGGTAGGCCGAAGCCGCGGAGTCCTGCCCGATCGACCGGGCCATCCCCGTGTCGATGATGCCGGGCTCCACGATCGCGACCCGGACGCCGAACGGCTTGACCTCCTGGGCGAGCACCTCGCTCAGGGCCTCGAGCGCGAACTTGGAGGCGGCATACGGGGCGAACGGCGACACCGCGATCCGGCCCGCGACCGACGTGACGTTCACGATGCAGCCCGCCCCCCTCTCGCGCATGCGCGGAAGCACGGCCCGGGCGCATCGGACGGCGCCGAAGTAGTTCGTCTCCATCACGGCGCGGAACGCCTCCAGGTCCAGCTCCTCGATGGCGCCGCGCCGCTCGATGCCCGCGTTGTTCACGAGGGCGTCCAGGGTGCCGATCTCGTCCTGGATCGCCCCCACGGCGGCTCGCACGGAATCATCGGAATCCACGTCCATGGCGGAAACCCTGATCGGAAGATCCTCGGCCTGCGCCGTCTCCTCCAGCTCCGGGGCGCGGACCGGGTGCCGCATCGTCGCGAAGACGCGGTGGCCGGCGCGGCCGAGCGCGAGGGAGGTCGCGAGGCCGATTCCGCGGCTCGCGCCGGTCACGAGTACCGATGCCATGGCTGAAGCCTCCGTGTGTGTGGGACGGTGCGGGCCGGGCGTCCCGCGAAGGTGGGACCGGGAGCGGCAGGCGCACAAGGGTCCCGCGGAGCGGGCGCCTCAGCCCGAGCCCCCGCCTCCGGCCCGGAGCCGCGGCCGCCAGCGGCGCACGCGCCTCGCGTACGCTTCGTACTCCTCGCCGAACATCCGCCGCAGCGTCGGCTCCTCGTAGCCGATGACGAACAGGTGCAGCGCGAGCGCGAACAGGGCGGTGAAGCCTGCCAGGGCGGCCGATCCGTAGTACAGCGATGCGCCCGCGAGCGCGACGGCGGCGCCCATGACCATGGGATTGCGCACGTAGCGATACGGGCCCCGAACGACGAGGCGTCGCGGCGGATCGAACGGCGCCGGCGTTCCCCGGCCCACGAACGCGAACACGAGCACGCACCACAGCGCGACCCCGAGCCCGCCGGCCGCGACGGCCATGCCCACGACCTGCCACGGCCCGATGGCGTCGGGGCGCGTCACGCCGGCGCCGGACAGGATTCTGCTCGGGAGGAAGACGAGGAAGAAGCCGATGAACAGGGCGGCGTACGTGAGCGCGCGCATGAGCGCGAACACGGGGCTACGGCCGCGCATGGCGCGGCTCGTGGACGCCGATCCGGTCCGACGGATGGACCGCCACTTCGGCCGGGGGAAGGCCCAAGATGAGCCATCCACCTCCAGCATCGACGCTCGGCAGCTCGAGAACATCTCGGAAGAACGCCCGGTCGGCGTCGGGGGCCGTGCTGCAAATGACGGAATGGGCATCGACGACACTCGAGCCGCGAGATCGTCACCGAACTCGCCGAAGCGGGCCATCGCCAGCCGCAGCATCGGCCAGAGTACGGGAACCAGGGCCCCGGTTGCCACCCATCGCTGACGCAGGACGACCCCCGAGGCGGCCGAGCCCGCGATCGTGAACGCGTGCACCATGTCGATCAGCGATGGATGGCCGACGGAAGCTCGAAACACGATCGTGCGAGGCGGATCGATGGACACGATGGTCGGGCGGAAGGCACGGGTGCGACGGCCGGGACCCCGCACGTGCAGGAGGACCCGCGCCCCGGGCTCCCTCGGGCCGCTCGCGAAAGGGACCAGGTGATTCCACTGTGGATAGGAGTCGAAGTCCATCAGAACGGTCCAGGCCCGGTCTGGGGGACCGTCGATGGGTGTCGTCAGCTCGAACTCGCGCGCCATGCGCATCCCACCCCGGATTCAGCCGTCAGCCCGGCTCCGCCGCCGGGCCTCTCACAACACCCCTGCGATCTCGCACCGTCCACCACACCGCACCGGCGGCGTCTGCGTCATGCTCCTTCCGCTCCGGCCGGAGCGGCCCTCTCGCCCCCGCGCGCGACGATCGCGTCGAGCCGCTCGAACTCGGGGGGAGAGTAGGCCTCCAGGAACTCCCTTCGTGCTCTGGCGGACCTGCGCGGCCAGGTACAGGAGGGACGCGATGACGCCGATCGCCCCCAGGAGCTCCGCGACGCTTCCGATCGCCGTCCAGTTCATTCGGAGCCTCCGGATCGGGGACGCCCGCACACCTCGACGCAGCGCGGTCGGTGCTTCGCCCGATGCCTGAAGCGGTCTGCGAGCCAGGAGGAACATTCGGCCGCGACCCTCGTCGTGGCAACCGGGGGGGGGGGCGCCGGGCCCACGCCGGATCGCGAATCTCGACGACCTCCCGGCCTCCCGGAGCCGCCCCCGTCGGCCTGCCTCGTCGTCCCTGTTGACGCTGTCAACACACGACGCCATCTTGCGCTCGTGACCGACCGCGCGCCGACGTACCATCATGGCAATCTGCGGGCAGCTTTGCTCGACGAAGCCGCTGCCATGATCGCCGAGGGAGGGGCCGCCAGCGTGACCATGCGGGCCCTGGGCCGGCGCCTGGGCGTATCGCGGGCGGCGCCCTATCGCCACTTCGAAGACAAGACCGCGCTGCTGGTTGCGGTGGCCAGGGCCGGGTTCAGCCGCCTCAATGACAGGGTGAAGGGCGTCGGCGCCGGCGCGCCGCGATCCAGCGTGGAGCGTCTCCGGCGCATGGGGGAGGAGTACGTGCGCTTCGCCCTGGAGAATCCGGCACACTACCGGCTGATGTACGGCCGCGAGGCGCTCACTCGCCAGGACCTTCCCGAGTTGCGGGAGGCGGCCAACGCCCTGTTCGAGCAGCTGGTCGATGCGATCCGATCGTACCAGCGAAGCGGTGCGATCAAGAGGCAGGATCCGAGAATCCAGGCCTACACGGCGTGGAGTGCCGTGCATGGCCTCGCCTCACTCCTGGTCGACGGGCAGATCCAGGCCACGGACGATATCGATCGGCTGATCCGGCAGACGACTCGGACGGTGCTGGAGGGGATGCGGAGCGGCCGGCGGACTCGGTCGTAGGCGCCTACCGCGACCCGACTCCGGCGGCGCACCGCCGCCGTGCCCAGCCCAACACGAGGCTCGCGGAAACCGCCATCACCGCTGCGAGGACGTTGAACAGGATGTCGACGGGGTCGAACACGCGGATGGGCAGGAACGCCTGGATGCCCTCGTCGAGAGCGCCGACGACCGACGTGGCCAGGATGGCGAGGAGGGCGGGGACGGGGACGCGGCGACCCTGGCTCGCGCGCTCCATGAGGGCCTCGTGGATGAAGACGGCCAGGACTCCGTACTCCATGAGGTGCGAGCGCTCCGTCGGGCTCGCCATCCGGACGAGGACCATCAGGTAGGCGGCCGCGACGCCCAGGGCAACGCCGATCTCTGTGCCGTGCGGCCGCTTCTTCAGTCCTTGCGTCACGACGGTGGCCAGGACCAGGAGCATGCCGAGAACGAAGAAGGCGACCCCCAGATCGCTTTCACGCGCCGTCCAGGCCAACGATCGGGCCAGGCCGAGGGTCGAGTAGATCGCCACCACGACGGCCAGCGTCCAGGACCACAGCCGGCGCTCCCGATCGGACGTGAAGAGGGCCGCTGAGCTCACGGCGCGTGAATCCGGCATGATCCCTTCTTTTCGATCTTCGAGAAAGGATACGGCAGGGGACCGGCGTTGACGGCGTCAACATACAGGATACGACACAATGTTAACTGTGTCAACACCTGGCGTCAGCGGCGGGTCGCCGCTCGGCGTCGAGGTGCGATACTCCTTCCGGGCTCGCGCCGAGGCCGGTACGTCGATGGCGTCGAACGGCATGGGGACCTGTATCCAGCTCCCCGCGCGAGGCGACCGCCGCCGCCCGTCACACGTCCAGGTTCTTCACGAACTTCGCGTTCTCCTCGATGAACTGCCGCCGCGGCTCGACGTCGTCGCCCATCAGCTGCTCGAACAGGAGCGAGGCGTGCGTCGCCTCGTCGATCGTGACCCGCAGGAGCGTCCGCTTCTGCGGGTTCATCGTCGTCTCCCAGAGCTGATCCGGGTTCATCTCGCCGAGCCCCTTGTACCGCTGCACGTTCACGGAGCCGCCACCCTTGCCCCCGTTCAGCTTCTCCACCAGGGCGGAGCGCTCCTCCTCGCTGTAGCAGTAGTACTCTTGCTTGCCCTTCTGGACCCGGAACAGGGGGGGCTGGGCGATGTAGACGTAGCCCGCCTCGATGAGCTCCTTCATCTGCCGGAAGAAGAAGGTGAGCAGGAGCGTGCGGATGTGGGCGCCATCCACGTCGGCGTCCGTGTTGTGGCAGCAGATCCCGCCGACGCCCGCGATGAAGTTCTCGTCGTCCTCGACGGAGAAGTCGTACACGCAGCCGTTCGTCGGCTCGACCTCGTCGATGGAGCGGATCCGCAGGGCAACCAGGTCGCCATCGATCTCTTCGAAGCGGCGGTTCACGGTCGGCCACGCGCTCGCAAGCTTCGCCTCGATCTCGCTCGCCCGAGGGTGAGCCTTCCACACCGGCGCCAGCTTCCGCAGATCCTCCCGCGCGGACACCGTAATCTGCCAGGTCACATTGCGGGTCACGCACGGCGACCCGCGGATCTCCCGCTCGACGCCGTCGGGCTCTCTCCGACTCACGGAAGCCATGACGCCGAACCCGCCGAGCACGTACGCGATCCCGCTCGCGACGTCCCGCGACGCGGTCGCGAACGTCAGGCGCTGCGCGCTCAGGCTCCCGTCACCGAGCAGGTAGCCTCTCAGGAACGCGAACCGGAGCGCCTTCGGCGCCTCGAACACGAGATCCGGAATCTTCTTCTCTGCGGCCGAGTCCGCGACGAAACCGAACACCTCTCGCCAGGCCAGCGTGGCCACGCGGTTCACGAGCTTCAGCTCCGACGCCCGCCGCTCGTCTTTCGGCTCATACATCCGGGGCGTGAGCCCGAACACGCGCTCGAAGCACTCGTGCAGTTCGGGTGCCCACCGCCTTCCGTTCTTCCCGAGCGCGAGACGGATGCCAGCCCGCTCGGAGCCGGATCCGTCGGCCAGGTAGTAGCCGAGCAACGTCATCAGCTCCGGGCCCACGTCGATGAAGCGCGGAACGCCCCTGTCCGCGTAGTGCTCCGGCGTGAGCTCGAGATCGTCGCGATCCCCGAGCCAGGTCAGGTCCGCCGGACCCAGCTCGGAGAGCCGGACGTAGGGCCGCACCCGGATCGCGTGCAGGTAAAGTTCCCAGTTCGGGAGAGTGGGACGCGACGTGCCCTTCTCCCAGGCGTAGAACGTCGCCGGTTGCCGGATCCCGACGGTCTCGCAGAGATCTCGCCCCGACGTTCCGGCGGCGCGCCGGGTCGCGGCGACCTCCCGCCCCACGTCTTCGGGAATCTCGACGCGTGGCGCCGTGAACTCGGGCTCGGTGGCGTACTCCTCCTTCACGCGGTGGCGCTGCCAGGCCTCCACGGCCGGCCCGCGCACCCAGACCTGCGACGCCGCCTCCGGGTTCCGGTGGAGGGCACAGAGCAGGTCGATGCGCTCGGGAGCCGTCTCCGGAAACGCGATCTTCCGCGGCGCGACCACCCGATCTCCCGCCCGCAGCTCGTCTCCGCACTTGAGACGCACCTCACCATCCTCGTAGACGAAGACGCTGTGGCTCGCGGTGACCCGGACCGAGCGCCCGTAGGCCGTCCTCACCTCCAGGAGGGGCTCCTCGAGCTCGTGGCGGATCACGCTCCGGATGGGCCGGAACCGCACCTCGTGGTCAGCGAGGCCGAAGCAGAGAACCTCGCCGAGGGGGGCGCCCGTCACCTTTCCGTACGGGGCGTCGCCCTGCCCGTACGCGGCCAGTACGCGGTCGATGAACGCCCCGATCGTCGTGAACCGCACACCCTCATCGTCGCGGACGAACACGTGCTCGTCCCCGTCCACGCTCATGAGCACGATCTTGTGGTACCGCGCCGACTCGAGCTCGAACTCCTCGCCGATGCCGCTCCCGATCGCGGTGATGATGGCCCGGATCTCGTCGTTCGACAGGATCTTGTCGATCCGCGCCCGCTCCACGTTCAGGATCTTCCCCTTGAGCGGAAGGATCGCCTGGAAGGCGCGATCCCGGCCCTGCTTCGCCGAGCCGCCCGCGCTGTCGCCCTCGACCAGGTAGAGCTCCGACAGCGAGGCGTCACGGCTCGAGCAGTCCGCGAGCTTGCCCGGCAGGATCCCCGTCTCGAGCGCGGACTTCTTCCGCGTGAGGTCCCGGGCCTTGCGCGCCGCCTCGCGGGCGCGGGCCGCCTGCACCGCCTTCTCGATGATCGCGCGCGCGGAGGACGGGTTCTCGTCCAGCCACGTTCCGAGCTTGTCGTTCACGAGGCTCTCGACGATCCCGCGCACCTCGCTGTTGCCGAGCTTCGTCTTCGTCTGCCCTTCGAACTGCGGCTCGAGGACCTTGACCGACAGCACGGACACGAGCCCCTCGCGCACGTCATCGCCGGAAAGGCTCGGGTCTCCCTTCTTCAGGCCGTTGTTCCGCTCGGCATAGGCGTTGATCGTGCGGGTGATCGCGGCCTTGAAGCCGGTGAGGTGCGTGCCGCCCTCGTGCGTGTTGATGTTGTTGACGAAGCTGAACGTGTCCTCGTTGTACCCGTTCGTGTACTGCATCGCGAGCTCGATCTCGGTCCCCTCCTGCGAGCCCGCGAGGTAGATCACGTCCGGGTGCAGGGGAACCTTCTTGCCGCGCAGGAAATCCACGAACTGGACGATGCCGCCCTCGAAGTGGAAGCGGTCCTCCCGGCCCTCCCCCCGCAGGTCGCGGAGCCCGATGACGACGCCCCGGTTCAGGTACGCGAGCTCGCGCAGACGCCCTGCGAGCGTCGCGTACTGGAACTCCCGCTCCGTGAAGATCTCCGGGTCGGGCCTGAAGGTGACGACCGTGCCCGTTTCCTTCGTCTTCGGTCCCTTCTTCAGCTCCGAGGTCTTGAGGCCGCGCGCGAAGGCCTGCGTCCACAGGTAGCCGTCCCGCTTCACCTCGACCTCGAGGCTCTCGGAGAGGGCGTTCACGACCGAGACGCCGACGCCGTGGAGCCCGCCGCTGACCTTGTAGCTCTCCTTGTCGAACTTGCCGCCCGCGTGGAGTCGCGTGAGCGCGAGCTCGACGCCCGGGACCTTCTCGGTGGGGTGGATGTCCACGGGGATGCCGCGTCCGTCGTCCCGCACGAGCACCGAGTCGTCCTCCCGGATCTCGACCTCGATCTCGGAGCAGAAGCCCGCCATCGCCTCGTCGATCGCGTTGTCCACGACCTCGTACACGAGGTGGTGGAGGCCGCGGGCGGCCGTCGATCCGATGTACATGCCGGGCCGCTTGCGCACGGCCTCCAGGCCCTTCAGGACCTGGATCTGCCGGGACGTGTAGTCGCCGTTGCCCTTCTGGCCCTTCTTGCCCTTATTCCCCTTCTTACCGGCCTTCGCAGACGTCGCCATCCGCCTCTCCGACGAAATGTTGTTCAGTGATTCGGTGACTCAGGTCCCCGGCTCCTTCGGCTCCGGCCGCGCCGGCTCCGGAAGCTCGCCGTCGGACTGCACGAAGACGATGCGCTCGATCCGCCCGCCTTCTCGTCCCGCGTTGATGCGCCCGATGATGTCCCGGCGCATCATGTTCAGCTCCATGCGCCACGCGGCGCTCTCGACCTCGACGAACAGGGTCGTCTCGTGGACCCGGACGGGCCGCGCCACGCGGGCGATATGCGGCCCGACGATGCGGTCCCACTCCGCGACGGCGGCGGCTCGCTCGACCTTCTCCGCGATCCCGAGCCGGTCCAGCAGCGGCGTGACGAGGTCGCCGAGCGCCTCCGGCCTCGTCCCGCGGCCCCGGCCGCGGCTCCGGCCCGACGTGCGGGTCTTCCCCTCAGCCATCCGTCCGGACCTCCCCGTCGCGAATCGTCCAGGCGGCGAGCCCGCCGCCCCGGAGCGGCACGTCCGACGGCTTCGGCGCCGTGAGGAGGACCTGTCCCGTCCGGTCCTCGTCCAGCAGGTGAACGACGCGCTCCGACCGCTCCGCGTCCAGCTCCGCGAACACGTCATCGAGCAGGTAGATCGGCTCGCGACCCCGCCGATCCCGCAGGCTGTCCGCCTCCACGAGACGAAGCGCGATGGCCGCCGTGCGGCGCTGGCCGCCGGACCCGTAGGCGCGGAGGTCGCGCTCCACGCCCTCGCCGTCGACCTCGCCCGTCACGACGAGGTCGTCGCGGTGCGGCCCCACCTGCGTGGCGCCGCGCCGCCGCTCCGAATCGGCCGAGTCCGCGAGGGCGGCGCGAAGGCGCTCGCCCCAGACCCCGGCATCGGCGGGCACCGCCGGCTCCGAGACATCGTCCCCGGCGGCTTCCTGGGCTGCGGGGGCTCCCGCCCGGCGGCCCAGCGCCGGCTCGTAGCGCAACGACCCCCGGGCTCCGGAGCCGATCGCCGCGCAGTAGTCGCCGAACGCGGCCGAGCGCTCCGCGATCCAGCGCGCGCGGGCTTCCATCACCCGGCCGCCCTCACGAACGAGCCCGTCCGTCCAGGCGTCCACGACCGCGGGCTCGGCTCGGGCCCGCAACGCCTCGTTTCTCTGCCCGAGGATCGCGCCGTACCGCTGGAGCGCCGGCATGTGCGCGGGCTCGAGCAGGGAGAGGAGGATGTTCAGGAAGCGGCGCCGCCGGCCGGGCGCACCGCCGATGAGCTCCGCATCGTCGAGACCGAACACCACGGCGCCCACCGCTCCGAGCGCGTCCGCCAGCCGCTCCACTTCCACCCCGTCCACCTCCACCTTCTTTCGGCCCCCCGTGCGCTGGTAGGCCGCGGCGAGCCGCTCGCGGGGCCCGTTCCGGAGCTCGGCCTCGATCCGGAACACGTCCTGGCCGAACCGGACGAGCTGAGGGTCGCGGGCTCCCCGGAAGGACCGGAAGATCTCCAGGTAGTAGATCGCCTCGAACAGGTTCGTCTTGCCGGATCCGTTCGGCCCGATGAGGATGGCGCCCGAGGCGGGAAACTCGCACGCGACGTTCCGGAGGTTCCGGAAATCGCGAATTTCCAGCGCCGCGAGCGCCACCGTTCCGACCTCGGATTCGGTCCTGGTTCCGACCTGTTCGGGCGCGCCTGCGATTCCGTGCATCGATGGACCTGAAAATAGCCCGAAACCCCTTGTCCCGCAACGACAAATGTGCCATTCGCCGGAGACTCCGGGGCCGCACGCGGGGCGCCGTTTCGGGCCGGACATCCGCCCCGTCGGCGCACCCGCACGCCGGTCATCGCCCGCGGCCCGGGATTCGCGGGAAACGGGGCCGGGGGAGGTCGCCCGCGAGCCGGGCCATTATGTTGCCCGGAGGCCCCGAACGACACGCCCCGGAGGCCTCGAAAGACGACCCCCGGGCGCCCGAAAACGGAGAGGAGGCAGAAGATCCGACACGCGACGCGAACAGCCATCGGAGCGGGTGTCGCCCTGCTCCTGGCGGTCGGACGGGGGACGGCCGTCGCCCAGACCGGGGCCTTCGGCCGCGACGCTCCCTCGCTCGCGACCGGCGAGGGGAATCCGTGGGTGAATCGGGCCCTTCTCG
Organism: Gemmatimonadota bacterium; assembly: GCA_046757885.1. GTDB lineage: Bacteria > Gemmatimonadota > Gemmatimonadetes > Palauibacterales > Palauibacteraceae > JBHHZD01. Next base: position 11,257 of record JBHHZD010000013.1, read on the forward strand.
TGGGGGCCGCGCTGGCCCTGGACAACGAGGCCCGGACCCGGGTCCAGCGCGCTCAGGGCGAGTTCGGAGACGACGTGGCCTCGTTCTCCGAGCGCCTGGGGCGCTGGGGGCCCACGGCCCCGATCGTCGTCGGGGGCTCCCTCCTCGTCGGAGGCCTCACGGAGGGGAACACGGGCGTCCGGAAGGGACTCGCCGTGATCTCGGGCATGGCGCTCGGCTCCCTTCCCACGAACGCGGCGAAATTCCTCGTGGGGCGAAAGCGACCGAACAGCGGGGCGGGGACGCTGGAGCTCGATCCGTTCAGCGGCCACAAGTCGTTCCCGTCCGGCCACGCGACGTTCATCTTCAGCATCGCGGCCTCGATCGACGAGGTGACGGAGAGTCCGTGGCTGGCCGGCGGCGCCTACGGCCTGGCCACCCTGACGGGCTTCGAGCGCATCTACGACGACAAGCACTGGCTGTCGGACGTCGTGGCGGGGGCGATCATGGGCACGCTGAGCGGCCGCTTCGCCGCCCGGCGGGCCGCCCGCATGCTCGGCATCGCCCGTCGCCCCGAGCCCGGCCCGGGCGGGGACGGCGCCGCCGGCCTGCCCCCGGGCGCGGAGTCCCGCGGGCCTCGCGTCTCCTTCCTCGCGACCGCGGGGTTCGTCGGCGTCCACGTCACCTTCTAGCCGGCGAGCGGGCGAGCCCGAGGCCCGGGCGCCCGGGCGGCCGCTCGCCCGGGCGGGCGGCGGGGATCGCCCTCCGGATCAGCGCCTGACGAACTCGCTCACGACCGGGGTCTCCCCGGAGTAGTCGTAGAAGCCCCGCCCCGTTTTCCGGCCGTGGTAGCCGGCGAGAAACATGCGCTTGAGCAGCGGGGGCGGCGCGAAGCGCTTCTCGCGGTACTCGTCGAACATGATCTCGCAGATGTAGTAGAGCGTGTCGAGCCCGACGAAATCGCCGAGCGTGAAGGGCCCCATCGGGTAGCCGCACCCGAGCTGCATGCCCGTGTCGATGTCCTCGATCGAGCCGATCCCCTCCTCGTAGGCGCGGATCGCGTCCAGCATGTAGGGCACGAGGAGCCGGTTCACGACGAAGCCCGAGTTGTCGCGGCAGGCGATGGGCACCTTGCCGAGGGAGCGCGCGAACTCGAAGGCGCGGGCGAAGGTCTCCTCGGAGGTCCCGCCCGTGCGCACGACCTCCACGAGCTTCATGACGGGGACCGGGTTGAAGAAGTGGAGCCCCACGAAGCGGTCCGGCCGGCCCGTGCCCGCCGCCATCTCCGTGACCGTCAGGCTGGAGGTGTTCGTAGCGAAGATCGTTCCCTCCGGGCACATCCCGTCCAGCTCGCCGTAGAGGTCCGCCTTCGCCCCCATGTCCTCCACGATCGCCTCGATGACGATGTCGCTCGCCGCGAGGTCCGCCAGGTCCGTCGTGCCCGTGAGCCGCCCCAGGATCGCGTCCCGGTCGGCCGCCTCCAGCTTCCCCTTCTCGACGGCCCGGTCCAGGTTCTTGCCGATCGCGCCCATCCCCGCCTCGAGCGGCTCGTCCGCCACCTCCCGCACCACGGTCTCGTAGCCCGCGGCCGCGCACACCTGGGCGATGCCCCGCCCCATGAGCCCGCACCCGACGACCCCGACCTTTCGAATCTCGCTCACCTGTGGCTCCTTTCTCTCTATGCGTTCACGGCCGGCTCCGGCCGCCATCGTCCTCGAGCAGATCGCTGATCCGCTCCCTCAGGGTCGGCTTCTCCGACGCCAGCGATTCCCCTCGCTCGATCCGATCCAGCAGGCCCTCGAGGGCGAGCGTGGTCCGCTCCCGGCGGCGGGCGAACATCTTCCCGATCGCGAAGGTTCCGGTCGCGACCATCGTCGTGCCCGCGGCCGGGAGGCTCAGGGCGAGGGGGGCCTCGAAGCCGAGGACGAGCAGGGCCGTGAGGCCCGGGACGGCGAGCAGCGTCCCCGTCAGCCACCCGCCCACGTGCTCGTTGCGCCGATTTCTCAGGTCCGCCGTCAGCGTGAGGAGGGACCGGCCCTCCTCGAGCGGCTCGACCGCCACGTCCAGGGACCGGGCGCGCGCCAGCTCGTATCCCTTGCCGGAGAGATTCACGGACCTCCGGATCACGTTCACCAGGTCCTTGGCGGGCTCCCAGACCTGGATCCCGGCGCGGTCGCGCACCCGGCGCAGGCTCTCCGTCTCCCGGAGGTAGCGGGCGAGCCCGTCCAGGACCTCCCCCGGCTCGCCCGGGACGACGCGCGAGGCGGAGACGATCGCGCTCCCCCACAGCCTGGCCGCCAGGCCCGCGTCCGTCGGCGCCCCCGGCACGAGCGCGCTCGCCCGCATCTCCGCCAGGGCCTGTCGCACGTACCGGCCCTCGAGACCCACCTCCTCGGCGATCTGGAGCACCTCGGACTCGTCCAGCGAGTCCGGGACCGCGCCCCGCGCGAACTGGAGCTCGGCCGCGCGGTGGATGACCTTCTCCAGCTCTTCGCTGGAGACCGAGCGGCGGCTCGGAAGGCGGCTTCCGGCGTCGGTCTCGCCCACGCCTCAGGCGTCTTCTTCCCTTCGCTCCGCCCGCCGCACGGGCTCCGCCTCGCGGCTTTTCGTCTTCGTCGCGTCGGCGACCGGTCCCTCGCCCAGCTTCGGCGCCCCCTCCGATCCTTTGATCCGTGACGAGGACGTCGTGGCTTCCTCCGCCGCCAGCCGCGCCCGTGCCTCGAGATCCGCGAAGTCCTCCGGGTGCTCGGCTTCGCCCGAAGCCCGGAACATCCCCTTCAGGGACGCGAGCAGATCCAGCGGAAGCGGGAAGAGCGTCGTCGAGTTGTTCTCGGCCGCGATCTCCGAGGCCGTCTGCAGGAAGCGGAGCTGGAGCGAGGCGGGCTCGGAGGCGAGCAGGCGCGCCGCGTCCTTCAGCTTCGTGGCCGCCTGGAGCTCTCCCTCCGCGTTGATGACCTTCGCGCGGCGCTCGCGCTCCGCCTCCGCCTGCCGGGCCATCGCGCGCTTCATCTCCTGCGGCAGGTCCACGTCCTTGACCTCGACGGCCGTGACGTCGATCCCCCAGGCGTCCGTCCCCTCGTCGATGATGTCGCGCAGGATCTGGTTGAACTTCTCGCGCTCCGCCAGGAGCTCGTCCAGCTCCGCTTGCCCGATGACGGACCGGAGGGTCGTCTGCGCGAGCTGGGAGGTCGCGAACAGGTAGTCCTCGATCTCGAGCACCGCTCGCGCCGGATCGTGCACCCGGAAATAGAGAACGGCGTTCACCTTCACGGAGACGTTGTCGCGGGTGATCACGTCCTGGGGCGGGATGTCCATCGCGATGATCCGCAGGCCGACCCGGTTCATCCGCTCGATCCCGAACGGGACGAGGAAGATGAGCCCCGGGCCCCGGATCGGTCGCACCCGGCCGAGCCGGAACACGACGGCCCGCTCGTACTCCTTCAGGATGCGCAGGCTGGAGGAGAGCGCCGCCGCTCCCCCTATCGCGATGAGCGCGAGTACGACGTCCATGGGAGTCTCCTCGTTTCCGAGCCGCCGTCCTGCCGCCCGGCGCGGACCGCCGGCCCGCCTGCTTCCGAGGGCGCCCCGAGCGCCCTCAGGCGTCCACCTCCACGACCACGGCCATCCCCTGCCCTCCGCCGATGCAGGCGGAGCCGAGTCCGAGCCCTCCCCCGCGCCGCTTCAGCTCGTGCAGGAGGTGGCCGGTGATCCGGGCGCCCGTCGCGCCCAGCGGGTGCGTGATCGCGATCGCGCCGCCGTTCACGTTCACGCGCTCGCGGTCCAGGCCGAGCTCCCGCTCGACCGCCACGTACTGCGGCGAGAAGGCCTCGTTCACCTCGATGAGATCCATGTCCTCCAGCGACAGGCCGGCGCGCTCGAGCGCCGCGCGCGAGGCCGGGGCGGGCCCGATCCCCATGATGCGCGGGGGCACCCCGGCGGCGGCCCACGAGACGAGCCGCCCCATCGGCGTCAGCCCGTGCGCCTCCGCGTACTCCGCGTCCGCGATCACGAGCGCCGCTGCGCCGTCGCCGATCCCGCTCGCGTTCCCGGCCGTCACGAGTCCGTCCTTCTTGAAGTACGGCTTCAGGGCCATGAGCGCCTCGAGCGTCGTGTCGGGCCGCATGTGCTCGTCGATCCGGAACTCGACCTCGCCCTTCCGGCTTCGGACGGTGACCGGCACGACCTCCTCGTCGAAGCGGCCGGCATCCCACGCAGCCTTCGCGAGCTGCTGGCTGCGAAGGGCGTACTCGTCCACGTCCTGGCGCGAGATGTCGTACTCCTCCGCGAGGTTCTCGGCCGTCTGGGCCATCGAGAAGCCGCAGTAGGAGTCGGTGAGCGCCTCCCAGAGAACGTCCTCGAACGGGGCCGCCGGGCCGAGGCGCATGCCCCAGCGGGCCCCGCGCACGACGTGCGGGGCCTGGCTCATCGATTCCGTCCCCGCCGCGAGGCAGAGCTTCGCCTGCCCGAGCAGGATCTCCTGGGCACCGCCGGCGACCGCCTGGAAGCCCGAGCCGCACAGGCGATTCACGGTCACGGCCGGCACCTCGATCGGCAGGCCGGCCCGCAGGCCGACGTGCCGGGCCATGTAGATCGCGTCGGCGGAGGTCTGGACCACGTTTCCCACGAACACGTGGTCGTACTCGGACGCGTCGGCGCCCGCGCGCTCGAGCGCCGCCTGCGCTCCGATCACGCCCAGATCGATGGCCGAGTGGTCCTTCAGGCTGCCGCCGAACGTCCCGAACGGGGTCCGCACGGCGGAGAGAAAGACGACATCCCGATCGCTTCCCATCGTGCCCATCGAACGCTCCTGTCTATGTAGGGGCCCGGCGTCGCCGCCGCGCCTTCAGCCTCACGATGCCCGGACGACCCGCTCCGCGATCCAGCGGCCGACCTCCTCCGTCCCCATCGACCCGCCCACGTCCGGGGTGCACACGTCCGCGGCGAGAGCCTCGTCGACGGCCCGCTCGATGCTGGCCGCCGCCTCCGCCGCGCCGCCATCCCGCAGCAGCAGCGCCGTGCTCAGCAGGGCCGCCATCGGATTCGCGGTGCCCGTGCCGACGAGATCGGGCGCGCTCCCGTGCACGGGCTCGTACATCGAACCGCCCGCCGGGTTCAGGTTCGCCGACGGCGCGAGCCCCATCCCGCCGACCAGCTCGGCGGCCAGATCCGACAGGATGTCGCCGAGGAGGTTCTCCGCGACGATGACCTCGAAGCGTCCCGGCTCGCGGACGAGCTGCATCGCGAGCGCATCCACGTAGCGCATCTCGGCCTCGATCCCGTCGTACTCGGCCGCGACCTGCTCGAACACGCGGCGCCACAGGCCGTAGACGTGCGGCACCGCGTTCGCCTTGTCGCCGAGCGTCACGCGCGTCCTCCCCTCCCGGCGAGCGAACTCGAAGGCGGCGCGCACGATGCGCTCCACGCCGTGCCGCGTCGCGATGGACTCGCTGACCGCCACCTCGTCCGGCGTCCCCTCCCGCAGGAGACCGCCCGAGCCCGTGTACAGCCCCTCCGTGTTCTCCCGGAAGATCACGAAGTCGATCGGGCGGCTCTCGGCCGACTTCAGCGGCGACAGCCTCGGCGCCCGGAGTCGCGCGGGCCGGAAGTTGATGTAGAGGTCCAGCCGGAACCGGAGTCCGAGCAGGATGTCCCGGGCGTGCCGGTTGTCCGGCACTCGGGGATCCCCGACGGCGCCGAGGAGGATCGCGTCGAACTCGTCGCGCAGGCGGCACAGGGCCGCCTCGCCGAGCGTCTCGCCCGTGGCGAGGTAGTGCTCGGCGCCGTGCGGAAACTCTTCCAGGGCGACGTCCGCGAGCCCGGCGGCCGACAGCGCGTCCAGGGCGCGTCTCGCCTCGGCCAGCACCTCCGGCCCGATGCCGTCGCCCGGGATCAGTGCGATGCGGATCACCCGCTCATCCCCCTGCCCGGCGCGACGAGGCCGGCGTTCCGTGCGGACGCCGGCCTCCCGACGATTCTGAGCGACCGAGCGGCCTCAGGCGCCTCCGCCGTGGCTCAGCGACCAGACGTAGGCGGCGACCGCCTTGACCTGGTCCTCGTTGATGTTCGCGCCGCCCTTCGGGGGCATCGGCACGCCCGAGCTCGACTCCTCGGCCGTGACGCCGTTCTTCACCGTCTCCACGATCGCCTCGTACGACCCGTCCGAGTGGAGCCACTCGTCATCGGTCAGGTCCGCGCCGAGGTTCGGCAGGCCCTTCGCGTCGGCCCCGTGGCACGCGGTGCAGATCCCGGCCCCCGCGAAGACGCCCGTGCCGTCCTCGATCATCGCGGCCGTGACGCCCTCGGGAAGCTCCTGCGGCATCGACGCCGCGGGCGCCGTCTCCGCGGGCGTCGTCTCCGCGGCGGCCGTCTGCGCGACGTTGGCCGCGGGCGCGGCCGAATCCCCGGCGGCGGCATCCGCCGACGCGTCCCCACCGCAGGCGGCGAGACCGGCGGTCGCGATGAGCGCGAGCGCGGCGCCCGTGCCCGCACGCCAGGGTGCAGTCAGTCTGTGGACCATCTGGATGTACTCCTTGCGCTTGATGAACGGTCGAAACGCGGGTGAGCCCCTGCCGGACCGTTTCCCCCGCGGCGCCTAATGTAGCGAAGCGGGCGCCGGATGACTACGCGCGGGCGGGGGCCCCACAGCGGACGCAGAACCGCCAGCCGCGCTCCAGCGTGGCGCCGCAGGAATCGCAGGGCCAGCGGGACTGATCGGCGCCGCAGTACGGGCAGAAGGAGAGGCCGTCGCGCGACGGGAGCCCTTCGCCGCAGGCCCGGCAGCGGACCTCGCCCGGGACCTCGGGCGACGGCTCGAACGCGAGCGGGACGATGGAGGGCCGTTCGGGCTCGGGCGACGGCTCCAACTCGAGCTCGAAGCGCGACGCGGGCTCCGCCTCCTCCTCCTGCGGCTCCGGACCGGCGTCGGGCTCCGCCGCGGGGGAGGCCGCGGCGGCCTCGGGCTCCGGCCCATCCACCGATCCCGTCGCGCCTCCCGGCCCGGCCTCGCGGACTCTCGGGCCGAAACCGATCTCGGCGGCGGCGAAGCGCTGGAGCGGGCCGAGGCCCGGCTCCGGGGAGTCCAGCTCCTCGCGGATCGCGGCCGCCAGCTCCTCCTCGATCCGCACGCACTCCGGATCACCCAGCAGGGACAGGAGGGCGAGATCGTATTCCGCCTTCGTCGTGAACCCGCACTCGCTCCGGCACAGGGGATAGGGCAGGAGGCGGCGGTGCAGCTCCGCGACCGACACGAGCGCCTCGGGCCCGACGTCCGCGTCGGCGAGACGCCTGGCCAGCAGGCCGGCCATGCGGTCCGCCGTCACGGCTCCGGCTCCCGGCGGCCCGGCGTCACAGGCGCCCGCTTCCGTCGATGTGCAGGACGCCGGCCCGGGCCGTCGCCTTCAGAAACGCCTCAGGGTCGTCGTCCGGGATCAGGATGCCCGTGAGGCTGTGCACGTGGCGCGCCGTGTCGCGCATGAACTCCTCGATCGTCTCCGCGCCGCTCATCGAGCTCTCGCACATCGCGCGAACGATGCCCGCCCAGTCGGCGACGACGCCCTCGACCTCCCCCGATCGGTGCGCGCGCCGGCCGCCGCCCCCCCGCCCGGGCCTCTCGCCCGCGTGCCGGACGGCCGGGTCGGGCTCGGGTGTCCGCTCCCCGTCGCGGACCCCATCCGAGCCCGGCCGAAACAGGTCGAACTGTCCGCGGCCCGCGACCTCGCCGGGACCGGCGCTCAGATCCCGGTCGCGCTCGACGGCCGCGATGAGGCGCTCCTCCGGCTCCGGCTCTACGAGCAGCTCCTCCAGGCGCTCGAGGTACGGATCCAGGCGGCCGTCGTCGGCGGCGTCGTCGGCTCGACCCCCGCGCAGGAGCTCGATCGCGCGCCACACCGTCAGCGGATCCCACAGCCGCTCCGGCGGGATGCGGGTCAGCTGCTCGCGCGCCTCCTCGACCCGGCGTTCGTCGTACAGGAGATTCCCGTACCACGCCCGCGCTTCGTGGTTGTCGGGGTCCAGGCTCAGGGCCCGGTTCAGCCAGCCGCGCGCTCCGTTCGTCTTCCCCTGCCGGTGCAGGGCGTACCCCAGGTCGGCGGCCGCCTCCGACGAGCCCTCGTCCGCGCGGGCCGCCTTCCGGAAGAAGCGCTCCGCCTGCTCGTAGAGCTCCTCGCGGTAGAGCGCGCGGCCGATGGAGAGCATGAGATCGAGGTCCGTGTCGAACCCGAGCTCCAGCACCCGCTCGAACGCCCGGAAGCCGCGGCCACGCTCGCCGAGACGCAGCAGGCTCTCGCCGAGCCCGACCAGGGCGTCCTCGTGGTCCGGCTCCGCCGCGAGCGCCGTCTCGAACGCCCGGCGCGCGAGGGCGTACTCCTCCTGCGCGAGCCGGACGTACCCGAACGACACCTGAAGCTCCGGCGCGTGGGGATACCGTCCGAGTCCCTCCCGCAGGAGCTCGCCCGCTCCGTCCAGGTCACCGCACTCGTACAGCCGCTGGGCACGTCTGTCGAATTCCTCGGCACTCCAGAAGCTCGAGCTCATGGACGCGCTACCCCCTCTTGAAGAGAAAGGCGATGTCGGACCTGCGATTCTCTCGACCGTCGTGGACCGAGTACCGGCCCCCCGAGTACAGCGATGCCGCCCCCGTCTCTCCCTTCCTGTTCAGCGCGTAGTAGTTCACGTTGAAGGCGGGCCGACCCCGATCGTCCAGCAGGCGCTTCTCGACCGTCCAGTCCACGATGCGCTGCAGGGCCGTGAGGCAGGCGTCGGTGGGGTGCGCCCCCCGCCGCATCTCCTCGACGATGAGGTGCGTGCCGACGGTCTTGATCACGGCCTCTCCCCGGCCCGTCGAGCCCGCAGCGCCCACGTCGTTGTCCGCGTAGCACCCGCAGCCCGGCAGCGGGCTGTCTCCGACCCGGCCCGGCACCTTGTACGCCAGGCCGCTCGTCGTGGTCACGGCCGAGAGGTCCCCGTTCGCGTCGAGCGCCGCGCAGTGAATGGTGCCATGGGGTCGAACGCCGTCCGCCGACTCCAGCCAGCCCTGCGCCTCCCCCTCCGGCGCCACGGCCCCCGGCCCGCCCGGATCCTCGAACCCCGTGACGGGCTCCCCGGATTCCTCCGGGGTCAGGTAGTCGTCCCGGTCGCTCAGACCGCTCCTCCACTCGATCCAGCGGCGGCGCGCGCGGTCCGTCAGCAGGTTCGTCTCCTCGAAGCCCATCTCCCGGGCGAAGCGGGCCGCGCCGCGCCCTACGAGCAGGACGTGGTCCGTGTACCGCATCACGGCCACGGCCACGCGCGACGGGAGCTTGAAGCCCTCGAGGGCGGCCACGGCCCCGACGCCCCGGGTCGGGCCGTGGTACACCTGGCTGTCCAGCTGCACGACGCCGTCGGCGTTCGGGAGGCCCCCGTACCCGACGCTCATGTCGTCCGGATCCGCCTCCACGATGTTCACCCCGCCGACGACCGCCTCCAGCGTGTCCCCGCCCGCCTCCAGGACCCGCATGGCGTGCTCCGTGGCGCGGAGCCCGTTCGCGCTCGAGATCGCGACGGGCCGGACGGCGGATCCGTCCCGGATGAGCAGGCCACCCGACCCCCCGCTGCGCCCCTCCGTCCACCGCGCCGCCGCGAGTCCCGGGGTCAGCGCCCCGGCGCCCGCCGCCACCCCCAGGCGACGGAGGAACGACCTCCGCGTCGTCCGGCTCATGCCTCCTCCCCGTCGGTCGCCTCGTCCGCCCCGTCTCCGCCTTCCGTCACCTCCTCCCCGACGTCCAGGCGGAGCTCCAGGCTCGTGACCCGCTGCTCGTGCGTCTCCAGCACCTCGAACTCGCCCCGTCCCAGACGAACGCGCTCGCCGGGCTCCGGGATCCTCCCGAGGTGGGCGATCACGTAGCCCGCGATCGTGTCGTAGTCATCATCCTCCTCCTCCACCGCCGGGAGGTCGAACTCCTCCAGCACGTCTGTGAAGTCGGCGCCCCCGTCGAGAAGGATCCGACCGTCCTCGAGGATGCGGATGTCCGCCTCCGCCGCGTCATGCTCGTCGTAGATGTCTCCCACGATCTCCTCGAGCAGGTCCTCGAGCGTCACGATGCCGTCCGTGCCGCCGAACTCGTCCACGACGATCGCCAGGTGCAGCTTGCTGGCCCGGAAATCCGCGATGAGGTCGTCCACCGCCTTCGAGTCGGGGACGAAGTACGGCTCGCGCGCCACCTCGCTCAGCGAGAACGAGGCGTCGTCTCCGTCGCGCAGCCAGCCCAGCAGGTCCTTCACCAGCACGACGCCCGTGACCTCGTCGATCGAGCTCCGGTAGACGGGAAAGCGCGAGAAGCCCGACTCCGCCGCCACGTTCAGGACCTCGTCCAGCGTGGCGCTCTCGTGGAACGCGACGATGTCGGGCCGGGGGGTCATCACCTCGCGGGCCACCGTGTGCGTGAGCTCGAACACGCCGTGGATCATCGCCTCCTCGTCGTCCTCGACCGCGCCCTCGGCCAGGCTCTGGCGAACCAGCATCTGGATCTCGTCGGAGCTGTGCACGCGCTCGCGGGCGCCGGCCACCGACATGCCGGCGGCGCGCAGGACGCCGTTCGCCGCCCCGTTCAGGACCCAGATGAACGGCGTCACGATCGCGTTGAACGCGTTCAGCGGACCGGCGACGGCGCGGCTCACCGTCTCGGGGCGCAGCAGCGCGAGGGATTTCGGGGCGAGCTCGCCGAGGACGATGTGGAGGAACGTGATGAGGGCGAAGGCGAGCGCGGCCGCCGTGCCGTGTGTCATGATCCCGGACCACGGAGGCGCGAGGGAGGCGAACGCCCCGTGCAGGGTCTGCGCGATGGCCGGCTCGCCGATCCAGCCGAGGCCGAGAGAGGCGAGCGTGATCCCGAGCTGCGTGCCCGAGATGGACCGGTCGAGGTTCTTCTGCGCCGCCTCCACCGACCGGGCGAGCCGATCGCCCCCCGCCGCGAGCTCGCGGATCCTCGTCCGGCGGGCGCCCACGAGGGCGAATTCCGCCGCGACGAAGAACGCGTTCGCGGCCACCAGCACCAGGACCGCGAGGAGCTTGAGCACCACGGCCAGGCTCATGGGCCGCGTTTCCGGCGGGGGCGGGCGCGACTCCGGGGCTCCGGAGGCTCGGGGCCCGGCTCGGGGCGCTCGCGGCGGCGCGGACGCGCACGACGGGAGCGCCGAATCGGTACAGACCGTCTGGACGACGGGTTCAGGCTACGTTGACCTCGTCAGGCTGTGGTCCGGCCCCTCCCGCTCGGGGCGCCTCCACCGGGCCGTGCGGGATCGCCGGCTGGCAGTAGCGGTGTCCGATGTCGGACAGGGACTGCAGATCGTCGCGCGTCAGGTCCGGGTACCGCTCTCCCAAGAATTCCACCGTGTCACTCATCCACACTCGTCTCTCGTCTTCCTCCGCCTCCAGCACGCCGCACCGCATGATATGGCTGAACAGCTCGTCTCGAGCCGAATCCATCGAAGAGGACTGTCGCTTTCCGTTCGCCAAATCTCGCTCCTTTCAGGGGTTCGTCCGGATCCTGCGCGGATGGTCGCAATATAAGGGCCCGGATCGGAGAGGCGCCACCGGCCACGCCGCCCGCACAACGCCGACCTCCCGCCGCGGGTTCCTCCGCGCAGCGGCGCGGGCCCGACGGATCACGTGGGCGAGACGGCCGCGTCCCGAAGGCGGCGATCCCGCACGGCCCGGAACACGGACCACAACTCCGGGAACACCCGGAAGCGGCTCTCGCGATAGCGGCGGTCGTAGTCGCTCCGGAACTCCACCTGCTCCGCCCGTCGCACGTAGGGCCGGGTCGTGAGCAGGAGCTCCGCGTTCGCCGCCCAGCCGTCGTGGCGGAGGAAGCGCCCGTCGTCCGCCGGCGCCGCCCCGAGCGCCTTCTTCAGCGTCATCAGACGGTACAGGCGGAAGCCGCAGAACGGGTCCTCGATCTCGCCGGGAAAGGGCAGGCCGCGCGAGAGCATCCAGGCCCCGCGGCGCGCGATGCGGACGGTCCGCGGCATCGCGCCGTCCGGGCTCGCCACGCCCGCGATGAGGTCCGCGCCGCCCTGGAAGCGGCGCACCATCTCCGGGATGGCCTCGGGGCCGTCCGTGAAGTCGGCCTGGAGCACGAGGACCGCGTCGCGTCTCGGGTACTCGGACCGGGCGACGGCCTCGCGCAGCAGGCGCTCCAGCGACGCCGCGTAGCCCCGGCGCCGTTCGTGCCGGAACACGGTGAGCGGAAGGACCCGCCGGTAGGGCTCCAGGACGTCTGCCGTCTCGTCCGTGGAGGCGTCGTCCGCCACCAGGATGCGGAAATCCCTCCCGGCCTCCGTCAGGACCGCCCGGATCCTCCACAGGAGGACCCCGATCGTGTGCTGTTCGTTGTGTACGGGGATCGCGACGTAGATCACCCGATCCTGCTCCTTTCCCTTTCGTTCCGCATCGAGGAGACGGGAAGGCGCGCAGGCCGGCACTCCCGCCTTCCGGCACCGAAGAATAGCGCTCCCCCGCCGCCGGGCGCGAGGCCGCCCGACGGGTCAGGTCCGTCTCCGCCCGAGCACGGCGCCGTAGCAGTCCAGGGTGCGGCGGACCATGCGCCGGGCTCCGAACTCGGCGGCGCGGGCGCGCGAGGCGGCGGCCGCGCGCTCCCGGGCGGCGGGGTCGCCGGCCAGGGCCAGGATCCGCCGCGCCAGGGCGGCATCGTCGCCCGGCGCGAACGTCGTGATCTCGTTGCCCGCCAGCTCCGCGAGCCCGCCGGCGCGGGACAGGACGACGGGCACGCCCAGGCACATCGCCTCGAGGCTCGCCGTCCCCACGCCCGCGTGCCGGGAGGGCATCACGAACGCGTCGAGGTCCGACACCGAGAGTCGCGCGTTCGACAGGTAGCCCGGGAAAGCGAAGGCGCCGTCCAGCCCGAGCGCCGTGACCGCGCGCTCCAGCCGCCCGCGCTCGGGCCCCTCGCCGATCACCACGAAGCGGACGTCCGGGCGCTCTTCCCGCACGCGCGCCGCGGCCCGCACCAGCGTCGTGTGGTCCTTGCTTCGGTCCAGGGCCCCGACGGATCCGACGAGAAACTCGCCGGGAGACGCCCGGGCCGCCTCGCGCAGGCGGCCCGGCCTCTGCGGCAGGAGCTCCTCGGGATCGATGCCGTCGTGCACGGCCCGCACGCGCCGGGCCTCGATGCCCTGGGCCAGCAGGGAGTCCCGCACGGTCTCGGTGGGCGCGAGGATGAGGTCGGCTCGTCTCCACATCCACGGCGAGCGGAGCGGGAGCGACAGCCGCCGCGAGGCGATGAGCCTGGCGGACGCCCCCTCGAGAGAGAGCGCGAACAGCGCCATCTGCAGGGCGTGCGCGTCGTGCACGTGCACGATGTCCCACTGGCGGCGCATCTCGCGCGCGAGGGTCCGCAGGGCGCGAGGATCCGTGCCGCTCGCCCACACGAGCGGCCGGACCTCCACGCCGGCCTCGCGGAGCGCGGAGGCGAGCCGGGAGCCCTCCCGCGCGGCGACGGCCTGAACGACGTCGGAGCGCCGTCCGATGCCCCTCGCGAGCAGGCGGACCTGGTTCTGGCCGCCTCGCCACACGCGCGCCGAATCGATGTGCAGGATCCGCAACGGTGCTCGGATCATTCCACCCCCAGCTCCCGAACTCGCCGAACAAGATACCCTGCCGCACCGCACTTCGCGCCCCACGGGAGATGGCGGACGTAGCGGGACCCCCCGGGGCGAAGCCATACTGCGGCATGGACGTCGTGGTCCCCGAGTGGCTCGTCGGCGAGTTCGAGGCGCGGAGCGCGGGCGGGAGGGGCGCGATCGTGCGGCGTGACTTCCTCGGCACCTTCGATCAGGCCCGGCTCATCGAGGCCGCGGGGCCCGGGCCCGGGCTCGTCCCCGGACCGGGGCCGTCCGGCGGGCGGGCGCCGGCCCGCGTCGTGCCGGCGGGCGCGCTCGGCGAGGCCGTCGTGCGGCGCCACCGGTGCTCGCGCGGATCGCGCCGCATCGTCCCGCGGGCCCGGCGGGCGGGGCATCCGGCGTTCGAGGAGCTCTTCCTCACCGAGCGGCTCCGGCGCCTCGGCGTCCCGGTGGCCGAGGTCCTGGCGGCCGTGGAGGCCCGGGCGCGCCGGGGTGGCGGGTCCGCTCTCATCACGCGGCGCGTCGTGGGCTCGCGGCTCGCGCCCGAGCTTCTGGCCGGGGCGGGCGCCGGCGAGGCGGCCGCGCTCCTGGAGGACATGGGCCGCAGCGTCCGCCTGCTGCACGAGGCCGGGGGCTGGCACGCGGACCTGAGCGCCGAGAGCTTCCTCATCGCCACGGGTCGCGTGGGCATCCCGCCCATCCTCATCGGCTTCGATCGCGGCCGCACCTTCGCCCCGCCGACGCCGCGCTCCCGGGCCCGGGAGGATCTCCGGCGCCTTCGCCGCTCGCTCTCGAAGCTCGATCTCCGGCAGGCCGCCCGGAGCTGGGAGGCCTTCGAGCGTGGCTACACCCGCGACCCCGGCCCCCCGTCGGCGGCCTGAGATCCGGCCCCGACGCCGGCCCGCGCCCTCCGCGCGCCTTACCTCGGCGTGAGGAGCGCCGCGGGCAGGATCATCTCCTCCGGACTGATCCCGCCATGCAGGAAGCTGTCCCGGTACCGCCGCTGGTACTCGCGCAGCTTCGTCGGATAGACGAAGAAGAAATCGTCGCGGCAGAGCGCGTAGTTCGTCTGCATCCCGCCGGGCGGAAGCCGCAGGGCGTCCGCCTCCCGCGTCAGGTAGACGGCGCCCGGGTTCTCGACCCGCAGGTCGATGCCGAACTTGTAGCGGAGGTTCGCCGTCGCGTCCCGCTTCGCGTACACGGTCACGGCGCGGTGGCAGTGGATCGACCCGTGGTCCGTCGTGAACAGGACCCGGACGCCTCGCCGGGCCGCCTCCGCCAGCGCCTCGTACGCGGCGGACCTCTCGAACCAGCTCACGGTGAGCGAGCGAAGCGCCGCCGCGTCGCGCGCGACCTCCCACAGCAGGCGCGACTCGCTCCGGCCGTGCGTGAGCAGATCCACGAACCCGAACACGAGGGCCGTGGCCGAGGCGCCGGACAGGTGGCCCGGGAGCCGCCTCAGCATCCGGACCCCGTCGTCGGCCGAGAACATCTTCTCGTAGTGCGTGGCGATGCCCGGACCCGCGAGCTCTCGCACGTGGTCGGCGAACAGCTCGTCCTCGAAACTGTTGTAGCCCTCCTCGTCGCCCCGCGAGAGCCAGCCGGGCCGCCGCTCGTCGATCTCGTCCGGGAACAGGCCGCTGAAGATCGCGTTGCGGGCGAACGGCGTCGCGGTGGGGAGGATCGAGGCGTACAGCGTCTCCTCCACCTCGAACAGCTCGCTGATGGAGGGCAGGAGGGCGCGCCACTGGTCGAGGCGCATGCAGTCCATGACGACGAGCATCGCCGGCTCGCCGGTTCCGAGCAGCGGCGCGAAGAACCTCTGCAGGACGTCCACCGACAGCGGGGGGCCCGCCTCGCCGGCTTCGTGGACCCACTCCTCGTAGCGGCGGCTCACGAGGTCCGAGAAGGCGCGCCGCAGGTCGCCGCCCAGATCCTCGAGCACCTCCATGAGTCCCGACTCGCCCGCGTCCTCCAGATGCAGCTCCCAGTCCACGACCTCGCCGTACAGGCGCGCGAGCCGCCGCCAGTCCGACGCCGCGGCGATGTCCTGCCGCAGATCCGGGAAGCGGGCCGTGAAGTCGCGCGCGATGCGCTCGTGACGGAGCGCCGGCCCCGCCAGCAGGCGGGTCACGACGGACAGGACCTGCCGAGGGCTCGTGGGCTTCACGATGTAGTCATCCACGCGGCGGCCGATCGCCTCGTGCATCGTGGACTCGGCCTCGCTCTTCGTGACCATGACGACCGGAAGCCGGGGCGCCCGCCGCCTGACCTCGGCCAGCACCTCGATGCCCCGCAGGCCCGGCATGTGCTCGTCCAGCAGGAGGAGGTCGTAGCTCTCGGAGTCGAGGAGCTGGAGGGCGTCGGCGCCGTTCATGATCGCGTCGACGTGATACCCGTCCTTCATGAGGAGCATGAGGTGGGGACGCAGAAGGTCCACCTCGTCGTCCACCCACAGGATGCGGCCCTTCGCGCCGCCGAGACCGGTCTCGTCGGTCGGTCGGCCTGCGCCCGTCTCCGTCTCTTTCGCGGTCGTCTTCATCCGGGTCCCCCGTGCGCTCCCGCCTCCGGCGCGCGAGCCGTTCTCGCCCGCAATGTACACCGGGAGTTCCCCTCCCGTGCCCTCGGGGCGTCGGGTCAGCGGCCGAAGCGCGCCGCCAGGGCCTCGCGGACGGCGTCGTCGAACGCCACGAGCAGCACCCGCTCGAGCGCGTCATCCCCGGCCAGGAAGCCGGACAGCGCCTCGTGCACCGTCTCTGCCGCCCGGTCCGGCGGGTAGCCGTACACGCCGCAGCTGATCGCCGGGAAGGCGATGGAGCGGAGGCCGTGCTCGCGGGCGAGCTCGAGCGCGCTCCGGTAGCAGCTCGCGAGCCGCCCCGCCTCGCCGGACCCGCCTCCGCGCCAGACCGGTCCGACGGCGTGGATCACGTAGCGCGCGGGCAGGCGAAAGCCGGGGGTGATGCGGCTCTCGCCCGTGGGGCACCGGACGCCGGGCCGGACTTCCGGGATCGCCCGGCAGGCGTCCTTCAGCTGCGGGCCCGCGGCCCGGTGGATGGCCCCGTCCACGCCCCCACCGCCCAGCATGCGCTCGTTCGCGGCGTTGACGATGGCATCGACTTCGAGCCGCGTGATGTCGCCCCCGACGATCTCGACACGGTCCATCTCTCGTTCCCCGCGACAGTCTCCCGCTCGCGCGGTCCCGTCGCCGCGCCTAGCGCTTCGCGGCGATGATGATCGTGGCGGTCGCGGTCGCGAACGAGGCGAGGATCGTGGCGAGCTGGGCGAAGTTCACCCCGCCCTCCTTCGGGATCTTCCGCGGCACCGTGATGACGGAGCCCGGATCCGGGTCGGGCATCCCGCCGCCGAAGAAGAGGAACTTTCCGCCCCGCGTGGCGATCTCCCCGTTCGCCAGCTCGACCCGGGTGCGTCCCTTGTCCGCCTCCTGGCTGTACCCGCCGGCGCGGTTGATGTAGTAGCCGACGCCGGCGCCCCGCCGGTACAGGACCTTCGTGGGCGCCCCGACGGCTCCACGCACGTCCACGGTCGGGATGAACGTGGGCACGTAGATCGAGTCGTTCGGCTCGATGAGGATGTTGTGCGGACTCGAGGGATCCCGGAGGGCCCGCTCGAAGTCCATCCCCACCCGGAGGCGGACGGGGCCCGCGGGGGCCTCCGTCACGGCACCCGCGCCCGGCGCGCCCCCCGCCTCGGCGGGCAGGGTCCCGTCCGCGCCCGGTGCCTGGGGCTGGACGCGCGGCCGCGCGGCGGGGAAGGCCGTCGTGTCCACGGCCTGCATGCCGGCCAGGGCCGTGTCTCCGAACGCTTGGCCCGCGATCTCGGCGGCCGACAGCGTGTCCGTCGTGACCTCCGTCTCGGCCCGCCAGAGCTGGAGGCCCTGCGCGTACGCCTGCGGCGTCAGGCCGCCCGCGCGCGCGAGCAGGTCCATCAGGCGCTCGCCGCGCGTCTGCAGGGAGTACGGGCCCGGGAACATGACCTCCCCGGTGACCATCACGCGGCGCTGCGACTCGAAGCCCGGCGCCTTCCGGACGTACACGGCATCCAGGTTTCGGAGGACGAATCCGCCGCCCCCGCGGGCCGCGCCCGTCGGGCCCGCGGCGCCTTCCTCCGTCGGCCGGTCGAACACCAGGCTGCTGTCCAGCGCCACGGCCAGGTTCTGCGTGATCGTGTCCCCGCGCGTCTGCGAGATCACGACGCGGGCCACGTCCACGCGGCCCAGGTACGCGCCCGTGCGCAGGCCTCCCGCGCGCAGGACGAGGTCCCGCACCGTCATCCCGTCCACGAACGGGTAGACGCCCGGCGCCCGCACCCAGCCGCCGATCGACACGACGCGCTCCTCGCGCAGGTTGCGGCGCGCGAACACGTACACCTGGTCCTGGGGCCGGATCTCCGGGTTCTCCGCGGGCGCCCCCGAGGCCGTGCGCGCGAGGCTCGCGGCGATCATGCGGCGCGTGTAGTCGGGCCGCAGCCGCTGGATCTGAACCCGCCCCGCGTAGACGTCCGGCAGGAGCCCGCCGGCGCGCTCGATGAGGTCCCACAGCCGCAGGCCGGGCTCGGCGCCGTACACGCCCGGCCGCCACACGCCCCCGCTGATCCGCACCTCGTTGCGCAGCTCCTCGAGCACCGCGAACAGCGTCACGCGATCGCCGTTCAGGAGCGGCGCGCTCTCGACGTCCGGCGCGTCCGGATCGCCGAGCGGGAGGTCCAGGATCACCCGCTCCATGCCCGGCCGCCGCTCGTCGGGCGGCAGCGTCCGCTCGACCTGCGCCCGCTCGACCGAGGCCTCCGCCAGCGTCCCGCCGGCGAACCGGATGAGGTCCGCCAGGGTCTCGCCCTCGGCGAGCTCGTAGATCCCCGGCCGGACGACGGCCCCGTCGATCTCCACCCGCCGGCGGACGGGCGGCACGAACACCACGTCGCCGTCCTCGAGCCGCACGTCGCGGTCCGCCCGGCCGTGCAGGAGGTAGTCGTAGAGGTCCACGCGAGCCACGCGCTCCTCGCCGCGGTTCACGGAGATCTCGCGGAACGACCCCGCCCGGTTCGGCCCGCCCGCCCAGTACAGGGCCGTGAGGGCGGAGGCGAGGCTGCTCAGCTGGTAGGCGCCCGGCTGCTCGACCTCGCCGATGACGAACACCTGGTTCGTCCGCAGGGCGCCGAGCGAGACGTCCAGGAACGTCGTCGCGTCGGCCTGGCCGGTCAGGCCCGAGTAGACCCGCGCCAGGCGCTCGTGCAGCGACCGTCTCAGCCCGCCCAGGTCGAGTCCGTTCACCGTGACCCGGCCCACGTCCGGGATCACGATCCAGCCCTCGCGCGAGACCGTGAGCCGGTAGGCGAGCTCCACGTCGCCCGTGAGCACGAGCACGATCTCGTCGCCCGGGCCGAGCCGGTAGTTCGAGGGGACCGGTCCCGTGAGCGGCGCCGTGAACTGGGACGTGGCGCGGGCGAACACGTCCCGCCCGAAGATCGGCGGGCCGGGTGGCTCGAGCTCGAGGCCCGCCGTGTCGGCGGCCAGGGCCCGCTCGGGCGGCTCGAGGAGTCCGATGGCCGACGTGTCCGGCCGCTCGAGCTCGGTCAGGCGCATGCCGCTCAGCACCTGCATGAGCGCGAGCGGGCTCGTGCCCTCCGGGACCTCGTCCGCCCGGCCCTCGAGGACGGCCAGATACGGCTCGGCCGCGGACGGGGAGAGCCCCTCGCGCTGGAGGCGAGCCCGGATCTCGTCGGGCGACAGCCCGGACTGCTGGAGGAGGCGGAGCACGTCCTGAGGGGCCAGGGACCGGCCCAGAAGCTGCTCGGCCCGGCGGATCGCTTCCTGCGTATCCTGGGCGGCGAGGGGGGCGGGACGTAGCGACGCGACCGGAATCGTGACGAGCAGGCCCAGCACCATCGTGCGGATCTTCAACGCGCCTCGCCGTTCGAGAGTGGGGAGCCAAACCGGGCGTCGAGCCCTACATTTGCTCCATGACCATGCCTTGTCAATCGGCGCCCGCCGGGAGCGCGGGGCCCGCTCGATGAGCATTCTGGACCGGTACGTCCTCCGCCAGCACGTCGCCCCCTTCGTGTTCTCCGCGTCGGCGCTCACGATCCTGATGCTGCTCGACCAGGTAGCCAAGAAATTCGGGAAGCTCGTGGGCAAGGGCCTCGGCTGGAAGGTCATCTCGGAGGTGTTTCTCTACTCCGTGCCCTTCATCTTCGCGGTCATCTTCCCGATGGCCGTGCTCGTGGCCGTCCTGTACGCGTTCAACCGGCTCGCGGCGGACAACGAGATCTCCGCCATCAAGGCGAGCGGCGTGAGCCTGGCCCGGCTCACGGCGCCCGTCCTCGTGGCGGCCACGCTCCTCGCCGCGGCGATGGTCTGGTTCAACGACGCGGTCCTGCCGGAGTCGAACCACCGTCTCCAGCTCCTGCTCACCTCGATCGGCCAGAAGAAGCCGACGTTCGTCCTGCGCGAGCAGACCGTGAACGAGGTCCTTCCCTCGCGGCTCTACCTGCGGGCGGCGACCATCGACCGGGCACGGAACCGGCTCGTGGACGTGACGATCTTCGACGAGCGGGACGCCGAGAGATCCCGCACGATCTACGCGGACAGCGGCTTCATGGCCTACAGCGACCCGCCGACGGATCTCTACCTCACGCTCTACGACGGCGTGTTCTCGGAGTCCCGGGCCCACGAGCCGGAATCGCACCAGCGCGTCTTCTTCCGCAAGGATTACATGCGGGTCGCCGGCATCGGCAACGAGTTCCGGCGCGAGGACCTGGGCGGGCGCCGGAGCGACCGGGAGATGCCGATCGCGCAGATGCGCGAGCTGGCGGCCGAGAACCGCGACCTCGCGAGACAGGCCCTCGAGGAGAGCCGCGCGATCTCCATCGCGGCCACGCGGCGGTACCTGGGGCGCCTGGCCGGCGGCCCGGAGGCGGAGGCGGAGCCCGACACGGCCGCGGCGGCGGCCGCCGACACGGCGGGCCCGGCCGCCCCGGACCCGATCCGCCAGGCGCGGGAGCTGGGCTCGCGTCTCGTGAGCGCCTCGGCCGCGGCGAACACCTTCCGCACCCGGGCCGAGCGGGTGCGCAGCCGGATCGCGCGCTCGAACCAGTTCGAGGTGGAGATCCAGAAGAAGTTCTCGATTCCGGCCGCCTGCATCGTGTTCGTCCTCATCGGCGCGCCCATCGCGGTGCGCTACCGGCGGGGAGGCGTGGGCATGGTCGTGGGCGTGAGCCTGGTCGTCTTCTGCGCCTACTACGTGGCGCTCATCGGGGGCGAGCACCTGGCCGACAAGACCGTCCTGTCGCCGTTCTGGGCCATGTGGAGCCCCAACGTCCTGTTCGGGGGCATCGGGATCGCCGCGTTCTGGCGCGCGCGGCGGGCGGGCGGATGAGAATCCTCGACCGCTACCTCGTGCGCGAGTTCGCCTGGATCTTCCTGCTCTGCATCCTGGGCGTCCCGTTCGTGTTCGAGATCATCAACCTCACCGACACGCTGGACACCTACCTGGCGGACGGGATCGGGCGGGGCCCGGTGCTCATGCACTACCTGTATCAGTTCCCCTACCAGATGCTCCTCGCCTTTCCGATCGCGGCCCTGCTCGCGACCGTGTTCACGGTCTCGCGCATGACCCGCCACTTCGAGATCACGGCCGCCAAGGCCAGCGGCGTGAGCTTCTACCGGCTCGCGCGTCCCCTGCTCGTCGTGGGGCTCGTCCTGAGCGCCATCGCCCTGGGCCTGACGGAGATCGTGCCGCTCACGGAGCGGAAGTCCGCCGAGGCGCTCGGAGAAGAGCGCACGCGAGGGCAGACGTCGCGCCTGCGCTTCGTGTATCGCGGCAACGAGGAGCGCCTGTACAAGATCTACCGGCTCGACGCGCTCGAGGGGACGATGACGAACGTGCAGATCGAGCGGGAGGGGACGGGCTTCGGCTACCCCACGTACAGCGTCTCCGCCGCCAGCGCCCGCTGGGACTCCGCCGCCGGCCGCTGGGTCCTGGAGGACGGGCGCATCCGCTTCTTCCCGGACCGCGGCACGACGAACACCTTCCGCTTCAGGGAGCTCCACCAGCGGGCCTTCACCGAGACGCCGGACGAGCTGCTGGCGCGACCGAAGGACCCGAGCGAGATGAACTATGCCGAGCTGGGCCGCTTCATCGAGGCGCTCCAGCGCTCGGGCGGCAACGCGCGCGAGCTCGTCGTCCAGCGGTGGATGAAGATCTCCTTTCCGTTCGCCGCCTTCATCATCATCCTGTTCGGGGCGCCCCTGGCGAACAGCACGCGGCGCGGCGGGACGCCCTTCGCCGTCGGCGTGGCCCTGCTGACCACGATCATCTTCCTGCTCGTGACGCGGATCGCCCAGGCCCTGGGGGCGGCGGGCATCGTGGCCCCCGTCATCGCGGCCTGGCTGCCGAACGGGATCTTCCTGACCGCGGGCGCGGTCCTGATGACGAAGGTCCGAACATGACGCGAATCCTCCCCGACGGGGTCCCGCCGGACGCGCGCGACGCCCTCGCGATCGCGGCGGAGGCGGCCCTCGCGGGCGGCCGGGCGGCCCTGCGCTTCTACGAGAGCGACGGACTCCGGATCGACGAGAAGCGCCCCGGCGACCCGGTCACGGAGGCGGACCACGCGTCCAACGACGCGATCCTGGCCGTGCTCGCGAGACGGTCGGCCGAGGTGCGGGTGCTGAGCGAGGAATCCGATCCGCCGCCGGACGCCGGGCCGGTGGCCCGCGCCGGCGGGATGTGGGTCGTCGATC
Organism: Gemmatimonadota bacterium; assembly: GCA_046757885.1. Classification (GTDB taxonomy): domain Bacteria; phylum Gemmatimonadota; class Gemmatimonadetes; order Palauibacterales; family Palauibacteraceae; genus JBHHZD01. Next base: position 33,611 of record JBHHZD010000013.1, read on the forward strand.
CGCTGGACGGGACGAAGGAGTTCATCGCGCGCAACGGCGAGTTCTCGGTCATGGTCGGCCTGTGCCGCGACGGCCGCGCCGAGCTCGGCGCCGTGTTCCAGCCGGGCGTCGACCGCCTGTTCCTGGGCGTGGCCGGCGGCGGGGCGTGGGCCGTGGACGACGCGTCGGCGGCCGGCGGCCCGGCCGGCGCCGGGAGCGCGCGGCCCCTGCGCGTGCCGGCCGACGCGGACGGTCGCCTGCGCTTCGTGCAGTCCCGCTCGCACCCCGACGAGAGGATCACGGCGCTCCAGCGCGCGCTGGGCGACGTGGAGGTTGTCCGCTCGGGATCGGTGGGCATAAAATGTGCGCTCATCGCGGCCGGACGGGCCGACCTTTACGTACACCCCGTCAAGCATCTGAAGGAATGGGACACGTGCGCGCCGGAAGCCGTCCTGCGCGGCGCCGGCGGCCGGGTCACCGACTGCGCGGGAGAGACCCTCTCCTACGGGAAGGCAGATCCGCGGCAGATGGGGGGCATCTTCGCGGCGCGGGCGGGCGTTTGGGTGCGCGCGCTGCCGGCCGTGCGGGAGGTCGCCGCCCCCCTGTTCCGGGGCGGGGCGGAGGGCCCCGCCGAAGGCGACGCGCGGCCCGGCGGGTGAGGCGCGCCCACTACAACACGGAGCGAGCATTGATCAAGTCGACGAATATCACGTGGCACGACGTGCACGTGTCGCGGGAGGACAGGGAGAAGCGGAACGGGCACCGGGGGGCCGTGATCTGGCTCACGGGCCTCTCGGGGAGCGGCAAGAGCACGATCGCCTGCGAGGTGGACCGCCAGCTCCACGAGCTCGGCGCCCGGTCCTACATCCTGGACGGCGACAACGTGCGCCACGGCCTGAACCGGGACCTCGGTTTCTCGCCCGAGGACCGGGCGGAGAACATCCGCCGCATCGGAGAGGTCGCGAAGCTGTTCGCGGAGTCGGGCGCGCTCGTCCTGACCGCCTTCATCTCGCCCTACCGGGCCGACCGCGACCTCGTGCGCGAGATCATGACCCGCGAGGGCGACTTCATCGAGGTCCACGTCGCGGCCCCGCTCGAGGTGTGCGAGGAGCGCGACCCGAAGGGCCTGTACGTGAAGGCGCGGGCCGGAGAGATCCCGAACTTCACGGGCATCGGCGCGCCGTACGAGGAGCCGCTGGACCCGGAGCTCGTCATCGACACGGGCGCGCTGGACGTGCCCGCGAGCGCGGGCCTCGTCCTCGAGTACCTGCGCGAGCACGGATACATCGAATCCACCGGATCGGAGAGCGAATGACCATCGAACCCTACGGCGGCGTCCTCGTGGACCGGGTCGCCGGCCCCGAGGAGGCCGAGGCCCTGCGGGCCGAGGCCGCCGGCCTGCCGACCATCCAGCTCACCCCCTGGTCGCTCAGCGACCTCTACCTCATCGCCGTGGGGGGCCTGTCGCCCCTCGAGGGCTTCATGGGGAAGGAGGACTACGACCGGGTCATCGACTACATGACCCTGGCCAGCGAGCTCCCGTGGGCGATCCCCGTCGTCCTTCCGGCGACGGCGGAGGAGGCCGCCGCCCTGGAGACGGGCGGGAAGGCCGCCCTCATCGCCCCGGACGGAGCCCTCGCCGCGGTCATCGACGTGACGGAGATGTTCGAGCGGGAGCGCGAGCGGGAGGCGACGCGCGTGTTCGGGACGTCGGACACCGCCCACCCGGGCGTCGCGGCCCTGCACCGGATGGGAGGCACGTGCGTGGCGGGCCCCATCCGCTACGTCTACCCCGAGGACATCAGCGGCTTCCCGGCCGAGAACCTCACGCCGGCCCGGACCCGGGCCCGCTTCGACGAGCTCGGCTGGCGGACCGTCGTCGCCTTCCAGACGCGGAACCCGATTCATCGGGCGCACGAGTACCTGCAGAAGTGCGCGCTCGAGATCGTGGACGGCCTGCTCATCCACCCGCTCGTGGGCGAGACGAAGTCGGACGACATCCCGGCCGACGTCCGCATGGAGTGCTATCACGTGCTGATGGAGCACTACTACCCGAAGGACCGGGTCGTGCTCTCCGTCCTCCCGGCCGCCATGCGATATGCGGGGCCGCGCGAGGCGATCCACCACTCCATCATGCGGCGCAACTACGGCTGCACCCACTTCATCGTCGGCCGGGACCACGCGGGCGTCGGCGACTACTACGGCACGTACGACGCGCAGGAGATCTTCGACCGCATCGACGGCGCGGCGCTCGGCATCCAGCCCCTGAAGTTCGAGCACGCCTTCTACTGCAGGGTGACGGATCAGATGGCGACCGCGAAGACCTCGCCGTCGACGTCCCCCGACCAGCGCGTGTTCCTCTCGGGCACGAAGGTGCGAGAGATGCTCTCGAACGGCGAGCGCCCGCCGGGCGAGTTCACGCGGCCCGAGGTCGCGGACGTCCTCATGCGGGCCTACCGGGAATGAGGGCGGCCCCGATCGGATGAGCTACGAGGCCGGCCTCACGCTCGGGGTGCTCGGGCTCGCGATCTTCGCGATCACGCTGGAGATCCTGAGCCCGGACCTCGTGCTGTTCGCCGCCCTCGTCGTCCTCCTGGCCGCCGGCGTCATCGACGTGGACGGGGCGCTGGCCGGCTTCTCGAACCCCGCCGTCGCGACGGTCGGGGCGCTGTTCGTCGTCGCGGCCGGCCTGCGGGCGACCGGCGCCCTGGAGGCCCTGGCCGACCGGGTGCTCGGGCGGCGGAAGGGGATGCGGAGGCCGATCGGGCGCATGACGGCGACGACGGCCGCCGCCTCCGCCTTCATCAACAACACGCCGATCGTGGCCATGGGCGTCCCGGTCGTCACGAGCTGGGCCCGGCGGCACGGCGTGTCGCCGTCCAAGCTTCTCATCCCGCTCTCCTACGCGTCCATCGTGGGGGGGACGTGCACGCTCATCGGGACCTCCACGAACCTCGTCGGCGACGGGCTCCTCCGGACGCACGGGCTGGCGGGGCTGGGGTTCTTCGAGCTCGCGATCGTGGGGGTGCCGAGCACGCTCCTCGCCCTCGTCTACCTCGTGTTCGTGTCGCCCGCCGTCCTCGAGGACCGGATCCCCATCCGGGCCGAGGGCAAGGACGTGCGCCGCTACCTGGCGGAGATGCGGCTCTCCGCCCCGTCCCCGCTCATCGGGCGCTCGATCGAGGAGGCCGGCCTGCGGCACCTCCCGGGCCTGTTCCTCGTGCGGATCGAGCGCAGCACGGGCGTCCTGTCGCCCGTGAGCCCGACCGAGCGCCTGCGGGAGGGCGACCGGCTCACGTTCGCGGGCGTGGTGGAGACGATCCTGGACCTGCGCCGGTTCCGCGGGCTCGAGCCGCCGACGTCGCCGCCGGAGGACGCGGACGCCGAGTGGATGCTCCACGAGGCCGTGGTGTCGCCCGGGTCGCCGCTCGTGGGCACGAGCATCCGGCGAGCGAACTTCCGTGCCCGGTACAACGCGGTCGTCATCGCCGTGCACCGGCACGGCGAGCGCATCGAGAGCCGGATCGGCGACATCGTCCTCCGCCCCGGCGACACGCTCCTCATCGAGGCGGCCCCCGGCTTCACGCGGGCCTACCGGAACTCGACGGACTTCTATCTCGTCAGCGAGGTGGAGGAGAGCGAGGGGCCGAAGCGCGGCCACATGCTGAGGGCCGTGGCCGTGCTCGCCGCGATCGTGGTCCTGGCGACGATCGGCGCCGTGCCCATCGTGACCCTCGCCCTGGGCGGCGGCATCCTGATGGTCGGGATGCGCTGCCTGAGCCCCGGCGACGCGAAGCGCTCGGTGGACTGGCCCGTCCTCATCATCATCGGCTCCGCCCTCGGCCTGGCGGGCGCCCTGGAGACGAGCGGCGCGGCGCATCTCATCGCGGGCGCCTTCGTGGCGGCCGGATCGGCGTTCGGCACGACGGGCGTTCTCGCGGCGCTCATCCTCTGCACGATGCTGCTCACCGCCTTCCTCACGAACACGGCGGCGGCCGCCCTCATGATCCCGATCGCCATCGCGGCGGCCGCGCCGCTCGGGCTCGACGCGCGGCCGCTCGTCATCGCGCTCACGGTCTCCGCGTCGCTCTCGTTCGCGAGCCCGCTCGGCTATCAGACGAACCTCATGGTCTACGGGCCGGGCGGATACCGCTTCACGGACTTCCTGAAGCTCGGCCTTCCGCTCCAGCTCGCGCTCGGCGCGGTCGTCGTCGCCGTCGTGCAGGCGGTGTGGATGTAGCAGCCGGCGGACGGAATCGACGAACGGACCCGATCGTCTAGGGCCGCATCTCCCGAGCGTGCGAAAGTGCCTGCCACCGGTTCCGTACGGCCCGTCTCAGGAGCGCGTTCTGGACCCGACTCGTCCACGACTCGATCTCGCGGGCGCAGAACTCAGGCGGAATCGTCAGTTCGGGAAGGTGTGTGAACCGGCGTCCCTTCTGCGGCGCGGGCTCAGGGGCCGGCCGGCGGCCTCCGGCGGCGCAGGCGGGAGAGGAGCCGCCGGACGTCCTCGCGGGTCTCCCGGCGCAGAGTCTCCAGCTCCCGGTAGGTGCCCGGATCCCGGCGGCGCGCGTCGGCCAGGAACTCCCGCCCGAGGACCCAGAGGAGCGCCCCGAGGGCCCCGACCGCGAGGCCCACGATGCCCTTCAGGATGAGGCGGCGCCGGTTCGGCTTCACCGGGAAGACGGGCGGCTCGACGACCGTGATCACCGGCGTGTTCCGCACCTCCTCGATCTTCGCCTTCTCGTAGGACTCCGACAGCGACGTGTGGATCTGCTGCTGGAGCGCGACCCGGCGCTGGAGGCGGTCGTAGGCGAACTGGAGCTCGGGCGCCCCCTCGTAGCGGCGGTTCCGCCGCACGAAGTCCTCGACCGTGTCCTCGGCGGCCTCGAGCGCGCGCTGGCTCTCGCGCAGCCGCTCCTCGATGAAGCGGCGCTCGGCCGCGGCGTTCGACTGGCGCGTCTCGAGGTTGAACTCGTTCAGGAGCTCGAGCAGGCGGTTCGCGATCGCGCGCGACAGGGCGGGCCACCGCGTCCGGACGGAGAACGTGACGACCCCCGTCTCCGACTTCGTCCCCACCGACAGCCGGTCGCGCAGCTTCTCGACCGCGTTCACCGCCCGCACCGCGTCGTTGCGCCCGTGCGTCCCGAAGATCTCGACCAGGTTGCCCTGAAGCGCGTCCCCCTCGCCCTCCGTGCGTCCCTTCGGCACGTCGTATTCCGTCTCGACGGCCGCCCGGAGGAGGGCCTGGGAGCGGAGGAGGTCGGCGTAGAACTCGGGCGACTCGCCCGCCTCCCCCGTGGGGAGGCTGAACCCGATCTGCGCCGCGAGGCTCGCGAGCCGGGAGGCCTGCGCCTCCCCTGCCTGCGGCATGAAGCCGGCACCCGACGTGTACGTGCGCGGCAGGAGCAGCGTGATCCCGACGAACAGGACGGCGGCCACGACGGCCGCGGCGGCGACGAGGCGCCGGGCGCGGAGCACGTGCGCGATGAATTGGACCAGGGTCAGCTCGTCGTCCTCGCTCCAGAATCCGGCGTCGGGCGCGCGGGCGGACGGGGCGGGATCGGGGGGCGGCCGGGGCCCGGGCGCGCGCGTGTCGTCGGTCGGTTCGGACATGGCCGCTCGCGGTCGGATTTGAGAAGGCTGTCGAGCGAGCGTAGACTACGACCGCGTTTGTGGAATCACAAGACGAAGTCGGCCGACCCCACCCGTGAACGGAGGGCCCAGTCCAGGCATGAGCCGAGGGTCGCTGGAGACCGGTTCCGGTCGGACTGACGGACCGTCCGGAGACGAGCGCCTCACCCACATTCGCAACGCGCTCCACGGCGGAGGCAAGTTCCTCGTGCCGACCGTGAGCGCCCTTCTCGCCACGGCCGTCGTGTTCCGGCGCGTCGGGGCCTCGGACTTCGGCATCTACTCCCTGGCGATCGCAGTCGTGAGCTTCGGGGACTTCGCCCAGATCGGGGCCGGCCCCGCGATCGTGAAGTACGTGGCGGAGATCCGCGGCAGGCTCGGCCGCTCCGACGGCGGGGAGGCCCGCATCCGGGCCCTCCTCCGGGCCGGGCACGTGTTCTCGGCCCTCGCCTTCGGGTTCGTCGCCGTCCTCGCGCTCGCGTTCGTGGCGCTCGGGCTCGAGGCGACGGGCGTCGGCCCCGAGCGCCACGAGTTCAGCCGCCGGGTCTTCCTGTGGGCCACGCTGGCGGCGGGGCTCAACTTCTTCGCCGTCCCCTACCTGAGCCTGTACGAGGGGCTCGAGCGCTACGACATCTCCGCCCGGATCATCTCCGCCCGGGCCGTCCTCACGGGCGCCACGGACGTCGCGGTCATCCTGTGGACCGGAAGTCTCCCCCTGCTCCTGGCCGTGCGGGTGGCGGACAACGCGCTCCTCCTGCTCGTCGCGTCGCGGGTCGGGAGGTACACGGGGCTGTCGCTGCCGGCGCGGGGCCGGCGCGAGCCGGGGGCGCTGGCCGCCGACGTCCGGCGGCTGGCCGGCTTCGGCATCCACCTGTCCGTCGCCTCCCTGTCCGGCCTCGCGCTCACCCGCGGGACGTACTTCATCATCGGCGCGTACCTGGGCACGACCTGGACGGGCATCTACAGCCTCGTGAACGAGTTCGCGATCAAGGCCCACCGCCTGCTGTCGAGCGTCTACCAGTTCGTGTTCCCGGCGACGAGCCGCCTGCTCGCGCTCGGGCGGCCCGACGAGCTGCGGGGCCTGCTGCGCAACTGCTACCGGCTCGCGATCCTGGTCATCTTCCCGCTCGTCGTCTCCGCGTGGCTCGTGTCGCCGCTCGTGCTCGGGCTCGTGTTCGGCGGCTCCCGCACGCCCGAGGAGGAGGCCCTCGCCTTCGCCGCCTTCTCCGTCCTCCTCCTCTCCTACTACCTGTACGGGATCTCGAGCATCGAGTACGGCGTGGTGAACGGATCGGGGGCGCCGCGCATCAACCGGAACTACAACCTCCTGCTCGCCGCCGGGACGCTGGGGCTCGCGACCGTCCTCGTCGGATCGCTGGGCGTGGCGGGCGCCGTGATGAGCGGCGGGGCCATCGGCCTCGGCGCCGTCCTGTACATCGGCTTCGCGAGCCGGCGGTACCTGCCCCGCGAGGCCGGGTACTTCGGGCCGTTCGCGGGCGTGGCCGCGGCCGTCCTGGCCGCCGGCATCGGCCTGTACGCGCTCGACCGGTGGGTCGGCGCCGGGCCGCTCGGACTCCTGGCCGCCGCTCTCGCCGTGCCCCCGCTCGCCCTCGCCGCGGGCCGGCGGGCCGGGGCCATCGAGCGGGGCGAGGGCCGCTCGCTCGCCCGCGACCTCCTCCGCGTGGCGCGCGCGGGAGCCGTCGGCCCGTGAGCGGCCTCCGCCTCCTGCTCCTCGAGCCCGAGCTCGGCGGCCACCAGGCGGACCATCTCCGGCACCTCGTCTCGTTCTTCACCGCGCGGCGGCCCGTGGCGGCCCTGGACCTCGTGGTGGCGCCGGGGTTCGCCGACGCGATCGAGCCGCACTTCCGGGCCCTGCTCGACGACACGCCGGACGTGTCGGTCCTCCCGCTCGCCCGCGCCGAGGCGGACGCCTGGATGGACCCGTGGCTGTGGCGGCGGTCCCTGCGGCGCTGGGCCATCATGCGGCGCTGGATGGGGCGGCTCGGGCCGGACCACGTCCACGTCCTCCACCTCGACCAGATCCAGGCGCCCCTGGCCGCCCGGCGCCCCGTTCCCGGCGGCACGACCCTGTCCGGCGTCCTGTTCCGCCCCTCCGTCCACTACGACCGCTTCGCGGGCGCGCCGCGCCCCCGGCCCGCGGAGCGCCTGCGGGACGCGCGCAAGCGGCTGCTCCTGCGCGGGGCGCTCGGACATCCGGCGCTCGTGCGCGTGTTCTCGCTCGACCCGTTCTTTCCCGACTACGCGCGCGAGGCCTGGGGAACGGGCGACCGCGTCGCGCCGCTTCCGGACCCGGTCCTGTTCGCGCGGGCCGGGGGCGGGCCGGCCGAGACGCCGTTTCCGCCCGGCCGGACCGGGTTTCTCGTGTTCGGGCTCCTCCAGCGGCGCAAGGGCGTGCTCGAGGCCCTCGAGGCCGCGGCGCGGCTGGACGGGCCGACGGCGCGCCGGGTCGCGCTCCTGTTCGGCGGACGCCTGGAGGACGGGATCCGGGACGAGTTCCTGGCGCGCCTGGAGGAGGTCCGGGCCCGCGCGCCGGACGTGTGGATCGAGCTCCTGGACCGGCGGCTCCCGGCCCGCGAGCTCGCCGCCCTGCTGGCCGCCTCCGACGTCGTCCTCGCGCCGTACCGGCGGTTCGTCGGCTCGAGCGGCGTGCTCCACGCCGCGGCGGGCGCGGGCAAGCCCGTGATCACGCAGGACTACGGCCTCCTGGGCGAGAGCACGCGCCGGCACGGGCTCGGCCTCGCCGTGGACACGACGGACCCGGAGGCCATCGCGGCCGCGATGCGCGCCTGCGTGGAGCGGGGCCCCGCGGAGATCGGGAGTCCGGAGGGCCGGGCCCGGTACGCGGAGGGGAAGACGCCCGAGCGGTTCGCGGAGGCCGTGTTCGAGGGGATCCGGGCCGGACGGGGCGAGGGCGGATGAGCCCGGATCCAGGTGCCGGTCACGGTGCGCGGCGATATGTTCGGGGCACTGATGAGAATCGGCCTCGTGACCCAGCACCCCTTCCCCATCGACCGTGAGGTCCGGGCGCGCAAGATGGCGCACTCGCTCGCCCGGGCCGGCGACCGGATCGCGGTGTTCGCCCCGCGCATCGCGGGTCCGTTCGAGGTCGATGGCGCCGGCGAGGGCGCCGTCACCCTCCACGCCGTCCCCGAGCCCGGGACGCTCGCCCGGCGCCTGCCCGTCGTGGGCACGCCGACCCCGTTCGACGTCGCCTGGCACCGCGCCCTGCGGAAAGCCGCGGTCGAGCTCGGCCTGGAGGCCTTCCTGTGCCGGGATCTCCGCCTCGCCGTCCCCTGCCTCGCCGCGGGACGGGGGGGCCGGATCCCGGTCGTCCTCGACCTGGCGGAGAACATGCACGCGATGGTCCGGATCGAGGGCCTCGCGCGCCGCGGCCGCGTGCGGACTGCGCTCATGGCGGGGGCCGTGGGCGCGCTCGAGCGCCGGTGCGCGGCCGCCGCGGACCACGTGACGGTCGTGTCGGAGACGAACCGGCGGCGGCTCGTGGGGCTCGGCGTGCGGGAGGACCGGATCTCCGTCGTCGGCAACACGCCCCTCCTGGAGGACGCGGCGGGGGCGACGCCCGAAGGCCCCGGGAACGCGAGCAGGCACGCGGCGGGGGACGCGGGCCCGCCGCGCCTCGTGTACGTCGGGATCCTCACCCCTCAGCGCGGGATCGCGCGGGTCATCGAGGCCCTGGCGGCCCTGCGTGAGGAGGGCGTCCTCCTGCGCCTGGATGTGTACGGGGACGGCCGCGACCGGGCCCGCCTCGAGGAGATCACGGGGCGCCGGGGGGCGGCGGACCGCGTGACCTTCCACGGCTGGGTGGACGCGGCGGACATCCGCGGGATCATGGCGGCCTACGACGTCGGGATCATCCCGCACGACGTGAACGCGCACACGAACACGACCGTCCCGAACAAGGTGTACGACTACATGGCGGCCGGGCTTCCCGTGCTGGCGACCTCGATGGAGCCGGTGGCCGAGATCCTGCGCGACGGAGGATGCGGCTGGACCGCGGATCCGGACCCCGCCGCGCTCGCGGCGGCCCTGCGCGTCGTGGCGGGCACGGACCGCCGGGAGCTGGCCGCGATGGGCGCGCGCGGCCGAGCCGCCATCCTGGATCGGCTGAACTGGGACGTGGACGCCGCGCGCCTGCGGGGCATCCTGCACGGGCTCGGGAGGACCGCGTGAAGATCCTCTCCGTCTTCGGCACCCGTCCCGAGGCGATCAAGATGGCCCCCGTCGTGCGGGAGCTGCGGCGCGCCTCGGCCGACTCGGACGTCCAGGCCCCCGTGTGCGTGACCGCCCAGCACCGCGAGATGCTGGACCAGGTGCTCGAGATCTTCGGCATCGAGCCCGAGTACGACCTGCGCGTGATGGAGGAGGACCAGACCCCGGCGCGCGTGGCGGCGGGCGTCCTGCGCGGCCTGGAGGCAATCCTGGACCGCGAGCGGCCCGACTGGGTGCTCGTGCAGGGCGACACGACGACGGTCGCCGCCGCGGCCCTCGCCGCGTTCTACGCGGGCGTGAGGGTGGGGCACGTGGAGGCGGGGCTCCGGACCTTCGACCGGCGGCGGCCCTTCCCCGAGGAGATCAACCGCCGGGTCGCGGGCGTGCTCGCCGACCTTCACTTCGCCCCCACGGCGGCCGCGCGCGACAACCTCCTGCGCGAGGGGATCCCGACGGACCGGGTCCTCGTGACCGGCAACCCGGTCATCGACGCGCTCCAGTGGATCGTGGCCCGGCTGCCCGAGGAGGGGCCGGCGGCCGACGGCATCGACATGGCCCGCATCGCGGCCCTGCCGCCGGAGACGCGGCTCGTCCTCGTCACGGCGCACCGGCGCGAGAGCTTCGGCCGGCCGCTCGAGGAGGTGTACGGCGCCCTGCGGGAGCTCGCGGAGCGCTACGGCGACGGGATCCGGCTCGTCTACCCGGCCCACCTGAACCCCAACGTCCAGGAGCCCGTGCACCGCCTGCTCGGCGACGTCCCGAACATCACCCTCGCGCCGCCCCTGCCCTACCTGCCCCTCGTGTGGCTGATGCGGCGGGCGCACTTCATCCTCACCGACTCGGGCGGCATCCAGGAGGAGGCGCCCGCGCTCGGCGTGCCCGTCCTCGTCCTGCGCGAGGTCACCGAGCGCCCCGAGGCCGTCGAGGCCGGCGCGGCGCGCATCGTGGGCACGCACCGGGAGACGATCCTAGCCGAGGCCACCCGCCTCCTGGAGGACGAGGAGGCCCACGCCGGGATGGCGAAGGCCGTGAACCCGTTCGGGGACGGGCGGGCGGGCGAGCGGATCGTGGGGGCCGTGCTCGGCGAGCCCGTCGAGGCCTGGGCCCCGTGAGCGTCCGCTCGCTCGGCCGCAGGCTCTTCCGCTCGCTCGGCCTCGACGTCGCCCCGATCGGCAGCCGGCCGACGGCGCCCGAGCGGGTGGCCCGGATTCTGGCCGCGAGGGAAGTCGGCGTCGTCCTGGACGTCGGCGCGAACCGGGGCCAGTACGCGCTCGGGCTCCGCGAGGCGGGCTACGAGGGCCGGATCGTGTCCTTCGAGCCGCTCTCCGGCCCTCACGCGCGCCTCTGCGAGCGGGCGGCGAGAGACCCTCGCTGGACGGCGGCGGCGCGGATGGCCCTCGGGGCCGAGCCGGGGACGGCCGAGATCAACGTCGCCAGCAATCTCGTCTCGAGCTCCTTCCTGCCCGGAACCGACCTTCTGCGCGAGGCGGACCCCGAGGCCGCCTACGTGGCCAAGGAGAGCGTCCGCGTCTCGACCCTGGACCTCGAGGTGCGCGGGCACGCGCGGGAGGGCGAGAAGGTGTTCCTGAAGCTCGACACGCAGGGGTTCGAGCGGGAGGTCCTGGCCGGCGGCGCGGGGGTCCTGGGCTCGATCGAGGGGATCCAGCTCGAGATGAGCCTCAAGGCCCTCTACGTGGGCCAGCCGCTGCTGGAGGACTGGCTCGGGCTCATGAAGGAGCGGGGCTACGAGCTGGGGCTCCTCCTGCCCGCCTTCACGGACCGCCGCTCGGGGGAGATGCTCCAGTGCGACGGCGTCTTCCTCCGGCCACGCTGAGGATCAGCCCCGCGGGATGGGCGGGTCCGGGCCGCGCCGCCCCGGCGTCGCCCGCCTAGGCCCAGTCCTCCGGCCCGTAGAAGCGGTCCGCCACCGGGGCCGTCCGCCGGCGCAGGCGCTCCACCTCGTCCGGCCCCAGGACCTCCTTCCAGCGCCTCACGTTCGCCCGGCTGTCGCGCCGGAGCTCGTGCACGACGCCCTCCGGCGCCGCGACCGGGTTGCCCGCGCCCGTGTGCTCCGCGATCCCGCGCGCGACGTCCGGCGTCCACGCGAGCCCGAGCGCGTCGTACAGGCCGCGGAACTCCGCCATCGGATCCAGCGACAGGGCCTCGTGCGTGCGGACGAGCCACTCGGGATGCCGCTCGAGGTACGCCGAGAGGACGGCGTACAGGCAGGTCCACACGAGACCCGCCTGATCCACGATGTCGGACGGCGGCGACTCGATGTCCGCCCGGTACGGCGCGAGGTGCGCCTCGAGCAGGGCGGGCTGGGCCCGGAAGTCCTCGAACCCGAAGCTCCACCCCAGGCGCTTCAGGCTCGCGGCGAACGCGGCCGGGTGGCGGACGAGCACGAGGACGCGGACCCCGAACCCGTCCGCGATCCACTCGCTCGACAGGCAGGCGAGCGGGTCCTTGATGATGAGCCGCCCGCGCCGCCGCCACGGGAGCCAGTGGCGCGGATCGCGGCGCCTGAAGACGCGCCGCGTGCGGCCCTCCAGCACGCGCTCGAACGCGCGGCGCGCGGGGCCGGGCGGGAGGGCGGGCGCCCAGGTGAACCAGTGCCGCGCGAGGCCGCCGAGCCCGTACTGCCGGGCGCCGAGGACGCGGTCGCGCGGGCGCGTCAGCTCCCGCCGGGGGAGCCGCACGTGGAAGGGCTCGTCCACGAGGACCGTGCCCGGGGCGAGCGCGAGCATGCTCGCGGCCCAGGTCGTGCCCGAGCGGTGCGAGCCCGTGACGAGGATCGGCGCGTCCCGGGCCGCGCCGGCCGAATCCCCGCGGCTCGCTTCCACGGCGCGCGTCCCCGTCACGCGCCCGCGGACGCGGGGCGGGCCGGCGCGGGAGCGTCCGCGACGGGAACGGTCCGGCCCGCCGGGGCCGCCCGCGCGCCCGGCCCCCCGCTCCCGGACTCGAGCTCGTGGTGCAGGCGCACGATGAGCCCGAGGCCGACCGCGAAGAACGGGAGCCCGCGCACCGTGCCGATCACGTTCGAGAGGTTCGCGACGAGCGCGAGAGCGCCCATCCCGAGCCCGAGCCCGAGCACGAGCACCGCGAGGGGCGAGGCGTCGAGCCGCCGCGCGCTCCCGATCGTGATCCCGCCGATCCGCACGAGGGCGAGCAGGACGAGAAAGAGCCCGGGCAGGCCGAGCTTCACGGCGTACCACAGGTACCCGTTGTGCGCGAACGCGCCCGTCCCGCCGCCGTAGGGCGAGGGGTCGTAGTAGTACGTGCCCATGCCGACGCCGGTCAGCGGGTGCGCGCGCAGGACGTCCACCGTCGCGACGGCCTCGACGAACCGCCGCGGATCGACGTCTTCCAGCGTCCCGCCGCCGCTCGGGGAGAGGCTCGTCACGCGGACCAGCGACCGGCGCAGGGCGTCCGGCCCCAGCGCGCTCCGGGCCACGAACAGCGAGGAGCCGAGCACGATGGCCGCCGCGCCGGCCACCAGGCCCACGCGGCCGAAGCTGACGCGGCGCGCGAGGAGGAAGAGCCCGAGCACCGCGAGGCCGGACACCGCGATGACCCCGCGCGCCTGCATGAGCACGATGGAGGCCCCCGTCAGGACCGCGACCCCGAGGACGGCGCCGCCTCCCCAGGGGCGCTCGGACTTCCGGGCCGCGAGGAAGAGCGCCGCGCTCAGGCAGAACCCGAGGACGACCAGGGGCCACCCGTCCGGGAAGTTCCGGAGCAGCTTCGTCGCCACGTCCCCCTGGGTGCCCGTCACGAGCTGGAGGCGGTTCCGCGACGCGACCTCCGCCAGGTGGCCGAGCGCGACGAGGGCCGAGATCCCCAGCACGGCCCCCAGGAGCCGCCGCGCCTGGCCCCAGCGCTCGACGTTCGCGAACACGAGCGGGACGAGGATCCAGTTCGCCGAGATCACCGCGTCGCGGGCCACCTCGATGGAGCGGGCGTGGTTGCCGAGGCCCACGGCCACGCCGAGCGGAACGAGCAGGAGGAGCCAGAGGATGGGCCGGATGACCGGCTCCGCCGCGGGCTCGCGCAGGACCCGCCCCCGGCGCCTGAGGACGCCGATCACGACCACGAGCAGGAAGAGCACGTCGCGCAGCTCCACGAGACTCGTGCCGTCCGCCGTCTGGAGGCTCACGATGTTGCTGACCATCCCGAGGTTCGCGGCCGTGGCCAGGTAGAGCGCGACCCCGAGGACGTACCAGCGCCAGGCGACGAGCGTGAACAGCGGCACCGTGACGAGCAGGAGAACGAAGAAGCCGGCCGTCCCGATCAACGGCTCACCTCGCGATGAGCCGCGACTTCAGCTGGCCCGGCCCGTGGCGCTCGGCCCACGGGCGCGGCTCGACCGCGCACACGAAGCCGATCCCCCGCCCGAAGCGGTTCGCGAGCACGTTCCACACGGCCAGCGGGAGGAGGAGCGCGAGCCGGCTCGGGCCCTGGCCGAACGTCTCGAACGGCTGGAGGCCGGCCCGGCGCACGTACCCGCGCCACGTGCGCCACGACCACAGGTTCTCGTCGCCGAACGAGCGCACGCCGGCCCGCCGGCTCGGCACCGTGAAGATGACGAACCGCGACGCGACCCGGCGCTGCTCCCTCAGCATCGCGACGATGAGCTCCGGCTCGAAGTGCTCCAGCACCCCCACGCTGAACACGACGTCGAAGGCGTCGTCCCGAAACGGGAGCCGCGCGATGTCCGCCCGGGCCAGCGAGAGGTCCGCCTCGAGCCGCCGCCCGCGCCGGTCCGCCCCGCGGAGGACGGGCATGTCGATGTCCACCGCGACGACCCGGTTCCCCTCCGTCGCGAGGGCGATGCTGGACAGGCCCGTGCCGACCCCGGCCTCCAGGATGCGGCTCCGGCCCGCCGCGTGGCGGGCGACCTTCGTGAGCGTGGGGAGGTGGTAGCGGAAGTAGTCCACCAGAGAGCCGTGCTCCCGGTCGAAGTACTCCGTCCAGTCCGCGAAGCGGGGGGCCCGCTCTCCGTCCCGGGGGCGCGGCTCCGGCGTCTCCCCCGCCGGGATCGTCTCACCAGTCATCGTCGCTCTCGTATCCAAGGCGAATGAGGAGCGGTCCCGCGGTCTCCCGGACCGCGCGCACGTGCTCGGGCGTCAGGCGCTCGCGCCAGCCGCCGACCCGGCCGGAGCGGAACGTCCGCGACCGGGCGGGATCCACGTTGGCCAGGATCTCCTCCACCGGCGCCTCGCCGGCCGCCGCGTCTCCCGTGCGGCGCGCCACGAACGCCAGCATGCGCCGAATCGTCTCGCCCGCGGCCGGGCCGCGCAATTCCTCGAACCGGACCGCGCACGCGTCGTCCCGGTCCAGCCAGCCGAGGAACGGCTCGAATCTCGCCGCGAGGTCCGGAAAGCGGTAGCGGGTCGCGCCCTCCGGGATCCCCCGGATCGAGGCCATGATCCGCTCGTCGTCGGAGGCCAGGCCCGCGAAGTAGCGGTGCGCGCGGTGCCACGGGTTCATGTGCGACAGGTAGTGGGCCTCGCTGATCGCCACGTCGCGCGGGTCGCGCAGGAGGAGGAAGACCGCGCAGCGCCGCCGCGTCAGCGCCGCGGCCAGCTCCGGCGCGTAGTGGAGGTGGGCGGAGACGAGCTCGCCGGGGGCGATCCAGGAGATCCGCCGGAGGAGCGTCCGGCGCGAGCGCTCGCGGAAGCGCACCGGGGGCACGGACGCGATGAACGAGTCGTAGTTCCGCACGCCCGGGAAGGCCTCGAGCACCTGCGTCAGGAGGTGGGTGCCGGACTTCGGGACCGAGTTCGCCAGGAGGGCCCAGCCCGGCGCGGAGCCCGGCGCGAGCCGGCGCGCGAACCGGGGCGCCTGCTTCAGGAGGGAGGCGGATTTCCGCAGGGCCGGGTGCGCCCGCAGGACCTCGTGCCGCCGGGCCATCGGGCGCTCAGCCGTCCGGCCGGGGCGCCGCGGCCCGGGGCGCTTCCGCCTCCGGCGCGTCCGGCCGGGGCGCCGGGCGGGGCGCCGCCCAGGGGGCCCGCTCCAGGACCGCGCCGTAGACGGCCCCGCGCTCGAACCGCTCGAGCGCGAAGGCGCGGGCGCGGGCGCGGCACGCCGCGACGTCCACCCGTCCGTCGCGCAGGTCCAGGATCCGGGCCGCGAGCGCCGCGTCGTCGCTCGGCGGGATCCGCACGCCGCCCCCGCTCTCGCCGATGAGGCGGGCCGTCTCGCTCTCCTCGTGGCAGGCGGCCACGATCATGGCGCCCGCCGCGAGCGCCGTGAGGAGCTTCGACGGCACCACGATGTCCACCACGACCGGCAGCTGGCTGATGAGGACCGCGTCCGCCCCCGAGAGCATGTGGCGCAGGAGGCGGCGCGCCTGGAGCGGGTGGTGCTCCACGTTCCCGAGCCCCAGCTCCTCGCGGCGGGCCAGGAAGCGGTCCTTTTCCGCCCCGTCGCCGAACACGTAGAAGCGGATGTCCGGCTCGCCGCGCAGGCGGTCGGCCGCGCGGAGCAGGAGGTCCAGGTCCTGCTTGCGGCCCATGTTCCCCGTGTGGAGGACCGCGAACGTGCCCTCGGGGACGAAGCGCGCCCGGAACTCGTTCTCCTCGCGCGGGACCGGGGCCAGCTCGTCCGCGTCGATGGTGTCGGGCACGACGCGGACCCGCTCGGGCCGGCTCGTCACGGCCACGATCCGCCGCCGCATCCCCTCGCCCAGGGTGTGGATCTCGCCGGCGAGCGCGTACACGCCGCGCGCGAGGGCGCGCGCGACCCCGATGGCGACCGGGTTCGTGAGCATCCCCATCTCGATCGCGGCCTCCGGCATCAGGTCCTTCACGAGCAGGACGCGCGGGACGCGCAGGAGAGCGGCCACGAGCGAGGCCGTGAACGCGTAGCTGAGCGCGGGGCTCGCGATGTAGGCCGCGCGCGCGCCGCGCAGGGCCCGGACCATGTTCGGGAGCGCGAACAGCGACAGGGTCGCCTCGTGCAGGAGCCGGGTGAGCGTGGAGGGGCGCGGCGAGACCGCATGCCAGGACCGGTAGATGGTCAGGCCGTCCGAGCGCTCCGTGCGCCACGGTCGGCCGCGGTACCCGGGGCGGATCTCCCACTCCGGATAGTACGGCAGGGCCGTGACGACCCGGACGTCCAGCCCCTGGCCGGCGAGGAAGCGGGCGAACTCCGTCATCGTCTGGCCGGTCCCCGTCGGCTCCGGCCAGAAGTTCGAGCTCAGGACCGCGACGCGCTCGGCCAAGGGCTCAGCGGGTCACGCGACGCAGGGGGGGCCGCTCAGGGAAGCGCGTAGACCGATGGGCTCTGGCTCCCGCTCTTCTGCCGCTCGAGCAGCTGCTCGTAGATCCACTCGTACGTCCGCCGCATCCCGTCCCGCAGGGGGGTCGCGGGCTCCCAGCCCAGCTCGTGGAGGATCATCGTGTTGTCGCTGTTGCGCCCCATCACCCCCTTGGGCTTCGTCTCGTCGTACTCGCGCACCAGTTCGACACCCGCGATCTCCTCGATGATGTCGACGAGCTGGTTGATCGTGACGAGCTCGCTGCTCCCGAGGTTGATCGGCTCCAGGATCTCGGAGTGCATGATCATCTGCATGCCCTGCACGCAGTCATCCACGTACATGAAGCTCCGGGTGCGCTCGCCGTTCCCCCAGATCTCGATCCGGTAATCCCCCCCGATCTTCGCCTCGGCGACCTTCCGGCTCAGCGCCGCGGGCGCCTTCTCGCGCCCGCCGTCGTACGTCCCCCACGGGCCGTAGACGTTGTGGAAGCGGGCCACGCGCGTCTCGACCCCGAAGTCCTCCCGGAAGTGCCGGCACATCCGCTCGCTGAACAGCTTCTCCCAGCCGTAGCCGTCCTCGGGCATCGCGGGATAGGCGTCGGACTCCTTCAGGGGCGCCACGTCGGCCGTGTTCTGCTTGTCGGCCGCGTAGACGCAGGCGGAGGAGGCGTAGAAGTACCGGCGGGTGCCCATCACGCGGGCCGCCTCGAGGAGGTGCGTGTTGATGAGGACGCTCAGCATGCAGAGCGCCTTGTGCGTCTCGATGAACCCCATCCCGCCCATGTCGGCGGCGAGGTTGTAGACGTAGGTCGCCTCCTCCAGCGCCTCGTACGCGGCCTCCCGCCGGGAGAGGTCGAGCTGGCGGTTGTCCGCCTCGTCGAAGCGCTGGAACCACACGTCCAGCGGCTTCTTGTCCACCGCCCGGACCTTCTGGCCCTGCGCCAGGAGATCCGCCACGAGGTGCCCGCCGATGAATCCCCCGGCCCCGCACACGACGATCGTTTCTCTCTTCATGGCCCGTGCCCGCTGGTGGTGCTCGTGAGGAAGAGTCCGGCCGATCCCGCAAAGTAAAGACGCGGAGTCCGGGGCGCGAGACGCCCCGGGGGAGGCGGAAACGAGCGCGCGCCGCGGGGCGCGGCGGGGGCTCCCGGGCCCTAGTGCGCCCCGTTTCTGCGCAGGACGGCCGGGAGCGTCTGGGCCAGGATCCTGAGGTCCATCCCGAGCGTCCAGTGCGTGATGTAGTCGATGTCCAGCTTCGCCCGCTCCGGGTAGCCCACCTCGCTCCGGCCGTTCGTCTGCCAGTGGCCCGTGAGGCCCGGCTTCACGGCCAGGAAGACGCGGGCCTCCTCGCCGTAGTGGTCGATCTCGCCCGGCACGATGGGCCGCGGGCCCACGAGCGACATGTCGCCCTTCAGCACGTTCAGGAGCTGCGGCAGCTCGTCCAGGCTCGTGCGGCGCAGGTAGCACCCGACCCGGGTCACGCGCGGATCCTCCTCGGGCGGCAGCTTGAAGTCGTTGTCCACGTACCGCCGGTAGAGCTCCGGATCGCGGCGCAGGCGGTCCTCGGCGTCGGGCAGCATGCTCCGGAACTTGAAGATCCGGAAGCGCCGGCCCGCGAGGCCCAGCCGCTCCTGGCGGAAGAAGATGGGGCCGCGAGAGTCGCGCCGGATCGCGGCCGCGATGACGAGCCCGACCGGCAGCAGGAGCACGATCCCCGCGAGCGACCCCAGGATGTCCACCGTGCGCTTCAGCGCGACCTGGAGGAGGTGGAGGCGCGGCACCTGGAGCTCGAGCAGCGGCCAGCCCATGAGGTCGTTGTGCCCGATCTTGCAGGGCAGCTCGCTCAGCGTCCCCGGCACCACGCTCACCGACGCCCCGTGGAGCAGACAGCGCCGCACGACGGCCTGGAAGTGCTCCGGGCTCAGGTGGGCCGAGACGATGACGCGCCGGATGTCGTGCTTCTCGATGAGGTCGCGCAGCATCTCGAGGCCGCCGAGCGCCGTCGGGTCCTTCGACGGATCCGGCGCCAGATGCCCGATGACCTCCGAGCGCCGCTCCTTGGACGCGATGAGGTGGATCAGGATGTCCCAGGCCGCCTCGTGCTCGCCGATGATGAGCGTCGGCTTCCGGCCCATCCCCTTGCGGTAGACCGCGATGATCGCGCGGTCGATGAGGAGCCGCACGCCCATGAAGGCCAGCCCCGTGAGGACGGCCAGGAGCAGGTACTCGGTGCCCGTGAGGCGGAAGAGCGGGTAGACGAGCCCGAGCAGGAAGAGGGCCGCGACCACGATCGGCGACCCGAGGAACGAGCGCACGTAGCTGCGCCGCGCCCGGTTCGCGCCGTACGTCCCGAGCACCGCCTGGGCGCCGAGCGACAGCGTGAGGAAGAGCGGGTAGAGGGCCGGCCACTTCACGAGCGCCCGCTGGGGGCCGTCGGCCAGGACGAGGGTCGCGAGCAGGGCGACCCCCGCCGCGACCGTCTCGCCCCCGACGAGGGACGTCACGCGGACGACCTTGCGGAAGCGCTCCCTCCACACGCGCCGGCTGCAGATGTCGCGCTGGGGGCGGAGATCGAAATCCGCGGCCTCCCGGCGCGCCAGCTTCGCGGCGTCGTACGCCTGCTGAAGACTGATCATGACGTCAGACCCGTGCGTGAACTCCCTGACGGCACCTCGACCCGAGCGGGGACGGGCAGAGCCACCGTCGCACGGATGGGCTGGACAATCGTAAGGTGTGTCGATCGTCTCACCGCTGCAAGTCCTGTCGTCTAGCGTCCTCGTGGGCGAGCCGGCCTCATCCGGAGACGAGGCGGATCGGTCTCGAGTCACACGGGGCCGAGCCTCACCGGGCAGGATCCGCGCCAGGGGACCGGCGCGGCTCCCTCCTTGGGGGAATCACCGCGTAGTACGCCGCCGGAACGGGCCGGTTCCCGCGGGGCGGGGGGGCGGGAGAAGGTCCGTCCGGAGCGCGGAGAAGCCGCAGATTTCGGAGGCGGAGCCGCAGATTTCCGGGGCGGCGGGGCACATTGCAACGGCCGCGGGGTCGCCCGGCGGCGGGTGCCATCCGGCGGGTCGCCCGGCCGTCGCGCTCTCCGGCGGGGCCGGGGTCGCCATCGTCCCCTCCGCCGACTGGCCCTCGCTGCGCTCGGGAGGTCGGCTCCGGGGAGATGGCCCCCCGCCCGGGAGGCGTCAGGCGGTGGGCGGCTCCGGCTCGCCGATGGGCGGCGGGGCGCCGAGGGCGGCGAGGTCGGCGTCCACCATCATGCGCACGAGCGTTTCGAACGAGACGGCGGGCTCCCAGCCCAGGTCCGCGCGCGCCCTCGAGGAGTCCGCGCACAGGTGCTCGACCTCGGCGGGGCGCAGGAAGGCGGGATCCTGCACGACGTGCTTCTCCCACTCCAGGCCCGCGTGGGCGAAGGCGACCTCGACCAGGTCGCGCACGGAGTGCATCACGCCCGTGCCGACCACGTAGTCGGCGGGCTCGTCGCGGCGGACCATGCGCCACATCGCCTCGACGTAGTCGCCCGCGAAGCCCCAGTCCCGCCGGGCGTCCAGGTTCCCGAGCCGGAGCTGGTCGGCCAGGCCGAGCGCGATGCGCGCCACGCCGTCGGTCACCTTGCGGGTCACGAACTCGAGCCCGCGGCGCGGGCTCTCGTGGTTGAACAGGATCCCGCTCACCGCGTGCAGGCCGTAGCTCTCGCGGTAGTTCACCGTGATGAAGTGGCCGTACACCTTCGCGACCCCGTACGGGCTGCGCGGATAGAACGGCGTGCTCTCGCTCTGCGGGCTCTCGCGCACCTTCCCGAACATCTCCGACGAGGAGGCCTGGTAGAACCGGATCTTCGGGTCCACCTGCCGGATCCCCTCCAGCATGCGGGTCACGCCGAGGGCCGTGAACTCGCCCGTGAGCAGGGGCTGCTTCCAGGAGGTGGGGACGAACGACTGGGCGGCGAGGTTGTAGACCTCGTCCGGCCGGACCTCCTCGAGCATCTCGATGATCGAGAGCTGGTCGAGCAGGTCCGCCTGGTGGAGCGTGACCCGGTCCACGACGTGGGCGATGCGGTCGAACTTCTCCGTCGAGGAGCGCCGGACCATCCCGTGGACCTCGTACCCCTTCTCGAGCAGGAGATCGGCGAGGTAGGACCCGTCCTGTCCGGTGATCCCGGTGATGAGGGCTTTCATGCCGGGGACGATACCGACGCGGCGCGGCGGGGGAAAGGCGCGGGTGGCACTCGTCGCGAACTCACGGTCCCAGGGCACCTGCGGGGATGACGGCCACTCCGTCGTCGCGAACGAAAGCGTAGCCGGCGGCTACGATGACTCCCAGAGCGGCCGGCTCGCCGGAGGTGGCCGTGTCCACCCGTTCGGCGAACTTCAACAGGTTCCGCGCGGCTTCCCCGATCCGTGCCTCAGCCGAACTCAGCTCGATCTCGAACGCGGCCCAGCGGCCGTCCGTCGCCTGCACGACCGCATCCACCTCCAGGCCCGTGTTGTCCCGGTACTGGACGACCGCCGCATCCGCTGCCTGCGCATACACTCGGAGATCTCGCACCACGAGAGATTCGAACAGGAACCCCAGCAGTCTCATGTCTCTCAGGAGCCGAGCGGGCGTGGCCCGAAGCGCGGCAACCGCCAGGGACGGGTCGACGAAATGGCGCTTCGGCGTGCTCCGCAGGATGGATCTCGAGCGCAGGTGGGGGGCCGTAGGTCGTTCGTTTCATTCGCCTATCGCTCTCCGCCAATCGGGAGATTGTAACGCTGCGAGCCGGGAGATTGTAACGCTGCGAGCCGGAATCCCGAGAGCGTTGACCGACCGACTCGGGAGCCGAAGCGAACCTGGAGGCGGCGCGGCGGGGGAAAGGCGCGGGCGCTACCGGCCGGCGCCGATGAGGCGGCGCAGGCGGCCCCGCTCCTCCTCGCCGTAGTAGGCGTGGTAGTAGCTCGAGTAGCCCACGCCCGCGCGGCGCAGGCGGCGAGTCGATGACGATGGACTCGTAGCCCGTGCGGATCCGCTCCAGGAGCCGCTCCATCAATCGCCTGCGCGTAGACGCGAAGATCGCGCACCACGAGCGATTCGAACAGGAACCCGAACAGCTTCAAGTCCCTCAGGAGCCGATCCGGCGTGGCCCGGAGAGCGGTAACTGCCAGGGACGGGTCGACGAAATGACGCTTCGGCATGCTACGCAGGATAGATCTGGAGCGCAGGTGGGGGGGCCGTAGGTCGTTCGTTTCATTCGCCTATCGCTCTCCGCCAATCGGGAGATTGTAACGCTGCGAGCCGGGAGATTGTAACGCTGCGAGCCGGAATCCCGAGAGCGTTGACCGACCGACTCGGGAGCCGAAGCGAACCTGGAGGCGGCGCGGCGGGGGAAAGGCGCGGGCGCTACCGGCCGGCGCCGATGAGGCGGCGCAGGCGGCCCCGGTCCTCGTCGCCGTAGTAGGCGTGGTAGTAGCTCGAGTAGCCCACGCCCGCGCGTCGCATGTCGTTCATCACGATGCCGAGGATCTTCGCGTTCACGTGGCGAAGCTGGCGCACCGCGTACTCGGCCGCCTCGCGGTCCGTCTGCTCGGCCCGCAAGACGAGGATGACCCCGTCCACCATCGGGCCGAGCACGGCCGCGTCGGTCACGGCGAGCACGGGCGGCGAGTCGATGACGATGGACTCGTAGCCGGTCCGGATCTGCGCCAGGAGCCGCTCCATGCGCTCGCCGCCCAGCAGCTCGGAGGGGTTCGGGGGCGCGGCCCCCGCCGGGAGGAGGTCGAGCCCGTTCACCGGCGTGCGGCGGATGGCGTCCGAGAGCGGCACCGACCCCGCGAGCACGTCCGAGAGCCCGGGCTCGCGCTCGGCCTCGAACTGGAGGTGCTGGGCGGAGCGGCGCATGTCCGCGTCTAACAGCAGCGTGCGGATGCCCTGGTGGGCGAGCGTCGTCGCCAGGTTGGCGGCCGTGAGCGACTTGCCGGCCTGCGGGCCCGGGCTCGTCACGACCATCTCCGTGGCGCCGTCCCCGCCGCGCACGAAGCGCACGTTGGTGCGCAGGGTCCGGAAGGCCTCGGCCGCCACGGACTGTCCGTCAGTGGCCGTGACGAGGAGCTGAGGACGCCGCGAGCGGCCGTTCGAGAGCGACAGGTGCGGGATCTGCGCGATGGCCGGGATGCCGAGGAGCGCCTCGACGTTGTCGGAGGCGTGGATGTGCGTGTCCATGTACTCGCGCACGAACCCGAGCCCGACCCCGAGCATGAGGCCGAGGACCGCGGCGAGCGCCACGTTCCGGGCCGGGCGCGGGCTGATGGGCTCGTCCTCCACGATGGCCCGCTCCACGACCCGCACCGTCGGGTCGTCCACCGCCTCGGCGACCTCGGCCTCCTTGAGCCGCGTCTGGAGGAGCGTGTAGAGCTCGCCGAGGAGCTTCGTCTGGCGCTCCAGCCGCGCGAACTCGACCTCCTTCTCGGGGATCTGCTCGAGCTCGGAGCCGAAGCGGGCGAGCACGGAGTCGAGCGAGGCGATCTGGTCGTTCAGCGACGCCAGGTAGTTGCGGCCGATGCTCCCGAGCTGGTCCTCGAGGTCGGTGATCTGCTTGTCCACCGCGACGACGTCCGGGTGGCTCTCCGTCACGCGCGACAGGAGCGACGTGCGCGTCTGGTCGGCCGCGGTCAGCGACTGGAGGATGTCGCCCACCGCCTCGTTCCGGAGGAACGTCGGGAAGGCCGCCAGCCGCCGGTAGTCCGGCCGGCCGGGCGCCGCGTCCAGCTCCGCGAACAGGTTCGCGAGCGCCGTGCGCTCGGCGTCGAGCTGGGTGCGCTGGGTGCGGAGCTCGGCCAGGCGCTCGATCTGGGCCGACGCCTCCGCCCCGAG
>JBHHZD010000014.1:0-56518 GCA_046757885.1 Gemmatimonadota bacterium
GGGGCGAACGGCATCCTCGTCGAGTACCAGTCCATGCGCCACATGGCGAACCTCGAGTCCGTCTACACGTACGAGGGCACGCACGACATCCACGGGCTCATCCTCGGACAGTCGATCACCGGGATCCCGGCGTTCGAGTAGCCGGAGTCGATTCCTCACGATTCACATGGCGAGGATGAACCACTCCATGCTCGTCCCGACGATCCAGTGGATGACCGCGACGTACCACACCGACCCGGTTCGAAGATCGATCCACCCAAAAGCGAGGCCGGCGGGAAACGCGGAGAAGTCTCGGTGAGCGGGCGGCCGAAGTGGGCGGTGACCGACAGGGCCGTCTGCAGCGCATTCCCACCGCCCGCGGCTTCCGCGGACATCGGCGACGTGACCGTGTACCTGAAGCGGTACGAGCCCGGACTCCGGCCGAGCTTGTGCGCGCCGCCCGCCCGGCGTAGCATGCAGCCGCCCCTCACGCGCCCGTAGCTCAACTGGATAGAGCGTCGGACTTCGGATCCGAAGGCTGGGGGTTCGAGTCCTCCCGGGCGCGCTGAACGCAGGCAGGCGGGCGCGACCCGCCGTCCAGGACCGGAGGCTTTCCATGCACGGCTCCGACGAGAGTCGACGGGAGCCCGCCGTGCGCGGACTCCCGGGGCACCGCCTCCTCGGGCCGTTTTTCGTCGTCCTCGGCATCCTCTGCCTTGCCGTCGCCTTCCTGGCCGAGAGGCTGAGCCCGGGCGGGGCGAGCGGCTTCGGCCTCCAGCAGTCCGCCCTCGCCGCGTTCGGCCTCGTCCTCATCGCGTGCGGCGTCTTCGTGCGCTCGGCGGCCGGGCGCCGCCGGCTGGCTCGGTGGCAGGAGCCCGTGACGGACGGGCTGCGACCGGCGGACTTCCTCGTCCTCGCGGCCTTCGTGGCCCTGCTCACCGGCCTTCTGGAGGGGACGGCCGTCGTCGTGCGGCAGACGGTTCTGCACCAGTTCACCTGGACGCCGCTCGAGGCCGTGTGGATGGCGCCGCTGGGCTACCTGGGTCTCATGGCCCCACTGGCCCTGCTGGCGTGGGCCGCCCGGCGAATCCTGCCCGGCCTCGTGACGGGCCGCCGCGCCTTCCAGGCGTTCGCGAGCCTCGGTCTGGTGGGCCTCCTGCTCGAGCCGTACGAGCGCATCCACCCCGCGGCCCTCGTCGTCCTCGGGCTCGGGGCGGCCGCCGCGCTCGCCGGCGCCGTCGGCGACCGGATCCGTCCGCGGGGGCGACTCGTGAGACGCTCGGCCGGGGGCCTGGCCCTGATCGCGCTCGCCGCCTGGCTCGTCCTGAGCCGGCCGCTCCCCGGTGGGTCGGGCGGAGACCCGGAGATCGCGCCGGAGCACCCGAACGTCCTGCTCATCATCCTGGACACGGTGCGGGCCCGGAGCCTGAGCCTGTACGGGCACCCGCAGCCCACGACGCCGTTCCTCGAGCGGCTCGCGGAGCGCGGCGTCACGTTCGACCACGCGTTCTCCCCGTCGCCGTGGACCCTTCCCGCGCACGGGAGTCTGTTCACCGGGCGCTACACGAACGAGATGTCCACAGACTGGCGGGTGCCCCTGGACGACACACAGGCGACGCTGGCTGAGGTCCTCGGCGAGGCGGGCTACGCGACGGCGGGCTTCGCGGCGAACCCCTTCAACACGACGCGCGAGGCGGGCATCGCCCGCGGCTTCGCGCACTTTCGTGACTTTCGGCGCACGCCGAGGCAGATCTTCGAGGCGACGTCCCTCGGACAGGCCCTCGAGTCCCTGCGCGCCCGGCACATCCCGAACCGGCACTGGTACGATCGCAAGGACGCGGCGGTCGTGACGACCGAGTTCCTGCGCTGGCTGCGCAGCACGGGCCGGCGCCCCTTCTTCGCCTTCCTGAACCTGTACGACGCACACAAGCCCTACCATCCGCCGCCCGCGTTCCGCTGGGACGGAGACGACGCCGCGTACGGGAGCGACCTGCTCGCCCGCTACCACCGTGCGATCGCCTTCATCGATCGGGACCTCGAGACGATGCTGGCCGAGCTGGGGAGACGGGGCGAGCTGGATCATACGATCGTCATCGTCTCGTCCGATCACGGGGAGCTCTTCGGCGAGCACGGGCTGTGGGAGCACGGGAACGCCCTGTACCGCCAGCTTCTTCGGGTCCCGCTCCTGGTCACGTACCCGGGCGCGGTGCCGGAGGGCGTGCGGGTCGATCACCCGGTGACCCTGCGGGACATCGCGGCGACCGTCCTCGATCTCACGGGCGTTCCGCCGGACAACCGGATCCCCGGCGCGTCGCTCGCCCGGTACTGGAACGGGAGCGGCGCGGAGGCGGAGTCCGGGCCGCCCCTCCTCTCCGAGGTGAGCCAGAGCATCCGCGGTCCCCCGAACGAGCCGATCGCGCTCGGCGACATGGAATCGCTCGTGGACGGCGACCTGCACTACATCCGCAACGGCGACGGGTCGGAGGAGCTGTACGACATGGCCGCGGACCCCGACGAGCTGCGGGACCTGACCCCGCGGGGCACGCACGAGACGGAGCTCGCCCGGTTCCGGGTGGCGCTCCGGAGGATCCTCGCCCCGTGACCGACCCCGCCCGACGGGCGACCGCCCACACGCCCCGTCCCTGAGCGCGACTTGACCGCGACTTGACTCTCCGGGTGCCAGCTCCAGGTGTCCGGGCCCGTGATCCTGCGGGCCGTGCTGTTCCGCACGCAGACGTCCGGCGACGTCCTCGCGGGCAATCCGGTCGCAGCGGAAGCCGTGGCTCTCGATTTCCTCCCGATCTTTCTGGACGCCCTGCGAGAGGAGGAACGCCGCCCGCCGTCACGTCGGGACTGGTTGCTCCTGACCGAACTCGTTATAGATGGAGCAGATCCGCGCGCCCCGGATCATCTCCACCCACGCGAAACCGGTGCGGCCCCGCGGACCGCCGGCAGCCGGCCCGCGAGGGGAGGCGACGTGCAGGCACATACCATTCGGTTGCTCCTCGTGGACGAGGACGGCTCGCACGGGGACGAGATCCGCGCCGCGTACCGGGCCCTCGGCGAGGATGTCGACCTCGTCGGCGTCCCTTCCCTCGCCGGGGCGAGGGAGGCGTTGGCCGAGGGCGCGTACGACCTCCTCATCGCGGACCTCCTCCTGCCCGACGGGAACGGCCTCGACCTGGTGACGCCGCCCGACGCGCCCGGCGCGCTCCCGGTCGTCGTGATGGCAAGTCACGGCGACCCCCAGATGGCCGTGGAGGCGATCCGGGCCGGGGCGATGGACTACGTGGTGGCCTCGGAGGCCGCGTTCGCGGGCTTTCCCCGCACGGTCGAGCGTGCGATCGGGGAATGGGCGCGCGCGTCCGAGCAGGCCCGCGCCCGGCGCGACCTCGCGAGAAGTGAGCGCCGCCTCCGGGACGCGCAGAAGATCGCCCACCTCGGCTTCCTCACCTGGGTCGTCGGGACGGACGAGATGTACTGGTCCGAAGAGGCGTACCGGCTCTTCGGATACGCTCAGAGCGAGGTCCAGCCGTCGTTCGAGCGCGCGATCGCGCGGGTCCCCGATGAGGAAAGGAGCTGGCTTCAGCGGAGGCTGGAGACCGCCGCGGCCGAGGAGAGGGAGGACGAGTTCGACCACCGGATCGTGCGAACGGACGGAGAGATCCGGCACGTGCACGCCCACGTGTACGTCGCGCGCCCCGATCCGGTCGGACCGGCCCACCTCGTCGGCACGATGCTGGACATCACGGACCGGGTGCGCGCGGAAGAGGCGGTGCGCGAGAGCGAGGCCTACTTCCGGGCGATGATCGAGAACGGCGACGACATCATCACGGTGCTCGATGAGACGGGTCGCGTCACCTACCAGAGCCCCTCCTTCGGCCGCCTCCTGGGCTACGATCCCGAGAGTCGGATCGGCCGCCACGCGCTGGATCTCGTGCACCCGGAGGACCGCCCGGCGGTGGAGGACCGGCTGCGACGACTCGCGAAGGAGCCCGGGACGACGCTGAACGTGCGCTACCGGCTCCGGCACGAGGACGGTACGTGGCGGATCCTGGAGTCCATCGGGACCTCCCGGCCGAGCGCGCGGTCGGTGCCGGGCATCGTCGTGAGCTCCCGTGACATCACGGAGCGGGTGCGGGCCGAGGAGAGCCTGCGGAAGCTGTCGCTCGCCGTCGAGCAGAGCCCGGCCTCCGTGATCATCACGAACGCGGAGGGGCTCATCGAGTACGTGAATCCGCGGTTCGTCGAGGTCACCGGATACGCGCTCGAGGAGGTGGTCGGCCGGAACCCCCGTCTCCTGAAGACGGACCACACGACGGAGGAGCAGTACCGTGAGCTGTGGGAGACGATCACCTCGGGCCGGGAATGGCGCGGCGAGTTCCTGAACCGGAAGAAGAACGGCGAGCTGTTCTGGGAGGACGCGTCGATCTCGCCGATCACGGATGCGGACGGGCGGATCACCCACTTCATCGCCGTGAAGGAGGACGTCACGGTCCGCAAGGAGTACGAGGAGCGGCTCCTGCGGCAGGCGAACTACGATGACCTGACGGGCCTTCCGAACCGGCTTCTCGCATCCGATCGGCTGAAGCGGGTCGTGGCGAGGGCGGTGCGGGAGCGCCTGACGGCGACCGTCCTGTTCGCCGGGCTCGACCACTTCCAGCGCGTGAACGATACGCTCGGTCTCGAGGCGGGCGACCGGCTCCTGGCGGAGGCCGGGCGGCGCCTCCAGGCCGTGGTCCGGGCGGACGACACCGTCGCCCGCTTCGGTGGCGACGAGTTCATCCTCGTCGTCTCCGATCACGGGGGCGTCGCCGCGCCCCGCGTCGTGGCCGAGAAGGCCGTCGAGGCCTTCTCGGAGCCGTTCCGCCTCGAGGGGCGCGATGTCGTCGTCACGGCGAGCGTCGGCGTCACCGTCTGCCCGGACGACGGAGACGATCCGCACGTCCTGCTTCGGAACGCGGACGCCGCGATGAACAGGGCGAAGCAGGACGGCGGCGGGGCGTATCGCTTCTTCTCGCCCGAGATGAACGAGACGGCGATGCGGCGGCTCGAGATGGAGTCACGGCTCCGGAGCGCGCTGGCGCGGGGAGAGCTGTTCCTCCACTACCAGCCCATCATGAATGCGGAGGCCGGTGCGGTCGTCGGGGCGGAGGCGCTTCTGCGCTGGCGGAGTCCGGACCTCGGGCTCGTGCCGCCGGACCAGTTCGTCCCCGTGGCCGAGGAGAGCCGCCTCATCGGAGAGATCGGGGGCTGGGTGCTGGGCGAGGCCTGCCGGCAGGCGGCCGCGTGGCGCGTGGACACGGGCCGCGAGCTCACGATGGCCGTGAACGTGTCGTTCCGGCAGTTCCTCGGCGCCCCGCTGGTGGAGATCGTGACGGCGGCGTTGGAGGACAGCGGCCTGGCGGCGGGGTGCCTGGAGCTCGAGATCACGGAGGGCCTCCTGATGGAGGACGCGCCCGCCACGTCGGCCATCCTGGGCGAGCTGAGCGACATGGGCGTGCGGCTCGCCGTCGATGACTTCGGAACGGGATACTCCGCCCTCGGCTACCTGAAGAGCTTCCCCGTCCACATCCTGAAGATCGACCGCTCGTTCGTGTCCAACGTGACGACGGACCCCGAGGATGCCGCGCTCGTGACGGCGATCATCGCGATGGCCGACGGGCTCGGGCTCGAGGTCGTGGGAGAGGGGGTGGAGACGGCCGAGCAGCTGGAGTTCCTGGTCTCACGGGGCTGCCGGCTCGTGCAGGGGTTCTACTTCAGCCATCCGACCCCGCCGGACGAGTTCCGAACCCTGCTGACGGGCGACTAGGCCGGGTCGGCCTGAGTAGTCTCGTCCTGACGCGAATCCCGTTCCGCAGGTCTCTGCCGGTCCGGCAGGACGACGTTCAGCGTGAGGGCGACGAGGCCGCCTGTGACGAGGCCCGACCCGAAAAGGGTCCTCAGGGCCTGCGGCAGGTGCGCGATGGCGTCGGGTCGGAGCTCGACCCCGAGCCCGAGCCCGAGCGAGACGGCCAGGATGACGAGGTTGCGCTGCGTGAGGCCCACGCTCCGGTGGAAGATCGCGGCCCCGCTCGAGAAGATCATCGCGAACAGGATGAGACCCGCCCCGCCGATGACCGCGGGCGGGATCGTGGCGAACAGGGCGCCGACCTTGGGCACGAGGCCGAGGAGGATGAGGAAGCCTCCGGCCACGGCGGTGACGTGCCGGCTCACGACGCCCGTGAAGTTCACGAGTCCCACGTTCTGCGAATAGGACGTGTTCGGGAACGCGCTGAACAGGGCGGCGAACCCGCTCATCACGCCGTCCGCCACGAGCCCGCCCCGCAGCTCGGGATCCGTGGGCTCCCGGCCGGCGGCGGCCAGCGTGCCGGAGATGTCGCCGATCGTCTCCATCGTGCTGATCACGTAGATGAACCCCATGAGACCGATCGCGCTCCAGTGGAACTCGAGTCCCAGCGCGAAAGGGCGGGGCGCGGAAAGCCAGCCCGCCGCCGCCACGCCCGACAGATCGATGCCCCCGGTGGCGAGGACGACGAGGTAGCCGGCGGCGACCCCGATGAGCATGCTCGCGTAGCTCGCGAACCCCCTGGCGAACTGGTTCAGCGTCAGGGTGACGAGCAGGACGAGCGCGGCGATCCCGAGGTGCGCCAGGGAGCCGTAGTCCGCCGCGCCGACGCCGCCCGCCGCGTAGTCCATGCCCACCGGGATGAGCGTGAGCCCGATGAGCATCACGACGATCGCGTTCACGAGGGGCGGAAAGAGCCGCCGCACCCCCGCGATGGAGGCGCCGAGGCCGATCTCCACGACGGAGGCCGCGAGGCAGGCGCCGAACACGGCCGCGAGGCCGAACTCGCGGCCCACCGCGATGCTCGCCCCCACGAAGGCGATGCTCGTGCCCATGACGACCGGAATCCGGCCGCCGATCGGGCCGATGGGGTAGGACTGGACGAGCGTGGCGAGGCCCGCCATGAGCAGGACCATCTGCAGGACGAACGCCGTGCGGTGTGCCGAGAGGGCGAGGGCACCCGCGATGAGAAGCGGCGGCGTGATGTTCCCCAGCAGCATCGCCACGAGATGCTGGAGGCCGAGGGGGATCGCCTCACGTACGGGGGGGCGATCGTCGATCCCGTACGCGAGACCCTGGCGCGCGCCCGGGCCCGGGCCGTCCGCGGTCACCGGCGGATCCTGCGCGAAGGGCCCGGCGTTCGCCGGGCCCTCCATGCGCCGAGCCGTCGCGGCTCGCGCCTCCGCGTGTCGGCCGGGGCCCGGGGGACGGCCCCCCGCGGCCCCGACCTTCGGCGTCCGCTCAGAAGCGCCACCTCGCGCCGACCTGAACGCGACGGGGGTCTCCGAGCCCGCTCTGGATCGTGCCGTCGAAGTTGAACAGCAGACCCGCGCCGGCGGGATCCTTGAAGTTGTCCGTGTTGAAGACGTTGAAGATCTCGAGGATCGGCTCGAACGTCGCCCGTCCGACCTGGATGGGCCGGGAGATCCTCACGTCCCACGAGAAGAAGGCGTTGTCCTTGCGGATCGTGTTCCGCTGGATGATCGAGCCGTCGTCGCACAGGCGGTCGTCGTCCGGAGCGAACGCGTTCGTCCCGAAGATCGTGCCGGCCCGCTTCCCGGACGGCTGGTTGTTCACGCACGACTCCGATGTGGGCTGCGCCGACTTCGCGGTGATCCGGTTGTTGATGACGATGTCGCCCGGCGTCCGCGCGAGCACCCACGCGTTGAAGCGGTGGCGCTGGTCGCGATCCGAGAAGCCGAATTCCGCATCGAGGCGGTCCGCCCGGACGTACTTGAACTGGAACGGGTCGCGCTCGTTGTCGTCATCCGACCGGTCCGACGAGAGCGTGTAGTTCGCATCGAACTGGACCCGGTTGTCCGCGAGGTTCCCCCGCAGGCCGAGCGTCACGCCGTGGTAGATCGAATGCGCGTTGCTCTCGATGACCGTGAGGGTCCCGATCCCGTTGCCCGTGCTCCCATCGCCCGGCACGAACTCGAGGCCGGAAGAGAACGGACTTCCGAACACGGCGTCGTTCCGGTCGACGAACCGGAACAGCCGGTCGGCGCGCGACACCTGGTAGGTGATCGTCGCCGCGAGCTGCGGCGTGATGAGCTTCTCGAACGCCGCCGTGCCCGTCCAGGTGCGCGGATTCTCCAGGTTCTGGTCCGCGACGGTGATGCCCGGGAAGGCCGGGAACACGTTGGCTGTCGAGAGGAGCTGGTCGAACGCGGGCAGCTGCCCGAAGAGTCCTCCGATCGCGACCAGGTTCTGCCCGATCGAGCCGTTCGTCGTGCGCGGCTGGGCCATCACGAGAGCGGGGATCCGCGCGTAGTACAGGCCGCCGTTGACCCGCAGGACGGAGCCGCCGTCCCCGTTGATGTCCCACGCGAGCCCGAAGCGCGGCTGGATCATCCCGAAGTCATCGGGAATCGTCCCGTCGGACGGGAAGTTGGCCTGCCCGATGAACGGCGCGAAGAACACGTCCGACGGCGGCGTGAGCACGTCCGGATTGTCCTGCGCCTCCCAGCGCACGCCCGCGTTGATGGTCACCCGATCGCTCGGCGTCCAGGTGTCCTGAATGAACGCCGCGTACTCGTTCGTGATGATCTCCTGCGTGCCGACGTCGTTCACGTTCGTGAGCGGCGGAACGGGCGCGAGCTGCAGGAACAGGAGGTTCCCCGGATGGCCGCCCGGGAAGCCCGGCTGCGGGCCGTTGGCGACGAAGTCGAGGAAGCTGTCGACGTCGCTGAAGATGAAGCGGGCGTTCGCGAATCCGATGAACGTCTGCTTCGTCTTCGTGCGGTTCCACTCGCCGCCGATCTTGAACAGGTGGTTTCCGCTCAGGATCGAGATGTTGTCCAGGATCTGGACGCGCGTGTCGAAGTCGATGATCGGCAGGAAGAACGGCATGCCGAAGCGAAAGCCCTCGGGGCCGATCGCCACGTCCGGGAACGGGCGGCCGTTCGGGAACGTGGGGCCGTCGTACGGGCGGTCCCGGTTCTCGCGCGACCACTGGAAGCGGAACTCGTTCGCGACCGAGGAGCTCAGCTGCGAGGAGAGGGCCCCGTTCACCGCGTTCGAGTCGTCCGTCTCGAGACCGTTCGCGCTCGCGCCCCACAGGTCCACGTCGAACGTCCCGTTCCGCTGCTCAGAGTTCGTGTAGTTGTACTTCAGCGAGAAGTTGTTGTTGTCGTTCAATCGGATGTCGAACTTCGCCATGAAGGCTTCCGCGTCGTCCGTGCGGTCGACGGGCCCGAAGTCGCCCTTCAGGGCGCCGCCGAACGCCGTGTCCGTCCACGCCACGAGCTTCTGGAAGTCCGCCACGTTCGAGATCGACGACAGACGGTTCGTCTGCTTCGTCTGGTCGAAGATCTGCTGGTCGTAGGCGAAGAAGAAGAACGCCTTGTCCTTCACGATCGGTCCGCCGAACGTGCCGCCGAACTGGTGCTGTCGGAAGTTCGGGTTGCCGCCGCCCCGGGCGAAGTTCGCCGAGATCTCGTCGAACTGGCCGAAGTAGTGCGCCGAGCCCTTGAGCTCGTTCGTGCCCGACTTCGTGATCACGTTGACGAAGCCGCCGGCCGAGCGGCCGAACTCGGCCGTCGCACCGCCGTTCACGACCGCGATCTCCTCCACGGCGTCGAGGTTGAACGTGAACGCGGGACGCTGTCCGCCCCGCTGCTCCCCGAAGAACGGGTTGTTGAAGTCGGCCCCGTCCACGGTCACGTTGTTGAAGATCCCGCGCTGTCCGCCGATCGTGAGCTCGTCGCCGTCGGGGCCCTGCACGATGGACACGCCCGGAGTGAGCGTCGTGAAGTCTAGGAAGTTGCGCCCGTTGTTCGGGAGCCCTTCCACGGCCTCCGTGCTCAGGCGCGTGGGTCCGGTCACGTCCGTGGGATCGACGAGCGGCGCCTCCCCGGTCACCGTGAGGGCCTCGAGCTGGACGGCCTCGAACGCGAGGGCGAGCTGGACGGTCTCACCCAGCCGAAGCGTGACACCCTCCGAGGTCGCGTCCCGCAGGAACCCGACCGAGCTGGCCGTCACGTCGTAGGTCCCGACCGGGAGCAGAGTCGCGACGAACCGGCCGCTGCCGGACGTCGTGAGAGTGCGCTGAAAGCCCGTCTCCTGCTGCCGCACGGTCACGCTCGCGCCGGCGATGGGCGCGCCCGCGGGGTCCGTGACGACGCCCCGGATGATCCCGGTCGTGGCCTGGGACTGTCCGAAGGCGGTGCCTGGCAAGAGGAAGACGAGGAGCGCGACGGTCGCGAAGATGGATCGTCGCAGATGTGGCATGGCCCGCTCTCCTGATGATGTGAAGGGGGGACTTCGCAGTCGACCCTGATTCTAGAGCCCCGCCGGCCCCCGGGTCAAGGGACAGGGCGCCCGTTCTTGGGACATTGTGGCCCATTCATGGCACGTTCTGTCCCGCGCGGGCCCGACACGGCCTCGACCCGGCGGTTCCCCTCGATTCGCGAGGGAGCTTTCTCGGCTCTCGGAGGTAAGAATCGGAGACACGCGGGGGCGTGAGCGAACCGACGAGGCGCGCCATGGACAGAGAGTCGGGGATGGGCCGGAGACGAGCCCACCGGGGGGTGGGCGCCGTCCTGCTCGCGATCCTTCTGGGCGGGGCCCGATCCGCGGCCGCGCAGGGACGGATCGGCGGGGGTGCGGCCCTGACGATCGCTGTGCCCCAGGGCGAGTTCGCCGATTTCGTCGGGGCCGGCTTCGGAGTCATGGGCGACCTCACGTTCGCCCTCGACCGCGAGGGCTGGCTCGGGATCCGGCTGGACGGCGGCTACCTGAACTACGGCCGCGAGACGGAGCGGGCGCCCCTGAGCCCGACCGTGGGGCGGGTGAACGTCGATGTGACGACGGGGAACAACATCATCCTCGCGGCGCTCGGCCCCCAGCTCACGCTGCCGCACGGTCCCTTCCGCCCGTACGTGAACGCGATCGGCGGGCTCAGCTATTTCTTCACGGAATCCTCCGTGAAGGGAACCGCGAACGTCGGCACGTTCGCGCGCACCACGAACTTCTCCGACCTCACGTACGCTCTCGGTGTCGGGGGCGGCGTGTACATCCCGCTCGGCGGAGGCGTCTCCCCGGTGCTCCTGGATCTCGGGCTCCAGTACCGAACGCACGGGCGTACCCGCTACCTGCGGGAGGGGAGCATCCGGGACGACGGAACGGGGGGGATCTCGTTCACCCCGATCGAGAGCGACACGGATCTCCTCCTCATCCGGCTCGGTCTGTCGTTCGGGTTCCGTTGATCCGGATCTCCCGCATCTCGTCGGGAGAAAAGGTGCGTCTCTTCGCGTTCGCTCCCGCTCGTCATGAATGCTCCCTCCCTCCCGCGCGCGGCCGTCAGGCGGCGACGAGGCTCGCTCCCGGATCCAGGCGCCCCAGCAGGGCCTCCGCCTGCGGGCGGCCGAGGCCGAACAACGCGGTCCCGGCGGCGTCCGCCTCCATGCAGGCGTCCGCCACGACCGTGAGGCTGTGCCGGGGGGCGCGGCGCGGGGCGCCCGTGGCCGGATCCAGGATGTGATGGTAACGGCGGCCCCCGTAGTCGAAGTAGCGCTCGTAGTCGCCCGAGGTCGCCACGGCCCGGTCCGTGACGCGGACGCGGCCCGCGAGCGCCCACGGGTCGGCAGGCGATCGGATGCCGACCTCCCACGGGTCGCCGTCCTCGGACGCGCCGAGCGCGAACAGGTCGCCGCCGACGTTCACGAGGCCGCTCCGCACGCCGAAGTCTCGAAGGGCACGGACGGCCCGGTCCACGCCGTATCCCTTCGCGATGCCCCCCAGGTCCAGGCCGACGTCCGGCGCACGGAACCGCACGGCCGTGCCCCCGGGAGCGTCGCCGAGCTCGAGATGCCGGTACAGGCCCCGCCCGGCGAACCGCGCGACCTCGGCGTCCGGCGGCGGCCGGTGGCGCGCCTCCACGTTCCAGAGCCGCTGCGCGCCGAGCAGACAGGGGTCGAAGCTGCCGTCCGTCGCCACCGCCCAGCGGAGGGCGGCGCCGAGGACGAGCCCCGTCTCGGGAGAGACGACGACCGGCCGCCGGAGGGCGAGGCGATTCGCCTTTCCGACGTCCGAGTCCGCCCGGAACCTGGACATCAGCGCCTCCACGCGCCGGAGCTCGGCGAGCGCCCGGTCGATGGCCTCCTCCGCGCGGGCCCGCGACCGGGCCACGACCCCGATCTCGGCGATCGTGCCCATGAGCGGGATCCGGCGGCGGACGAGACGGGTCCGGGGACGCGCCCACGCGGGGACGGCGGCGACGACGAAGGCCCCGATGCCGAGCGCGACGAACTCCCGCCGGCTCGGCGCCCCTCCGTCCGGTCTGTCCGGCGATCTCATCTTCCACCTCCGCTCATGAGGAGAACAATCCCGCGAAGCCCATGAACGCGAGCGACAGGCTCGCCGCGATGATGAGCACGAGTCCCATGCCCCTGGCCATGGCCGGCACGCTCGCCACCTCCGATTGCTCCCGGATCGAGGCCATGAGGACGAGGGCGAGCGTGAGACCCAGCCCGGCGCCGAGCGCGAAGAACAGCCCCTCGAGGAACCCGTATCCCCGGTTCGTCTGGAAGATCGCCAGGCCGAGGATCGCGCAGTTCGTCGTGATCAGGGGCAGGAAGATCCCGAGCTCCCGGAACAGGACCGGGCTCAGCTTCTTCACGGTCATCTCGACGATCTGCACGAGCGACGCGATGACGACGATGAACGAGATGAGCCCCAGATACGGTGCGTGCGGGAGGACGAACCGGTTCAGGAACCACACGCTCACGGACGTGAGGACGAGCACGAAGATGTTCGCCGCCCCCATGCGCAGCGCCGTCGCCACCCGTGAGGAGACGCCCATGAAGGGGCAGAGCCCGAGGAAGAGCGACAGCGTGAAGTTGTTGATCAGCATCGCCGAGATGAGGATCCACAGCAGCTCGCCCATCACGCGGCCTCCTCCCTCGCCGTCACCCCATGGGGCCAGCGCCGCGGCCGGACCACCTCCTGGCGGCGTCCCCTCCACCAGCCGAAGCCGAGCAGGATGAACCCGAGCGTGAGGAAGCCGCCCGGCGGCAGGATCATGACGACCCAGGGCTCGTACGACGGACCGAACAACGGATGCCCGAGGAGGCTGCCGCTCCCGAGGACTTCGCGGAACGCCCCCATCATCAGGAGGGCGATGATGAAGCCGATCCCCGTGCCGACCGCGTCCAGGAGCGAGCGGCCGACCGGGCGCTTCGACGCGAACGCCTCCTGGCGGCCGAGGATCATGCAGTTCACGACGATGAGAGCGATGAAGGCGCCGAGCGCCTTGTGGATGTCGGGCACGAGGGCCGCGAGCACGAAGTCCGCGATCGTGACGAACGTGGCGATGATGAGGATGTAGGCGGAGATCCGGACCTCGTTCGGGATCACGCGGCGGAACGTGGACACGAGGAGGCTCGATCCGACGAGCACGAAGAAGGTCGCGAGGCCCATGGCCAGGCTGTTCGCGACCGTGTTCGTGACCGCCAGGGTCGGGCACAGGCCGAGCAGCTGCACGAAGACCGGGTTCTCCTTCCAGATCCCCCTCAGGAGGTCGTAACGCGCCGTCGTCGGTCTCACGGGGCCTCCTCCTCCGGCGCCTCGTAGGCCCGCAGGAGGGGCTCCAGGCGCTCGATGCGCTCGTTGATCGCGCGGATCACGGTCCTCGAGGAGATCGTCGCGCCCGTGATCATGTCCACCTCGTGCTCGTCACCCGTCGCCCGGCCCGACTTCACTCCGACGAGCGGTGGCACGGCGCCGTGGAAGCCCCCGGCGAAGCTCGAGTCCGTCTCGATCCGCTCCCCGAGGCCCGGCGTCTCCCGGCTCTCCAGGACCGTCATCCCGAGGAGCCGGCCGCGCACCGGGTCGTAGCCGAACAGGAGGCGGACGACGTCCTGAAAGCCGGGCTCGGCCGCCTCGACGGCGAACCCGATCGGCCGTCCGTCCGCTCCGAAGCCCAGGTAGACTTTCTCCGCCGTTAGCGTGTCCGCGCCCGCCGGCGGAATGTCCCGCAGCCCGTCGCCGTCCACGTACAGGACCTCGTACCGGTCCGGCCCGCCCAGGACCTCGTCGATCGCGGCGCGGAGGACCGCGGCCCGGTGCGCCTGGATGCGCGGCCGCGCCCATCCGTAGGCGAGGACGATCCCGAGTCCCGCCACGGCGCCGGCCAGCGTGAGCGTGGCGATGAGCCGACGCGAGGAGATGGCGGGCGGCTCCGGGGCGCCGGGTGGGGCCCCGGCTGGGGCACTGCCCCGCGCCGATGGGCCATCGGCGACGGGCAGGCGCTTCACGGGGTCCTTCCGGCCCGCCCGAACACGCGCGGCTGGGTCGCCCGGTTGATGAACGGCACGAGCGCGTTCATGAGGAGGATGGCGTACATCACGCCCTCCGGGAGCCCGCCCCACGTCCGGATGAGCACGACGAGCAGCCCGATGCCGATGCCGAAGATCCAGGCGCCGACCGGAGTGACCGGCGAGGTGACCATGTCCGTGGCCATGTAGACGGCCCCGAGCATGAGCCCTCCCGAGAACAGCATGAAGGCGGGTCCCGGATAGCGCGCCGGCTCGAGGCCGTGCAGGAGGGCCGAGAACGCCGCCACGGTCGCGAAGATCGCGACGGGGATCCGCCAGTCCAGGTACTTCTTGAGGGCCAGGTACCCCCCGCACAGGAGGATGAGAAGGCCGGCGGTCTCGCCGATCGACCCCCCCGTCGTCCCGAGCAGGAGGTCCCGGAGCCGGGACGGCGTGCCCTCGAACTTCATCAGGCCCAGCGGCGTCGCCGCCGTGACGACGTCGGCCGTCCGCGGGGCCGTGAACGGGAAGGCGAAGTTGTCGCCCCGCAGCGCCCACCAGCTCTCCGCGGCCGAGGGCCAGGTCGTGATGGCGCCGGGAAACGCGGCCTGGAGGAAGGCCCGGCCGAGGAGCGCCGGGTTGAACACGTTCTGTCCGAGCCCCCCGAACACGGCCTTGCCGAAGGCGATCGCGAACGCGCCCCCGAGGAAGGCCATCCACATCGGAAAGCCCGGCGGGAGCGTGAGGCCGAGGAGGAGGCCCGTGATCACGGCGGAGCCATCCCCGAGGCTGCCCCGCTCGCCCACCGCCCGCTCCGTGAGCAGCGCCCCGAGCGTGGCGGCCCCGACGACGAGAAGCGCGCTGGGGCCGAACCACGCCGCCGCCGCGGCGAGGATCGGGACGAGGCTCGCCACGACCGTCCACATGATGCGCGGGGTCGAGTGCGACGAGGCCAGGTGCGGTGAGGCGGAGATCTGGAGCCTGAGATCCCTCATGCGGCGCTCCGGGCCGCCCGCCGCGCGGCGCTCTTGGCGAGCGCGAACATCTGCGACAGCGGGATGTGCGACGGGCACACGTAGGAGCAGCATCCGCACAGCATGCAGTCGGCCAGGTGGAGCGCCTCCATCTCCTCGTAGCGGCCCGCCTGCGCCAGGAGCCCGAGCTGAGACGGGTTCAGGAACACGGGGCACGACTCCAGGCACCGCCCACAATGGATGCAGGGATACGTCTTCCGCGGCCGGGACTCGGCTCGCGTGAGGACGACGACGCCCGTCGTGCCCTTGATGACCGGCGCCTCCAGGTCGGGCTGGGCGATGCCCATCATCGGCCCCCCGAGCACGATCTCCGTCACATCCTCCCGGAGGCCGCCGCAGAACTCCAGGACGTCGCGCAGCTTCGTGCCGACGGGCACGATGAGGTTCGACGGGCGGACGACCCCCGGCCCGGTCACCGTGACGACCCGCTCGATCAGGGGGTACCCGGATTCGAACACCTCGGCGATCGTCGCGATGGAGCCCACGTTCTGGACCACGACCCCCACGTGCATCGGGAGCTTCCCGGACGGCACCTCCCGCCCCGTCAGGGCGCGGATGAGCATCTTCTCCGCTCCCTGCGGGTACTTCACCGTGAGGGGCAGCACCCCGACCGCGAGGTCCGCGGGCGCCGTCTCACGCAGGCGCTCGACGGCGTCGGGCTTATTTCGCTCCACGCCGATGACGGCCCGCTCCACGCCGAGCGCCTTCATCATGACCCGGATCCCGAAGTGTACCCGCTCCGGGTACTCGACCATCGTCCGGTGGTCCGTCGTGAGATAGGGTTCGCACTCCGCCCCGTTCACGATGAGGAGCTCGACGGGCGCGTCCTCCGGAGGCAGCAGCTTCACGTGCGTGGGGAACGCGGCCCCTCCCAGGCCCACCACGCCCGCCTTCTGCACCTCCGCCACGACCCGCTCCGGGCTCAGGTCCTCCCAGCGCGGGACGATGCGGGGCCGCTGCACCTGAGGAGAGAAGCGGTCCACCGCGATCCGGACGGTCTGCGCCATCGTGCCGTCGGGATGCGGCCACAATCCCACGTCCTTCACGGTCCCGGCCGCGGAGGCGTGGATGGGGACGGACACGAAGCCGTCGGCCTCCCCCACCGGATCGCCCCTCTCCACGCGGTCGCCCGGGCGCACGATGAGACGCGCCGGCCGGCCCGCGTGCTGGCGGAGCGGGAGCGCGATCTCGTCCGGAAACGGCATCCGCCGGATGGGCACCCCCGCGGTCAGCGATTTCGAGTCGGGGGGATGGACCCCGTGGCGGAAGGCTCCCGGGGGGCGTCGGCGCCTAGTTGAACGGTTCCGCACGCTTCACCCACTTCTCGAGGTCCTTCTCGCCCGGATCCAGTGGGGTTCCGGGGTGGATGATCGCGGCCGTGCAGCGCTCGGCCGCCTGCACGAGCTCCGCGAAGCTGCCGGCGCGCGCGTCCTGGATGTACGCCTGCTTGTTCTCGTCGTACGCGAACATCTTCCGGTTCAGGTTGATGCACTCGTCGCAGGACGTGCAGCGGGCCGTCTCGATGTACGGCTCCAGCACGAGCCCCTCCTCCTCTTCGGCCTCCGGCGCCGCCGCGACCTCCGTGGCGTCGGGCCCCGCCGTCTGCGGGGCTACGGCTGCCTCCGCCGCGGCCGGGACCGCGCCGGCCGGGCCGGCGGCGCCCCCGAGCTCGAGACCGGGCGACTCGGCCGTGAGGGGCCGCAGGGAGGAATCCGCCTCCGCTCGGGCCAGGATCTCGGCCACGGTGAGCCGCCCGTTGCCGCTCCTCAGGAGCCCCTCGGCGAAACGCCGGGCGACGGCCGCGGGCACGCGCTGCTTCAGATCCGCGATCTTCGCCTCGTAATCCGCGCGCGTCTCCTCGATTCGGGCCTCCATGCGGGCCTCGACCTCGCGCTCGATCGGGAGCCGCGCGGCCGCCGGGACCTCCAGGCCGGCGAGCTCGCGGAGCTGGGACCACAGGAGAAGCCGGTCCTCGGCGAGCGCCACGATCTCGAGGGAGCAGGCGAGGCGACCCAGGTGCCGCTCCTCGTCCACGGTCCAGATGAACGGGGTCTTGCCGACCCGCTCCTCCATCGACAGGGCGACGAACTCGTGGAACGGGACCTGGTCCTCCGCCCAGGTTTCCCGCTCGATGGGCTGGAAGTGCTTCTTGAACCTCCCCTCCGTGGCGGCCCAGTCGGCCGTTGTGACAGGGAGCGTCATCGTGGCGGCCTCGCCGTCCTCTCCCACGTGCTCGAGCTCGTACGCCGGCCACGTCTCGTCCGGCTCGGGGTTGCCCGACAGGTCCAGGCAGTCCGCAAACGTGGCTCCCGCGTCCGGGTCGTACACGAGGAACGGGAAGGCCCGGGACTCGAGGGCGAAGCGGGCCGCCTCCGGCGCCCACTCGTCCGCGAGGCCGTGCTCGACGGGGCAGGGCGTGTAGATGTTGAACACGGCGGGCCGCGGCGACTTCAGCCCGCGGATCACGCCTCCGATCAGGTGCGCCGCCGAGGCCTGGGAGGACTGGAGGACGAAGGCCCCCCGGTGGGCCATGGCGATGAGGGCGACCTCCTTGCGGGTCTCCTCCTTGCCGTGCTGGGCCTTTCCCCACGCGGCCATGTCGGATACCTGGCCCGTGAAGCCGCTCGTGCAGGCCTGGCCGCCCGTGTTCGAGTAGACCTGCGTGTCCAGGACCACGACCCGGATGGGCTTCCCGGAGGCGAGGAGGCGGGACAGGTTCTGGAGGCCGATGTCCAGCATGGCGCCGTCCCCGCCGATGGCCAGGATCGGCGGGCAGAGGTCGAACTCCTCGTCCGTGAAGTCGGGCCACGAGAGGCCGGAGAGGCCGGGCTCGTCCGAGCCGGCGTCGTACTCGCCCGCCGCCAGGAGCCGGGCCCGGCGGACGGTGGCGAACGCATCGGCCATCTTCCGCATGTGGCCCTCGAAAACCCCGATGGCCACGGACGGGGAGTCCTGGAAGAGGTGGTTCACCCACGGATAGGGGTACGGGTTGTACGGATAGGTGCTGCCCCACACGGACGAGCAGCCCGTGCTGTTGCTGATCCCGAGAGGCGCGCGCCCCTGGCCGCTCGGTCCCGTCTCGTAGCGCCACCGCAGGTCGGAGAGCGCCGCGATCGTGTCCGTGAGGACCTTCAGGCGCGCCCGCTTCTCGTCGTCCAGCGGGACTTCCGCGTGGCCGCCCTCCGCGACGGTGGCGAGGTCCAGGTCCGCGCCCGCGGCCAGGAGCTCGCGGGCCAGCCGGTCGAGCTCGGCCTCAAGGTCCCGGATCTCCGCCACGAAGGCCTCCACGCGCGGACCCATCAGGGCCTCGATCGCGGAGACGATGAGGTGGACGGCCGTCTTCTCGCCGCAGCCCATGCAGGCGCCGTCGCCGCCCGCCATCGTGCGGTAGTTCTCCTTCTTCAGGAGCACGGTCGGGAGGACGCCGATCCCTTCCTCGAGGTCGCGCACGTTCACGAAGCGGTCCGGCGTGTCGGGCAGGTTCTCCCACACCTCCCAGTTCCGGCGCAGCCGTCCCAGGATCTCCTCGTCCTGGCGCGCCGTGACGAGGGCCCCGTCGGCGCACACGTCCACGCAGATGTTGCAGCCCTTGCAGGCGGCCGGATTCACCGTGATCGAGAGCAGGCCGCCGCTCCCCTTCTCGCGCTGCTCGTGGACGTCGAAGAACGGGACCGTCCGGGCGAGCGGGAAGTCCGCCAGCGCGGAGTAGACGGCGGTGAACTCCTCGTCCAGGGCCTTCTTCCGCTCCGCGTCCCACGGGAGCTTCTCGACGAGGTTCGCGTAGGCGGCCGTGAGCGTGTCCCCGAAGCTCGTGAACGGGACCGCCTTCAGGACCTTGCGCGCCTCGCGGGCGAGGTTGGCGGCCACGGATCGGATGCGGTCCAGCGGACGGCCGTTGCGGGCCGTCCGGATCCCGGCCTCGATCACGTCCTCCACGGAGCTCACGAGGCCGGGGATCGCGGCGTCCGGACACTGGGTCCAGCACCGCGCGCAGCCCGTGCACTTCTCGGGCAGGAAGTCGGGCACCTCGAAGCGGATGTCCGACATGTCCCGGACGGTGCTGGTGGCGGCCGGGATCGCGCTGATCGCCGTGAACGGATCCGCGATCACGTCCTGATCCAGCCCGCAGAGCGAGCACACCTGCTCCCAGAAGCGCCCCTGGTTCGCGAGGCCCCACGCCTGCTCCGGGTGGTCGAGCAGCGCGGGCATCGCCCCCACGGCCGGCTCGCCCCCCTCGGCCTCCTCCTCCGGGTCCTCGAGCGGTGGGACCGCGAGCACCTCGC
This sequence comes from Gemmatimonadota bacterium, assembly GCA_046757885.1. Classification (GTDB taxonomy): domain Bacteria; phylum Gemmatimonadota; class Gemmatimonadetes; order Palauibacterales; family Palauibacteraceae; genus JBHHZD01. The sequence goes on from JBHHZD010000014.1 coordinate 19,622, forward strand.
CGTAGCCCCGCCGGATGGCCCTCAGGTTCGCCTCCACGACGGCCTCGCCCAGGTGCCCGAACTTCTTCTCCAGCTGGGCCCGGATCCCCGCCAGCAGGGTCTCCTCGTCCAGCCCCTCGCGCTCCATGAGTGGGGAGACCCGGAAGAACGCGCCCATGAAGGCGGTGCCCTGCATCCGGTAGCGAAGCTCCGGATCCGTCGCCTCCTCCGTGGCGATCCGGAACGCGTCGAGCGCGTAGACCCGGATCCCCTTCTCCCGGATCGTCCGGCGCGCCCCGGCCGGAAACGAGGCCCACACCTGGGCCGGCTCCCGGTCGCTCTGGATGACGAACACGCCCCCCTCCCGCATCCCGGCCAGCGGGTCCGAGGTCCGGAAGACCTTGGGGTCGGGGGACAGGACGACGTTCACGTCCCTGAGCTCGCCGTTCAGGCGGATCGGCCTTCGGGAGAGCAGCCCGTAGAAGGTCGTCGGCTGGCCCTTCTTCTCGGAGCCGTACTTCGGGTTCGCCTTCACGCACAGGCCGGCGAGCTCGAACGCCGTGAGCACGACGTTCTTGCCCATGGTGATCGCCCCCCAGCCCCCGATGGAGTGGATGCGGAGGGCGATCGCGTCCTCCGGAAGCAGGTCCAGCCGCTCCTCCGGGACGAGCGCGAGATCGGCCACGTCCGGATACTCGTCCGCGAGCGCCTCCTGCCAGATCTCGAGCTTGGGAAGATGGGTGCGCTCCCGGATGAAGTCGATTCCGAGGTAGTAGCGCCGCGTGCCCCGGCCCGCCGGCAGCATGTTCCGGACGGCCAGGGCGAGGTCGGCCGGCTGGAGGTCCCGGCTCCCGAGCCCGAACACGGCCGAGTAGATGTCCGGCACGTCCGCAGGCTCGAGGTCGGGCAGGCCGGCGAAGGGCCGGCTCCCGTTCGCGCCGGCGCGGGCCGCCCGCCCGTTCTCCAGGGCCTGCGAGAGCGACGCCCGGATCTCGCGCACGAGGGGAAGGTCCGCGGCGAGCGGCTGGTCGCAGCGCTCCAGGACGGTTACGCCCGTCCTCCCGCGCAGGAGGCTCGCGACGAGGTCGGCCGGGAAGGGCCGGAACATCACGACGTTCAGGACCCCCACCTTCAGGCCCTCCTCCCGGCGCAGGAAATCGGCCACCTCCTCGGCGTTCGGAACGACCGACCCCTGGCCGGCGAGCACGTACTCGGCGTCCTCCAGGCGGTAGCCCATCGCCCGCGCGTACCGGCGGCCCGTGAGCGCCGCGTACTCCTCCATCGCCCGGTCCGCGAGCTCGGCCGCGTGGTCGAAGTAGAAGGGCCTCTGCGCCGCCACGCCCTGCATGTAGCTGTCCTGGTTCTGGACGGGGCCGAGCAGGGCCGGGTAGTCGAGATCGAACATCTCCGGGATCCGGCGGCGCGTCTCGCCGAACGTGAGCCGCTGGGCCGGCGTCGGGCAGTCGATCGTGTCGGACGGATCACCCAGGTACTCGCGCACGAGCTCCCGCTCCGGCAGGCGGAGCGACTCGATCACGTGGCTCGTCAGGAAGCCGTCCTGCGCGACGAGGGCGGGATTCAGCGACAGCTCCGCCGCGCGGTGGGCGATGAGGTTCAGGTCCGCGACGCTCTGGACGTCCGGGGCGAAGATCTGGATGAAGCCGGTGTCGTCCACCGCGTGGTAGTCGTCGTGGCCCGCGTGCACGTTCAGGGCGTGCTTCGTCATCGCGCGCGCGGCCACGTTCAGCACGTACGTGAGCCGCTTCCCGACCGCCGCGTACAGGGACTCGTGCATGTACGCGATCCCCTGGCCGCTCGAGAAGTTCGTGGCGCGGAGCCCGACCATGCTCATCCCGGCCGTGACCGCGGCCGCGGCGTGCTCGCCCTCCGGCTCGAAGAACAGGAGCGGCCGGCCGTGGACGTTCTCGCGCCCCGCGGCCTTCGCGGCCGCCCATCCCTCGCCCATCTGGGTGGACGGCGTGATCGGATAGGCGCCCGCCGCCTCGCTCCCCGCCGTCTCCATGGCCACGACGGCGGCGCTCCCGTCCATGGCGGTGAGGATGCCCGGGTACCGGGGCTCCGGCTTCTCGGCTGGCTTCGCGCGTCTTCTCATCCGGTCTCGCTCCCCGCGAGCGCCAGGCTCGCCTCGAACGTCTGCGCGCCCTCGACCCAGCGGATCGCGCCGGTCGGACACCGGGCGACGGCGCCCGGGTCGGCGAGCGCGATCTGGTCGTAGTCGACGACCGCGAGGCCGTCGCGCATCTCGATAAGCCCGGGGGCCGCGTCCATCGCGCAGCGCCCGCAGGCGTTGCAGGCGACCGCGCACACGTCCGTCGCGTCCTCACCCTCGAGCAGGCTCCGGCACTGGACGATGAGGGGGGCGTCCCGGGGCAGGAGGACGAAGAGGTCCAGCGGACACGCGTCCACGCAGTCGCCGCAGGCCGTGCAGCGGTCCGGGTCCACGAGCGGCAGGTCCGTGTCGCTCATGCGGATCGCGTCGAACGTGCAGGCGACGGCGCAGTCGGCGAGGCCGACGCACCCCCAGGCGCACGCCTTCCCGCCGCCGCTCACCGCGACGGCCGCCGCGCAGCTCTCGATCCCGCGGTAGTCGGCGCGGAACGGCGCGACGTCGGAGCCCCCGGCGCACAGGAGGCGCGCCGTCCGCACGACGGCCTCGCCGACGTCCACCCCCAGGAGGTCCGCGACCTCCTCCCGCTCCGGCTCGCCGATGACCGTGCAGCCCGCGGGCACCGCCTCGCCCCCGATCGTCGCCTCCGCGAACGCCCGGCAGCCGGCGAACCCGCACGCGCCGCAGTTCACGCCCGGCAGGATGTCGCTCAGGGCGTCGATCCGCGGATCCTCCCACACGTACAGCTTGCGGTTCGCGATCGCGATGAGCGTCCCGAAGGTGAATCCGAGGCCGCCCAGGATGGCGGCCGCACCGAGGATCGAACCCGGCTCCACGGTTCCCGTCCCCGGCCCTACGCGTCCGGCCCGAGGTCGGCCTGGCGGAGGATCCAGGCCGCGAGCAGGTCCGCCCGGCTGTCCGCGTCCGGGCCGGCCGGGGTCCCGGCGCCGTTCACGCCCGCGCCGGACGCTTCGAAGGCCGCCAGGCGCGCCAGCGCCTCCAGCCGCCGCAGGTCCTCGGCCTGCCGGAAGGCGGACTGGCCGCCGATCGGCCTCCGGGGCGCCGCCTCGGGCATGCGCTCGACCGTGAGCGTGCCGAGGGCCGCCGGATCGCCCGCCCCGGGCGCCGGCCGGTGCGTGAACAGGGCGGCTTCCGCGGGGACGATCGCCGCCACGCCGGGCGCGGCGGCGTCGGCCAGGGACCCGAGCTCCTCCGGATCGCTCACCTGCGCGACGAACACGCCCGGGGTCACGAGCGCCGCCAGGGCGGCCGGCGGGGCCTCGCCCTCGACGACGAGCACGATCTTCTGGCCGCCGTCGAGCAGCGGCGCGAGGCCGGCCGGCGCGAGGTCGGCCCCGGCGACCCGCAGGACGAGCGGCGGCGCGAGCTCGCGCTCCCGCCGCGTCCAGGCCGCCGGCGGCAGGCCCTCGAGCCAGGCCTCGTCGCCGTCCGCCTCGAAGCGGCCGCTCCGGGTGAGCTCGACGACCCGGGCCGCCCCGAATGCCCGCCCGGCCTCCGTCAGGGCCCGGACGGCCGCGCCGGCCAGGTCGCCGCCGGGCTCCACCGCCGCCCGGTAGAGGTCATCCCCCCGGCGGATGAGCGCCTCCAGCGTGTCCCGGGCCCGCGCGACGCGGCTCGCCTCATCCGGGGCGAAGCCCTCCTCCCGGTCCAGGAGCGCGGAGAACCGCTCCACGTCGATGCGAGGCGCCGCGAACCGGCCGAGCTCCGAGGCGGCGCGCGCCGCCTCGTCTCCGGCTCCGGCCCGGGCGACGAGGAGGGCCTGCACCTCTTCCCGCGTCCTGGCGAGCGTCGTCCGGAACGCGTCGCGCGAGGCGCCGAGCCGCTCCAGCGCCCGCTCCTCGACGGATGCGCCCGTCTCCACGGTGGTCTCAGATGGCATGGCGGTCGAGCTCACGATTCAGGATCTCGATCTTCTGCTCCGAGGTGAGGGCGGGCTGGTGCCGCGTCTCCTCGTAGCGGGGCCGGGACTCGTCGCGGAAGAACACCCCGAGCCGGATCCGGCTCTCGTCCGCCGCGAGGCGCCGCGCCGCGTCGATGTCGGTGGGATCGTGCCGGATGCGGTGCTCGTAGATCGATTCGAGCTCCGGCACCTCGACGCCGTCGGGGTGCTCGAGAAGATCGATGAGGTCCGGATTCCGCACCGCCTCGAAGTAGATGTCCTCCGTGTAGTGCGGACAGCGCTGGAGGACGCGGACGAACGCGAAGCCCCGGTGCCGGTAGGCGGCCTGCAGCGTCGCGAACAGGTGGGCCGGGATCCACTCGGCGGTCTGGGCCACGAAGGAGGCGTTCGTCACGCCGAGCGTCGCTTCGATCGGATTCAGGGCCGGCAGGTAGCTCCCGCGGGGCTGCGTGTTGCTCCGGTAGCCCTGCGGGGTCGTGGGGGACGTCTGCTTCTTCGTGAGACCGTAGATGTTGTTGTCCAGCAGGAGGGCGACCATGTCCGCGTTGTACCGGGTCGCGTGAAGCCAGTGGCCGGCGCCGATGGACGTGCAGTCCCCGTCCCCCATGACGACGAACACGTGCAGGTCCGGTCGGTGCAGCTTGATCCCCGTCGCGACCGGGAGGGCCCGCCCGTGGATGCCGTGGAAGCCGTACGTGCGGATGTAATGCGGGAAGCGGCTCGAGCAGCCGATGCCGGATACGAACACCGTGCGCTCCGGGGGCAGGTTCTCGGCCGCCAGGAGGCGCTGGGCGGCCGTGAGCACGGAGTGGTCCCCGCAGCCGGGGCACCAGCGGGCGCGCGCGCCCTCGTAGTCGCCCATCGCGAACTCGCGGTCGTCGTCGAACACGCCGCACAGGAGCGAGCACTCGCCTTCGAACGCCATCACGAGCCCTCCTTTCCGAGTCGCGCGCGGATCACCTCGTGCAGGACCCCGGGGCGCAGGGGCTCGCCGAGCACGCGCGTCCAGCAGTCCACGTCCACCAGCGTGCTCGCACGGAGCAGCCAGGCGAGCTGTCCCCGCCGCCGGTTCTCCTCGGTGATGTAGGGGGCGTCGGGATCGTCGCTGTAGTTGATCTCCATGGTAAGGACCTCGCGGAAGCGCCCGAAGATCGCCTTCAGCCCCGGCTCGAGCGGAGACAGGAAGGTGAGGTGGAGCGAGGAGACGGACAGGCCCTCCGCGCGGGCCCGCGCGACCGCCTCCTCGATCGCGCCCTTCGTGCTCCCCCACCCCACGACGAGGAGGTCTCCCGAGTCCGGGCCGTTCACCCGGGGCGGCTTCAGGGTCTGCTGGAGGACCGCGATCTTCCGGCTCCGCATGTCCGAGCCCTTCTGGTTCACGGCCGAGCTGTAGGCGACGCGGCTCGCCTCGTCGTGCGCCAGGCCGGTCGGCGTGTACATGCCGCCCGGCTGGCCCGGAACGAAGCGCCGCGACAGTCCGGTGCCCTCATCCCAGTCGTACGGGCGAAGGCCCTCCGGCACGGGTCCGAGGTCCGGCGCCGCCGCGATCCACGAGGCCTCGGCCTCCGGCCGCTCGAACGGCTGCACGCCGGTCGCCAGGTTCGCGTCCGAGAGCACGACGACGACCGTCCGGAACACCTCGGCGATCCGCCGCGCCGTGATCATGGCGTGGAAGCACTCCTCGATCGTGGCAGGGGCGAGGACCACGTGCGGGGCGTCCCCCGGCTGCCCGAAGATCGCCGCCAGGAGGTCCGACTGCTCGACCTTCGTCGGGAGCCCCGTGCTCGGTCCGCCGCGCTGGACGTCCACCACCACGAGCGGGATCTCCGTCATGGCGGCGAGCCCCAGGAACTCCGTCTTCAGCGCGAGCCCGGGCCCCGAGGTGATCGTGAAGGCGACCTTGCCCGCGTAGGAGGCCCCGAGGGCGACGCCGGCCGCCGCGATCTCGTCCTCCGCCTGGTGGACGATGCCTCCGAAGTTCTCGAAGATGTCGCCGAGCTGATGGGAGACCGAGGTCGCCGGCGTGATCGGGTACATGGCCGCCAGCTCCATGCCCGCCGCGATCGCCCCGTAGGCGATGGCCTGGTTGCCGTTCATCACGACCATCCTGCGGTCCGTGGGCGAGGCCGGGACGTCGACGCGGAAGTCCAGGTTCTCGTCCGCCCACGCGTGCCCGAGCTCCAGGAGCTCGACGTTCGCTCGCACGACCTCCTCCCCCTTGCGGCGGAACGAGTCGGAAATCTGCTCGCGCGTGAGGTCCAGGTCCCGCCCGTAGAGGCAGGCGAGCATTCCGAGCGCGAACATGTTCTTCCCGCGCCGGGGATTCTCGACGAGCGTGAGGCATTCCTCCTCCATGGGGACCGGGATGATTCGGTATCCCGCCGGCTCCATCTCCCCCATCGCCCGGGCCCACTCCTCCCGGATCTGCTCGTCCCGGTGATCCGCCCACATCCCCTCGATGAGGATCGTGGCCCCCGGCTCGATGGCCTCGAGCCGGTGCCGGGCGAGAAGGGCCTGCTCGTTGAAGGCGACGACGAGGTTCGTCCGGTCCCCCCAGTTCGTCACGGGCTCCGTGCCGAGGCGGATGCGGATGCCGCTCGCGCCCGCCGGGATTCGGGGAGGCGGCTGGATCTCCGCCGGGATGATCTCGACCGTCCACACGCCGTTGCCCATCTTCGCGCTGACCGTGCCGAAGATCTGTCCGCACTTCTGCGCGCCTTCCCCGGCGTCGGACACGACCTCGACCGTGTGGAGCGGGGTGCGGATCGTGCCGGGCTCCCCGGGCCCGGCCTGGCCGGCCGCGACCGGATCGCGCGCGGCGGTCCTGGTTCCGTTGCTCATGCCGGTGCTTTCGTTCACGTTGTTCGGGAGCGGCGGAAGGCCGCCCCGCGGTCCGGACCCCCGGGGAGACCCGGGACGCCGGCGGGCGGCTCGGTCTCCTCGCGGGACGCGTGCCTGCCGAGGCATCATCCATGCCGCCGCGAGGTTCGCGGGCCCCGGCCCGTAACGTGTTTCAAAAACGATTCTTGCAACCGATTCACCCGCCGGCCGCGCGCCGATCCGCCGGGTCCTCTGGGACATTGTGTCCCGTGAGCCGCGGGGCCCCGATCCCGACGGGCGGCCGGCGAGAGTGCAAGCCCGACCGCCGTGCGCGTCGGCAGGAGATCCGACCCAGACCCGATGGCAGGGAGACGCCCGCCAGCTCGTCGGAGGAAGACCGTCCGCCCCGCGCGCCGCCCGCAGTCCCCCCCACGCCGCCGCCCTCCGCCGCTATGCCAGCCGGCTCGCCGCCTCCCGGTCCAGGAGCCAGGTCACCGCACCGTCCCGCGCCTCGATGGAGCCGGCCGGAAGAACCGGGGCGGAGGCGTGCCGGCCGGGACCCAGGACCGTCGCCACGGCCTCCGCCTTCGCGCGGCCCTGCACGAGGAACAGGATCTCGCGGCCGCCGCCCAGGGCGCGCGGCGTCATCGTCACGCGCTCCCGCGGGGGCGCCGGCGCGAGCGCCGGGATGGCGAGGGCGTCGGGCGGGAAGTCGGCCGGGGAGCCGCCCGGGAACAGGGACGCCGTGTGGCCGTCCGCGCCCATCCCGAGGAGGACGAGGTCGAAGCGGGGCGGATCGCCCGACGACTCGCGCAGGAGGGCGTCGTACTCCGCCGCGGCGGGCTCGGCTCCCCGCTCGCCCCGGATGCGGTGCACGGCCGCGGGGGGCCGGGAGAGACGGCTCAGGAGCGAGGCCGCGGCGCGTCCGTAGTTGCTCTGCGGGTCGTCCGGCGGCACGCACCGCTCGTCGCCCCAGAAGACCGCCGTGCGCGCCCAGAAGGGCTCGCCGCGGATCTCCTCTCCCGAGAGCCGGCGGTACGTCGCCTCCGGTGTCCGGCCGCCCGCGAGCACGAGCCGGAACTCCCCGCGCTCGGCCAGGGCGGAGCGGCCGGCCCGCACGACCTCGCGCGCCGCCGCATCGGCGAGCGCGGAGGCGTCGTCAAGGACCTCGATGCGCGGCGGCATGGAGGGCGGCGGAATCGACCGGCCCGTGCCAGCGGTGGCCGTTCCTGGCCAGGAGCGCGTCCGCCTCCGCCGGGCCCCAGCTTCCGCTCTCGTACGGATGGACGCCGGGGCGGTTCTCGAGGAGCGGCCCGTACAGCCCCCAGGACACCTCCGTCTCGTCCGCGTGCACGAACAGCGTCTGGTCGCCCGTCAGGACGTCGAGCAGGAGGGTCTCGTACGCGTCCGGGATGGGCCCGAACGCCTCGCGGTACAGGAAGTGGAGCGGCAGGGTGCGCAGGGCGAAGGGCTCGCCCGGCTCCTTAACGTCCACGCAGAGCGCGAAGCCCTCGTCCGGCTGGAGCGTGAGGACGAGCACGTTCGGGGTCGTCTCGCGGCAGCCCATCGACTCGAACAGGGACACGGGCGGCCGCCGGAAGGAGACGGCGATCTGCGTGAGGCGCCGCGGCAGCCGCTTTCCGGTGCGGATGTAGAACGGGACGCCCTGCCAGCGCCACGTGTCGATCTTCAGCTTCAGGGCCGCGAACGTCTCCGTCTCCGACGCGGAGTCCACCCCGGGCTCCTCGCGGTAGGCGGCGACCGGCCGCCCGTCGACCGCGCCCGCCCCGTACTGGCCGAGGACGAGGTCCTCGGGGTGGATCGGCGCGATGGCCCGGAGGAGCTTGACCTTCTCGTACCGGACGGCCGTCGCGTCGAACGCGATCGGGACCTCCATGGCGAGAAGGGACACGAGCTGGCTCAGGTGGTTCTGGACCATGTCGCGCAGGGCACCCGCCTTCTCGTAGTAGCCGGCCCTCTGCTCGACGCCCAGGCTCTCGGCGACCGTGATCTGCACGTGCTCCACCCGGTCCCGGTTCCAGAGCGACTCGAAGATCGAGTTCGCGAACCGGAACACGAGGAGGTTCTGCACCGTCTCCTTCCCGAGGTAGTGGTCGATCCGGTAGATCTGGCCCTCGTCGAAGTGGCGGTGCGCCTCCGCGTTCAGCGCCACGGCCGAGGCCAGGTCCCGCCCGATCGGCTTCTCGATGACGAGGCGCGTCCACCCGGGGCCGTCGTTCAGCCCCGCCTCGCCGAGTCCGCCGATCACCGACGCGAACGCCCCGGGCGGCAGGGCGAGGTAGAAGGTCCGGTTCCCCGGCAGGTCGTGGACGGCCTCGACCTCCTCGATGCGCGCGCGCAGGGCGCGGTAGTCCCCGGGGCCCGCGACCCGGACGTAGTGGAGGCAATCCCGGCACCAGGCCCGCGTGTCGTCCGGATCCAGCCCGGCCTCGCGGAGGGCCTCCGCCGCGAGCTCGCGGAAGCTCTCGTCCGTGCGGTCCCCGTTGCGCCCCACCCCCAGGATGACCGGGCGACGTCCCGGCTCGACGCCGGACGAGATGTGGTGGAGGGCCGGCAGAAGCTTGCGGCGCGAGAGATCGCCCGTCGCCCCGTGGATCACGAACAGGGACGCCTCCGGGGCGCGGACGCCCACCCTCACTCCTCCCGCTTGATCGCGTGTCCGCCGAACTGGTTCCGGAGCGCGGCCAGGAGCCGGTCCGCGTAGGACTCCTCGTCCCGCGAGCGCAGGCGCTGGATGAGCGAGAGCGCGATGACGGGCGCGGGGACGTCCAGGTCGATGGACTCGGCCACCGTCCACCGGCCCTCGCCGGAGTCCGACACGTAGGGGGCGATGTCCGCCAGGGCCTGATCCTCCGCCAGGGCCCCGGACACGAGGTCGAGGAGCCAGGAGCGGACGACGCTGCCGTGGCGCCAGATCTCGGCCACCTGGCGCAGGTCGAGCCCGAACTCCTCCTTGTGGCGCAGGAGCGAGAAGCCCTCCGCGTAGGCCTCCATCAGCCCGTACTCGATCCCGTTGTGGACCATCTTCACGAAGTGGCCGGCTCCGCTCGGCCCCACGCGCCCCCAGCCCCGGTCGGGGCCCGGGGCGAGCGTCTCGAGGATCGGGGCGAGGCGCTCCACGGCCTCCGGATCCCCGCCGACCATGAGCGAGTAGCCCTCGGTGCGCCCCCAGACGCCGCCGCTCGTCCCGGCATCGACGAGCCGGATCCCCCGCTCCCGGAGGGCGGCCGCGCGGCGGAGGGTGTCGCGGTAGTAGGAGTTTCCCCCGTCCACCAGGATGTCGCCGGGGTCCGCCAGCTCGGCCAGGCGGTCCAGCGTCTCGTCCACCGGCGCCCCGGCGGGGACCATGACCCAGATCGCGCGCGGGGCCTGGAGCGCCCCTACGAGCGCCTCCAGGGATTCGGCGGGCCGCGCCCCGTCCGCCGCGAGCCGGCGCGCGGGCTCCGGATCGCGGTCGTAGGCGACGATCCCGTGCCCGCCTTCCAGCAGCCTCCCGGCCATGTTCGCGCCCATGCGGCCCAGGCCGATGAGTCCGAGGTCCATGTCCCTCCCCGCGTTGGAGTTCACGCCGGCCCCGGCCGGCGGCGCGGCGCCTCGCTCAGCCGCCGTCCGGCTCCACGATCCCGATGTAGGGCAGGGCCCGGTAGCGGTTCGCCCAGTCGAGCCCGTACCCGACGACCCAGCGGTCCGGGATGTCGAACCCGAGGTAGTCCACGTCGACCTCCACCTGGAGCCGCTCCGGCTTGCGGACGAGGACGCAGGAGCGGAGCGACGCGGGCCGGCGCGCGGTGAACGCCTTCATGAGATAGCGCAGCGTGTGGCCGGAGTCCACGATGTCCTCGACGACGAGGACGTGCCGGTTCGTCACGCTCACGCGCACGTCCATGATGAGCCGCACGCCCCCGTCCGAGGTCGTGCGGTTCTCGTAGCTCGAGAGCGCGATGAAGTCGATGCAGCGGGGCATCGTGAGGGCGCGGGCCAGGTCGGCGAGGAAGATGAACGAGCCGCGAAGCACACCGACCAGGAGCAGCTCCTCCCCGGCGGCATGGTCCCGCTCGATGTCGGCCGCGAGCTCGGCCACGCGCGCCCGAATCTGCTCCTCGGAGATCAGGACCGACGGCAGCAGCTCCCCCATCGCCCTCTCTCCGCTACCGCAGCGCGACGCCGATGCCGGCGGTCACGACGAGGTCGTTCTGCAGCTTGGACTCCGGGAACGCGGTGGAGTCGAAGGAGGAGAGGTAGTCCCTCGCTTCGAACCGGAAGGACACGGCCTCCCACAGGGCCACGTGCGCCCCCGCCGCGATCGTCCCGACGGCCGACGTCTCGTCCTCTCCGACGGTCACGGCGATCGGCTCGAAGTCGAGACGGCGGAGCCCGCCCCCGATCGCGAAGTACGGCCGGATGATCGCGGCCGCGCCCGTCAGATGCGGGCGGTACATGAGGTTGATCGTGGCCGCGATGTAGTCCACGCTGCCGAGCTCGGTCGGCACGGGGAACCGGGACGTCGGGTCGATCGTGCGCCGGGTCACGTCCGGGCTCGAGAACCACGCCTGAACCCCGATCCCGAAGCCGTTGGCGAGCCAGGCGTCCAGCTCGGCCCCGCCGCCGACCGTGGCGGAGAGCTCGGCCGAGTTCGTCCCGTCGTCGTTGAGCTTCGGCAGAGGCGTCAGGGCCCCGCCGAACACGGACAGCTGGAGCTTCGGCGTGGGCGGCTCCGGGCGCCGGAAGCTCTCCTGCGCCGCGAGGGGCCCCGCGGCCCATCCGATGAGAACTATGGCTGCGGCAGCCCGCCGGACGGCCCTTCGCGCGGCCCGCGAGCCCCGGGAGGGGCGTCGGCTGAATCGTCGGTCGTGTCGCATCTTCACCCCGCGTTCGGTGGAAACCATCCCCGCCACCCGACGAGTGCCCCCGCGTCGAAGTTTCAGCCGTCGGCCCGGAGGACGCCGATGCCGCCGGCCTGCCGTCCCACGTCGGCCGATGCGACCCTCCGACCCGCATCCAGGTCGATGACGTCCAGAGCGCCCGGCTCCGAGCCGACGCCCTCGACGCTCACGAAAGCGTAGCGTGAGTCGTCGCTGATCGCGACCCCGTGCGGCAGCCGTCGCGAGCTCGGCACCGTCGCGACCTCCCGGCCCGAGGCGAGGTCCCACACACCGACGCGCGCCTCGCCCTTCACCGTGACGACGAGCCGGCGCCCGTCCGGCGTCACGTCGAGGTTGTAAGGACCCGCCCCGGTCTCGAACCGCCTTGCGATCCGCCAGTCCCCGACCTCCACCTCCAGAACGCGGCCCAGGGCGTTGCAGGCCACGTAGAGACGCCGGCCCGAGGGGTCGGGCTGGACCCACGTGGGGGCGCAGCGATCTCCCCCGTCGGCCCCCGGGTTGCGGACGGCCTCCGGCGGGAGCCCGCGCTCCCGGCCCGGCGCGAGGGACAGCCGCCGGCGCACCCGCAGGTCGCGGGTGCCGATCTCGACGAGCTGATCATCGCCCACGCAGACCGAGTAGTGGGCGCCGCCGTCGGGCGATACGCGGGAGCCGTGCGGCTTCTCGCACGTCTCCACCGCCGCGATCTCGGAGAGGGCGTCCGTCGCGACGACGGAGACGAAGCCTGGGACCGGGTCGCCGTGCAGGTTGAAGTTGGCGACGAACAGGTGGCCGTCCGGCGCGACGGACATCGTGGCCGGAAAGAGACCCACCTCCGCCTGCCCGAGGGGCTCGTCCGTCCCCGTCGCGAAGGCCTGGACGAAGCCGAACGGACGCCCGTGGGCGATGGAGACGTACCAGCGGCCCCGCGCGGCGTCGATGGCGATCCCGTGCGGGCCGTCGATCTCGCCCTCGTAGCGGCCGACCGGAATCCGCCGCAGGACCACGAGGCGCTCTCCGTCGAAGCGGGCGACGTCCACCTCATCGTCCGACTCCGCCGCGACGTAGGCCAGGTAGGCCCGAGGGGCCGCCTCCGCTCGAGGGGTCGGCGGCCCCTGCCGGGCGGCTAGAGTGCCGGCGAGGGCCGCGAGGGCGGCCGCGGCGAAGAGAGCCGATCTCGGGGGACGGGCGGATCTTCGGGAATCACCTGCCGGGGCCGGCATCTCCGTCCCCGGCCTGGTCCGGTCCGTCCTCCCCGCCCTCCGGCGAGGCCTCACGCCCGAGTGTGAACGTCCCGGCGACCGTCGCCTGGGTGAAGTCGCCGTGGATTGAATCGCCGTGGGCGACGCCGTCGAACACCGCGAGCCCGGGGCTGCCCATGAGCTCGAAGTGCACCTTGGGCGCCGCGTAGGAGACGGTCTCGAGCGGGATGTCCGCCGCGTTCTGCGCCGGGATGTCGATCGTGCCCGACAGTCCGTCCTCTGCGGTGCGGATCCTGATCGTGATCTCGAGACCCTGGCCGAGGACCTCCAGACCACCGCGCCATGTGCCGTCGATGGACCCGGGTGCGTCCGCAACGGCCGAGGTGGTCGAGTCGCCCTGCGCGCGAAGCGCGAAGGGGGTGGCAAGGACGAGCACGAGCGTCGACGCTCCGAAGAGGGCGAGGCGTGCTTTCATTCGCATGGGCGGGCCTCCTTGCTGGGTGCGGGACCCCGCCGCCGCGGGGCCGAGCGGGCCCTGCAGTCTATGGGCGCGCGCCGCGAACCGCTACTTTGTCCCCGGGCCTGAGGGAGGCGGAGGGAGACGAGGTCGCGGACCGGTCCCCCCCGGGGGACGCGGTTCGAGGAAAGTCCGGGCTCCGCAGGGCACGGTGCCGGGTAACGCCCGGGCGCCGCGAGGCGACGGAAAGTGTCACAGAGAACAGACCGCCGATGGCGGTCGGGCCTTCGGGCCCGCCGCACAGGCAAGGGTGAAACGGTGGGGTAAGAGCCCACCGCGCTCGCTGGAGACAGCGGCGGCACGACAAACCCCACCGGGAGCAAGGCCGAGCAGGAGCGAGCGGCGGCCCGCCGCGCTCGAGCTCCGGGTAGGCCGCACGAGGCGCCGGGTAACCGGCGTCCCAGATCGATGACCTCGGCGGGCTTCGGCCCGTACAGAACCCGGCTTATCGCCCTCCGCCCCCGCCCGGGCCCGTCCCGCCCGCGGGGTCCGGTCCCGTATCTGGCGCGGGAGGCCCCGTCCGCTTGAGGCCCCACGGCCGGTGGGGTACATTCGGCGCCCGTTACCTCCGGGACGGACCGCCGTCCCGGGCTTCGCTCGAGAAAGGCCACCGCCGCCGTGTCGCGGGCAGAAAAGACCCCGATCCACCTCCCGTTCGAGGACCGCGTCCTGGACAACGGGCTCCGGGTCCTCCTGCACGAGGACCGGAGCGTCCCCGTCGCGGCCCTGCACCTGATGTATCATGTGGGCTCGAGGAACGAGCGTCCGGGCCGCACGGGCTTCGCGCACCTGTTCGAGCATCTCCTGTTCCAGGGCTCGCAGCACGTCGGCGACGATGCGCACTTCCGCCACATCCAGAACGCGGGCGGCACGCTGAACGGGACGACGTGGTTCGACCGCACGAACTACTTCGAGACCGTGCCTTCGAACGAGCTGGACCTCGTCCTGTGGCTGGAGTCGGACCGGATGGGCTATTTCCTGCCCGCCATCACGCAGGAGAAGCTGGACAACCAGCGCGACGTGGTGATGAACGAGCGGAGGCAGTCCTACGAGAACAAGCCGTACGGACTCGCGTTCGAGACGATGCTCCAGACGGCGTATCCGGAGGGCCATCCGTACCGACACCCGACGATCGGGCACATGGCCGACATCGAGGCCGCGACGCTGGACGACGTGCGGGAGTTCTTCACGACCTACTATGCGCCGAACAACGCCGTTCTCGTCCTGGCCGGGGACTTCGAGGCCGCCGACGCCCTGCGACGCGTCGAGCGGTATTTCGGTGAGATCCCGTCCCGCCCCGATCCGCCTCCCCCTCCCGAGGCCGTGAGACGTCCGGGCGGAGGGCGTCGGGCCACCATCGAGGACTCCGTTCAGGTGTCGCGGGTCTATCTGATGTACGAGGCACCGGCCTTCGGTGATCCCGAATTCGAGGCGGCGGACGTGCTCACCGCGCTCCTCGCCGAGGGGAAGAGCTCGCGCCTCCATCGGGAGCTCGTGTACGACCGCCGGATGGCCGGCGAGGTGCACGCCTTCATCTGGCCGACGGAGAGCACGGGCATGCTGTGGGCGGTCGCGACGGGCCGGCCCGGAGTTTCCGCGGACGAGCTGGAGGGGGCGCTCGTCGCCTCCCTCGACCGCCTGCGCGGAGACGGTGCGGGCGAGGACGAGGTCGGAGGGGCGCGGAACCGGACGAAGCGGGCCCTGGTCGGGCGTCTGGCGGGGGTCGGGGACCGGGCGGACGCGCTCGCCCACGCGGCGGTCCTGCTGGACGATCCCGGCTACGTGAACGCGGCCTTCGGACGCTACGCCGCGATCCGTGCCCCGGACGCGTCGCGCGCCGCCGAGGCGATCCTGGCCCCGGAGCGCCGAACCGTCGTGCGGGTCGTGCCGACGGCCGGCGAGGCCGCGTGAGCGGGCGGGTGGACACGGTGGATCGAACGGTCGTTCCCGCCCCGGGGCCGCCGCCGGACATCCGCCTGCCCGAGTTCGCGCATGCGCGCCTGGGCAACGGGCTCGAGGTCTACGCGGCGGAGCGTCCGGGTCTGCCGGAAGTCTCCCTTCGTCTCATCCTGGAGGCGGGCGCCGCCTCGCGCCCACGTGAAGACGCGGGCCTCGCCGCGCTCACGGGCCGTCTGCTCACGGAAGGCGCGGGCGGAAGGTCGGCTATGGAGATGGCGGAGTGGCAGGACCGGATGGGAGCCGCCTTCGCGGTCTCCGTGGGCCCGGATGTGGCCCTGGCGAGCCTCCATTCCCTGAGCGAGACGCTGGACGACGCACTCGACCTCCTCGCGACGGCGGTGACCGCTCCCGATTTTCCGCCGGACGAGGTGCTCAGGGTCCGCCAGGAGCGACTGGATGAGATCGAGCGACGGCGGGACGATCCGGCGGAGGTCGCGGGCGAGGCCCTGCTGGGCGCCGTGTACGGCCCGCACCCGTATGGGGCTCTCGCCGGGGGCACGCCCGGCGCCGTGGCCCGGATCGAGCCGGAGGCCGTCCGTGCCTTCCACCGGGAGCGCTACGTGGCCGGGGCGGCCACGCTCGTGGCGTGCGGAGACGTGGCGGCCGACGACTTCATCCGGCGGGTGGAGAAGCGCCTGGGAGAGTGGCCCGGCGGCGGCTCGGCCGCCGAGCCCCCCGCCACGCCCGGGGCCGCGGTGGAGGCGGGACGGGTCCTGATCGTGGATCGACCCGGAAGCCCGCAGAGCGAGATCCGGATCGGCGCGATCGGGGCGCCGCGCGGCTCCGAGGATGACCCGAGGATCGAGGTCGCCAACGCGATCCTGGGCGGCCTGTTCAACTCGCGGGTGAACATGAATCTGAGGGAGGACAAGGGGTGGACGTACGGGGCGCGGACGTCCTTCCTGGCGCGCCGACGGGCCGGCCCGTTCGTCGCCCGGGCGGCGGTCGAGACAGGCGTGACGGCAGCCGCGTTCGACGAGCTCGTGGCGGAGATTCGGGGGCTCGCCCGTAGGCCACCGGACGAGGAGGAGCTGCGGCTCGCCAGGAATGCCCTCACGCGGTCGCTCCCACGCCAGTTCGAGACATCCGCCCAGATCACGAGGCGTTTCTCGCATCTCATCACCTATCGTCTTCCTCTCGACTTCTGGGAGGGCTACCGGGAGCGGATCGAGGCCGTGGACCGGGCGGCGGTCGTCGACGTCGTGGAGCGGTACCTGGCGCCCGAGCGGCTCGTGTTCGTCGCCGTCGGCGACGCTGCGGCCCACGAGGAGGCCCTGGCCCGGCTCGGCCAGGTCGGCCGATGGGAGCTCAGTTGACTTTCGGGTCGTATTCGGTTATGATTCCCCGGTCCCCGGAGGATTCCACACGATGACGGCGGAAGACCGCCCCACGGCCGGACGCATCGGCGGACGCCTGGCCTACGAGGGTCGGGTCCTGGACGTTCACGTGGACAGGGTTCGGCTCCCGAACGGGGCCGAGGGAGAGCTGGAGATCATCCGGCACGTGGGCGCGGCGGCCGTCGTACCCGTTCTCCGGCCGGGCGAGTGGGACGGAACCGGCCCCGGCGTGATTCTGTTGCGTCAGTACCGGTACGCGGCGGGCGGGATGATCTGGG
The DNA here is from genome assembly GCA_046757885.1 of Gemmatimonadota bacterium. GTDB lineage: Bacteria > Gemmatimonadota > Gemmatimonadetes > Palauibacterales > Palauibacteraceae > JBHHZD01. Next base: position 36,646 of record JBHHZD010000014.1, read on the forward strand.
AGGTGCCCGCGGGCAAGCTGGATGCGGGCGAATCGCCGGTCGATTGCGCCCGCCGGGAGCTGGAGGAGGAGGCCGGCGTCCGCGCGCGGGAGATCCGGCCGTTGACGCGGATCTTCACGACGCCGGGATTCACGGACGAGCAGATCCACCTCTTCGCGGCGCTCGGCCTGGAACGGACGCGGAGCGCGCACGGGGCGCTGGAGGTCATCGAGCGGCACGAGATGCCGCTCGAGCGGGCGCTGGCGATGATCGGATCCGGCGAGATCCGGGACGCGAAAACCCTGTGCGCACTGCTTTTCGCGGCGCGGTTTCATGCGAACGGAGGCTTCGGCGAAGCGGAACCCTGCAACTTTTCGACCCCTTCGAGCGTCTAACCGGTCAGGGGAAGGGATTTCCGCCCTCGCGTTGCCGAGCGGGGCGTCGCAGGTTATACAGGACTTCGCCAATGTGAAGTGGGGTCACAGGGTCCGCCGGTCGGGTGGCCGGCGGCGTGGGCCGGCGACCCGAGCGCGGCTCGCGCGCCGGTCCGGGAGGGGGGGTCTAGTATGGCGGATATGACGAACGAAGCGAAGACGATGGACGTGCGCGTCGCGACGCCGGAGCTGCGCAGCCGGCTCCGGGAGCTCGACGACGCGGCGCTCGTCGCCGACTACCTGTCCGGGAAGCGACTCGCGTTCCACGAGCTGGCGGAGCGCTACCACACCCGGCTGCTGAACTTCATCTACCGGACGATCGGCGATCGGGAGCGGGCGGAGGATCTCGTGCAGGAGACCTTCGTGCGCGTGTACCGGCACCTCCACCGGTTCGACCCGACGAAGAAGTTCTCGACCTGGATCTACACGATCGCGAGCAACCTCGCGAAGAACGAGCTCCGGAACCGGTCGCGGAACCCGCTCGTCCTGTTCCAGGCGATCAAGAAGAACTGGGATGCAGATCATCGGCCCCTGCAGTGGGAGGATTCCTCGTACTCACCCGACGATCTGTTCCGGAAGCGTCACCTCCGTGAGCAGGTCGAGAAGGCGGTCGTGGAGCTCCCCGAGCACCATCGTGTGGTCTTCGTCCTGCGCGAGATGGAGGGCAAGACGTACGAGGAGATCTCCGAGATCACGGGCGTGACGCTCGGGACGGTGAAGTCGCGGCTGAACCGCGCCCGCAACAAGTTCGCGCAGATCATAGGCCCGATGCTCGACTAGGGATCGGAGGAGCGCTTCCCGCCCGTGGGGCGGGGCGACGGGCGGCTGCCGGCCGCCCGTTTTTCGTCCGGAACACGGTTCTCCGGGGCGAGTACTACACCTCCGTTACGGACGGGGCCGGCGCGCCGGACGCGCGCCTGCGGCCCGTTCCCTGGATCGCGGGTGAGGCGCATGAACTGCGAAGGCTTCCTGGCAGCGTACTCGGACTTCCGGGACGGACTCATCGGCCCGGGAGAGACGGCCGCCCTCGAGGATCATCTCGAGAGCTGTCCCGCGTGCGCCCGCTACGACCGCGTGATGCGGCGCGGCCTCGAGCTGCTGGAAAGCCTCCCCTCCGCCGAGTCTTCGGCGGACTTCATGCCCAGACTCCGTCACCGCCTCTACAACGTCGATGACGGAGTCATAGCGTCTTCCCGGCGCCGGGGTGGCAGCGCGGCCCTCGCGGGCGTCGCCGCCGTCGGGCTTCTGGCGCTTTTCTGGCTTCCGTTCGCGGCCAGCGTGCCCGTCGAGCTCGAGTTGCCTCCGGTGGCCGTGGACACGCCGCCCGAACCGGGGCCCGCGCTTCCGTCCCTGTTCGACGAGGGCCCGTTCTTGACCTCGCTCGTGCGGACGCCGTCGGCGCCGCGGCTCGACGAGGAGCTGGCGAAGTGGCCGCCACCCTATCGAATGCGAGCGGGAGCGCTCGTCCTCGTCTCGACCCGGCAGACCGCCACGACGTTCCCCGCCCGGTAGTGAGCTTCGGACGGGGGCGGCGGCCGGAGCCGGCGGCGTCCGAGCTTCGGAGGTCCACGCGAGCCCCGTGAGCGGCCGTGCGGAGGTGGGGCTCGACCGCACGATCGAGCGGGGCGAGCTCGGCGGGGCCTTCTTCCTGTACGGCGATGCGAGTCGCCTCCGCGATGATGCGGCCAGGCGCCTCCTGGACGCCGCCATCGATCCGGCCACGCGCGATTTCAACCTGGACACCTTCCGCGGCCGGGAAACGGATCCCGAGGCGCTCGCGGCGTCCCTCGCCATGCCACCCGTGATGGCGGCCCGCAGAGTCGTGGTCGTCTACGACGCACAGGATCTGGCCCCCGGGGCCCGCAAGGTGATCGAGGAGGCGCTCGGGACCCTGCCCGAGGATGTGACCCTCATCGTGACCGCCCGTGTCCCGGACGGGTCCCGGGCCCGCTTCTATCGGGTGCTGAAGGAAGGGTCGAGGTGTTTCGAGTGGGCGGCCCCCCGGGAGGCCGAGCTTCCGGGCTGGATTCTGGACCGCGCCCGCGAGCGCCACGGCCTGGAGATCGATCCCGAGTCCGCTCAGGCCCTCGCGGCCGCCGTGGGGCGGGACCTGGGGATTCTGGACGCGGAGCTCGAGAAACTGGCGTCCGCTGCGGACGGGCGCGTCACGGTGGACGACGTCCGGGCTCTGGTGCCGAACGTCAGGCGCATCGACCGCTGGGCGTGGCTCGATCGCGTGGCAGCCAGAGACTACGTGGGGGCCTGGAACGAGCTTCCGGCGCTCTTGAACGAGCCGGACGAGAGCGCGACCGCGCTGCTGTCGATGATGGCGGAGCAGCACCTGATGGTCGGGATCGCCCTCGAGAGCGGCCCGAAGGGCGTGAGCGAGGCGCTCGGGGAGGCCGGGCGACCGTACCTGCGCTGGAAGTCCCGGGTCTACGCCGCGCAATCGAAGGCCTGGACGGCGGATGGGATCCGGGAGGCGGTGCGGCTCATCGGCGCCGCGGATGCGCGCGCGAAGTCCGGCGGCGCGCCCCGCGGCGTCCTCGAAGAGCTGCTCCTGCGACTCCGCGCGCTGGGGGGAGAGGCGGCGTGAGAGCCGCCCGGGGCGGCCCCCACCGAATCGTGCCGCCGCCCCTCCGGGTCGGCGTGCTGCTCCTTCTCGGAGGGGTTGCGTCCGGACGGGCGCAGGAGACGGCCGGGCCATCCCTGGAACGCGTCGAGGCGGCGCTGGATGCGGGGCGGATCGAGGAGGCGCGGACGTCGCTCGACGCGTGGTTTGCCCGCGCCGCCTCGCCCACGCGCGAGACCCTCACGCGAGCGCGCTACCTCCGGGCGCGGCTCTCGCTGGACGCGGACTCGGCCGAGATCGATTATCAGTGGGTGGCCGTGGAAGGCCGGGCGCCCTACGGTGCACGGGCGCGGCTCCGGCTCGCGCAGCTGCGGCTGCTGCGGGGAGAGCCCGCGCGGGCGGATCGGGACCTCGCGCGGTTGCGCGCGGACTTTCCGGCCAGCTCGCTCGTGCCCACCTCCTGGGTCTGGACGGGCAACGCCCGGGAGGTGCTCGGGGACCTGACCGGCGCCTGTGAGGCCTGGCGGAAGGCGGCCGCCACGGCGGTGGAAGGAGATCCGCGCGGCGCGCGTGATGCGGCCCGGACCGCGCTCGCCGCCTGCGACCGGCCGGGCGAGCGCTTCGTCGTGCAGCTCGGCGCGTTCCGGGGCCCGGAGCCGGCCGATGAGCTTGCTCGCCGGGCGCAGGGCGCCACCCGCGCGCGCGTTCACGTGGAGGCGCCGGGCGAGGCGGACGGGTGGTACCGGGTCCGGGCGGGAGAGTTCACGACGCGCGAGGCCGCCGCCCGGCTGGCGGTCCGCCTGCGCGAAGAGGGGTTCGAGGCCATCGTGGTTCCGGCGAACTGAGGCAGCAAGGTGCCGCGTCACACTCCGCTCATCCAGCAATACCTGGACATCAAGGCCAGGCACGCGGATTCGATCCTGTTCTTCCGGGTGGGCGACTTCTACGAGATGTTCTTCGAGGACGCCCATGAGGGAAGCCGCCTCCTCGGCGTCGCGCTCACCTCGCGCAACAACGGACCCTCCGACGTACCGCTGGCCGGCATACCGGCGAAGGCTCTGAACGAGTACCTGCCGCGGCTCGTCCGCTCGGGCCGCCGGGTCGCGATCTGTGAGCAGGTCGAGGACGCGGCGTCGGCCGAGGGGATCGTGCGCCGCGAGGTCGTGGAGATCGTCACCCCGGGGACCGTCCTCGACGAAGCCCTCCTCACCGAAGGCCGCAACAACTTCGTGACCGCGCTGGCCGGCGACGGCCCGGTGGGCCTCGCGACCGTGGACCTCTCCACGGGCGAGTTCGACGTCTGGGACTGCGAGGCCGGGGCGGTGGCGGACGAGCTGGAGCGGATCGAGCCGGCGGAGGTTCTCGTGGCCGAGGGCCGCGGGACGACGCCGCGCGGCGGCTGGACGGTCACGAAGCGCGAGGACTGGCGGTTCGAACCCGACCTCGCCGCCGAGACCCTGAGCCACCTGTACGGCGTGGCGACGCTCGAGGGCTTCGGGTTCGCGCCCGATGTCGATGGGCATCTGGCCGGCGCGGCCGGCGCCGTGGCCGCGTACCTCGAGGAAGTCCGGCCCGGAGGACTGGCGCACCTCCGGGAGCCGAGGGTCCACCGGGCGGGCCGGTTCCTCTACCTGGACGAGATGACCCGGCGCAATCTGGAGCTCGTCGAGCCCCTGCGCCCCGGCGGGGGAACCCTGCTCGGCGTCCTCGACCGGACTCTCACGCCGATGGGCCGGCGGATGCTCCGCCGCCGGCTCCTGCGACCGCTCGTGCGCGCCGAGGAGATCGAGGCGCGGCTGGACGCCGTGGCCGAGCTCGTGGACGACGGGCGCCGGCGCCGGCGCGTGCGGGAGGCTCTCGAGAAGGTCGGGGACCTGGAGCGCCTCGCGGGGCGCCTCGCCACGGGCCGCATCGGACCGCGCGGGCTCCTGTCCATCGGGGCGTCTCTCGCGGCCCTCCCGGACCTCGCGGGCGCCCTCGAGGGCGTGACCGCGACCGCCCTGCGGGGGGCCGGCGGCCTGGACGCCCTGACCGACGTCAGGGAGCGGATCGAGCGCGCCATCGCCCCCGACGCCCCGGCGTCGCTCGCGACGGGCGGCGTGATCCGGGCCGGCCACTCCGAGGCCCTCGATCGCCTCCGGGAGATCCGAGACGGAGCGGTGGACTGGATCGCGCGGCTTCAGGAGTCGGAGCGCGGCCGCACCGGGATCGAGAGCCTGAAGATCGGCTTCAACCGGGTGTTCGGGTATTACATCGAGGTCACGCGCGCGAACCTCGGCCGGGTGCCGGAGGACTACGAGCGGCGGCAGACCCTGACGAATGCCGAGAGGTACGTCACTCCCGAGCTCAAGGAGTGGGAGCGGAAGGTGGCGGAGGCCGAGGAGGAGATCGCCTCGCGGGAGGCGGATCTCTTCGCGGCCCTGCGGGAGGAGCTCTCCTCCGAGGTCCGGCGCATCCAGGAGACCGCGGTCCGGGTGGCGGAGATCGACGTCGTGGCGGGCCTGGCCGAGACGGCGGATCGGGCCGGATACGCGAGGCCCGAGATCACGCACGACTTCGGACTCGACATCGAGCGGGGCCGCCACCCGGTCGTCGAGCGCACGATCGCGCGGGAAGACTTCATCCCGAACGACGTCCGGCTCGACCGGGACATGTTCGCGATGGTCCTGACGGGTCCGAACATGGCGGGGAAGTCCACCCTTCTGCGACAGGTCGGGCTCACCGTGCTGATGGCGCAGACCGGGTCCTTCGTGCCCGCGGATCGCGCCCGCATCGGTCTGGCCGACCGCATCTTCACCCGCGTGGGCGCCTCGGACGACCTGGCCCGCGGACAGAGCACGTTCATGGTCGAGATGACGGAGACCGCCACGATCCTGAACGGCGCGACGGATCGGAGCCTCATCCTCCTCGACGAGATCGGCCGGGGCACGTCGACCTACGACGGTGTCGCGATCGCATGGGCCGTCACCGAGTACATCCACGAGCACCTGGGCGCGCGCACGATCTTCGCGACCCACTACCACGAGCTCGTCGAGCTCGCCGATCGGCTGGACGGCGTCGGCGCCTGGAACGTGGCCGTCCGCGAGACCGGTGAGGATATCGTCTTCCTGCGGCGCCTAGAGCCCGGGGGATGTGACCGCTCCTACGGCGTGCACGTCGCGCGACTCGCCGGGATCCCGCGGACCGTGACGGAGCGGGCCATGGCCGTCCTGCACGAGCTCGAGGCCGGGCCCGCCGGGGGCGGGAGCCGTCTCGCCCGGATGGCGGACCGCGAGCGCGGCCAGCTGTCGCTGTTCGAGGCGCGCGAAGCCGGGCTCGCCGGGCGGCTCCGGGATCTGGATCCCGACCGGACGACTCCCCTGGAGGCCCTCGCGCTCCTGGCGGAGCTCAAGCGCCTGGCGTCGGACGGGTGAGAGCCCCGCGAGCGGCGACGATCCTGGCGGCCATCGCGGCCACGGGTTGCTCGGACTCGATTCGGCCCGTGATGGGAGGCCTGAAGCTCGGGATGCAGGAGGGGGCGTTCCAGCCCCCGATCCTCGCGGTCGAGTCGCCCCCATTCGAGTATCCGCCGCAGGCATGGCAGCAGCGGGTCGGGGGCCAGACGGTGCTGCGCCTCCACATCTCCCGCAGCGGAGAGGTGGACTCGGTCCTCGTCCTCCGCTCGAGCGGCAACCTGATCCTCGACTCGGCGGCCGTTGCGGGCTCGCGTCGGCTCCGGTACCGTCCCGCGCGGCAGGGAGGCGAGCCCATCGAGGTGTGGGCCCGCCTGCCCATCATCTATCCGTTGCCCGAGGAGGCCCGGCCCGATGAGCCATGAGCCGCACCTGCGGCCATACCACAACATCCTGGAGACCATCGGCTGGACGCCGCTCGTCCGACTTCGCCGCGTGGTCGACGGCGCCCGCACGCCGGTGTTCGCCAAGGTGGAGTCGTTCAACCCGGGCGGGTCGGTCAAGGACCGGATCGGCATCGCGATCATCGAGGCGGCGGAGAGGGAAGGGCGCCTGAATCCGGGGGGGACCGTCGTCGAGGGCACGTCCGGCAACACGGGCGTCGGCCTCGCGATCGCGGCCGCCGTGAAGGGATATCGCTGCATCTTCACGATCCCGGACAAGATGAGCACGGAGAAGGTGCGCCTTCTGAAGGGCTTCGGCGCCGAGGTCATCGTGACCCCTACCGCGGTCCCTCCCGACCACCCCGACTACTACGTGAACGTGGCCAAGCGGATCGTGGCCGAGCGGTCGAACACGATCCTGGCCGACCAGTTCTACAATCCGGTGAACCCGCAGGCGCACTACGAGACGACCGGCCCGGAGATCTGGAAGCAGACCGGGGGGCGGGTCACGCACTTCGTGGCGGCCCCCGGCACCGGAGGCACGATCAGCGGCGTCGGCCGCTACCTGAAGGAGCAGAACCCGGACATCCGCGTCATCGCGGGCGACCCGGACGGTTCCATCCTCGCGGAGTACGCCCGCACCGGCGAGTCGGGCGAGGGGACCCCGTACAAGGTCGAGGGGATCGGGAACGACAAGATCCCATCCACCCTCCACTTCGACGTCATCGACGAGTTCCGGACGGTGGGGGACCGCGAGGCGTTCCTCATGGCGAGGCGGGTCACGCGCGAGGAGGGGCTGTTCGTGGGAGGCTCGACGGGTCTCATCGTGCGGCTCGCCGTGGACGTGGCCCGCGAGACGGACGACCCGGACGGCTGCATCGTGTGCCTCGTGTGCGACACGGGCGAGCGCTATCTGAGCAAGGTGTACAACGACGCCTGGATGCAGGAGAACCGGATGCTGCTCGCCGAGCGGGCGGATGCGGCCGGCCTCCTGGCGGCGAAAGAGGGCGGGACGGCGTCCCTCGTCTCCGTGGCCCCCGGCGCGAAGGTTCGTGACGCGCTCGCGCTCCTGGAGGAGCACAACCTCTCGCAGCTCCCCGTCCTCGAGCAGGGAACGTGCGTGGGTGCGGTGACGGAGTCCACGCTCCTGTCCGCCGTCCTGGAGACCCCGGAGTGCCTGGACGCGCCCGTCTCCGAGCTGGCGGGAGACCCGTTCCCGTCCGTGGCGTCGGAGGCGAGCCTGGCGGAGATCAGCCGCGCACTCTCCCGAAAGGCCCCGGCCGTCCTCGTGCGGAGCGACGGCGCGATCGTGGGGATCCTCACCCGACACGACCTCCTTCACCGGCTCATCGAGCGCTGATGGCGTTTGCGGCCGGGCGTCCCCTGAACGTCGCCGTCGTGCTGGGCGGCACGAGCGAGGAGCGGCTCGTGTCGCTCGCGAGCGGACGGGGCGTGATCGCCGCCCTTCGGGAGCGCGGTCACGAGGTGACGGCGATCGATCCCGCCGTGGGCGCCGTGCCACGGGAGGATGAGGAGCGGTGTCTCGGCACGGGCGTCGGAGAGGCGCCGCCCGGTGAAGCGGACCTGGCCGAGCTCGCGCGGACCGCCCTGGGCCCACGCATCGCGGACGTGCCGGAGCTCCGGGCGGCGGACGTCGTGTTCCTCGCCCTCCACGGCGACGACGGGGAAGACGGCCGGATCCAGGCCGTGCTCGACTTGGCCGGGGTCCCGTACACGGGCACGGGCTGCCTGGGGAGCGCGATCGCCTTCGACAAGCGGGTCAGCAAGGAGCTCATGGCCACCGCGGGCATCCCGACGCCCGCTTGGACGCCGCGCGGCGCGAGCGAGGACGCGATCCTGCGCGACCTCGGCCTCCCGCTCGTCGTGAAGCCGTCGAATGGCGGCTCGACGGTCGGGCTCACGGTCGTTCGGGAGGCCGGCGAGCTCGGCGCGGCCCTGGCGCTGGCGGCGCGGTACGATGAGGACGTGCTCGCCGAGGCCTTCGTCCCCGGCCGGGAGCTCACCGTGACCGTCCTGGAGGGGCGGGCCCTCCCCGTCGTCGAGATCATCCCGGGCCACGAGATCTACGACTACGAGTCGAAGTACACGCCCGGGATGTCGTCGTACGAGGTTCCGGCCCGGCTGGACCCCGCGGACGCCGCTCGCCTGGCGGAGCTCGCCCTCGCCACGCACGAGGTGCTCCGGCAGGGCGCCTACGGGCGGGTGGACTTCCGCCGGGACGAGCGGGACGGCACCCTCCACTGCCTGGAGACGAACAGCCTGCCGGGCCTCACGGCCACGAGCCTCGTCCCGAAGGCCGCCGCCGCGGCCGGGATCGGGTTCGGGGAGCTGTGCGAGCGGATCGCCCTCGCCGCTCTGCGCGACCGGACGTGAAGGGGGCCGGAACAGGGGCGAGCACGGCGGGGTTCTAAGCCCCATGGGACTCGCGGACCGATCCTACACGCAGGCGTACGCGGGCGGCGGCCCGGGCGGCTACGCTCTGACCCCCTGGGTGCGCCGGCTCCTCGTCGCGAACGGCGCCATCTACCTCCTCATGGCGGTCGGCTTCCTGCCGCCGCGCTGGGCGATCGAGACGTTCGGCTTCTCGCCCGCCACCGTGCTTCGCCACCCGTGGTCCCCGCTCACGTACATGTTCATCCACGGCGGATTTCTGCACGTGTTCTTCAACATGATCGGCGTGTTCTTCCTCGGTCCGCCCCTGGAGCGGGCCTGGGGCTCCCGCGAGTTCATCCGATTCTACCTCGTGTCCGGGCTCGGCGCGGCCCTGTTCTCCTTTCTCCTCATCGGCCTCGTCGGGACGCCGCTCGTCATCGGCGCCTCGGGGGCCCTGTTCGGCCTCCTGCTCGCCTTCGCCCTGAAGTGGCCGAACGTCCCGATCTACATCTGGGGGATCTTGCCGATCCGCGCGAAGTGGTTCGTGACGATCCTCGGCCTCCTCTCGTTCCTGGAGATGGCGCGGGGAAGCGGGGGCAACGTGGCCCACTGGACACATCTCGGGGGTCTGCTGGCCGGCTTCCTGTACCTGCGCTGGGGCGATCGGGCCGCCGCGCTCGTCGGGCGCGTGCCCTGGCGACGGCGCCGGCGCGTCGAGGTCGTGCGACCCGTGGGGGCCCGGCGCGGGAGCCCCTCCCGGTTCGGCGGCGGGACCCGGCGCCGGCCCGTGGATCGGGACTCGCTGGACGAGGTGGATCGCATCCTCGACAAGATCCGCGCGGAGGGCATCGAGGCGCTGTCGGACGAGGAGCGGACGTTCCTGGACGAGATGAGCCGCCGCTACCGGGGAGCGACCTGATCCGCTCTTCGGCAGGGCCTCCTGCGGGACTTTCCCCGCCTCGGTCCCGCCTCTAGAATGTGCAGTCCATCCTCGGGCGTGACTTCCAGACAGGAGGTGCCGTGCCATGGGCGCGATGGCGACAGAGACCCTCAGCCCCGACATTCGCAACATCGTCCTGCTCGGCCACGGCGACGCCGGAAAGACGACGCTCGCGGACGCGATGTGCCACATCGCCGGGTCCTCGACCCGGCGGGGCTCGGTCGAAGCGGGCAACGCGCTGACGGACTTCACGCCGGAGGAGATCGAGCACGGGATCTCCATCAACCTCGCGGTCGCCCACCTCCGCTGGATGGGGAAGAAGCTCAACCTCATCGACACTCCCGGCTACATGGACTTCTACGGCGAGGTGCTCGCGGGTGTGCGGGTGGCCGACGGCGGCCTCGTCGTCGTGAACGCGGCCTCCGGCGTGGAAGCCGGGACGGAGCGCGTCTGGGCCGCCGCGGCGGAGCGGGGCCTGCCGCGGATCCTCTTCGTCTCCATGATGGATCGCGAGAACGCCTCCTTCGACAAGACGTACGCCGAGATCCGCGACAACCTCTCGTCGGAGGCGATCCCGGTCGAGGTCCCGATCGGCTCGGGCGACGGGTTTCGGGGGATCGTGAACCTGTTCTCCCAGAAGGCCCACCTCTACAAGCCGTCGTCGGATTGCGGGGAGTACGAGGAGACCGACATCCCGGAGGAGCTCGTTCCGACGGTCGAGCGGTACCGCGAGCAGCTCGTGGAGACGATCGCCGCGTCCGACGACGCGCTCCTCGAGGCGTACCTGGAAGGAGAGGAGCTGGATCGGGGGAGGACGCTGGAGGCGCTGGCCGGCGCGATGCGCCGGGGCGAGCTGTTCCCCGTCTTCTGCGGATCCGGAGGGAACGCGCGGGGCGTTCGGGCCGTGCTGAACAAGCTCGTCGAGCTCATGCCCTCACCGGCGGAGGCCGGATCCACCCTGGCCGAGGACGCCCGGGGAGAGCCGGTCGAGATCGAGGCGGACGACGGCTCCGCGCTCACGGCGATGGTCTTCAAGACGACCCAGGAGCCGCGCATCGGCGAGCTCAGCTACTTCCGGGTGTTCAGCGGCACGGTGGCGAACGGGGGCACGGTCCTGAACGCATCGCGCGGGAATCCCGAGCGGATCTCCCACCTCGCGATCCCGAACGGCGCGCACCGCCAGGAAGTCGCCCGCCTGCACGCTGGAGACGTCGGGGTCGTCACGAAGCTCCGCGACACGCACACGGGTGATACGCTCTCCGACGGCGGCCGGCCCCTGAAGCTCCCGGGCATCGAGTGGCCCGTCCCGGACATCTCGATCGCCATACGTCCCGCCTCGCGGGGCGAGGAGGACAAGCTCGGGACGGGCCTCGCCCGGCTCCAGGACGAGGATCCCGCGTTTCGCGCCGCGTACGACGGCGAGATCGGGCAGACCGTGGCGCGGGGCCTCGGAGAGCTTCACCTCACCGTGAACCTGGAGCGCCTGAAGCGGAAGTACGGCGTGAACGTGGTGACGGAGCCGCCCCGGATCCCGTACCGCGAGACGATCACCCGTACGGCGCAGGGCCAGGGGCGGTACAAGAAGCAGTCGGGCGGCCGGGGTCAGTACGGCGACTGCTGGCTGCGGCTCAGCCCCCTGCCGCGGGGGAGCGACTACGAGTTCAAGAACTCGATCGTGGGCGGCGTCATCCCCGGGAAGTTCATCCCGGCCGTGGACAAGGGCATCCAGGAAGCGGCCCGACGGGGCGTGCTCGCGGGCTACCCGGTCGTGGACTTCTCGGCCGAGTGCTATGACGGCTCCCACCACTCCGTGGACAGCTCGGAGCAGGCGTTCAAGGTGGCCGGTTCGCTCGCGTTCCAGAAGGTCGCGCGCGAGGCGGGCCTCACGCTTCTCGAGCCGATCATGGATGTGACGGTGCGCACGCCGGAGGAGTTCACGGGCGACGTGATCGGCGACCTGAACCAGCGCCGGGGACGGATCATGGGCGTGGACGCGGACGGTCACCGGCAGACGGTCCGCGCCCGCGTCCCGCTTGCGGAGCTCTACAAGTACTCGACGACGTTGCGCTCGCTCACGCACGGCAAGGGCGAGCATCACCGGACGTTCACGGGCTACGAGCCCGCTCCGCCGGACGTCACGCGCAAGGTCATTCAGGAAGCCGAGGAACGGCGCGCCGGCTGAGTCGCCGGCTCGCGGAACGCCGGAGGTAGAATGGCCGGACACAGCAAGTGGGCGCAGATCAAGCGCCAGAAGGCGGTGAACGACAAGGCGCGCGGACGCCTGTTCGGGAAGCTGGGGCGGGAGATCGCGGTGGCCGCGCGGCAGGGCGGCGGAGACCCTTCCTTCAACCCCCGGCTCCGTACGGCCATCGCGACGGCCAAGGCCGAGAACATGCCCGCCGACAACATCGAGCGGGCGATCCGGCGCGGCACGGGAGACCTTCCGGGCCTCGTGTTCGAGGAGGCCGTGTACGAGGGCTTCGGGCCGGGAGGCGCCGCGATCTACCTGGAGTGCGTGACGGACAACCTGAAGCGCACCGTCGCGGAGATCCGCCACCGGCTCGAGAGGGCGGGCGGAAACCTGGGCCAGGCCGGGTCCGTCGCCTGGATGTTCGAGCGCAAGGGACGGGTCTATCTGGATGCCTCCCGGCTCACGGAGGACGCCGCGATGGAGATGGCGCTCCAGGCGGGGGCCGAGGACATGCGCGCCGAGGACGGGTTCTTCGTGCTCACGGCGGAGGCCGCGGACTTCCACGCCGTCCTCGAGGCGGTCCGCGAGGCCGGCATCGAGCCGACCGAGGCGGAGCTCGCGATGATCCCCACGAGCGGGGTCCGGGTGGAGGGAAGGGAGGCGGAGCGGCTGCTCAAGCTCATCGAGGAGCTCGAAGATCACGACGACGTGCTCAAGCTCTACTCGAACTTCGAGGTGGACGACGAAGCCCTCGCGGCCCTCGAGTCCTCCTGAGGCGTGACCGAACCGGGACGGGTCCGCCCGTGGGGCCCCTCGCGGTGAGGGTCCTCGGCGTCGATCCGGGCGCGGCCGCCACGGGGTACGGCGTGGTCGAGCGGGAGGGCGGCACCTGCCGCCTCGTCGAGTGCGGCGTCATCCGCCCCGCCCGCCCCGACGCGCTCGCCGAGCGGCTCCGTCGCATCCACGAGGAGCTCCTGGGCGTCATCGACCGCCTCGAGCCCGACTGTCTCGCCGTGGAGGGCGTGTTCCACGGCGAGAACGTCCGGAGCGCGGTCGTTCTCGCGCACGCGCGAGGCGCCGTCCTTCTGGCCGGATCGCTCCGCGGCCTGGAGGTGGCCGAGTATCCCCCGGCCGAGATCAAGAAGGCGGTCGTCGGGACGGGCCGCGCCACGAAGGAGCAGGTGGGCTACATGGTGCAGAAGCTCCTCCACCTCGCCGAGCCCCCGCGTCCGGCGGACGCCGCCGACGGCTGCGCGGCCGCCCTCTGCCACCTCCACGTCAGCCGCCCGGCGCTTCGGAGCGGGACCGCGTGATCTGCCGCGTGCGGGGCCGGCTCCTGAGCCGGGAGGGCGACCGGGTCCACGTGATGACGGACGCCGGGATCGGCTACGAGGTCCTCGTGCCGGCCAGCCTGCTCGACCGGCTCCCCGCGGCGGGCGAGGCCGTGGACCTTCACACGGCCCTCGTCGCCCGGGACGATGCTCTGGAGCTGTTCGGATTCCCCGGCCGCGCGGATCGGGAGCTGTTCCTGCGGCTCCAGAGCGCCTCCGGCATCGGTCCCCGGCTGGCCCTCGCGATCCTGGGGACGCTCTCCACCCGACGCATCGTGCAGGCGATCCTGGCCCGGGATCACTCCGTCCTGCAGCTCGTGAGCGGCGTAGGCCGAAAGACCGCGGAGCGGCTGGCTCTGGAGCTCGCGGACAAGCTCGACGACCTGCCCGCGGCGGAGGGGGAGGAAGGCCTGGAGCCGGCCGACGACCTCGCGGCGCTGGAGGCCCTGCGCGCCCTGGGCTATTCTCTGGTCGAGAGCGAGAGCGCCCTGTCCGCGGCCCGACGGGACCTGGGCGGCCGCGAGGCGGGCGCCGGCGAGATCGTGCGCGCCGCGCTCCGCCACCTGTAACGCGGGATCGTCGGGCTCATGGCCGATCGACTCGAGATCACGACCCCGGAGCCGCTGAGCGGCGAATCGACGCTCGAGCAGTCGCTGCGGCCGGAGCGACTGGACGACTTCGTCGGCCAGGAGAAGGTCAAGGAAGGTCTGGACGTCTACATCCGGGCGGCGATCGGCCGGGAAGAGGCCCTGGATCACACGCTGTTCTACGGACCGCCGGGCCTGGGGAAGACGACCCTGGGCCGCCTCATGGCGCACGAGCTCGGCGTGGACATCAGGATCACCTCGGGACCGGTCCTCGAGAAGCCGGGGGATCTCGCCGGCCTCCTCACGAACCTCGGCCCGCGCGACCTCCTGTTCATCGACGAGATCCACCGCCTGCGGCCCGTCATCGAAGAGTACCTGTATCCGGCCCTGGAGGACTTCCGGATCGAGATCCGGCTCAGCGAGGGGGCGCGAGCCCAGACGGTCTCGATGAAGCTCGAGCCGTTCACGCTCGTCGGGGCCACGACCCGCTTCGGGCTGCTCACGCCCCCCTTGCGGGCCCGGTTCGGGGTCATCGAGCGTCTGAACTACTACCCCTCCGAGGACCTGGGGCAGATCGTGCGCCGCTCCGCCGGCATCCTCGGCATCGCCATCACGGACGAGGGGGCGGACGAGATCGCCCGCCGCTCCCGCGGCACGCCCCGGATCGCGAACCGGCTCCTGCGGCGCGTGCGGGACTACGCGGAGGTCCGGGCCGACGGGAGGATCGACGGGGAGACGGCCGTCGCGGCGCTCGCGATGCTGAACGTGGACGAGTACGGGCTCGACCACATGGATGCGCGGGTGCTCGAGGCGATCATCGAGAGCTTCGGAGGTGGGCCCGTCGGGCTCAATTCCCTCGCCGTCGCCGTGGGGGAGGACGCGACGACGCTCGAGGAGGTGTACGAGCCGTACCTCATCCAGAACGGCTATCTGCAGCGCTCCGCGCGCGGCCGGATCGCGACGCCGAAGGCGTACCGGCGGTTCGGTTACGCGGCGCCGGAGACGGCTCCGCAGGGCGCCCTGTTCGAGGATGACGCGTAGCGCCGCACCCGCTGCGGGCGGACGGCTCCGGACGGCCGACTTCGACTACGAGCTGCCCGAGTCCCTGATCGCGCAGCGGCCGGCCGACCGGCGCGACGCGAGCCGGCTGCTCGTGCTCGATCGCGCCACGGGGCGGATCGAGGACCGGCGCTTCCCCGATCTCGTGCGGGCGCTTCGGGCGGGCGACGTGCTGGCCGTGAACGACTCGCGCGTGTTCCCGGCCCGCCTGGTCGGACGAAAGCCGACCGGGGCGCCCGCGGAGATCCTGCTCCTCCGCCCCGCCGCCGGAACCGACGAGAGCCGCTGGGAGGCGCTCGTGCGGCCGGGCGGGAAGCTGAAGCCTGGGCGCGTGGTCGAGATCTCGTCGGACCTGTCCGTCGTCATCGAGGATTCCGCTCCCGGCGGCGGTCGCGTCGTCCGCATCGTGGGCGAGGGCGATCCGCGGGCGCTCATCGAGCGCCACGGCGCGATGCCCCTGCCGCCCTACATCCGCAGACCCGGCGACCGCGCGGACCGGATCCGCTACCAGACCGTGTACGCGGAGCACGAGGGCAGCGTCGCGGCCCCGACGGCGGGCCTGCACTTCACCCCGGCCCTGCTGGCGCGGATCGAGGCCCGGGGGGTCGGTATCGTCCGGCTGACTCTGCACGTGGGGATCGGCACGTTCCGGCCCGTGGACGCTGAGCGTCCAGAGGGGCACGAGCTCCACGCCGAGCCGTTCCGCGTGACCGCGGCCGCCGCCGCCCGCCTGAACGAGGCGAGGGCCGTGGGAGGGCGCGTGTGGGCCGTGGGCACGACCACGGCCCGCACGCTCGAGACCATCGTCGGACCCGACGGCGAGTTCGAGGCGGCGGAGGGGAGCACGGACCTGTTCATCCATCCCCCGTTCGCGTTCCGGGGCGTGGATGGCCTGCTCACGAACTTCCACCTCCCCCGCTCCAGCCTGCTCATGCTCGTCTCCGCCTTCGCCGGACACGAGCGGGTCATGGCGGCGTACGCGCACGCGATCCGCGAGCGCTACCGGTTCTATTCCTACGGCGACGCGATGCTGGTCACGTGAGCCCGTTCGCGATCGAGGGCACCGACGGACGGGCGCGCGCCGGCACGCTGGCCCTCGAGAACGGGGACGTGCCCACGCCCTGCTTCATGCCGGTGGGCACCCAGGGGACCGTGAAACTGCTCACGCCCGAGGACCTCCGGGCGGCCGGCGCCCGCATCATCCTGGGCAACACCTACCACCTCTACCTGCGGCCCGGGCTCGAGGTACTCCGCCTGGCAGGGGGCCTGCGGCGGTTCATGAGCTGGCCGGGGCCGACGCTCACGGACTCCGGGGGCTTCCAGATCTTCTCGCTCGCCCGCATCAACCGGGTCGAGGACCGGGGCGTCACGTTTCAGAGCCACATCGACGGCGCGCGACACGAGCTCACGCCGGAGAAGGTGGTGGACATTCAGGCCGTGCTCGGCTCCGACATCATGATGGCGCTGGACGAGTGCCCTCCGGGGGAGGCGGACCTTTTGCGCGCCCGCCAGGCGATGGAGCGCACGCTCCGGTGGCTCGAGCGCTGCCGCCGCCGGCACGCCGAGCTCGTCGAGCGGCAGGACTCGGCCGCGCCGGACGAGACGCCGCGGGCGGGCCTCCTGTTCCCCGTCTTCCAGGGCGCGGCGCACGAAGATCTCCGTCGGGAATCCATCGAGCGCACGCTCGCGCTGGGGCCGTGGCCCGGGCTCGCGATCGGCGGCCTCTCGGTCGGGGAGACGAAGGAGACGACGCTTCGCATCCTGGACGCCTGCGAGCCCCTGATGCCGCCGGGCCTTCCGCGGTACCTGATGGGGGTCGGATACCCGGAGGACCTCCTGGAAGCCGTGCGGCGGGGCGTGGACATGTTCGACTGCGTGGCGCCGACGCGAAACGGCCGCAACGGGACGGCGTTCACGTCGCGCGGACAGGTGAACGTGAAAGTCGCGCGGTTCGCGAAGGACTTCGCGCCCCTGGATCCGTCCTGCTCGTGCGAGTGCTGCCGCCGCTACACACGGGCCTACGTGCGCCACCTGTTCGTATGCGACGAGCTTCTCGGCCTGCGGCTCCTGTCGATCCACAACGTCGCGTTTCTGCACAAATTGACCGCGGACGCCCGGGCGGCGATCCTACGGAGAGAGTTCGAGAGCTGGGCCTCGGATTGGCTCGGGACGTACCGGGCCGGTCCGGAGGCGTGACCCCATCCACCCACTTGAGGATCGGAGCCATCACTTGCTGATTCAGCTGCTGTTCGCCCCGGGCGGCGCCGAGGGGGGCAACCCGCTCGCGACGCTGCTCATGTTCGGTGGCATCATCGCGATCTTCTACTTCCTGCTCATCCGGCCGCAGCGCCAGCAGCAGAAGGCCCACGACGCGATGGTGAAGGCGCTCACGAAGGGGGACGAGATCACCACGGTGGGCGGGATCATCGGAAAGATCATCCACATCTCCGACGATCGGATCACGATCCGGACGGCCTCGGACACGCGCCTGGACATCGAGCGGGACAAGGTCGGCCGGAAGCTCACCGCGAGCCGGGGCGGGTCGGAAGGGTGAGCGTGCGGGAGATCCGCCTCCTCGGCGACCCGGTCCTGCGAGAGACCTGCGCGCCCGTCGAGGCGGTGACCCCGGAGGTGCGGGCACTGGCGGACGACCTTCGCGACACGATGATCGCGGCGGAGGGCGTGGGCCTCGCGGCCCCGCAGATCGGCGTGCCGCTGCGCGTGTTCGTGTACGACGTGGCGGACCCCGAGCCCGCCTCCGGAGTCCTCATCAACCCGCGGATCACGTCCGCCACGGGCACCGTGAAGGAGAGCGAGGGCTGCCTGAGCATCCCGGGCCTGTCGGAGCTGGTCGAGCGAAGCGCCCGGATCACGATCGAGGGCCTGGACCGGGACGGAACGGAGGTCCGGATCGAGGCGGAGGGGCTGCTCGCGCGGTGTCTCCAGCACGAGAACGACCACCTGGACGGGGTCCTGTTCATCGACCGTCTCAGCCCGCTCAAGCGTCGCATGCTGGTCAAGAAGTGGTCGAAGATGGACGAGGCCGACCGCCGCCCGATCTCCGCGCTCTAGCGCGCCCGGCTCCCGTGCGCGTCCTGTTCTGGGGCACCCCCGACTTCGCGCTCCCCTCCCTGAGAGCCCTCGGAGAGGAGGGGCACGCGGTGGTCGCCGCCGTTACGCGTCCGGACCGGCCGGCGGGGCGGGGCCGCGAGCTGCAGGCGTCGGCCGTCAAGCAGGCCGCGGGCGCGGAAGGAATCCCGGTCCTCCAGCCCGAGACGCCGCGCGATCCCGCGTTCGCGGGGTCGATTCGGGCGCTCTCTCCGCACGTCTCGGTCGTCGCCGCCTATGGCGCCCTGCTTCCGGCCGAGATCCTCGATGTCCCGCCCCACGGCTCGGTCAACGTGCACGCCTCGCTTCTTCCAGAGCTGCGGGGAGCCGCGCCCATCAACTGGGCCATCATGCGGGGATACGAGCGAACCGGCGTGACGATCATGCGGATGGTGGAGGCGCTGGACGCGGGGCCGATCCTCTACCGGGCCTCCCTGGACATCCCCCCCGCGGCCACGGCGGGAGAGCTGTCCGGGATGCTGGCCGAGCTGGGCGCCGCGGCTCTCGTCGAGGCCCTGGCGCAGCTCGAGGCGGGGACGCTCGAGCCCCGGGAGCAGGACCACGCGGCCGCGACCTACGCGCCGCGCCTGGACCGGGCGTCGGCCCGCGTGGACTGGACGCGGGCGGGGATCGAGATCGAGCGCCGCATCCGGGGGTGTGATCCGCGCCCCGCGGCCTGGAGCGAGCTCGACGGCTCGCCGGTGCAGCTGTTCGCGGCCCGCGCCGAGCTGGCCGGCGGTGAGGCCCCCGGTTCCGCGGCGGACGCGGCTCCGGGCACCGTGACCCACGCGAGCGAGGCGGACGGCCTCGGGGTCCGCACGGTGGATGGGATCCTGTGGATCGGCGAGGCGAAGCCCGCCGGCAAGCGCCGCATGGGCGCGGCGGAGTGGATCCGCGGCCGCGGCGTCCGCGTGGGCCGGCGTTTCGTGTGAGGGTTCCCGTCCTGCACGCGGTCGTCCCGGACCGGGTCGCGCGCGCGCCGGGTTTCGAGAAGACCGCGGCCCGGATGCAGGCGGCGTGCGGCGCCGATCTCGCGCTTCACCTGCGACTGCGGGAGACATCGGCGGTTCGCATGCTGGAGCTCGCCGATGCCCTGAGCGCGGGCGCCCGGGCCACGGGAGGCTGGTGCGTCCTGAACGAGCGACTGGACGTGGCGCTCGCGGCCGGCGCGGACGCGGTCCAGCTCGGGGCCGGAGCGCTGCCGCTCGCGGCCGCCCGGTCCATCCTCCCGCCCGACGTGCGTCTCGGGGCCTCCGTGCACTCGGAGGCGGAGGCGCGAGTGGCGATGGACGGCGGAGCGGATTATCTCCTGCTGGGTACGATCTACTCGAGCGCCTCGCACCCGGAGCGACCCCCGCTGGGGTCCGGGGCCATCCGGTCCTGCACGGGGGCGGCGCCGATCGTGGCGATCGCGCAGATCACGAGGGATACCATCAGCGTTCC